>NZ_JBIXKO010000003.1:0-397703 GCF_044751765.1 Pectobacterium sp. CHL-2024 | reverse complement strand
GTTAAGATACGGTCTTGTGAGTGCCCACACAGATTGTCTGATTAAATTGTTAAAGAGCAGTGCGTTGTGGTCTTAACCACTTCGCGAGGTGGCGTATATTACGCTTTTCACCTTCAGAGTCAACGCTTATTTTAAAGTGTTTTCTCTTTCTTTACCGACCCGGTTGTGTGTTCACAGCGCCGTGTCGATGGAGGCGCATTATAGGGAGCCGATTCAGAAGCGCAAGCAAATCTCGTAAAGTTTTTTCTGTTTGCGCATCTTTCATTCGTTCCGCTTGTTAACTGCGCGTTTTTATCCATTTTGGCAGGTCTGCGAGGCTTTCCAGCACACCATCGGCCAGTGCCTCGCCTTGCTCAGTGACGGGTTTACCAGTACGAACCAGCAGTTTTTTTCCTATACCAGCGCCAATTGCAGCCTGAATATCCTCTAATTTGTCTCCCACCATATAAGAAGCCGCCATATCAATGTTCAGTTCACGCTGTGCGGAAAGCAGCATGCCCGGCTCAGGCTTACGGCAATCACAGCTCTGACGATACTCACCTTCCCCAGCGTCAGGGTGATGCGGACAAAAATAGATGCCATCCAGATCAACACCACGATCGGCCAGTGACCAGTCCATCCACTCCGTCAGTTGCATAAACTGATCTTCTGTAAACTTACCGCGGGCGATGCCGGACTGATTCGTCACCACAACCAGCGCAAACCCCATGCTTTTCAACTCACGCATGGCATCAATGACGCCGTCAATAAATTGAAAATGGTCAATGTCATGAACATAACCGTGATCGACATTGATCGTGCCGTCACGATCAAGAAAAACTGCTGGAACGCTTTGTGCCACTGACTTTGCTCCTGAATGCCTAAATTACGCAGTAGTATCGCATGTTTTCGCGCATAGGGAGAATGCGGAGCCATGACAATCCCGATTGACTTAGACGTCTAGACGCCCTAACATCCATTTCATATTCTGTTAATTCAGAAACTGATTTGTCCAGCCATAGGCACTCACGATAAAAAACATATGATTGAACTTTCTAATATTACTAAGGTTTTTCAGCAAAACGGGCGAACAATTACCGCGCTTGCTGATGTCAGCCTTCATGTTCCCACCGGGCAAATTTATGGGGTTATCGGCGCATCAGGCGCAGGTAAAAGTACACTAATCCGCTGCGTCAATTTATTGGAACGTCCGACAGAAGGGAAAGTGCTGGTCGATGGGCAAGAGTTGACTCAGCTGTCAGATAGCCAGTTGACACGTGCACGCCGTCAAATCGGCATGATTTTCCAACACTTCAACCTGCTCGCTTCGCGCACAGTTTTTGGCAACATCTCACTACCGCTGGAATTGGATAACACGCCGAAAGCCGACATAACCAAACGAGTCAATGAGTTGTTGGAGTTGGTTGGACTGGCAGATAAGCATGATGTCTACCCAGCCAATTTGTCCGGCGGACAAAAGCAGCGCGTCGCCATTGCCCGTGCACTGGCTAGCAATCCTAAAGTTCTGCTGTGTGACGAAGCGACCAGCGCGTTGGATCCTGCAACGACCCGTTCGATTCTTGAGTTACTGAAAGACATCAATCGCCGCCTCGGTCTAACCATCCTTCTTATTACCCATGAGATGGACGTGGTGAAACGCATTTGCGATCAGGTTGCGGTGATCAGCGACGGGCGACTCATTGAGCAGGACACCGTAAGCGAAGTCTTCTCACACCCGAAAACGCCGCTGGCGCAGAAATTCATTCAGTCAACGTTACACCTGGACATCCCAGACGATTACCTCACTCGTCTGTCTCCTGACTCTCGCCCGGATTCCACACCGCTATTACGAATGGAGTTTACGGGTAAATCGGTGGATGCTCCGCTGCTGTCCGAGGTTGCTCGACGCTTTAACGTCAACAACAACATTATCAGCGCCCAGATGGATTATGCCGGTGGCGTTAAGTTCGGCATCATGCTGGCAGAAATGCACGGCAACGATGCGGATATCAAAGCCGCAATCCAATTTCTGCAGGAAAGTCACGTTACAATTGAGGTTCTGGGTTATGTCTGAAGCAATGATGTGGTTAATGGCTAAGGGAGTATGGGAAACCGTCGCGATGACGTTCGTTTCTGGTTTCTTTGGCTTTGTGCTTGGCTTACCCGTAGGCGTTTTGTTGTATACCACACGTCCAGGGCAAATCATCGCCAACCCAAAACTCTACCGGACCGTTTCTGCACTGGTAAACATCTTCCGCTCGATTCCATTCATTATTTTGCTGGTGTGGATGATTCCTTTTACCCGCATCATTGTCGGAACCTCGATTGGTCTGCAAGCGGCTATCGTTCCTCTCACCGTAGGTGCAGCGCCGTTTATTGCCCGCATGGTGGAAAATGCGCTGCTTGAAATTCCTACCGGCCTGATCGAAGCCGCTCGTGCGATGGGTGCAACGCCAATGCAAATCATCAGAAAAATATTACTGCCAGAAGCATTACCGGGACTCATTAATGCCGCAACTATCACGCTAATCACACTCGTAGGCTATTCTGCTATGGGTGGAGCCGTGGGCGCAGGCGGCTTAGGTCAAATTGGTTATCAGTATGGTTATATTGGTTATAACGCGACGGTCATGAATACGGTATTAATATTACTGGTTGTTTTGGTTTACCTGATTCAATTCTGCGGCGACAGGGCAGTAAAAGCTGTCACACACAAGTAGTCATCACAATACGCATTTGCCATACAGGCATCTGCCAAGAGAATAATTAATTAGGGGTAAGGATATGGCGATTAAACTGAAATCTATTGCGACCATTGGCGCACTTATTGGTGCTCTGGCGCTAGCGGGATGTGGTCAGGAAGAAAAGAATCCTAATCATATTAAAGTCGGCGTTATTGTTGGTGCAGAGCAGCAAGTGGCGGAAGTCGCGCAGAAAGTGGCGAAAGACAAATACGGCCTGGACGTTGAATTGGTCACATTCAACGACTACGTTTTGCCAAATGAAGCTCTGAGCAAAGGCGACATCGACCTGAATGCCTTCCAGCACAAACCTTATCTGGATCAGCAGATCAAAGATCGTGGTTATAAACTGGTTTCTGTCGGCAACAGCTTTGTTTACCCAATCGCGGGTTACTCCAAAAAAATCAAATCGCTGAATGAGCTGCAAGATGGTGCTCAAGTTGCGCTGCCAAACGATCCAACCAACCTGGGCCGTTCTCTGCTGCTGCTGCAAAAAGTCGGCTTGATTAAACTGAAAGACAACGTTGGTCTGCTGCCAACCGTACTGGATGTGACTGAAAACCCGAAAAACATCAAACTGGTAGAGCTGGAAGCACCACAGCTGCCACGTTCTTTAGATGACGCACAAATCGCGCTGGCTGTAATCAACACCACTTACGCTAGCCAGATTAACCTGACGCCGACCAAAGATGGCCTGTTTGTTGAAGAGAAAGACTCTCCGTATGTAAACCTGTTGGTTTCACGCGAAGACAACAAAGACGCTGAAAACGTGAAGAAATTCGTTCAGGCTTATCAGTCTGATGAAGTGAATGACGCAGCAAATAAAATCTTTAATGGCGGCGCAGTGAAAGGTTGGTAATCCCATCCTAACGCGTTTAATTAAAAGATATCTGTAAGACGGGCTACGGCCCGTCTTGTTATTTGTGCAATTGCTTGCTTCAATACCCGCTCTTTGAGAAAAAGCAGAGGAATCCTTAATGCGTGCTGTTCCCTTTATATTGTTGGCCATGTCGCTGACAGGCTGTTCTTTATTTCAGAAGCCACCGGCACCGGCACCTCAACCCGCGATTGAAACCAAAACTGTAGAACCTGCGCCTAAACCGAAGCCTGTGGCTCGCCCGACGCCAGCGGTGTTATATAAAAGTGCAGAAGAATTAGTCGGTAAACCTTTCCGTGATATGGGCGAAGTTTCAGGCTCCTCATGTCAGGTCAGCGCTCAGGACTCTCCCCCTAACGCGGCAAATGCGCGTAAAAGAATGCAAAACCGCGCAACGGCAATGAAAGCTAATGCGGTTTTACTGCATGAATGCCAAACCGTCAGCGGCGTAGCGGGTTGCTACAGTCAGGTCGTTTGCCAAGGCACCGCGCTGAAAGTTTCTGCACAATGAGTCAATTTGTTTTCAATCAGATCGGGATTATCCGCTCACCGTATAAAGAAAAGTTTGCCATTCCGCGGCAGCCGGGTCTGATTGAAGACGGAGGCGGAGAGCTTCAGCTATTACCGCCGTACAATCAGGCAGACTGTGTGCGGGGGCTGGAAGATTTCAGCCATATTTGGATAGTGTTCATTTTTCATCAAACGATGGAAGGCGGCTGGCGTCCGACAGTTCGACCACCGCGTCTGGGAGGAAACACACGTACAGGCGTTTTCGCGACGCGTTCCACCTTCCGTCCTAATCCTGTTGGTATGTCGCTGGTTGAATTAAAAGGCATCCGAGCAAAAGGCGATGTCATTACGCTCGACTTAGGCAGTCTCGATCTGGTCGATGGCACACCGGTCGTCGATATCAAACCTTATCTACCCTTTGCAGAAAGCCATCCTCAGGCGCGAGCGGGATTTGCCCAAATGGCACCCGATGCCGCGATGCCCGTCGCTTTTTCCCCTCTTGCGGAAAGCCAGATCGCAGAACACCAAAAGAAATATCCCCAGTTAAAACGCTTTATCTCTCAGGTATTGGCACAGGATCCGCGCCCCGCCTACCGTAAAGGGGAAAGCACTACACGGGAATACGCCGTTTTACTATTGGAATTCAATGTGCGTTGGCGCGTCAGCGAAGAACAAACCGAAGTGTTAAGTCTCGACCCGTCACATACGTGTTAATACACGAACCGCAGCAATATATTCTAAAATTGTCCCTGCTCTCTTTTGACACGTCGTCCACGCTGGTAAACTAAGCCACTTTTTATGTGCCTTCGGCTGCGCGGCAGCCCTATGCTACTTGTCGTTCTAACGGAACTAAAACCCCATGCGTACTAGCCAATACATGCTCTCCACACTCAAGGAGACGCCAGCCGATGCAGAAGTCATCAGCCATCAGTTGATGCTCCGGGCAGGAATGATTCGTAAACTGGCCTCAGGTCTTTACACCTGGTTGCCGACCGGTTTACGTGTTTTGAGAAAAGTTGAAAATATCGTGCGCGAAGAGATGAACAACGCTGGCGCGATTGAAGTGTCCATGCCCGTTGTTCAGCCTGCCGATTTATGGGTGGAAAGTGGACGTTGGGATCAATATGGCCCAGAACTGCTGCGTTTTGTCGATCGTGGTGAGCGCCCATTTGTGCTCGGCCCAACGCACGAAGAAGTGATTACCGATCTGATTCGTAATGAAGTCAGCTCTTATAAGCAGCTGCCGCTGAATTTCTTCCAGATTCAAACCAAATTCCGCGATGAAGTGCGCCCACGTTTTGGCGTCATGCGCTCACGTGAATTCCTGATGAAAGACGCCTACTCTTTCCATACCTCGCAGGAATCATTGCAGGTCACTTACGACGCGATGTACGCCGCTTACAGCCAGATTTTCAGCCGCATGGATCTGGATTTCAGAGCCGTTCAGGCGGATACCGGTTCTATCGGTGGCAATGCCTCCCATGAGTTTCAGGTGCTAGCGACCAGCGGCGAAGACGATATCGTTTTCTCAACGGAATCCGACTACGCGGCAAACATTGAACTGGCAGAAGCTGTCGCGCCGAAGTTAGGCCGCGCTGAAGCGACGGAAGAGTTGCGTCTGGTTGATACGCCAAATGCCAAGACCATCGCCGAGCTGGTTGAGCAGTTTACGTTGCCAGTAGAAAAAACCGTGAAGACGCTGCTGGTTAAAGCAACGGAAGAGAGCGGCCATAAACTGGTTGCCCTGCTGGTTCGCGGCGATCACGAACTGAATGAAATCAAAGCGGAGAAAATTGCTCAGGTTGCCAGCCCGCTGACATTCGCAACGGAAGAAGAGATTCGTGCAACTATCGGTGCAGGTCCAGGTTCACTTGGCCCAGTCAAGTTGTCGATTCCTGTTGTTGTCGATCGTACCGTTGCGGCGATGAGCGATTTCAGCGCTGGCGCGAACATTGATGGCAAACACTATTTTGGTATCAACTGGGAACGTGACGTTACGCTACCGCAGGTTGCAGATATCCGTAACGTAGTTGAAGGCGACATCAGTCCAGACGGCAAAGGCACACTGCAAATTAAACGCGGTATCGAAGTGGGCCATATTTTCCAACTGGGCAGCAAGTATTCTGAAGCGCTGAAAGCGACAGTTCAAGGTGAAGACGGCCGTAACCAGACGCTGACGATGGGTTGCTACGGTATTGGTGTGACGCGCGTTGTCGCAGCGGCGATTGAGCAGAATCATGACGAACGCGGCATCATCTGGCCAGACGCGATTGCACCTTTCCACGTTGCTATTCTGCCAATGAACATGCACAAATCTTTCCGCGTGAAGGAAGTGGCTGAGGATATCTACCAGCAACTGCGCGCTAAGGGCATTGAAGTTCTGCTGGATGACCGCAAAGAGCGTCCAGGCGTGATGTTCGCCGATATGGAGTTGATTGGCGTGCCGCATACCATCGTCATTGGCGATCGCAATCTGGATAGCGAAGAGATTGAATATAAGAACCGTCGGGTCGGTGAAAAGCAAATGATTAAAACCAGCGAAATCATCGATTTCCTGCTGGCGAATATCGTACGCTAACTGCCGTCGGACCGCCCTTTCACGCGAAAGGGCGAATACAGACATAAAAAAATGGTGGGTTTCCCCACCATTTTTTATTTCAAGACATCAGTAACGCGTCACGAATTATTCACGAAACAGTTCTTCAATGCTCAACCCCTGAACCTGCAAAATTTCCCGCAGGCGGCGTAAGCCTTCAACCTGAATCTGGCGAACACGTTCACGCGTTAAGCCGATTTCACGACCCACATCTTCCAGCGTAGCCGCTTCGTACCCTAGCAGGCCGAAACGACGCGCCAACACCTCACGCTGTTTGGCATTAAGCTCAAACAACCATTTAACGATATTCTGCTTCATATCGTTATCCTGAGTGGTGTCTTCAGGTCCGTTATCTTTTTCGTCTGCCAGAATATCCAGCAGCGCTTTTTCCGAATCGCCACCCAGCGGAGTATCGACGGAAGTAATACGTTCATTCAGGCGCAGCATGCGGTTGACGTCATCAACAGGTTTATCAAGCTGTTCGGCGATTTCTTCCGCACTCGGCTCGTGATCCAGTTTATGAGACAGTTCGCGCGCGGTGCGCAGATAAACGTTGAGTTCTTTGACAATGTGAATCGGCAAACGGATGGTGCGGGTTTGATTCATGATCGCCCGTTCTATCGTCTGTCGAATCCACCAGGTTGCGTAGGTTGAAAAACGGAATCCTCTTTCTGGATCGAATTTTTCAACCGCACGGATCAGGCCGAGGTTCCCCTCTTCAATCAGGTCCAGCAGCGCCAGACCACGATTGTTGTATCGGCGGGCAATTTTCACCACCAGCCGCAGGTTACTCTCGATCATCCGGCGGCGCGATGGGACATCGCCACGCAACGCGCGTCGGGCAAAATAAACTTCTTCTTCTGCGGTTAAAAGCGGCGAATAGCCGATCTCTCCTAAATAGAGCTGCGTTGCGTCAAGGACACGCTGTGGGACCCCTTGCGATAACAGCTCGTCTTCCGCCGAGTCATTATCATTGGTATCTTCCTCTGCCAGCGCTTTATCGTCAAAAACGTCAAGTCCATTTTCTTCGAAATCGGTATCTTCATGTAACTCGTTAACTTTCAGCGTACTTTGGCTCATAAGTGGCTCCTACCCGTGATCCCTTGGCAGAATACCGAAATACTCTGCCCGATTTATCGCTGCGGCAGAAAACGCAGCGGGTTTACGGATTTCCCCTTGTAACGAATTTCAAAGTGCAAGCGAACTGAGCTGGTGCCCGTACTGCCCATCGTAGCGATTTTTTGTCCTGCCGTGACGTCTTGTTGCTCACGGACTAGCATCGTATCGTTATGGGCATAGGCACTGAGGTAGTCATCATTATGTTTGATGATTATCAGATTTCCGTAACCACGTAGCGCATTACCCGCGTACACCACACGCCCACTGGCGGTTGCGGTGATCGGTTGCCCACGTGAGCCGGCGATATCAATCCCTTTATTTCCCCCCTCAGAAGCGGAGAAACTATCTATGACTTTCCCATCGGTAGGCCAACGCCAACTGCCGACAGCAGCCGTATTGCTGCTGGCAACAGCCGCTGGTGCGGAAACAGGAGCGGTTGTTGGTGCCCCTGTCGTAGGTAACATCTTACCTACATTCTGTTTACCCTGATTACCAGAATACGCATTAGTTGACTGAGAATCAACCGATGTAGTTTGTATTTGCGCACTTGATGGCGGCGTAGGTATACCACCTCGGGTGGCATCGGTGGTTGCCAACATTCCACCACCGCTCGTCAGGCCACCGCCCGAAGCGTTGTTGCCAGATCCGCTGCCTAAATTCAGTGATTGCCCCACATTCAGGCTGTATGGCTCAGGAATATTGTTGCGTTGCGCCAGATCCCGGTAGTCATTACCGGTAATCCACGCGATATAAAACAGGGTATCGCCCCGTTTAACCGTGTAGGAATTGCCGCCGCTGTAGCTGCCTTTCGGAATATTACCGTAGCTGCGGTTGTAAACAATTCGTCCGTCGGACGTTGTTGCAACGCTTTCACCCGCCGTTGAAATGCGTGATGGTGGCGCAGATAACATTCCCCCTCGGTTGCCCGTATTTCCGTCAACGCTGCTGATCGGTGCGGATTTGGAATTATTGTTGGTACATCCCGCCAATCCTAAGACAATCACCGTACAAGCAGCAATGTGACGCAAATTCATCATTCGGCTTCCCATGCGCCTTACTCCCCTATAACTATAGCGTTCAAAAAAGTAACTATATCCGTCATATTTCAAGCTGCATGTGCGTTGGCTTCTCTTACTCGCCCCAGTCACTTACTGATGTAAGCTCCTGGGGATTCGTGCGATTGCCGCCTGCCTGCAACTCGAACTATTTAGGCTATATAACATTCAAAAAACAGTAATACTCAGAACTCAATTCGGACATGTTTGCCTCGCATCTGCTCTCGCTTAACGGGTGCCCGTTGCGTAAGTGATTGTAGCGTAACCGGTATCCGGTGATTTATTCGTTAGTTGGAACGAGAAAGATCGCTACTTCACCATCGCTGGCGCATAAGCAAAACGAGAAAGGCACCACGATGATTAGATGCTAACAATATCAACAAGTTCGCACTATAAAACAGTTGTGTTGAAATTTTAAAGACTTAACAACAAATGCATACCAACGCCACGGTATCAGGCTAATTCCCCTTTGACCAGCGGAACAAACCGAACAGCTTCAACCGTTTGAATAATAAATTCGCCAGCATGGCGTTGAACAATTTGTAAGTATTGTGACTGTTCACCAACAGGCAACACCATCACGCCGCCTTCATCAAGCTGTTCCATCAGCGCTCGGGGAATTTCCGGCGGTGCAGCAGTGACGATGATGGCATCAAACGGCCCGCGCGACGCCCAGCCCTGCCACCCATCGCCATGACGGGTAGAAACATTATGCAGATCAAGCTGCTTTAAGCGACGTTTAGCCTGCCATTGCAGCCCTTTGATGCGCTCAACCGAGCAAACGTGCCGCACCAAATGCGCCAGAATTGCCGTTTGATAACCCGACCCAGTGCCAATCTCCAGCACGCGGGATTCGGGCGTCAGGCTGAGCAGTTCCGTCATCTTCGCAACGATATAGGGCTGCGAAATCGTCTGGCCGGAACCAATAGGCAGAGCGGTATTTTCATACGCTTTATGCTCGAAAGCCTCATCAACAAAACGTTCTCTGGGTACGGCTTCTATCGCCTTCAGCAGACGTTCGTCCTGAATGCCCTGCTGGCGCAGCTGCGCCAACAACGTTTCTATACGCTTGTTTACCATTCCCCGCCGACCTCAGCTCTGGTTAACCTCGTCACCAATACAGCAATTTTCCCGCACAGGGGTAAGCTAACCGCCGCTATCGCACGGTTGCCAGCATTATTCTTTTCAACTATTTTCTGCAAAAACGTATCGCAGTACATCAGGCACCGAGATCGGTATCCTGCTGTGAATGCAGCAATTCACGCACCACGCTGGTCGCAAAACTGCCCGCAGGTAGCCAAAACTTCACGTCCACGGTCGCATCGTCCTGCCATTCCCAGTGCATCTGCTGCGGATACAGCAGCACCGCACGCCGGGCAGGTTCGACCCGTTCACGCTTAATCAAAGACCACAGCGTGTCTTGTCCGAGCAAAGCCTGTTCTTCAAATACCCGCGCGTCATCCTGCGTGCCCAGTTCACCATCACCAGGCAGCGGCGCGGTAATCTGGAGTTCGCCCGCATCAAGGCGCGTCTGTAAAACGTCTAATTCATCAGGCTTAGCAACAAACCAGCTACCGCGCCCTGTTAGCTGCAATGCATCACCACACAAGACCGTTTTCGCCTTCTGCTCCGCGAGTCGTGCACTGGCAACCTGATTAAACATCGCACTGCGGCTGGCGGAAAGATAAAAACTCCGCTTACTGCGTTCTTTTACCCGAATCTCGTTATTTGCCCAAAGACGAGCCTGCTCAAGATTATTTCCGTTGCGCCCGAAACGCTGGCTGCCGAAATAATTAGGTGCGCCGTTCGCGGCGATCAGCGCCAAACGCGCGTCGACCTCGTTTCGGTCGCTAACCTGACGCAGCACCAGCGTAAAATGGTTACCTCGCAGCGTACCGATCCGCAGCTTGCGGCGATGGCGAGTCACCTCAAGCACATCACAGCCTTCAAGCGCCAGCGAGGAGAAATCAGGCGTCTCTTTTCCCGGCATGTGCAGGCAGAACCACTGTTCGGTGACAGCATGACGATCTTTCAGGCCCGCATAGCTAACGGCACGTAGCGGTAGACGAACAAATTTCGCCAGCATCTCGGCCACAAATTGCGTATTGCAACCGCGTTTGCGCACGCGCACCAATACCTGCTCACCGTCACCATCTGGTTGAAACCCCAGATCTTCCACCACCAGAAAATCTTCAGCAGTGGATTTCAATGAGCCAGTAGCCTGTGGTTCACCATGCAACCAGACGAGTTGTTCGTTATTTTCCATCGTTATCCTACAAAGTGCATGGCCGGATGACGCACGGCCACGACATTGTTTTTTATACTGTTAACTTTCTATGACTGATAAGACTATCGCTTACCACGCAACAATTTCGCCCGTTCCTTTTTTCACCAGCAGCGCAACGGCTTCGCAGGCAATGCCTTCGCCGCGACCAGTAAAGCCCAACTGTTCTGTTGTGGTCGCTTTCACATTGACGTCGTCCATATGACACTGCAAATCTTCCGCCAGATTTACGCGCATTTGCGGGATATGTGGTGCCATTTTCGGCGCCTGCGCAATAATCGTGACGTCCAGATTGCCCAACTGGTAGCCTTTTTCATTGATACGACGCCAGGCTTCACGCAGCAGGCCACGGCTGTCCGCGCCTTTAAAGGCCGGATCGGTATCAGGAAACAGCTTGCCAATGTCACCCAGCGCGGCGGCCCCCAACAGGGCATCGGTCACGGCATGCAGCACCACATCCCCATCGGAATGCGCCAGCAGGCCTTGAGTATAAGGAATTCGCACGCCACCGATCACCAGCGGACCTTCTCCACCGAACTTATGGACATCAAAACCGTGACCGATACGCATCGCGCGTTCTCCTTATCTGTATTTAACGAATAAATTTAGCGAATAAAATGGGGTTACTGCAAACTGGTTAAATAGAATTCGGCTAATGCCAAATCCTCTGGACGAGTGACTTTGATATTATCCGAACGTCCGCTGATAATTTGCGGGCGATAGCCACAGTATTCCAACGCGGAGGCTTCATCTGTGACGGCAACGCCATCCTGAAGCGCCCGTTGCAGGCACTGTTTCAACAGCGCAGCAGGAAAAAGCTGCGGCGTCAGCGCATGCCATAAATCGTTACGTTCTACCGTGCGATCGATAAACCCGTCCGTACCGCGCTTCATGGTGTCACGAACCGGCGCGGCCAGAATTCCACCAACGTCACTCTGCTCAACAATCGCCAGCAGGCGCGTCAGATCGTCCTGATGCAGACACGGACGCGCCGCGTCATGCACTAACGCCCATGCGCTATCGGCAACGGCGGACAGCCCAGCCAGCACGGAATCCGCACGCTGCTGCCCACCCGTTACGGCACAAATACGGGGATCGTTGGCAATCGCCAGGGTATGAAAGAATGCGTCATCAGGACTGATAACGACGACGACACGCTGCACGCGTGAATGGCGTAAAAGCGCGTCGATGGTATGTTCAAGAATGGTTTTATGGCCGGTCGCATCATTGCCAATCGTCAGATACTGCTTAGGACGATCGTTTTGCATCCGGCTGCCGTTACCCGCAGCGGGTAAAACGGCAACAATGTCAGGCGGGGAAAGGCGTGGTGTCTGCATGCGTCAACGTTGTGTGTTGTTGGATGGAGCGTTATTAGATGACGTCGTATTCGCGTTACGATGGTTCGATTCTGGCACCAGACGATAGAAGCTTTCACCGGGTTTAATCATCCCCAGCTCATTGCGTGCACGCTCTTCAATCGCTTCCTGTCCGCCATTGAGGTCGTCAATTTCAGCAAACAGCTGTTCGTTACGGTCTTTTAATTTGGCATTGTTCCCCTGCTGGACAACAACATCATCTTTCACCCGAACATAATCATGAATGCCATTCTTGCCCAGCCACAGTGAGTACTGAAGCCAGCCAAGCAATATCAATAATAACAGCGTAAGCTTTCCCATCCCGCCCCCTGAAAAACCGCCTAATCATCCCATAACTTTTGTTTCGACTCCACTGTGTCCGGCAGTGGGAGGCAATATTCACCCTGCCGCGAGCCCAAATGGGGATATTTCGGGCAGAAGAGCACGCCAAACGCGCGCCCGCGCCACACTCACGTCGTCCATTCATCCTCTCGTACTTTCTATTCATCAAAAGACGCAAGCGCATAGCATCTGCCTGACTAAAACCGTCCATAGGAAAAACGTCAGTTGAACCATTAATGCTATCTGTGTATTTTTATGCATACAAAGTGCATAAAAAAAGAAAGTTTTACATTTAAACCAGGAGAAAACCATGTTCAAAAAATTGTTATTCGTTGGTGCGCTCTTCACCACCGCCCTATCCACTACCGTACTCCCCACCAGCGCCTTCGCTGCAGAGCCAACTTACGTTGTTGGCTCTGGCGGAACCTATCGTCCCTTTGAATTTGAAAATGCGCAGAAAGAGCTGGAAGGCTTTGATATTGATATTATTAAAGCGATCGCCAAGGCGGAGAATTTTAATATCAAGCTGATCAATACGCCGTGGGAAGGGATCTTCGCGACCCTTAACTCCGGCGACCGTGACATTATCATTTCCGGTATCACAATTACCGACAAACGTAAGCAAATGGTCGATTTCTCCGCACCGTATTTCCCAGCCGAGCAGTCCATTGTGGTGCCTAAAGGCTCGACGATCGACTCAATTGCGGCGCTGAAAGATCACAAAGTCGGCGTTGTGAACTCCAGTACTGCCGATATCGTGGTCTCCGATGTATTAGGTAAAAACAGTACATCGATTAAGCGCTTTGATAACACCCCGTTAATGTTACAAGAGCTGTATGAAGATGGTGTGGGTGCAGCGGTTGGCGACGTGGGCGTGGTGAAGTTTTACATTAAGACGCACCCTGAAAAACAGTTCAATCTGGTTTCCGACGCTAAATTCGAACGCCAGTATTTCGGGATCGCCGTCGCGAAAGGCAACGATCAGCTGCGCGCGAAGATTAACTCCGGGCTGAAAAAAATCGTTGCTGATGGCACCTACGCCAAGATCTATCAAACCTGGTTTGATAACAACGTTCCGACCTTACCCGCAGAATAACGCCTGCAAGACACTGCGCACCTCTCCAGGTCTCCACCGCCTCACACGAGACGTCGCATTAACCGGACAGCTAGCCTGTCCGGTTTAATTTAGAGTAATCATTACGTTAGCCTATTCAAAAAAGGAAACGATCTTGACGGGATTTCGTTGGGAGATCATTCAGGAATATGCCCCGCTGTTTATGGAAGGCACCTGGATGACCATCAAATGCACCATTATCTGTGTCATTCTTGGCACCTGCTGGGGATTAACGCTCGGATTAGGTCGCTTAGCGCAGGCACCGCACGGACCGTGGAAATACATCCTGCACTACGGCGTGCAATGGCCGGTACGCATCTACATCAGCGCCTTCCGCGGCACGCCGCTGTTTGTACAAATCATGGTGGTGCACTTCGCGCTGGTGCCACTGTTCATCAATCCGCGTGACGGGCTGCTGGTGACCAGCAATATTATGTCGGTCGACTTTGCCCGCACGCTACGCTCAGATTACGGCGCGTTCCTCTCTTGCATCGTGGCAATTACGCTGAATGCGGGTGCCTATGTCTCTGAGATATTCCGCGCCGGCATTCAGTCGATCGATCGCGGCCAGATGGAAGCGTCACGCTCTCTCGGTATGAGCTATGGCCGCACCATGCGGAAAGTCATTCTGCCGCAGGCTTTTCGCCGCATGCTGCCGCCGCTGGGCAACAACGCTATCGCGATTGTAAAAGATTCATCGCTGGCTTCGGCAATCGGCTTGGCGGATCTCGCCTATGCCGCTCGTACGGTGTCAGGGGCTTACGCCACGTACTGGGAACCCTACCTGACGATTTCTATCGTTTATTGGGTTATTACTTTCCTGCTTTCGCTGCTGGTGCGGCACATGGAAACGAGGTTTGGCAAAAGTGATTCACGTTAAAAACCTGCAAAAACAGTTTGGTGATACGCATGTCCTGCGCGGTATTTCCTGCGACATCGCACCTCAGGAAGTGCTCTGCCTGATTGGCCCATCTGGTTCAGGAAAAAGTACCTTTCTGCGCTGCATCAACGCACTGGAGACGCTGTCGGCAGGCGAGATCACGGTCAACGGTTTTGCCATTCACGATCAGAAAACCAATATCAATCGCGTGCGTGAAAGCGTGGGGATGGTATTTCAGCGCTTTAATCTGTTTCCGCACATGACGGTGTTGGAAAACATCATTATGGCACCGATGGATGTGAAAAAATTGCCGCGAGCACAGGCCGTTGAACGGGCTAAAGCGTTGCTCAGCAAGGTTGGCCTGCTGGATAAAATCGATGCCTGGCCGAATAGCCTGTCCGGTGGACAGCAACAGCGTGTCGCGATTGCCCGCGCATTAGCGATGGAACCCGCGATCATGCTGTTCGATGAACCGACATCCGCGCTGGACCCGGAGCTGGTTGGCGAAGTGTTAGCGGTTATGAAAACGCTGGCGAATGAAGGCATGACGATGGTCATCGTGACCCATGAAATGGCCTTTGCCAGAGAAGTGGCCGATAGAGTGATCTTTATCGATCAGGGAGTCATTCAGGAACAGGGAACGCCAGAGGCGATCTTTACTCACCCGAGTAACCCGCGCACGCAGGCTTTCCTGAGCAAGATACTGTAAATACGGTAAGACCATGGGCTGTCAGCATCTTCCATGCTGGCAGCCTTTTCCTTTTACCACCCCGTCAGAAAAGAAAATACCAGCCAAAACAGACAGACCACCGTCAGTCCTGTCGCAAAAAGCGTATAAAAAAGATAGCCTCTCAGCAGAAAGCTAAACCCGACGCCAACCAGCACTGAAAACGGCATCAGCGCCAGAAAAAACGGCCAGGTGTAGAGCATGAAGAAAAACGTGGTATTAGAGCCGTATACCAGAAAAGGGATAGTAAAGGCCAACCAATAAAAGGAGAACCCCGTTACCGCCCCCATAAACAGGTAGGAAACGCCGTCATCTTCTTCTTGTTGCGCTGGCCGAGTCTTGCTAATCGTTAACTGCGTGGCATTTTGCATAATCTTTCCCATTCTTCCCCTCATCACCCACTAGCACGGTGAAAAAAGCGGGATATCAGAGCTTGATAATAGCTCTCTTGCCCAGCAGATCTAACAATTGGTCTGTCAAATTTGTTACTAATTGTTCGCCATCCAGATGACTATCCGGCGCTTCCGGCGCTTCATACGCCGAGTCGATCCCAGTGAAATTACGCAGCTCTCCCGCACGGGCTTTTTTATACAATCCCTTAGGATCGCGCGCTTCACAGGTCGCTAACGGCGTATCCACGAAGACTTCGATGAACTGCCCTTCGCCCAATAAATCCTGCACCATTTTACGCTCGGCGCGGTGCGGCGAGATAAATGCGGTCAGGACCACCAGACCCGCGTCCACCATCAGTTTGGCGAGTTCACCCACGCGGCGGATGTTTTCGCGCCGATCGTCGTCGGTGAAGCCTAAATCGCGGCACAACCCGTGCCGTACGTTGTCGCCATCCAGCAGGTAGGTGCTCACGCCACGTTGATGTAGCGCTTGTTCCAGCGCCCCCGCCAGCGTGGATTTACCGGATCCAGACAACCCGGTAAACCAGATCACGACGCCCTGATGACCATGCAATTTCTCGCGCGACTCACGGGTGACATCGTGCGCATGCCAGACGACGTTCCCGTCAGTCGGTTCATCGCGTAAAGACACGTTATTTGCCTCCCAGCAGATCACGCGCACCCCAATGTGGGAAGTGGCGACGTACCAGCGCATTCAGTTCCAACTCAAACGCGCTGTGCGCGCCCGGCTCCTGATACACCTGCTCGATAGGTTCCCGCACCAGCCCCGCACCAACCGTGACGTTGCTCAGGCGATCGATAAAGATCATCCCGCCCGTCACCGCATTGTGCTGATAGTTGTCCAACACCAGCGGCTCATCAAAAATCAGCTCAACCGAACCGATACCATTTAGCGGCAGGTTCTCCGCGACGCGCTGCGTCAGCGTATTGATCTCAACCTGATACTGAATATTCTCGACCCGAGCGCGCGTTTTCTTACCGCCAATCTTGATGTCGTAGCTCTGTCCCGGCACCAGCGGCTGCTCCGCCATCCAGACGACATCCACCAGCGCATGCTGCACCGCTTTCAGCGATTCGCTGCTGTCGATCAGCAGGTCACCACGGCTGATATCCACCTCATCCGCCAGCACCAGCGTAATCGCTTCACCCGCCTGCGCCTGCGGTAAATCCCCGTCAAAGGTCACAATACGGCTGACGGTGGATTCTACGCCGGATGGCAGCACTTTAACCCGTTGCCCAACGCGGATGATGCCGGAGGCCAGCGTTCCCGCGTAGCCACGGAAATCCAGATTCGGGCGATTTACATACTGCACCGGGAAGCGCATCGGCTGCTCCAGCGTACGCTGTGCCACATTGACCGTTTCCAGCACGTCCAGCAGCGTCGGTCCGGTATACCAGCCCATCGTCGTACTCGGCGTTGCGACATTGTCGCCATCCAGCGCGGAAATCGGCACAAAGGTGATATTCAGGTCGGCAGGCAGCTGCTGAGCAAAATCCAGATAATCCTGCTTAAACTGCTCAAACACCGTTTGCTGATAATCCACTAAGTCCATTTTGTTCACCGCCACCACCAGATCGCGAATCCCCAGCAGGGTCGCAATAAAGCTGTGACGACGGGTTTGATCCAATACGCCTTTGCGCGCGTCAATCAGCAGGATCGCCAGCTCGCAAGTTGATGCGCCGGTCGCCATGTTGCGGGTGTACTGCTCGTGTCCCGGCGTATCAGCGATGATGAATTTGCGTTTTTCCGTGGAAAAATAGCGGTAGGCCACGTCAATCGTGATGCCCTGCTCACGTTCAGCCTGAAGACCGTCGACCAGCAGCGCCAGATCCAGTTTTTCACCCTGCGTGCCCAGACGCTTGCTGTCATTGTGCAGCGTACTGAGCTGATCTTCATAAATCTGGCGCGTATCGTGCAATAAACGGCCTATCAGCGTACTTTTTCCATCGTCGACGCTACCGCAGGTCAGGAAACGCAGCAGCGTTTTATCCTGCTGCGCGTGTAAATACGCTTCCACACCGCCCTGCTCGGCGATCTGCTGTGCAATCGCATTGTTGATGATGACGGCATCTTTCTCAGCCGCATTGTCTGCCGCTGTGTCTTTTAACGAAGTTTGGCTCATTCGACGATTCCTCAGAAATACCCTTGACGCTTTTTCAGCTCCATTGAACCGGCCTGATCGCGGTCAATTACCCTTCCCTGACGCTCACTGGTGGTGGAAACCAGCATCTCTTCGATGATTTCCGGCAGCGTTTGCGCCTCTGATGCCACCGCGCCCGTCAGCGGCCAGCAGCCTAGCGTGCGGAAGCGCACCATGCGCTGTTCGATCACTTCACCGGGTTGCAGATCGATGCGATCGTCATCCACCATCAGCAGCATGCCATCGCGTTCCACCACCGGACGCGGCGCGGCCAGATACAGTGGAACAATATCGATGTTTTCCAGATAGATGTATTGCCAGATATCCAGCTCGGTCCAGTTGGAGAGCGGGAAAACGCGGATGCTCTCGCCTTTATTAATCTGGCCGTTGTAGTTATGCCACAGCTCCGGGCGCTGATTCTTCGGATCCCAGCGGTGGAAACGGTCGCGGAAGGAGTAAATACGCTCTTTGGCACGCGATTTCTCTTCATCGCGGCGCGCCCCGCCAAACGCGGCATCAAAACCGTATTTATCCAGCGCCTGCTTCAGCCCTTCGGTTTTCATGATGTCGGTGTGCTTGGCGCTGCCGTGCACAAAGGGGTTAATCCCCAGCGCTTCACCCTGCGGGTTGCGGTGCACCAGCAGTTCACAGCCGTAGGCCTTCGCCGTCCGATCGCGGAATTCGTACATTTCACGAAATTTCCAGCCGGTATCAACGTGCAGCAGCGGGAAAGGCAGCGATCCCGGATAGAACGCCTTGCGCGCCAGATGCAGCATCACCGAAGAGTCTTTGCCGATGGAGTACATCATCACCGGATTACTGAACTCGGCCGCTACTTCGCGGATGATGTGAATGCTTTCGGCTTCAAGCTGCCGTAAATGCGTGAGTCGTTTCTCGTCCATACCCTTTCCTTAAGCCAAGTTTACTACCGCTGGGCGGCTGTCTTGCGGCACCGTCGGCGTTGTCTGACCAAACCAGGCAATCTGATGGTGTAAATCCACCACCTCGCCAATCACCAGCAGCGCCGGTGTCGGCGCTTGCCGTGCCAAATGTTCTAACTGTTGCAGCGTGCCAATTTGCACTTGCTGATCGTGTCGGGTGCCGCGACTGATCACAGCAACGGGCGTCTGCGATGAACGGCCATGCGCGATCAGCTGCTGTGAAATCTCGGCGGCCTTCATGGTTCCCATGTAAATCGCCAGCGTCTGACGGCCACGCGCCAGCGTCGACCAGTCCAGCGAATCGCCATCCGGGCGACAGTGTCCGGTAATAAAAAGCACGCTCTGCGCGTAGTCACGGTGCGTTAACGGGATCCCCGCATACGCCGTGACGCCCGCCGCCGCCGTCACGCCGGGCACCACCTGAAACGTGATTCCGGCCTGCGCCACCGCTTGCAGCTCTTCACCGCCGCGGCCAAAAATAAAGGGATCGCCCCCTTTCAGGCGCACTACCCGCTTCCCTTCCTGCGCCAGCTTCACCAGTAGCTGATTAATCTCATCCTGCGGCAACGAATGCGCACTAGCGCGTTTCCCAACGCAGATGCGTTCGGCATCGCGGCGCACCAAATCCAGCACGTCGGGGCTGACCAGATGGTCATACAGCACCACGTCCGCCTGCTGCATCACCTGTAATCCACGCAGCGTCAGCAGTCCGGCATCGCCGGGGCCTGCGCCAACCAGTGCGACTTCACCACGTGCCGCCGCTGGTTGCTGCTGTTCTGCTTGCTGATGTACCAGTTGCTGTTGCAGTTCGTCTTCGGCCTGCGCCAGTTGCCCCGCGGACACCAGCGACGCAAAGCGTCCGACAAACAGCCGCTCCCAAAAGCGACGGCGTGCCGGCATCGAATGCAGTCGGGTTTTAATTCTGTCGCGCCAGCTTCCGGCGATGTCCGCCATCGTGCCCAAACTGGCGGGCAGTAATGATTCCAGCTTTTCACGCAGCAGACGCGCCAGCACCGGCGCCTGTCCACCCGAGGAAATGGCCACCACCAGCGGGGAGCGATCGACAATCGAGGGGAAAATAAACGAGCACTTTGGCTGATCGTCCACCACGTTCACCAGCAAATGCCGCTGATTCGCCGCCTCAAATACCGCGGCATTCAGCTCTGCGTCATCCGTAGCGGCAATCACCAGAAATACGCCGGATAGCAAATCAGGCGTAAAAACCTGCGCCAGCCATTCAACCTGCCCGGCCTGATGCTGCGCCGCCAACGGTTCGGCCAGCGCCTGCGCGACAATTTTTACCTCCGCACCCGCGCGTTGCAGTAGATCGATTTTGCGCGTAGCAACCTCGCCGCCGCCGACAACCAATACCGGACGCTGACGAAGATCGGCAAATATAGGGAGATAGTTCACAATCGCCTTAACTAAGCAAAAAAGTAGATAATGCGACTATACGGTGAGGACAGAACACTTATGAAATGCCGAATTGGAATGACAAGTTCCGTAATGGAATAACAACACGTTTACAACCGCCAGCAGGACGCCTGACGCAATCGGGTATCCATTTGATTGCGTCATAGGTGTTCAGTTGCAGGCTTGATTCTTGATCCTGACCATTTGTGCCACATCGTCGCCGAGCAGTTGATCCAACTGGCCTTCGCGAATCCACTGTACGACCTGTACTTCGATATCCACCGCGTGGTCCTGACGATCTTGATGGTATGAACCGGGCAAGTAGAGGAAGGCCGCAAACCCCTCGTCATGCAGCTGGCGCGCTTCTCCACGGGCAAAGCGGTCGATCTCAATGCTCATCGCATCAAGATTGGCCTGACGAGCAAGCGCCGCCGGGTCAATCAAACGCGAGTGCATCAGGCCAACGGTTGGCACGTCGGGTATCGCCGCTTTTATCGCTCTCAGTTGAACATAGTCAAACGAAGAGAATTGCAGCAGGTCAGCACAGTCCAGTTCATCAATGAGCTTCATCAGCTTCGGGAAGAGTATCTCATTGCAGTCATACACTTTGAATTCAAGCTGATAGATGATGCCGAGCTGACGGGCGAACAACAGAGCATCCCTGAGCCGCGGGACGCGTTCCCCTGCGAATTCCTGACTGAACCACTGCCCAGCGTCAAGTTTGACAAGCTCAGAATAGGTCATGCCTTGCACAAGGCCACGCCCGTTGGTGGTGCGGTTAACCGTCTCGTCGTGAATCAGCACTAATTCACCATCACGCGTGATTCTTAGATCGGTTTCGCAGGTCACGCCGAAACCTGCATGTTCAAACGCCTTGTTAAACGCGGCAAGGGTGTTTTCTGGTGCACCAGCGCTGTGGCCTCGATGACCTCCGAGGCGTATTGTTGCAGGCGTCATTCGTAGTGAGTTCATTGCCATTCTCCTCGTTATATTGCGTTTAACCTTATTGCGTTTAACCACGGCTCCTCATTTCAGTGTCGGATCGGAAAGGTCACGTAACCGATCGCCAATGAGGCTGATAGTGAGCGACAGTATGAAAATGACCATGCCCGGCACGATGGATATCCACCACGCCGTCATGATGTAGTCACGCCCTGCCCCCACCAACGATCCCAGGCTGACCTGTGGCGGTTGCACCCCGAGGCCAAGGAAGCTCAGCGACGACTCCAGAATGAGGATTTCAGGCATCACCACCGTGAAGGTGACCAGCACGACGGCAAAGATATTGGGAAAAACGTGGACGATCGCGATACGAAAGCCACCCGCGCCATTGCGAAGCAAGGCGGCGATATACGGCTTCTCCAGTTCAAGACTGGCCATCGTCCGCGTCAGTCGAGCAAAACGCTCCCAGCCGAACAGCCCCAGCAGGCAGATGAAAAGCGTGAGGCTGTTGCCGAGAAAGGCCAGAACCGTGAGCGCAATAATGATAAACGGCATCGACGCCTGAAAATCAATCGCCACCCGAATGATGGCATCCGCTACACCGCGTCGGAAGCTCGCGATCAGGCCAAGCGATGTGCCGATGACCATGCTGATAATTGACGCGCCAAGGGATATAAAGAGACTCATACGGAGCGCATAGAAGACGCGGCTTAAAATGTCGCGCCCCATCTCGTCGGTGCCAAGCCAGTGCTGGGAGCCGGTTCCAAGGTGGAACGGCGGCATATTGCGCGCTCTCAGATCTATCTGCGCAAAGCCATAGGGCGAAAGCATGTCAGCAAAGACGGCAAGCACAACGGCAATCACAATGACCCCAATACACACGAGCAGCAGCGGATTAGCATGGGGAAACCGGGCGAATAAGCCAGAAGGCATCTTTGATGCGGAGGACGTATCTGTCATGACACACGCCCCCGAGACCGCTGTGAGTGGCGCAGGCGGGGATCAATCATCACATGCAGGAAATCGACGAACAGGTTGGCGCTGACCATCGCCACCGTGATGAGAATGACAATCGCCTGAACCACCGCCACATCGCGGGCAGCAACAGAATTGATGAGCAGCAGGCCCACGCCGGGCCAGGCAAATACCGCTTCAATCACGGCGGAGCCGCCAATCATTCCGCCGAGCAAGAATCCGAACAGCGTCAGCAGAGGCAGTGCCGCATTCGGCATCACGTGCCTGACGATAAGCCCCCACTCGGAGACGCGTTTCGCTCGGGCGGCAAGAATATAACGCTGCCCGATGACTTCAAGCACGCTTGAGCGAACGAATCTCGCGATAACACCAGCGTTGTAAAGCCCGATAGCCAGGGCAGGCATCACCATGTGGGCAAGCGTCGCGCCTCCCCCCGATGGCAGGATCCGCAACTGTACGGCGAAAAGCTGGATCAGGAGAATGCCAGTCAGGAAAGTAGGAATTGAATGCGTCAGCACGGCGAGGCCGATTACCGTGCGGTCGACAATCCTACCGTGATAGTGCGCCGCGACGATACCCAGCGGAATCCCCACCGCAAGCGCCAGTACAAGCGAAGCCGCCATAAGCCGCAGCGTCGCGGGGAGCTTTTCCATAATCATAGCAAGCGCATCCTGACCGCTTCGCAGCGATGTACCAAAATCCCCCGTCACGATGCGCCCGAGATAGGTGAAATACTGTTCGGTCACGGGGCGATCCAGCCCCCACTGCTGGCGGAGTATGTCAATAACCTGCGGCGGCGTTTCGACACCGAGGAGCGACGTCATCGGGTCACCGCTGATGCGCAGCATGACGAAAGTAAAGGTGACGGCAAGAAATACCGTCAATAACGCACGCAGCGCTGAGCCAAACAGGGTGTTCAGCATGCCGCTCTCTCCACCAGAACGGAGCGGCTGTGTACAGCATCCGCAGCAATGGAGCGACGCCTTCCTTTCGGCACGGCAGCCAGCAGTTTTACGGTGTAAGGATGGGAGGGCTTGGCAAACACGCTTGACGTCGGTCCGCTCTCCACCACACCGCCGTCCTGCATCACGGCGACCCGATGCGACACGTGGCGCACCACGCGCACATCGTGGCTGATCAACAGGATCGAAAGACCGCGCTTCTCTTGAAGATCGAGCAGCAAATTGAGCACCTGCGCCTGAACCGACACATCCAGCGCCGAAACGGGTTCATCGCACAGCAAAACCTTCGGCTCAGCCACCAGCGCCCGGGCGATAGCCGCGCGTTGCCGCTGCCCGCCTGACATCTGATGTGGATAGCGATCCAGCATGGTGATGGGGAGAGCGACAGCGCTAAGTGCTGCTTTAGCCCTATCGCGCCACTCACTCTTGCACCCGATAGCATGGATCAAGAGCACTTCCGCGATCTGCCGACCAATGGTGTGGCGTGGATCGAAGGCACCGAGCGTATCCTGCGCAACAACCTGAAGCACCCGCGCCAAACGCCGACGATTCGGTTTGAGATAGTGGGAAAATGGCTCGCCAAAGAGTGACAGCGTGCCACGGTCAGGCTGACGATCGCCGCAAAGTAGCGCGGCAAGGGTCGATTTCCCGGATCCCGATTCGCCGACCAGACCGAGCGTTTCACCTTGCTCAAGCGATAAAGACACGCCGCGTACCGCCTGTTTACCAGCCCGACGGTTCGGCAGCAGCGAAAAACCAGCGTGATAGGTGAAATCCAGATCGCGGGCTTCGAGAATAGGCATTCTGTCCATCGCGTTCACACTCATGGCGCGCTCCCCGCAGAGAGTGATGAGGTCGCCGTATCACGCTGCCAGTGCTGGGGAATTTCCACCAGTCTGCTTAGCGGTTCACCGCTGCCCGGCATCGCGTCCAGCAGCAGTTGAGCGTAGGGATGGTTCGATCGCGCGTAGATATTTTCAGTCGTATCGATCTCCACGATCTCGCCGCCGTACATAATGGCAATGCGATCGCAGACCTCCGCGACCAGGTCAAGATCGTGGCTGATGAAGATCATGGCAATGCCTCGACGACGGACCAGCGAGACAAGCAGCGACACGACCTGCTGCTGAACGGTAACATCCAGCGCCGTCGTTGGTTCGTCTGCGATGACGAGCCGCGGCTCCAGAGCAAGTGCCATCGCGATCATCACACGCTGGCACATACCGCCAGAAAATTGCGAAGGATAGTCATGGTAACGCTTCTCTGGTTGATCGATAGCGACGTCTTTCAGCATCTGTAACGCAATCTGGCGGGCTTCCTCCGCAGCGTGCCCCGCACTGCGCGCAGCCTCAGCGATTTGCTCACCAACGGTACGTACCGGATTAAGGCAGGATATCGGTTCCTGAAAGATCATGCCGATCGGCGGGAGCTTTTTCGCCACCAGCGCGTTATGCAGTTCGGAGGCGGCGAATGTTTGGCTGCCAATCGTGACCGAACCAGAAACAAGCGCGGTAGCGGGCAGAAGGCCGGCCACCGCGAGGCATGACAGCGATTTTCCAGACCCGCTCTCCCCTACAATTCCCAGAATTTCACCTTCGCCGACGTCAAAGGATATCGACTTAACCGACGTGGTTCTGGTCTTCCCCGCGAGAAAGGCGATATTCAGATTTTGAATGGAAAGCATGGATTCAGTCATGATGACACCCTCACTTGGCAGCATTAACAAAGGAGAGGTTTTGTGGGCCAAGATCCATCGCGAAAACCGGCTTCGGCTTCCACTTCACCTTGTTAGAAACCCCGTAGAAGACGGCGTTCTGGTAAAGCACGGTGATCCCCGGATCCTTCCACTCAATAATGTCCAACATCTCGGAGAAGATCCTGGCGCGATCCGCTGGGGCAATCGTCGGTTCAAGCTTTGCGCCGAGCTGGTCAAATTCGTCATTAATCCAGATTTTCTGCGTGCCCAGCGCAGCGGTCTTTGCGAACCCCATCGCATAGACGGAAACGTAGGGATCGGGAATAGCGGCGGTGCTGGACCAGTTACCCACCGCCCGACCAGACGCATTTTCAAACAGCTTGCCGGACTCAACAAACTCCATCCTGGCGTTGACGCCCACCGCCTGCCACATCGCCACCACGGCTTCACTCACCGAGTTTTCCGCCGTGTAGTAATTGTTTTGTGAGCGGAGCGCGATCGGTTCACCGTGATAGCCCGCTGCCTTCAAGAGCTGCCGTGCTTTGTCAGGGTTGTATTCGTAGTTTGGGCGATCCTTCATGTAGATAGGGCCGAAGACTTTGAACTGCTCACCATTCGGCACAACGGTTCGTCCGTTCCAGATGGAATCCACGATCGCCTGACGGTCAATCGACAGGATAAGCGCCTGACGAACACGCGGATCCTTGAGTACGGGGTTATATTTGTCGAAGAACAGAATACGGTTGTTTGGAACGGGGCCACCGACGACCTTCGCGTTACCCGACTGGTTCACCATCTCAAGCTGATCCGGCGGCAGATCGGTGGCAATGTCATAATCCCCTGCGATAAGACCAGCAATACGCGATGAGACTTCCGGCACCATTCTGAAGATGACACGCTTCGCATTCGGCTTGCCGCCAAAATACCGATCGTGCGCCACCAGCGTCACATGGTCATTGGCTACCGACTCCAGAACCTTATATGGACCCGCGCCGACCGGCTTCTGCTTCCATTTGGCCCAGTCACCGCCCATCTTCATCCAGGCATCTTTGCTGATCACCACAGCGGCATAGCTTGCCAGCCGCTGTAACAAAATCGGATCTTTGAACTTCGTGACGAAACGGACAGTGTCAGGATCCACCACCTCGACATGATCAAGGCTGCTAAAATTTGTCAGATACGTGGGATAACCGGGTGCTTTCGGATCGGTCAAACGTTCCGGTCCGAACGAAAAGGCGACGTCCTCCGCCGTCATTTCGCGACCATCATGAAAAATGACGCCCTTGCGAAGCGTCACTTCAAGCGTTTTATCGTCGATCCATTTCCACGCCGTCGCAAGATTCGGCTGTACCGAGAAATCGCCATCAATATCGAGCTTCAGTAAGGTTTCGTGGATCGACGGATTGTTGCGGAAAGCGACATTAGACGCCGCATCAACCGGTTCCTGTGTCTCCGGGTTTTTCTGAACCGCGATCCGTAACTCAGGACGCGTGTCCTCCTGAGCGAGCGCGCCACCAGAGAGGAAAACAGCAAACAGCACCAGCGCACCGATAAAGCTCGTTCTCTTCATGTCAGGCACTCCCTCAGTAAGCGGGTTCGCCAAGCCGCGTCCACGACTGAACACGCTCGAATTTGTTTAAATAATGATCAAATGTTGACCAAATCCTATCTTTGCAAGATGACGGTGTTATGACGACAATTCGCTTATTGCGACAGGACAGAGGGGAGGTAAAAAACAGAGGATGGCGCTACAGGGCGACGGGTTGAGGTAACACATCGCGAGTAAAATATCGCGTTCGCACTCCGTAGCCAGATATGAAAAACCCCATGCAGAACATGGGGTTTGTGATCGGTCTACCGCTCGTTGTGGGGGAGTTTTTATCCTTCGTGCAGACCGCATTCGCGTTTCAGACCGAAGAAACGCGTTTCTTCTTCGGCCATACCCGGTTCCCATTTACGGGTGGTGTGCGTATCGCCGACTGACAGATAACCCTGATCCCACAGCGGATGGTAACCCAGGCCGTTTTCTTTCAGGTACTGGTACACCGTTCGGTTGTCCCAGTCGATAATCGGCAGGAATTTGAAGATGCCGCGCTGAATCGCCAGTACCGGTAATTCACCCCGGCTGCCGGACTGCTCACGACGCAGGCCAGCAAACCATGTTTTCGCCTTTAACTCGCTCAACGCCCGATTCATTGGCTCGACTTTATTCAGTTGGTTATAGCGCTCAATGCCTTCCACACCCTGCTCCCACAGCTTGCCGTAGCGCGCCTCTTGCCAGGCCGGGGATTCAGCCGCGCGGTACACTTGCAGATTCAGCTTCAGCTGTTCCGTCAGTGCATCAATAAATTGATAGGTTTCAGGAAACAGGTAGCCCGTATCCGTGAGAATAACCGGAATATCCGGCCGCTGTTGCGTCACCAGATGCAGCGATACCGCCGCCTGAATACCGAAGCTGGACGACAACACATAGTCGCCCGGCAGATTCTCCAGCGCCCAGCTCACTCTTTCCTGCGCCGATAGCTGTTCAAGCTGACCATTTACGACAGCCAGTGCGGCCGCCTGTTCCGCTTTCGGCAACACGTTGAGCGCCTCAAGGTTAAATTCGGCCATCAGGCTCTCCTGTCAGTCATAAAAATCGCGGGCAGGATCCAGCACCGCTTTAATGATGTTGGTGCGAATCACGAAATCCCCGAAGCCTTCATTCTGCTGGCGATCTTGCGCCCACAGCCCGATAAGCCGATCCATTTCTGCAAGGATCTCGGTTTCATTAATGTTCTCGCGATACATACGCGGAATGCGTGTTCCCTCGCGATTCCCGCCCAGATGCAGGTTATAACGCCCCACCGCTTTGCCCACCAGACCGATTTCCGCCAGCATTGCGCGACCGCAGCCATTCGGGCACCCCGTCACGCGCAGAACGATGTGTTCATCGCCCACGCCGTGCTGCTGCATGATGCCTTCCACTTTCGTGACGAATTCCGGCAGGAAGCGTTCGGCTTCCGCCATCGCCAGCGGACAGGTCGGGAACGACACACAGGCCATCGAATTCTTGCGCTGCTCGCTGACGTCGTCATCAATCAGGCCGTGCTCACGCGCCAGCGCATCAATCTTCGCTTTGCTACGTGCAGGAACGCCTGCGATGATCAAATTCTGGTTCGCCGTTAAGCGGAAATCCCCTTTGTGGATCTTTGCAATTTCCGCCAGACCCGTCTTCAACGGACGACCCGGATAATCCAGAACACGACCGTTTTCGATAAACAGCGTCAGATGCCATTTATTGTCGATGCCCTTTACCCAGCCGATGCGATCGCCACGTCCGGTGAATTCATACGGGCGCACGGCTTCAAATTTCACACCGGCACGCGCTTCCACTTCCTGCTTGAAGTTGTCTACGCCCACACGCTCCAGAGTGTACTTGGTTTTCGCGTTTTTACGGTTAGTACGATTACCCCAATCGCGCTGCGTGGTCACCACCGCTTCCGCGATGGTCAGCGTATGTTCAATGGAAATGTAGCCCAGCTCACTGGCGGTACGCGGGTAAGTTTCTTTGTCGCCGTGTGCGATAGAGAGCCCACCGCCCACCAGCACGTTGAAGCCCACCAGACGGCCGTTATCGGCAATCGCAACGAAGTTGAGATCGTTCGCATGCAGATCGATATCATTCTGCGGCGGGATCACCACCGTGGTTTTGAACTTACGCGGCAGATACGTTGAACCTAAAATCGGCTCCTCATCCGTCGTGGCGACTTTCTCCTGATCCATCCAGATCTCAGCATAGGCGCGCGTGCGCGGCAGCAGATGCTCAGAAATCTTTTTCGCCCACTCATAGGCCTGCTGATGCAGTTCGGATTCTATCGGGTTAGACGTACACAGCACGTTACGGTTCATGTCATTCGCCGTCGCCAGCGCGTCCAGCCCGATGCTATTCAGCATCTGGTGTACCGGTTTCACGTTCGATTTGAGAATACCGTGATACTGGAACGTCTGGCGGTTCGTGATACGAATGCTGCCATAGATCGTATTTTCAGTCGCAAATTTGTCGATCCGCAGCCACTGCTCTGGCGTCATCACGCCACCGGGAAGACGGCAGCGCAGCAGCATCGCATGGCGCGGCTCCAGCTTCTGCTCGGCACGTTCGGCGCGAATATCGCGGTCATCCTGCTGATACATACCGTGGAAACGGATCAGCAGAAAGTTATCGCCCCTGAAACCACCGGTCAGACCATCGTTCAGGTCTTCAGCAATCGTGCCGCGCAGAAAGTTACTTTCTGTCTTCATGCGCTCAGCATCAGCGAGTTTCCCTTCTACCACCAAGGGGCCGGGGTGTTTTTCACTGAAAACGTATTTTTCACTCATTAGTACACATCTCGCTGATAACGGCGCTCAAGGCGCAGATCGCTTAAAAACTCATCGGCCTGTTCACTGTCCATGCCGCCATGCTCAACTATCACGTCCAGCAGTGCCCGCTCGACGTCTTTCGCCATACGGTTGGCATCACCACACACGTACAGGTGCGCGCCATCCTGAATCCAGCGCCAGACTTCCGCGCCTTTTTCCCGCAGTTTGTCCTGCACGTAAACTTTATGCGCCTGATCGCGCGACCAGGCCAGGTCGATGTTGGTTAGCAGGCCATCTTTAACGTAGCGCTGCCATTCAACCTGATACAGAAAATCTTCCGTAAAGTGTGGGTTGCCGAAGAACAACCAGTTTTTCCCTTCAGCCCCATCGGCATCGCGCTGCTGCATAAAGGCGCGGAACGGCGCAATTCCGGTGCCCGGCCCAATCATGATGACTGGCGCGTCGGAATTCGCAGGCAGACGGAAGTTATCGTTATGTTCGATGAAGACGCGGATTTCATCGTCTTCACTCAGTCTGTCGGCCAGATAGCTGGAAGCGCCACCTGCGCGCTCACGGCCTTCGTATTCGTAGCGCACCACGCCAACGGTGATGTGCACTTCGCTTTCGACTTCCGCCTGCGAGGAGGCAATAGAGTAAAGACGCGGCGTCAGCGGACGCAGCAGACCCAGCAGTTGCTCCGCCGTCAGTTCCGTCGGCGCTTGTCGCACCATATCCACCAGCGGTGTGCGCTGTGCGAACTGCTGAAGCGCAGGCTTATCGGCCAACAGCGACAGCAGCGTTTCATTACGCGACAGTGCCGCGTATTTCTCGACAATCGGTGCCGTGTTCTGCGTCAGTTCAAAGTGGCTTTTCAGCGCCTGCGATAGTGGCAGCGTCTTGCCGTCAACGCTAACGGATTCATCGCCTTTCAGCCACAGCAGTTCCAGCAATTCCTGCACCAGCGCAGGATCGTTATCGAACCACACGCCCAGCGCATCTCCCGGCTGGTAACGCAAACCAGAATCGCCCAGATCGATCTCGATATGGCGAACATCCTTTTCAGAGTTACGCCCGGTCACTTTCTGATTGACGGCAAACGTGGCATGCAGCGGTGACGATTTGCTGTATGGGCTGCTGGTAATTTCATCCAGTGCACCCTGAGCGGCAATTTGTGCGACGGCTTCGCCCTGAACTGGCACCCGCGCCTGCAAAATATCAACCAGCTGACGTCGCCATTGTTCGGCAAGCCCCTGATAATCCACATCGGCATCCACGCGATCCAGCAGACGTTCAGCGCCAAGCTCAGCCAGACGGCTATCGAAATCTTTACCCGCCTTGCTGAAGAATTCGTAAGAGGTATCACCCAGACCAAACACGGCAAACGCGGTGTCTTTCATCTCCGGGGCTTTTTTGGACAGCAGGAACTTGTGCAGCGCGACGGCTTCTTCCGGCGGCTCCCCTTCCCCCTGCGTCGAAGCAACGATCAGCAGCAGTTTTTCCTGCCCGATTTGCTTGAATTTGTAATCACCCGCATTGACCAGATTGACGGACAGCTTGGCTGCCAGTAGATCGTCACGCAGCTGTTCCGCCACCCGACGTGCATTGCCGGTTTGTGAGGCGGAAATCAGCGTAATCGTTTGTACTGGCACCGTGACTGCGGATGCCGTCGTTACCGTGGCGGCGATCGCCCCCGGCTGCACGTTCCCAGGCTGCTGTACCAGCCCCCAGAAATAGCCGGATAGCCAGGCCAGCTGCGTCGATGAGAAATCACCGGTTGCCGCCTGTAAACGCGTTAATTGCTCCGCACTCAGCGGAAGCAATGAAGTGGGGGAAACCGGAGTAGTCATTGTGATTTCTGTTTCCTTGTGCCTGTGCTGTTAGCCAACGACGCTAATACAAAAACATGCAATAAAAAGATGAATGGAGGATAAGGGTAACGATCTGCATCTTAACAATTAAAGAAATGATGGAAATATTAAATAACCAAAATGACTAAATGGTTTTTCTGATAGTCCTTATTGCTTAAAGTGTTATGCCTGATGGCACCTACGCTTCAAGCCTGTTGCGGGAAAAATGTCGGTAGGATGTGATGAGGAAAAAGGGCTGCCACGCAGCCCTCTGTGCAGACGATACTCGCTAAATTTTCAGGACCTTCATGCCGAAATCGTTAGGATGAACGATGTTTTCGAGCTTACCGACCTGCTGCAAGTCGCCATTAGAAACGACACTGCTGATATTGGTATCAGGAAAACGAAGGTTCTTGGTGAGATGCACCACGATGGGCTTCCCCTTTTTATCAATATCCATCACCCACCCGAGGAAACCTCCCGAATATTTCGCCAAACTGCCGATGGGGTAGAGGCCATAAATCTGCACGTATTTGACCAGCACAGCCTTATCATAGGCCGCGTTAGCCTCATAGATTTTGCGATAGGCGGCCAATGGCGTGCGGGGAGAAATACCATTACGCGCATGCCTGAGCTTATTAATCGCCTTAATCACAGAGACCAGCCGGACTAACGGCGACAATGGTTCGGCACGCTTGCCTTGCGGATACCCGCTGCCGTCCACACGCTCGTTGGCATTCTCAATCACGTCGCGGCAGGTAGGGCTTACCGACCAGCCTAGCTCATGTAACTTCGCGCACAACACCGCCACATGACCGCTAAGGATCGCTTTCTGCGCCGGATTCATATTGACCTTGAGCGACGGAAGACGGGCGTTGACCAACAGCGGTTTGCCCATCGTGTGGAGTAACACACCTAACACCGCCTCACGCAAATAGGGATCGTGTGGATCGGCAATTAACAGCATGTCGGCCAATTTCCCCGCGACCTGCACCGCATGCCTGACCCAGTCCGCCTCATCACGCAGGAACGACAGCGCATACAGAAAAGCCTTTCGATCTTTTTTGACCATATACAGCAAGGTATCAACACAGTCATAAAAGATCTCAACGGGCAGCTGATTGCGCGTTTTGATGTACATCAGCCCAATCTGAAGCCGATGGGCAATCTCCATAACGCCGCGTTCCATCGGGGTCTGGCGGGTACGCTTCTCTCGCTCCTGACTTTCTCGCAGCAACAGGTTTTTCTCCTTAGTACCCGGAATGAACAACGGAGACGAATACACCATGCTACCAGTCATACCGGTTCGGTATGCTGCCTCTCTTTCCGACTCATTCGTGTAATGAAGCAGGGCTTCGGACTGGGATGAAGACAAATGGATAAATTGGATGCCAACGGCCGCATAGCCATTATTGCCAAAGGGGCGTATATGGCGAATTTTCCCCTCGGCATAAAAGCTTTCTCCGTTAGGGAATTCCAGCGTAATACCAGGGATATCCTGGCCCACTTCAATCGCAATACTCTCAACCAGATCGATTTCGACCAGACATCCACCGGTCGATAAATTACGCAGGGTTCCGGGTACGTTAAGCGTGTGTAGATAAACTTCAATGCGAACACGAGCCTGCATGCCAAGAATAAAGGGAATACGAATCGCCCCCCTGTTTTCAGTGACAAAAACAGATTCTGGCAAACGACACTCCAGACGATAAAACATACTGTCCGTCTTGAATAATTGGGTCGGAATATTACAAAGACTGTAGGTTTCTCGTTCGATGTTATCCGTGCCTTTGAGCGCCTCCAGATCAAAATTCAAACCACCATCGGCAAGATATCTGTCGATATCCGAGCCTGAGTATTCCACATCCAACACGATACGGTTTTTATCCGGATTCAATTCCGCAACGTCTGCTTTCAATGCATATAGCATATCCTTCGCATAGATAGACATCACATAGGTATGTTGCAGTAATGCGCTAATCACTTTAGCGGGAGGAGGAGAAAAGTGTTCCACGATAAGATCTACCTATTAACGCGACGGTGATATACCCCAAAATCCAAAAAGGATTTCTCTTTTAATAGAAACGAATTTTTACACGAACGTAATTTTTTTACACAACATTAAAAACGCGAGAAAAACACCTATTATTACTGAGTGAAATCTCTCCCAGATTTAATTTATGCGATTTTCTTCACCCTAATACCATGACGACATGACGATCTTCATATCGTTGATCATCCTAACAAGGATGTTATGAAGTCACAACGTTCGCTCTCGCTCGCCAATTTGATTAAAATACGAACAAAAATAAACAAAAAACCAAGTAAACAAAAAATAGTGAAACTAAAAACCAATTAAATAACAATAAATAGAATTAACACCCACAGACAATATAGATTTAAACGATCATTATTTTTTAGTTGATAGTTAAAAACTATTAAACGTAGATAATTGATCATTTAAAACAATTTCCAACTATCCCAAATTGCTGTGTAGAATCCAGACGAGCAAAGCTGTGGAATTCCTATTTCTATGGAGAGGGTGAGTAATCAGTAAAATGAATACAACAACATTGAATATCGATGGAAGAATTCTTAGGCTGACAGCAGAGTTTCAGCCTATTATCCATCTCCCTCAAAATAAAATATTCCGCTATGAAGCCCTCGCCAGGTTTTATAACTCAGAAGGCGTTTTAACATCGACTCAGCAGACCATAGATAAAATTGAGGAGTGTAAAGCCATCGATAAAGTGACAGACTTTATGTTTGATGTGGTCTGTCAGGTAATAAAAAATAAAAGTAGCATGACAATATCATTCAACCTGTCGCATTTACTTTTCAATAATTCCGCCTATCTGGAAAAGTTATACCAAAAATGCCTCATGCATGAGGTTAGCCCACAGAACATAGAAATAGAGATCAGTGAAAAAACAACCCGGCAGCAGTTAATAGACGGGATACCCTTTTTAAATCAGGCCAAGAAATATGGCTTTATGATTTCATTAGATGACTTCGGCGCAGGAAATCTGCAAATAGACAGCCTGAGCTTGTTTGACTTCGATACCATAAAAATCGATCGCTCGATTATCGATGGCATCGGGAAAGAAGAGACAAAATCACAAAAACTAAAGGTCTTATTGAACAAACTCATTCCTCTTGGCGTAAACATTATCTGTGAAGGCGTTGAGAAAGCGACCGATTTGAACCGGTTAAATAAATATCACCCCATTGGGATTCAAGGATATATCTTCTATCGGCCACTCACATTCAGCCAATTAAGGCTGCTGGAAGGCTTTTAGCGGGCATCCTCGATTTCTCTGCCCTGCCTCTCGCGGGTTAACGCATCATAATCAATCCGTGATCCCCACTCCCACAATAAATGCCACGCCAACAACGCCTTAGACGATCGCGATTAGCGAACAGGCTCACATTTCTGGCGTTCGCCGCAGGAATTTATCCTTTGCGATAGCACATCAATGCGATACTCACGCCAGTGGCAACGGGAGAAAAACGATGTGGCAACGACGTGCGCTGGAACTTAATACGCAGGATATTTGGCACTGGCAACAGGTCATCTCGGTCGTCGATTACGCCCGTGAACAGGGTTTCAATACGCTGGTGCTGGGTGCGGCGGATTTACTGGATAAGCTGGTGACGCCGGAAGCCTACAATAATGCGCGTTTTGACGATCGCATCAGTAGCCAGCAGCGTTCCCGCTGTGTTTACCTGAATCAGGTCGCGGCGCACTGCCGTGAACAGGGGTTAGCGCTATATCTGCAATGCAAAGAGCTGTCCTTTCCCACCGATTTACTGCTCCATCACCCGGAATTACTGGACGACAAACATAGCCTCCGCATGGATACCGATTTTTGGTGCGACTACCTTGCCGCCAAAGTCGAACTGCTGATGCAGCAGATCCCGAGGCTGAGCGGCCTGCTGCTGGCGATCTCCAACAGCGATAGCCTGCTGCGCTTTTCTGCCCCCTCCGGCGATGCGATCAACGGTATCGCTCCCGTTACCACGCTCTGGCCGACCAACGCCGACAGCGAGCAGATCTATCACCGTCTATTCTCCGCCGTCGCCCGCGTGATGCACTACCACCAGCGCCATCTGGTATTACGTGCGTTTCCCGCTAGCCATCAGGATATTGGTAATGTCCTGAACGCCATTCGCACGCTGCCAGAATCGGTCTCCGTCGCCATTAAAGTCACGCCGGAACGCTTCTGGCCGGAGTTTCCCAATAACCCCGCACTGCTGGACGTCAGCGGGCGTGAAGTCTGGGTTGAGTTGGATCTGGCTGGCGAAGAAGTCGGCTGGGGCAATCTCCCCTTCCTGCGCTACACCGAGGTGCAGGGGCGGTTGCTGTGGTGCCGGGAGAAAAATCCCGCGATTGTCAGCGCCCTGTGCCGCATCAGTTGGGAAGGGGTGGATAATCACAGCGTGATCGGCACGCTCAGCGAATTTACGTTGTTTGCCTGTTCGCGACTCCTGACTAACCAGACCGCAGCGGCAAATGAAAGCACGCTGTTCGCACAGTGGCTCATGACACGCTACCAATGGCAGCCGGACGATGCCGTGCTGCATGCGATGCTCGCCTTGCTGGAACAGGCTCACCAGGCCATTTCTCTGTCGCTGTACGCACGCCACCACGTTTTCCATCGCCACAGTCTGCTGCCGACCAGCTTTGGTCAGGCGATCTGGAGCCTGTACGGTCAGCTCAATCGCAACCATTGGCTGCCGGGTTCCGGTCAGGATATTACGTTCGATCCGCAGCATGCAGAGCTGGCTTCACAGAATCTCTATCACATTGCGAAAGAGAAAGATGCCGCCTGGCAGTTGGCGGAACAGTGCCAGCAGGCCGCACTGCAATTCTCCCGCGAACACACAATGCCGGACGCGCTCAGACAGCGCTGGCAGCAGGAATGGCGCGGGCTGACGCTGTATTGCCGCGCCTTTGTTCACGCGCAGAAAGCCTTCTTTACGCTGCACTACTGCAAACAGGTGGAGAATAACTGGACGCTGCGGGAAATCGCCAAAACCAATATTCAGGCGCTGTACGGGATTGGGCATGAAATGGAGGATTTCTGCCTGCAACACCGGGATTACCCGGTGAGCCTGCATGTGATGTTTGATGCCGGGCGTCCACGCGCGTTAGCCGATAGCCTGCAACAGCAGTTGGCTGAACTCACGTAACGCACCGGCAATCCTTACCTTAATCAGTAACGAACGTAATCAATAACGAACATAATCAACAACGATCTGAGTCAGCCGCTTGCTAGCGAATCACCCGTTTCAGAATGCGATCGCCTGAATTGCTGAAGTTTTTCGCCGATTCTTCCACGCTCTTCTTGCCATAGTCGAGCTGTTCGATAGTTTGCAGGATCAGGCTGGCCAGCTGTGGATCTTCAAGATACGAGGACACCGGCGTTTGCATCGGTTTTTCTAGCGCCATCGAGAGCCCGGCAACCGACAGATCGTTGGTATCCAGCTTCTGCTTTTCTTCCAGCGCTTGTCTGGCGATACGGCTGAGCGGAATGCCGCGCTCGGTGCCCATCAGCAGCGCGCCTTCAGGATCGTTCATCAGATAATTCAACAACAGCGCCGCTTCTTTCGGGTGCTTGGTATTTTTACTGATGGCAAACAGCATCGACGGTTTGAAGAACTGCCCGGAGTTGTCCGATCCCGGCGTCATGATGTATGGGCCTAGCTCGAGCTTACTGGGTGCCGCCAGCGGATCGGCGTATTTCTTCACAACCGAAATCCACAGATGTGCCCCACCGTATTCCCCGTTAATCCAGGGGCGTGTTTCATACATCCCGACTTTGCCGAACGCGTTGTAATACTTCGAAGACGGCATCACATGCTCGTCGATCAAACGCTTATAGAAGCGAAACGCCTCGATCCACTGCGCCTCGCTGTAGTTAAAGCGTTTGTTCTTTTCATCGATCATGCCGATCTGATACTTCTGCGTCATGTAATAGTTGATCAGTTCCAGTATGCCTTCACCGCTGTCCTGCGCAGGTGAAGCTATGGGGAAATAGTTATCGCCCAGTTTCTCTTTAAACACCTTGCCTGCATGGAACAGCTCATCCCAGGTGGTAGGATACGGCAGTTCGGCCTTCTTCCAGGTTTCCGTGTTGTAGTACATCACCAGCGCATTCAGCGACGTGGAAATCGCGTTCACTTTGCCGTCAATCGTCGCTGGCCTCAGCGCATCTTCGGGGAAATCCTGTAATTTCAGCGTATCGGTCAGCTTATTCAGGTCATAAAAGCCGGTGCCAGTCTTGGAAAAAATCGGCAGCCAGTTCCAGTTAACCTGTAGCACATCCGGTTCTTCGCCGCTGGCAATCTGCGTCGTCAGGCGGGATAAGTGCCCGTCCCAACCGGTGTACTCTGGTTTCACGCTGATGTGCGGATACTTTTTCTGAAACGCTTCCAGCGCGGTCAAGGTTGCCTGATGGCGGCTGTTTCCTCCCCACCAGGAGAGGCGTAATTCTACGGGTTCAGCAGCCTGCGCGAACGAACAGAGCGCAGAGAAGGCGATGGCAATCAGTCCAGGTAATCTCATTTTTCCCCCAACGACATTATTATTGTGTTTGTGCGTGTGTCTGGCGTACTGGTGTGACGATATAGATGAGAAAGCAGGTCAGGTACATAGCCGTGAATCAAACCATTTCTCGACTCTGACAAGATAGGCAGAACCCTTTTTATCGCGCTAGTCATCACGGCGGGAAAACGTGTGATTTGCGGGGCTGACGGAAGAAATGCGAATGACTGCACCGTGTTAGTGAGCGTTTCAACCACGCGGTGTAAGCCCTAGGTGACGCGGCAGGGAGGTGCCTCACATCATTAACCGACGCACCACACCAAAAAGAGATTTAATTCACAAATAAGAAACACAAAAACAACAAAACCGCTCCATGCGCGCGGCAAAAGAGAAAAAGCGGCGTAAAAGTGTGATGAAACACACACGGCATAGCGCGCCGCCCCGCCCTCTTCGTTATGCCTTTCACATTCTCCTACGCCGCGCGCCATGCGCTGTGAAGCACGCTCCAACCTCCGCAGATTTCATCACGACAGCCACAGTCAAAGGCCAGCAAACGTGCTGCAATCGGTGCAGGCTCGATCAGATAGGATAACGCGATGAAGCACTCTATTCAGTCATACTCCCCCGCTGCCGACGGTATCACGCCGGATACTGCCATCTTTCAGCAGGCTATCGATCGGATTGCGGCACAGGGTGGCGGCACCCTGACAGTGGAACCGGGGCGCTATCTGTTAGGGGGATTACTGCTGCCTTCCAATTTTTGTCTGCAATTGGAGGCGGGAGCTGAGTTAATCGTCAGCGGTGACTATGAACAGTTTGCCCAGGCCATCACGATCAGCATGGCCGAGCTGTCACACCGTGCGTTTCTTTATGCCTACCAACAGCGCAATATCACGATCTGCGGTCAGGGTAAGATCATGGGAAATGCCGACGCCTATTTCTCTGCGGAGCCCGACGACCAAGGCTATCGCCTGCCTGCACAGCATCGCCCGCGCATTGTGGTCTTTGAGGATTGCGAACACGTCCGCCTGTGTGATTTTACGATTGAACACGCCCCGATGTGGACCGTACATCTGGTCAGCTGTCGCCACGTCATCGTCGAACGGCTGACGATTGATAACGATCTAAGCATGGCAAATACCGATGCGCTGGATCTCGACAGCTGCCAGCAGGTGCAAATCAGCAACTGCTCGCTGAGCGCCGCCGACGATGCGCTGTGCATCAAAACCACTAATAAACCGCCCCATCTGCAACGTAAGGTGCAGCAGGTCGTCATCAGCAATTGTCTGTTACGATCCAAGAGCTGCGCCCTGAAGCTCGGCACCGAAACCTTTGCCGATATCGAAGACATTTCCGTCATCAACTGCGCCATTTACGATACCAACCGTGCGATCGGCCTGATCTCACGCGATGGCGGCGCGTTCCGACGCCTACAGTTCAGCAACATCACGTTCCGGTGCGTCGCCGCGCATCCGTGTCACTGGGGAAAAGCCGATCCGATCTTTATCTCCGTGCGCTATCGCGATCCCGCCATCGAGCCGGGCCGGATCGAAGCGGTACAGTTTTCTCAGATCGCCGGTGTCAGCGAGGGAGCAATTAACCTGCACAGTACGCCCGCAGGCTACATTCGGGATATCCATTTCCATGCCGTGCATCTCGAACAGCGACAGAGCGACTCGCCGGAACAGGGCATGTACGATGTGCGCCCGCCCTGCAATCCAGAACGCCCGACGGGTATGGGGCTGGACAATGCGTATCGGGTCGATCCGGCGACAGGTCGCGCCTTCGGTGTCGACTATTATCCAGGCGGCATGCCCGCACTCTTTGCCCGTGGCGTCCTGAACCTGACCACCAGCCACATGACGATCCGCCGTCCCGATCCGTTGCCTTCCGACTGGCATCACGCCGCGATCGTGCAGCAGGAAGAATAAGTGATTCAAGCGACACTTTCGGGTAGTATGCGACGGTTTTTTGCATACTATGTTCTGAGAGCCCCTTTTTCAGAACGAAACCGGGAACATCGCTATGGTCACTACACTATTTAAAGATTTTCAGTTTGAAGCCGCGCATCATCTGCCTCACGTACCAGACGGCCACAAATGCGGACGGCTGCATGGGCACTCTTTCATGGTGAGACTGGAAATTACCGGTGAAGTGGACCCGTATACCGGCTGGGTGATGGATTTCTCCGAGCTGAAAGCCGCGTTCAAACCTACGTGGGAACGATTGGATCATCACTATCTGAATGAGATCCCCGGTCTGGAAAACCCGACCAGCGAAGTGCTGGCACACTGGATCTGGCATCAGTTGAAGCCGACATTACCGCTGCTCAGCGCCGTGATGGTGAAAGAAACCTGCACTGCCGGCTGCGTCTATAAAGGCGAGTAACAAAGAAGTGGTGATGCTGTAGTCTGGCGTGAGCATCCCTCCCTCACGCCGCTACGATCGGTCGCTATTATCAGTAAATGAATATCAGGCGATATTCAGGTATTTATGTGTCTGCATAGACAGCCGCCAGTTGCGGGCGATGCAGGTCTCGATACACAACTTGGTCGCATCGTCTTTCTGGCTGATCGGCTGTAGCGCCACAATCCGCGGCTTATCATCATCAAGCCGCGCCAGTAATGCATCCAACGCCTCAATGTCACGTTCACGCGCCACCGGATGTTTTATTTCATCCGCCCGTTGCAGCGCCTGATCGAGCACTTTCATACCGCCGCGCATATTCACTTTCGGCGATACCGTCACCCAGGTTTTTGGTGAACAGCGCACGTCATGAGTGCCGCTGGTTTCGATCTGGCAACTAAAGCCCTGTTTTTCCAGCTGTAGCGTCAGCGGTGCCAAATCGTGGATGCAGGGTTCACCGCCGGTGATCACAATGTGGCGCGCCGTGTAGCCTTGCTGCACCATCAGCGCCAGAATGTCATCTGCACTCGCCGCACCCCAGGCATCGCTTTCTTCCGTTTTTACCAGCACCTGATCCAATGAGGTTTCCCGCTCTGCCAGCTTGTCCCAGGTATGTTTGGTATCACACCAGCTACAGCCGACCGGGCAGCCTTGCAGGCGCACAAACACCGCCGGCACACCGGTAAAATAGCCTTCGCCCTGTAACGTCTGGAATATTTCATTAATCGGGTACTGCATGGTTTTCACTGTCTCTCTCACTTAAAAATGCAGTATACCCTAAATCATTCGCGTTGCAGGACGTCAGCAATGCGCTAGCAAATCCGGCAGGAACACACTACATCAGGGACAGTTGAGTAATTTGGCCCGTGCGTCATAATCAATCTGTTGTTACCACTTCACCTGCTTTCATACGTTTCATTATTAACAAGGACAATAATCAATGAAGTTATTGAAACCTCTAGCCCTATTACTCGTCTCGTGTGCCTTTGTGCCTGCATTTACTCAGGCGCAGGATATCGCGCAGATTAAAACGCAGCCGGGCTATTACCGCATGATGCTGGGCCAGTTCGAAATTACCGCGCTGTCTGACGGCACCAATACCATGCCGATGGATAAGCTGTTACAGCGCACTCCTCCGGAAAAAATCACCGAACTGCTGGCAGAAAAAGCGCTGACGCCGCAGGTGGAAACCTCTATCAACGCCTATTTGGTCAATACCGGCAAACACCTGATTCTGATCGACACCGGTAACGGCAAGCAGAGCAATCCTACGGTCGGAAAAGTGCTGCCGAACCTGATTGCGGCGGGCTACAAACCTGAACAGGTCGATACCGTATTGATGACCCACCTGCACGGCGACCATTTTGGCGGTCTGGTGCAGGACAATAAACTCAGCTACCCGAATGCCACCGTGTATGTCAGCCAGCCAGAAACCGACTTCTGGCTCAGCCCGGATAATCTGAAGAACGCGCCAGAGAACAGAAAATCCGCGTTCCAACGCGTGCAAAGTACCTTTGATGTCATTCGTAAAGAGAACAAGCTGAAAACATTCCCGGCTCAGCAAGCCGTATTATTACCCGGCATCACCGCGATTCCGAGTCCGGGACATACGCCGGGGCACACGTCTTTTCTGATCGAGAGCGAAGGCAAAAAGCTGCTGGCATGGGGAGACATCATTCATGCGGAAGCGGTGCAAATGAGCTTACCGGCCACCACCATCAGCTTTGACTCAAATATGGATCAGGCGACGGAATCCCGTAATAAAGCGCTGGCCGACGCTGCCAGTCAGGGTTACTGGGTTGCCGGCGCTCACCTGCCCTTCCCCGGCATCGGCCACGTGGGTACACGTCTGGAACGCAACGGCACCACCAACGGCTACCGCTGGCTTCCGGCGAATTACAGCGTGGCAGGGTTAAAGAACTAGGTATCAGAATGGCGTTCATTACGTTAATTACTGGCGGTTCGCGCGGCATTGGCCGCGCAACCGCGTGCTATCTGGCAGGAAAAGGCCACAAGATTTGCATCGGCTACCGCACCCAGCAGGACAGTGCGAATAGCGTTCTCGACGAGATTCGCGCAAGTGGCGGGACGGCCATCGCTGTTCAAGTCGATATCGCCGACGAAGAGCAGGTTATCGAGCTTTTTAAGCGGACGGATAAAGAACTTGGCTGCCTCACCGGTCTGGTGAATAACGCCGCGATGCTGAAACCTCAAGCCACTATTGAACAGCTTGATGCCGTGCGGCTTAACGATATTTTTGCCACCAACACGATTGGCAGCTTTCTCTGTGCTCGGGAAGCGGTCAAGCGTATGGCGTTCCGTCATGGCGGAAAAGGCGGGGCTATCGTCAATGTGTCATCCGCGGCTGCCCGACTGGGTTCACCGCATGAATATATTGATTATGCGGCATCAAAAGGCGCGCTTGATACGCTGACGATTGGCTTATCGCTGGAGGTCGCCGATCAGGGCATTCGAGTGAACGCCGTGCGTCCCGGTTTTATTTATACCGATATGCACGCTGACGGCGGCGAACCGGCAAGGGTCGATCGCATCAAGCACTCGCTCCCCATGAAACGGGGCGGCCACCCGATGGAAGTCGCACAGGCAATAGGCTGGCTGTTATCGGACGAGGCGTCCTATGTCACAGGGAATTTTATCGATTTAGCCGGCGGCAAATAGACGCAACCTATGCAGGTTCCCACCGCTTAGCCTGTCTATTAATCACATTGGTATGCAGATTAAGAGGGGCTTTCGTGCGCCATACTACGGTAATTCATGTTGCGCTATGTACACGTGCCCGACGTAGGGCGGCTCAGCCGCCGCCGCCCTACGAACCCAGGCTTCCGGCTAAATTATGCCGCTACGCGGTTCCATCGGTGCCCATGCCCGCTTTTCGAGCCGCCAGCAACATGCTCCCGGCATGGCGCTGGCTTTCGCGACGTCCTGTCGCTCACTCGGCGGTCAAGCCCACCGCTGCATAATTTTCACGCCGGATAACGGACAAACCACAAAAATTCGCAGCATTTGCATATAAGAATTTCGATGAGCTGTTATAGATACACCCGCAGATATTCCGCCAGACACAGGATCGCCATGGCCTGGCCGTACGGCATGGAGGTCAGGGCGATGTTGCGGTAGAAATCCAGATCGTTGCCCATCGCCGTGCCGAATGATACCTGCGTCAGTTCACCGTCCTTATTGACGTGATTAATCACGCCGCGAATCGCTTTCTCCGCCACCTCAGCGTAGCTCGGGTCGACGTAGCGCTTGCGCACCGCTTTCAAAATACCGTAGGCAAAACCGGCGGTTGCCGAGCTTTCAAGGTACGAATTCGGATCGTCGATCAGCGTGTGCCACAGGCCGCTGTCATCCTGATATTTCGCCAAGGCTTCGATCTGGCTTTCCAGCACCTGCAACAGGAAGCGACGCGTCGCGTTATGCTCCGGCAGATCCAGCAGTTCGATAAATTCAGGAATAACGATCGTCAGCCAGCTGTTACCACGCGCCCAGCGCGCTTTGGCGTAGTTGTGCTGCCCTTCGAACGTCCAGCCGTGGAACCATAGGCCGCTTTCGCGATCCATCAGATATTGCACGTGCAACAGGAACTGATACGTGGCTTCTTCCACAAACTCCGGCCGGTTTAACAGCTTGCCGATTTTCGCCAGCGGCAGCACGCTCATCATCAGCGTGTCGTCCCACAGCTGCTGGTGGTTTTCGTTGTTATAAACAATGTGCTGCAAGCCCTGCTTATCCGTGCGCGGCATTTCATACATCACCCACTCCGCCCAGCGCTCCAGATACGGCAGCCAGCGCGCATCGCCCGTTTCTTCATAGCGATAAGCCAGCGTCAGGAACGGGCACACGGTGTTCACGTTCTTCGTCGGCGTACCTTCCGCCAGACGCTCGGTAAACCAGTCGTCGATGATGGCGCGCATCTGCTCGTCACCCGTCTGCTGGTAATACTGGTAAATCCCGTACAGCCCGATGCCGTGCGTCCATTCCCAACCCGCCCAGCCTTTGGTATCAATTACCCGACCATCGTCCAGCCGTAACAAAAACTCACCGGTTTTATCCTCAATATTCACCAGATTGTCGGTGATACGGCAAATCAGCGCCTTCAGATCCTCGCGGGAGATGAAGCGTTCTGGCTGACGTAAAAGCGGGCTATGTTTTACACTGAATACGGTCATAGTCATTCATCCAATTGAGTTATCAGTTAACAGTTCAATACAGTTACGACTGCGTGGCATGCGTGACCGGCTTGTCACCTTTATGGCGATTCAGATAGCCGATGTTGTTATTGCCCCACAGCGATTCATACGGCATACCAGCCAGCATTTCGACCGTTGCCCGCGCCTGCGGCGTAATGTTCTCCGGCACCGGACGCCCGGCTTCACGCATTTTCAGCGTCTCTTCCCGCAGCACGCTGTGCGTTTGCAGGTTGAGTTTAAAGCGCAGAGAAACCAGGAAGCCCAGCGCCAGCACGCCGACGGTGCCGAAGCTCAAAATCATCAGAATCGTGTGGCTAACGCCCGGCGCCTGTACGCTCTGGCCGGACACAAAGCCGGAGAGCTGTAATACCACGCCCACCAGCATCACCGCACCGGCCTGAGAGGCTTTGCGAGTCAGCGTCATAATCCCGGCGAAGATCCCCTCGCGACGCTGTGCGGTGATCACTTCATCCACATCGGCGATGTAAGTGTAGGTATTCCACGGCACGTAGTTGATCCCACCGCGCCCGATACCCGCCAGCGCAGAAATCAACAGCAGCAGAGAGAAGGTGTCATGCAGGCCGCTGTACCACAGGACGGCGTAGGAAAGCGCACTCACACCAAACAGGCACACGACCAAGCGGTAAGACGGGGCTGGCCCAAAGCGGATACACAGAGGAATCATGCCGATCACCGCAATGAATTGCAGAATCGCCATCGTTCCCATCAGGTTTGACGCCATGGTCGGGCTTTGCATCAGCACAAAGACCACGTAATAGGTGAACACGGCGTTAAACACGTCCTGTGCGATATACCCACCCAGATACATCCCAAGATGCTGACGGAAGATGCGAATACGCAGCGTGGAAACCAGCTCGACGTTCAGCCGTTTCAGGCTTTGGCCTAACGTCAAAGACTGGCGCTCTTTCTCCGCCCGCAGCGACGCTTCCGACATCTGATCGCGTGGACGTTCCCAGGTAAAGAAATAGACCAGCGTCAGCACCAGCGCACAGATAACGGAGAACACCAGACTCGAATAGAAGAAGGAAATGGCGTTGTCTTTACCAAAGTAGCCCAGCAGGATGCCCGGCAGGAACGCGGCCAAAATCGCGGACAGCTGCGCCAGCGCGATGCGTGCGCCGGAGAACTTGGTCTTCTGTTTGAAATCGTCGGTCATTTCCGGCACCAGCGTTTCATACGGCACCAGCACCATCGTATAGACGATATCGAACAGCAGGTACGTCAGCAGATAGTACCAATAGCTCATATCCCCGACCCACATGAAGCTGTAGCTGAACACGAAGGGAATACCGAGCAGAATAAAAAACTTGCGGCGGCCAAAGCGTTTGCCCAGCCAGGTTGAACCGAAGTTATCGGTCAGGAAGCCCATCAGCGGGCTGACGACGGCATCAAGCACACGCGCCATCGCAAAAATAAACGTTGCCTCAATCGGCGTTAAGCCACAGAACGTGGTGTAAAAATAGAGTAACCAAGCGGCCGTCAGCGCCGTTGTACCAGCACCAAGAAAGTCCCCTGAACCGTAGGCTAAATAGTTAGCCAAACCGATCTTACGCGTTTTCATCGCCATCCTTCCCCGAACATTTTTAATTATGAAGGTGTCACGCTGATACGGTAGCGCCCGGCGATCGTGAAAACCTTTGCGCTTTTGCCACCACGCGTCCCGCGCTGGCAGCACAGGGAAGATTGGTGCGATCCGCGTCAAAGATTTTATAAAAAGCCATTTTAACTGAACGAAACCCGCAGTTCGTTTATGGCGATCACAGGATAGAAGATAGGAAGTCAGCAGGAAGCAAGGCAGCGTCGCCAACGGACGTTGCCTCGTGATGTCTTGAAAAATAGCGTTTTTTTAGCAGGGACTGACGCTATTCAGCGTGCTGTAATCGCCACAGGAAGGTTTGCCGCGCGTGGGCTAAACGCGGCTGGCGCAGTGCCCCCGGCACCCAGGCCAGATAGTAATCTAGCTGAGTTGTACCGACAGGAGGCGGAATAATAGCAAGATCCCCCGTATCCAGCAGATCCTGACATAAATACACCGGCATCACCGTCCAGCCAAATCCACTGGTCAGCACGCGACGCAGCGCACGCAGATCCTGACTCACCACGGCAGGCACCAGTCCTTTGTCCTCCATGCGGTTCTTCTTCAACCAGTGATCGATCAGAGGAAATTCAAGGTCATACGCCAGCATCGGTTCCTGCGCCAGCGCCTGCGGCAGATCGCCCGTCTGCAAGAGCCGTTCGACAATCGCGGGAGCAGCCACCGCCTGTAGTGTCGCACTCTTTAACAGATCGCTTTTCAGCCGCTTATCCGTCACCGGATGCGCCGTTATGCCCAAATCACAGTGCCCTTCCAGCAGCATCTGTTTAATCAAATCGCCGTCGCCGGTATGCATATGCACCCGCACGCCCGCCTCAAGCAGCGGCAGTAGCTGTTCCGACACCACTTCGGCCATGAAGTCCGCATGACCAATGATATGCAGCGTCCCCGCGACATCCATTGACCTCGCACGGGCGGAAGCCAGCGCCGCCTCGGCCTCATCGAGCTTGTCCCCCAGATCCGCCGCTAAGTCGTCTGCCGCCGACGTTGGCGTTACGCCATTTGCCTGACGCTCAAAAAGCCGCCGTCCCACCGCCACCTCCAGCCCGGCAATGTGCTGCGACACCGCTGGCTGAGTCAGATTGAGCGCACGCGACGCTCCGCTAATCGAGCGCTGCCGATAGACTTCCACAAATGTGCGTAGACGAATGAGTGACATACGATACCTATAGATATTTGTACCCTAAATAATTCGAGTTTCAGGAAGGCGGCAAGCGAAGGAATCCCGATGAGCTTACTCAAGTAAGTGATTCGGGTGACTGAACGCAGCCAACGCACATGCAACTTGAAGTATGACGGGTCTGAGCCATAAAATTATTTATACCCCTAGAATAATAATCTTGTTAGCGGGCGGATCAACCCCTGCCGTATCCTTTATCCCATCTTGAGTGACCCGGAAACCCCGGCTAACTTTCTGTTTTCTCTGGTACTCGACGACAAAAAAGGGGACAAAACATGTCGACACAACAATCCAAAAAGGATTTACAAGCTATCCTAAATACGATGAAGCGTGCTCACATTGCATCTGGCCCAGCCGATGCCGCGCTGCGTCAAGATCGCTTACAGCGCAGCATCAATCTGCTCCGTGAAAACCATGCCGCGCTCGCGCAGGCCATGAGTGATGATTTCGGCCATCGCAGCCTGTATCACTCCTTCGCCGCCGACATCGGCATCACGCTGAAAATACTTCAGAACGCCATCGACAACGTTGAACGCTGGATGCAGCCAGAACCTGTTGATGAACCCGCTCCCGGCATGCAGGCGTGGATCCAGCATCAGCCTCTGGGCGTAATTGGCGTCATCAGCCCGTGGAACTTCCCAGTGAACCTGTCATTTGGTCCGCTGGCTGACATTTTTGCTGCCGGTAATACCGCGATTCTGAAACCGTCAGAACTCACGCCACGCACGTCTGAACTGCTGGCGGAACTGATTGCCCACTATTTTGATCCGCTGGAATTGGCCGTGGTGCTGGGTGATGCGGAAATCGGTCAGGCATTCAGCGAACTGCCGTTCGATCATCTGGTCTTCACCGGCAGCACCGCGGTGGGTAAGCATGTGATGCGCGCAGCAGCAGAGAATCTGGTGCCGGTCACGCTGGAGCTGGGTGGCAAATCACCGGTCGTCATCGATCGTAGCGCAAACATCACCGAAGCCGTTGAACGCACGCTGACGGTGAAAACCTTCAACGCCGGGCAAATCTGCCTGTCACCGGACTACGTTCTGCTGCCCGAAGGGCAGGAGCAGGCTTTCCGCGATGCCGCGAAAGCCTTTATGCAGAAAAGTTTCCCGACGTTACAGGCGAACCCGGATTACACGTCTATCATTGCTGACAGGCACTATGATCGCCTGATTCGTATTCTGAAAGAGGCTGAACAGCAGGGCGCAACCGTCGTCAGTCTGGCACCGGAAGGCGAAGCGCCCTACGATGCGAAAAGCCGCAAGATTGCCCCGCATCTGGTGTTCGGCGTACATGATGATATGACGATCATGCAGGAAGAAATTTTTGGCCCGCTTCTGCCGATTAAAACCTATCAGGCAGCAGAGGAACCGATTCACTACATCAATACGCACCCACGCCCGCTGGCGGCGTATCTGTTCAGCAACGATGACGCTATGCAGCAGCGTTTCGCAGCCAGAACGACATCAGGCGCGCTGGTTATCAACGATGTGATGACGCACGTGTCTATCGACACACTTCCATTCGGCGGCGTTGGCGCATCCGGCATCGGTGCATATCACGGCGTTCACGGATTCCGCCGTTTTAGCCATGCCAAACCGATTGTCATACAGAGTGAAGATGGCGCGTCTAACCTGACACTGCGTGCGCCTTACCATGAGAAACAAGACGCAATTGTCGCCGTACTCAAAGGGTAAACGGCAGCGATTCACCCGATCATCCTGCAACTATAGAGAGAAAAATGATGAAAATTTTAATGGTCCTGACTTCTCACGACAAACTGGGCAACACGGGTAATAAAACTGGCTTCTGGTTGGAAGAGTTTGCTGCCCCTTATTACACCTTTAAAGACGCCGGTGCCGAGCTGGTACTCGCCTCCCCTGCTGGCGGCCAGCCACCTCTCGACCCGAAAAGCGATCTGGCCGATTTTCAAACCGAGCTGACGCATCGCTTTAAAGCAGACCCTGCCGCACAGCAGGAACTGGCCAATACGGTAAAACTCGATACCGTCAACGAGCAGGATTTCGACGCGGTCTTCTATCCCGGCGGTCACGGCCCGCTCTGGGATTTGGCGGAATCGCCGGCCTCTATCGCGCTCATCGAAGCCTTTGTCCGCGCCAACAAGCCGACCGGGTTTGTCTGCCACGCGCCGGGCGTGCTGATTCATGTGAAAGCAGAAAATGGCGACGCGCTGATTAAAGGCCGCAAAGTGACGGGCTTCACCAACGGTGAAGAAGAAGCGGTTCAGTTGACGGACGTCGTACCTTTCCTGATTGAAGATGAGTTCAAGAAACTCGGCGGACTCTACGAAAAAGGCCCAGACTGGGCACCGTACCTCGTTGAAGATGGCAAGCTGATCACCGGCCAGAACCCGGCAAGCTCGGAAGTCGTTGCTAAAGCGATTCTTAAGCAGTTGGCTTAACCTTCACTCGCTGCTGTGACGGAATGTTCTGGATCACCTCCGTCACACGCCTGACGTTATCCTGATAATAAGCAGCAAAATCCTGCGCCCGGCGCGATGCGTCCGGCCCCAGAACCTCACCGGTAATCAGCGTGCGTTCGACCATCGCCGCCAGCGAGTTATAGCGGAGCGGCACAATAGCGATCCCCGCTTTATTCAGCGCCTCGGCTTCAGCAACCGGCACGCTGTCCGATACGAAAAAGACCTGAGCGCGACGAGAGATCAGCGCTTCCGTATTGATTCCCATGTTTCCGCTATGAGCAACCAGCGACGCTTGCCTAATAGACGGCACAAACTGGCGGAACAGCGGCATATCGCGCACGAGCTTTGTCGTCCCGACAATGCGATCGCCATAGCCGAGCATCGCCAGTATCGAGTTTTGCGCATTCCACGAGGTGGCCACTCGCTCAACCGTCGCGGGCACCGTCACCGTGCGATCGCCGTAATAGTGAATCGTCCGCGTAGCGGGTTCAGGCGTTTCCGCCTGAACCCAATGCACACCGGAGAAACTCACCGCCAACAGTACTAACGCATTGAGCAAATACTCGCGATACCGCGTGGTAAGGTTACGTTTCAGCATCGTATTCACCAGTCAACGGTCAGAGAAGCACGGATCTCACGCGGTTCACCGGCGAACGCGTTGGCACCGCCGTTAATGCCGTCCGTGCTGCCAGGGAATAGGGAAGCCCAGTAATGTTCATTGGTGACATTATTGAGCGCAACGCGAAATGCCGCGGGCTTATCGTACAGTTTGAAGCCGTAGCGTGTGCCCAAATCCAGTGTCACATAGCTGCCTGCCCACGTCGTATTGGTATCATTAGCCGCGCGTTTACCGGTGTAATGGAGATTCGCGATATAGACCAGATTCGGTGCAGACGGGTGGCTATATTCCGTCAGCAGATTAGCCTGAAACTTCGGCACCCCAACCACTCGCTTATCACGCGTTGCGGCTAATTCGGTGTCCTTCAGCTTGGGATCCAATAGCGTCATACTGCCGTAAAGGTGCAAACCGGAAAGTACTTCACCATCCGCCATCAACTCCAGCCCCGTATTGACCTGATTACCCTGCTCTTTGAATACGTTATCTGCTGCGACATACGCGAAGGGGCGCTCCAGACGGAAAAGAGCCGCGTTCAGATTCAGCCCATCCCACTGCGATTTCACCCCCGCTTCATACTGGGTACTGCGATAAGGCTTGAGCGTCTGCCCTTTATTCACCACATAATCATCTGTTGGCGCGGTGCCGCCCTGCTCCAACGAATCGGCATAGGCGACATACGTCATCACGTTAGGCAAGGGTTTGTACATCAGAGACAACGTCGGGCTAGTGCCCGTATCACGGGTCACTTCACCATCGGAGCCAAAACTGCGTGAGGTAATCCAACTTTGGCTCACGACGCCCATGGCCGACCAGCGCTCGTTAAACGTAATGGTATCGCCGGCGGTGATAGCCTGCTGACTGGTACGGCTGGATTTATAGCGCCCCGATCCCAGATAGAAACGCCCATCGCTAGGATCGGTATAACTACGCGGTGAATCAATGGTGCTGTTTCCCAGCGGGAAGCGCTTGCTATTACCTAGTCCGTTATAGATTGTCCACTGGTATCCGGTGGTGCTGAAGACCACGTCATGAGAAGGCCCGTTCGTATCGATATGGCCATTCAGTTGCAGCGTATTGCTTAATACCTTAAAACGTCCGGCGGTATAAGGCTGCGTCAGAGAGGTACTCACCGCGCCCTGATTGTTAGTAATCGCATTCGACAGCGAGCGCATACCGCGATCGGCGGTTTGATACCCCACCCCACCCGAGGCATACCAGTTATTGTTGAAGTAGTGTTTCAGGCGTGTGCTGGCGGTTTTCGTCACCAGATCGAGCCCCGCAAAGCTCTGCCCGTATCCCTGTTTCGTCACGTCTGGTGCGCTGGGTAACTGAATCGTCGGACCATAGGAAAAGCCACTGGCATAGCCCATTTTTCTGAAGCGATACTCGCTGGCATTCACTTCCAACACCGTGTCGGGCGAGAGATTCCAGTCAAACGCGACGCTGGCAAGTTGCCGTCTCAGCGTACTGTTGCTGATACTCCCCTCACCTTCATCGTGCAGCAGGTTGATGCGATAACCGAACTGGTTTTCATCACCCAGATGTCCACCCAGATCGGCATGACCCATCGCGGCACCTTTACCGGAATAGCCTACGGTAAAACGGTTCAGCGTCTGCGCCGTCGGTCTTTTTTGTGTGAAGTTAAACTGGCCGGACGGGCTGGCAGGTCCATACAGCGCACCAGTCAGACTGTTAATCACATCCAGCCGCTCCAGCATTTCGACTGGGAACGCCGTGGTGGAAATAATGTTTAATCCATCCAACCGGCTGTTCGCCAGCACATCACCTTGCATACCACGGCTTTGCGGACGGCCAACGTCAATACCGCCGCGCGCCTGCATCTGGCTGGACGCGCTGTATTTCAGGAGGTCATTCACGTTCTTCGCCTGCTGATTGGCAATCATGGCTTCCGTCACGGTCGTGGTCGAATACGGCGTATCCAGCCGTGAACGTTTACCCAGCGGTCCGATCTCCACATCATCGGTCGTCATGCCTGCGCCAGCCAGATTCGCATTCGCCTCACTGCGTTCTGCCTTGACGACCATAACGTCGGCCGCTTTTGCCTTTTCGTTGACCTTGCTGGTTGTCGGTTCGGCGCTCAATACCGGTGGAACAACCACCATTAATGCTGGCAATAACCACTGTGCTTTTTTTCTATTATTTTTTCTTGGGGCCTTCATCTGCTATGTCCCTGTTGGTCAATATTATGTCAATAATCGATATGTAATTTTTTATATATCGCCACATACTATACAGACATGACAAAAAGAAAATAAGGCGAGCCATAGAGGGATTTATTTTATAAAACTTTGAATTTTAAAAATTAAAATATAAAAACGGGGAGTATGACCGATACCACAAAGTGGGCAGCAGATATCCAAGGAAAGGAAGGAACAGATCATTTTTCAACGTTGCGCAGCAACGGCCCGCAGGGTGAAGGACAGGGATGTCCGCCATAAAAAAACGTCGGGAACGTTTTTCAACGTTGCGCAAGCAACGGCCCGAAGGGTGACGGACAGGGATGTCCGTCATAAAAAAATCCAGAAACGTTTTCACGCTTCTGGATTTTTATGGTTAATCACGTTGGCGTATATCAGCCCGCATTCTCAGCAGCCTGACGACGCCAGAAACGTAATTACTGGCCTTTAACTTCTTTCAGGCCATTGAACGGTGCAGCATCACCCAGTGCTTCTTCGATACGAATCAGCTGGTTGTATTTAGCAACACGGTCAGAACGGCTCATAGAACCAGTCTTGATCTGGCCAGCCGCTGTACCTACTGCCAGGTCAGCGATGGTAGCATCTTCAGTTTCGCCTGAACGGTGAGAGATAACAGCCGTGTAGCCTGCATCTTTCGCCATTTTAATTGCAGCCAGCGTTTCGGTCAGAGAACCGATCTGGTTGAATTTGATCAGGATGGAGTTAGCGATGCCTTTCTCGATACCTTCTTTCAGGATCTTGGTGTTGGTTACGAACAGATCGTCACCAACCAGCTGGATTTTGTCGCCCAGAACTTTAGTCTGGTAAGCGAAGCCAGCCCAGTCAGATTCGTCCAGACCGTCTTCGATAGAGACGATTGGGTACTGTTTGGTCAGATCTTCCAGGAAGTGAGTGAATTCTTCAGAGGTGAACGCTTTGTTGCCTTCGCCAGCCAGAACGTATTTGCCGTCTTTGTAGAATTCAGACGCTGCACAGTCCATCGCCAACGTGATGTCTTTGCCCAGCTCGTAGCCTGCTGCTTTTACCGCTTCAGCGATAACAGCCAGCGCTTCGGCATTGGAACCCAGGTTAGGCGCGTAGCCGCCTTCGTCACCAACAGCTGTACCCATACCTTTGGATTTCAGAACTTTAGCCAGGGTGTGGAACACTTCAGAACCCATACGGATGGCTTCTTTCAGGGTTTTCGCGCCAACAGGCTGAATCATGAACTCTTGGATATCAACGTTGTTATCCGCGTGCTCGCCGCCGTTGATGATGTTCATCATTGGCAGTGGCATAGAGTATTTACCTGGGGTGCCGTTCAGTTCAGCGATGTGAGCATACAGCGGCAGGCCTTTTGACGCTGCTGCTGCTTTAGCGGCAGCCAGAGAAACGGCCAGAATAGCGTTAGCACCGAACTGAGATTTGTTGTCAGTACCGTCCAGGTCGATCATGATCTTGTCGATGTTCGCCTGATCTTTCGCGTCTTTACCCAGTACAGCCTGAGCAATCGGGCCGTTAACAGCAGCAACGGCTTTCGTTACCCCTTTGCCCAGAAAACGGGATTTGTCACCGTCACGCAGTTCCAGCGCTTCGCGAGAGCCAGTAGAAGCTCCTGATGGCGCAGCAGCCAGACCTACAAAACCACCTTCCAGATGAACTTCCGCTTCAACAGTTGGGTTTCCGCGTGAGTCGATGATTTCACGGCCGATGACTTTAACAATTTTGGACATTAGATTTTCCTCAGTACAAGTTAAACTAAAACTTTAGATAGAACTAAAACCCTAGACGAACAACGCGCGATAGCGATCGCGCGTTGCTGATATAACTCTTACTTCACCTGACGCTTCTGGTACGCGCCAGCGGCTTTCACAAAGCCGGCAAACAGGGGATGTCCATCTCGCGGCGTTGACGTGAATTCCGGGTGGAATTGACAGGCAACGAACCAGGGATGATCGGGTAATTCAACAATCTCCACCAGTTTGCGGTCGGCGGAAAGACCAGCAACCCGTAATCCCGCCGCTTCAATCTGTTTCAACAGCATGTTGTTAACTTCATAACGATGACGGTGACGTTCGATAATCGTCTGCTCACCGTACATCTGACGCACCAGACTGCCTTCGGTCAGATGGCATTGCTGCCCGCCAACGCGCATGGTGCCGCCCAGATCGCTAGCTTCATCACGGACTTCAACATTGCCATTCTCATCACGCCATTCGGTGATCAGCGCAACCACCGGATACTTACAGTCTGGCATAAACTCCGTTGAGTTTGCGCCTTCCATTCCGGCAACGTTACGGGCAAATTCCATTAATGCGACCTGCATCCCCAGGCAAATGCCCAGATAAGGGATATTGTTCTCACGGGCGTAGCGCGCCGACATGATTTTCCCTTCGACACCACGATAGCCAAAACCGCCTGGAATCAGGATCGCGTCTAAATCTTTCAATACGTCGACACCACGGGTTTCAACATCCTGTGAGTCGATCAGCTTGATATTCACCGTCAGACGGTTCTTCAACCCGCCGTGTTTCAGCGCTTCAATCACGGATTTGTAGGCATCCGGCAGCGCAACATATTTGCCGACCATACCGATAGTGACTTCACCGCCCGGATTCGCTTCTTCATACACAACCTGTTCCCATTCTGACAGGTTCGCTTCAGGGCAGTTCAAGCTGAATCGTTTACAAATATAATCGTCCAGCCCCTGTGATTTCAATAGCGACGGGATTTTATAAATCGAATCAATGTCTTTAAGGGAGATTACTGCTTTTTCTGGCACATTACAGAATAAAGCAATTTTTGCACGCTCGTTGGCCGGCACGGTGCGGTCGGAACGGCAAATCAGCACGTCGGGCTGAATACCGATGGAAAGCAGTTCTTTAACGGAGTGCTGCGTCGGCTTGGTTTTCACTTCGCCCGCCGCCGCCAGATACGGCACCAGCGTCAGGTGCATAAACAGCGTGTGTTCGCGGCCCACTTGCACCGCCATCTGCCGAATCGCTTCAAGGAACGGCAAAGATTCGATATCGCCGACGGTACCGCCGATTTCGACCAGAACGACATCGTGGCCTTCGCCACCTTCAATGATGCGCTCTTTAATCGCGTTGGTGATATGTGGAATCACCTGAATAGTCGCGCCCAGATAGTCACCACGACGCTCTTTGCGCAGGACATCAGAGTAGATACGGCCAGTGGTGAAGTTGTTGCGGCGCGACATTTTAGTGCGGATGAAACGCTCGTAGTGACCCAAGTCCAGATCGGTTTCGGCGCCGTCTTCGGTGACAAACACTTCACCGTGCTGCGTCGGGCTCATCGTGCCCGGATCCACGTTGATGTACGGGTCCAGTTTCATGATGGTAACGTTGAGGCCACGGGCTTCAAGAATAGCCGCCAGAGAGGCTGCGGCAATGCCTTTACCCAGAGAGGAAACGACCCCGCCGGTCACAAAAATATAATTAGTTGTCATGCTGAACCTGAGAGTTTAGGTTTAAAGACGATGGAGGTACCAAGACGGGAAAGTAGTATACCTGAACCTGATGAACGCCACAAATGTTCGTTTTACACAATGTGGCGATTCCAACACACTCTAAGGCGAGATAAAACCGCCCTTATCGCAACCAATAATTACCTTTAATAACAATACAATAAACGCATTAAAATCGATAAAAATACGGTTTGTGATTAAAAATGGATTAATGGCCTATTTCCTGTTTTTTCACCTGCTGCCACGCGGCTTCCATTTCATCCAGCGTCGCCTGTTCCAGCGTTTTTCCCGATGCCGTAACGATTTGTTCTACCTCACGAAAACGACGAGTGAACTTGCGATTTGCCGCCTGTAACGCATTCTCAGCCTTGTGCCCCAGGTGACGAGAGAGATTGACTGTGGCGAACAATAAATCACCAATCTCTTCACCTAATTTTTCTTCATCGACAACGGCTTGCCGCGCCTCAAACATCACCTCATCGATCTCTTCATACACTTTGTCGAGCACCGGGCCCAGACTGTCCCAATCGAAGCCCACAGACGCACAACGTTGCTGAATTTTTTGCGCTTTCATCAGGGCAGGCAGCGCATCAGGAATGTCATCCAACGGTGAGTGACGATCTTTCTCCGCACGCTCCTGCGCTTTGGTCTGTTCCCAGTTTGCCAGCACGGCATCGCTGTCCGTCAGCGTCAGGTCGCCGAAAATATGCGGGTGGCGGCGTTCCAATTTGTCGCTGATGGCGTTACACACGTCAGAGAAATCGAACAGGCCCTTTTCCTGCGCCATCTGCGCGTAAAACACCACCTGAAACAGCAAATCCCCTAACTCACCGCGCAAATCATCAAAATCCTGACGGCTGATAGCATCCAGCACTTCATACGTTTCTTCCAGCGTATAGGGCGCGATAGTGTCAAACGTCTGTTTCTTGTCCCACGGGCAGCCGTTTTCAGGATCGCGGAGGGTTTTCATGATGGCGAGCAGGCGCTCGACGGAGGATAGATTCGTCAAAGATACGGTCATAATATTCCTGAAAAAATGTGTATAAAAATAGCAAAACACGGCAGCCAACTTCGGCTAAAAAGCGCCAAGACATCACTATTTTCATTTCAACGGCGTAAAAAATTGTGCTGAGATGCACATGACCGCCGAGTGAGCCGCATGGACGCGGCGAAAGCCTGTGCCGCGTATGGAACGGCTCGACAGCGGACATGTACATCGAGGGAACCGCAACGCGGCACAATTCTCGCCAAAAGCCAGGGTTCTGAGGGATGCGGCACCTGAGCATCCCTCAGTCGGGCGTGGCAATGGTGCCACAAAGAACAATATTGCTAACCACGCACGAAACTTTTCACCACACTCGAACAAGGTTTTCAACTGGCTGATAGTGAAACCATCATTTACGCTCCCTGCTGGCGCCGCGCGTCAATCACATCCGGCAGTTGGTTGAGCTTCGCCAGAATGCGGCTCAGCACCTGCAAGTTGTAGATCTCAATATCCATATCAATCGTTGCCAACTGCTGCTTGGTGTCGCTGCGGCTGGCGACGCCCAGTACATTTACCTTCTCATTAGCCAGAATCGTGGTGATATCCCGCAGCAGGCCGCTACGATCGTTAGCAATCACCCTCACCACCAGCGAATAACCGCTGGAGTAGCTTTCGCCCCATACCGCATCCACAATCCGCTCCGGCGAACTGGCGCGCAGTTCGTCCAGCTGTTCACAGTCGGCACGGTGAATCGAAATGCCCCGTCCGCGCGTGATAAACCCGGTGATCTCATCGCCCGGAATCGGCTGGCAGCAGCGGGCAATGTGGTGCATCAGATTGCCAACACCTTCTACCACCACGCGGCCGTTGTCCTTCGTGTTGCGTGCCGGTGGCTGATGCGATTTTTGCGTCAGCTGGCGCAGCGCTTCACGATCCAGCTCTTCCGCGCTCGGCTGTTTTAACTGCGATTGCAGGAAATTCACCATCTGGTTCAGGCGAACATCACCGCCACCGATAGCAGCCAGTAACTCATCCAGCGAATTCACGTTGTAGCGTGGCAACAGCAGTTTTTCCGCTGCTTTCAGGCTGACACCCAAATGCGCCAGTTCGTCATCCAGGATCTGCCGACCCGCCAGAATGTTCTTGTCGCGATCTTGCTTACGGAACCAGTTCTGAATCTTCGAACGTCCGCGGCTGGTAGTGATATACCCCAGATTCGGGTTCAGCCAGTCACGGCTCGGGTTCGGTTGCTTCTGGGTGATGATTTCAATCTGATCGCCCATTTGCAGTTGGTAGGTAAACGGCACGATACGTCCGCCGATTTTCGCCCCGATGCAGCGGTGCCCGATATCACTGTGGATGTGATAGGCAAAATCCAACGGCGTGGAGCCCGTGGGGAGATCCACCACATCGCCTTTCGGCGTAAAGACATAAACCCGATCGTCAAACACCTGGCTGCGAACTTCGTCCAGTACGTCATTCGAATCCGCCACTTCTTCCTGCCAGGCAAGCAGTTTACGCAGCCAGGCAATGCGGCCTTCGTAGCCGGAACGCCCGCCCACGGAGGTGCCTTCTTTGTATTTCCAATGTGCTGCGACGCCCAGTTCGGCATCTTCATGCATCTGCCGCGTGCGGATCTGAATTTCGAGCGTCTTTCCACCCGGACCTAGCACCACGGTGTGGATGGACTGATAGCCGTTTGGTTTGGGGTTAGCGACGTAGTCGTCAAACTCGTCCGGCAGATGGCGATAGTGGGTATGCACGATACCGAGCGCACCGTAGCAATCCTGCAAGCGTTCAACGACAATACGTACCGCACGCACATCGAACAGCTCATCGAACGACAGCGCTTTCTTCTGCATCTTGCGCCAGATGCTGTAGATATGCTTGGGACGACCGTAGATCTCCGCCTGCACGCCCTCTTCTTTCATCGCGTTGCGCAGCGTTTTAACAAAATCGTCGATGTACTGCGCACGATCGATACGGCGCTCGTGCAGCAGTTTGGCGATTTTTTTATATTCATCAGGATGCAGATAGCGGAAGCAGAAATCCTCCAGCTCCCACTTCAACTGGCCGATACCCAGGCGGTTAGCCAGCGGCGCATAGATATTGGTACACTCTTTGGCCGCCAATACCCGTTCTTCTTCCGGGGCATCCTTCACTTCACGCAGGTGCGCAATCCGCTCCGCGAGCTTGATCACCACGCAGCGGAAATCTTCCACCATCGCCAGCAGCATGCGGCGGATGTTATCGACCTGCTCAGACGCGCCGGAATCATTCTGCGTCGCTTTGAGCTGGCGGATTGCATCCATATCGCGCACGCCATGCACCAAATCAACGATGTTTTTCCCAAACGCGGCTTCCAGCGTCGCCTCATCGACCACGTTCGCATCGGCCAGCGGAAAGAGCAGCGCCGCGCGCATGCTGTCATTGTCCATGCTCAGCGTGGACAGGATTTCCACCATTTCAATACCGCGCCACAGCAGTAGCGACGCATCGGCGTGATCTTGCGTTTGCTGCTCACAGTAACGCCAGGTTTCGGCTAAACGTTCACACGATTGCTGGCTGGAAATACCCAGTGAAGCAATCCACGCGTCAGGGACAAATTCACCTGCCGTATTCAAATGCGCACTTCTTACCGCAACCATAATTTCTCCCTACGTTACCCTTCACCTTGCAAACGACGCTGCTTTGCTGCCTATTACGCCTTTCGCGTGCCGGTATCGTGCAAAAACAGTGCCATCGATTCAAGGTGACCGGTATGTGGAAACATATCCAACATGGCGACATTCGCCAGCCGATAACCAGCGGCCAGTAATACTTTGCTGTCGCGTGCGAGCGTCGTGGCGTTACAGGAGACATACACCACGCGTTTTGGTGCCAGTCTGGTTATCTGCTCCATCACGCCTGCCGCGCCTGCACGTGCCGGATCAAGTAATATCTTATCAAAACCCTGAGCCGCCCACGGCTGCTGCGTAACGTCATCTTCAAGATTTTGGTGAAAAAATGTGACATTGGACAGCCCATTGCGTCGGGCATTCTCGCGTCCTTTCTCAACTAACGCGGTCACACCTTCCACGCCGACGACGCTGGCGGCACGCTGTGCCAGCGGTAGCGTGAAGTTACCCATGCCACAAAACAGATCTAATATTCTATCCTGCGATTGCACATCCAGCCATGCCAGCGCCTGCGCGACCATCTGCTGGTTCACCGCGTCATTGACCTGAATAAAATCGCGCGGGCTAAAGGCCAGCGTCAGCCCGTCAACGTGATAAACCGGTTCTTCGCCCTGTAGACACGTCAGCGAGTCGGCATCCGGTGCCAGATAAACCGAAACACCCTGCTGCTGCGCAAAGTCACGCAGCGCCTGCTGATCCGATGAATGGAGTGGATCAAGGTGCCTCAGCACCAGCAGCGGACCGTTCTCCGCCTGCACCAGCTCCACATGCCCAAGACGCTTCACCGCCTTTAATCGGCTCAAACAATCGCGCAGCGGTTGCAGCAGCGCTTCAAGCTCGGGGCGCAACACCGGACAGGCGTTGATATCCACCAGATCGTGAGAATTTGATTGTCGATAGCCCATCAACAGACGCTGCTCTTTTGCCTGAAAGTATAACGCAAGCCGCGCGCGCCTCCGATAGGCATAAGGTGTGCCGGCGATCAGCGAGGCTTCAGGCAGCTCTGCGCCCGTTTCCCGCGTCATCAGGCGCACCAATGCAGCCGTTTTGCTGCTCTGTTGCAGCGTGATGTCCGCGTGTTGCTGCTGGCAGCCGCCACAGCGGGTAAAATGCGGACACGGCGGCGTAACGCGCTGCGGGCTAGGCGTAAGAAGGCGTTTAAGTTTTGCATGTGAAAACTGACGCTTCTCTTCCGTCAACTGAACGTCGGCCTGCTCTCCCGGCAGTACCCCCGTGACAAACACCGTCTTGCCGTCGTGACGCGCCACCCCCTGCCCAAACGGATCAAGCGACGTGACCGTAACAGTGAGGTTCTTAGCAGGAATCGCTTTCCGGGTCGTCACACGCCGGTTTGGAGAGTAGAATTGCGCCATAATGTACTATCGATTGATCTCTTAAGTTGAACGGCTGTACCCAAATACCTGTCATACTTCAAGCTGCATGTGCGTTGGCTTTCCTCGCTCACCCCAGTCACTTACCTGAGTAAGCTCCTGAGGATTCACTGTGTCGCCGCCTTCCTGCAACTCGAATTATTTAAGGTATAACTAAATTAAATAATAGGGTGCCTCGCATCCCCTAATTCTCCCACATTGGAACCCCATGACCAAATACAGTCTTCGTGCACGGATGTTGATACTGATTTTGGCACCGACATTGATGATCGGGCTGCTGCTCAGTTCGTTCTTCGTCATTCATCGTTACAATCAGTTGCAGTCGCAGCTGGCCGATTCGGGCACCAGTATCATTGAGCCGCTGGCGACCATCAGCGCTTACGCCATTACCCATCGCCAGATGGACACGATTCCAGCGTTAATCAATACGCTTCATCGCCGTCACTCCGCGATTATTCGCACCATTAGCGTGTTCGATGCGCGTAATCAGCTTCTGGCGACCACCAACGTACGCAACAACGTGACATTGCAGCCGCTCAGCGGCGATGCGCTTGCACACAATAAACTGCACCTGCACCACACGAATGACGCGCTGATTCTGCACATGCCGATCGTCAATGACAGCGAATTCATGCCGGGCGGGACAACACCGGTGCTGCCCGGTACCGCTACACCTCTCGGCTATCTGGTGATCGAGCTGGATACCAACACCATTCGGCTTCAGCAGTATCAGGAAATCTTCATCGCCGCGCTCCTGCTGCTGCTCTCTTTGGGTGCTGCCGTCATCTTTGCCTATCGCCTGATGCGGGATGTCACCACCCCGATTCGTAATATGGTGGATACCGTTGACCGCATTCGCCGTGGGCAGTTGGATAGCCGGGTCGAAGGTTACATGCTCGGCGAACTGGATATGCTGAAAAACGGCATCAACTCGATGGCGATGTCACTGACCGCCTACCACGAAGAGATGCAGCAAAATATCGATCAGGCGACCTACGATCTGCGGGAAACGCTGGAGCAGATGGAGATCCAGAACGTCGAGCTGGATCTGGCCAAAAAGCGCGCGCAGGAAGCGGCACGCATCAAATCAGAGTTTCTGGCAAATATGTCGCACGAACTGAGAACGCCACTGAATGGCGTGATCGGTTTCACCCGCCAGACGTTGAAGACGCCGCTGAACACCACACAGACGGACTATCTGCTCACCATCGAACGGTCCGCCAATAACCTGCTGAATATTATTAATGATGTGCTGGATTTCTCGAAGCTGGAGGCCGGAAAGCTGGTGCTGGAAGATATTCCGTTCTCGCTGCACAGCACGCTGGACGACGTTGTGATGCTTCTGGCGCACACGGCACATGAAAAAGGGTTGGAGCTAACGCTCAGTATTCAGAATGACGTGCCCGAACAGTTTGTCGGCGATCCGCTGCGCATACAGCAAATCATCACCAACCTGCTGGGCAATGCGATCAAATTCACCGAACAGGGCAACATCGATATTCGGGTGGAGAAGCGTCGACAGGAATCTCATCAGGTGCAGCTAGAAGTGCAAATACGCGATACCGGCATCGGTATTGCCGAGTTGCAGCAATCTCAGCTGTTCCAGGCGTTCCGTCAGGCCGACACCAGTATTTCGCGCCGTCATGGCGGTACGGGGCTTGGGCTGGTCATCACCCAGCGTCTGGTCAAAGAGATGGGTGGCGATATCAGTTTCCAGAGCCAGCTCAACAAGGGATCGACCTTCTGGTTCCATATCACGCTGCCGCTCAACCCGCACACCATGCCGACCGAACCGGCCTACACGATGCTGCAAGGCAAACATCTGGCCTACGTTGAGTACCATCCCATCGCCGCGCAGGCCACGCTGGATATCCTGAGCCAGACGCCGCTTATCGTGAGCTACAGCCCGACGTTTGAGCAACTGCCGGAAGGGGAATTCGATATCCTGCTGCTCGGTATTCCCGTGCAATATCGCAACACCCTGCTCGACTACACGCCCAGATTGCGCGATATCTGCCGCCGTTCGCCCTGTGTGATTCTGGCGCTGCCCAGCCTCGCGCAAATGGATGCCGAGCAGTTGAAAACCTTCGGCGTACATGCCTGCCTGAGCAAGCCGCTCGCCGCGTCACGCCTGCTGCCGCTGTTACAGGACAGCACGCTGTTCCAGCTCTCTTTTCTGCCGGACGATGCCGCATCGCACCAGGGTATCGTACGCCATCCCGCCCGTTTGCCGCTGAGCGTGATGGCGGTGGATGACAATCCCGCTAATCTGAAACTGATCGGCACGCTGCTGGAAGAGCAGGTCGAGACTATTATCCTGTGTGAAAACGGACAAGATGCGATTGCACAGGCGCAGCTGCATCAGTTCGACGTTATCCTCATGGATATTCAGATGCCGGGTATGGACGGCATTTGCGCCAGCGAGCTGATCCGTCAGATCCCTCACCATGCCACCACGCCGATTATCGCGGTGACGGCACAAACCATGACCGGTGAACGCGAGCACCTGCTGCGTTCGGGTATGGATGACTATCTGGCTAAACCGATAGATGAACAGATGCTGAAAAGCGTGCTGACACGTCATGCACGGCAAGATCCGTTGAAGCGCAATCGGGCCGATATGGCGGGATTACTGAACGAGCACGACGATAGTCAGCTATCACTCGACTGGGCGCTGGCGCAGCAACAGGCGGCAAACAAACCAGAGTTAGCACGTGATCTGCTGCAAATGCTATTGGATTTCTTGCCGGAGGTTCAGCGGAAGATAGAAAACGTGCTGAAGGGCCAGACGGATGATGACATCATCGAGCTGGTTCATAAACTGCACGGCAGTTGCAGCTACAGCGGCGTTCCACGCCTGCAACGCATCTGCCGCTATCTGGAACAACAGCTGCGTAAAGGCATTCACGCCAGCGATCTGGAACCCGAATGGCTGGAGCTACTGGACGAAATCGACAACGTCAACAAAGCCGCCCAACCGCATATCAAATCGATGCATTCGTAATGATGAACGTATGGTCATGAATGCGCAAAAAGCAGGCGTCCGCAATACGCCTGCCTTTTACTGACGAACAACAAAACTATCGAATCAATACGGCTCAACGCGATACCGACTGCGCCAGTCGGATCGTGGCAGCGATATTACGTGCAGTCATTCTCACATTCTCTGCCGCATTATCCAGCGCTTCTTCGAGTGAGCAGATGTTGTAAAGCACGCTGAATACGGCATCCAGGCCATGTTCATGCACCACGGCGACATCTGCCGTCAGGCTGCCGGCAATGCCAATCACCGGTTTATTATACTGTTTGGCAACCCGCGCCACGCCAATCGGCACTTTGCCGTGGATTGTCTGACTGTCGATGCGCCCTTCCCCGGTAATCACCAGCGTGGCGTCTCGTACCAGTTCATCCAGCCCTAACGCTTCCGTGACAATCTCAATGCCCTGACGCAGCTCGGCACCGCAAAAGGCCTGTAGCGCCGCCCCCATACCGCCTGCCGCCCCCGCACCGGGAACGTGTTCCACGTCCATATCCAGGTCGTGCCGAATCACCGCCGCATAATGCTTCAGCGCATTATCCAGCTGTTCAATCATCTCTGCCGTTGCCCCTTTCTGAGGGCCAAAAATCGCCGACGCACCCTGTTTCCCCGTCAACGGGTTGGTCACATCGCAGGCCACTTCAAAGCGACAATTTTTAATACGCTCATCCAGCTCGCTGATATCGATGCGTTCAAGTTTGTCGAGTTCACCACCGCCAAAACCAATCTGTTCGCCCTGCTTATCCAGCAACTTCGCGCCCAGCGCCTGTACCATGCCCGACCCGCCGTCATTGGTTGCGCTCCCGCCAATTCCGATGATGCAGTGCCGAACACCGTGATCCAACGCGCAGCGAATCAACTCGCCCGTGCCATAGCTGGTGGTTTTTAGCGGATTACGCAGTTGCGAAGGCACACGTTCCAGACCGCTTGCCGCCGCCATCTCAATAAAAGCCGTTTTTTCATCGCCAGACAGGCCAAAGAACGCATCGATGTTATCGCCTAACGGCCCTGTCACCTTAACATTCACAATCTTGCCATCGGTCGCAGCGACCATGGCTTCAACGGTGCCTTCCCCACCATCTGCAACAGGCAATTTGACATAGCAGGCATCGGGAAATATTTCACGAAATCCCTTTTCAATCTGCGTAGCAACATCTTGTGCAGACAGGCTTTCTTTATAAGAATCCGGTGCGATCACTATTTTCATAAACGATCCGATTTCATCAACGTTCCGATTGCATCAATAATCCGCGCGCTCATGAAACGGCGCTTATACCTGCCAACGTTCAGGGCAGCAAATCCTGAAACCCAGGAGGTAGATCAGAGTGATTATCTGCCAGTCGGCTGGCATCCTGTGCCAGCCTCGTGACTATCGCTTCACGGCTTATCGCGTAACTTCAACTTTGGCCAGCTTCTCGTAGTAGCACGCCAGCGCACTGTGGTCGGCCGATCCCAGATCGTCCGCTTTCAGCGCCTGCATCATTTCCATCACCGCTGCGGTTAACGGCAGTTGTGCACCCACGCCGTGTGAGGTATCCAGCGCGTTCGCCAGATCCTTGATATGCAGATCGATGCGGAAACCCGGCTTAAAGTTACGATCCATCACCATCGGTGCTTTCGCATCCAGCACGGTGCTGCCCGCCAAACCACCGCGGATCGCCTGATAAACCAGATCCGGGTTAACGCCTGCTTTCGTCGCCAGCACCAATGCTTCAGACATGGCGGCAATGTTCAGTGCCACAATCACCTGATTCGCCAGTTTGGTCACGTTACCGGCACCGATATCACCGGTATGTACAACGGAACCCGCCATGGATTTGAGAATCTCAAAGCAGCGGTCAAACTGAGCTTTGTCACCACCAACCATCACGGACAGCGTGCCGTCGATCGCTTTAGGCTCACCGCCACTGACCGGCGCGTCCAGCATCGCGATCTCTTTCGCGGCCAGTGCGGTCGCAATTTCACGGCTGGCAAGCGGGGCGATTGAGCTCATATCCACCACAATGCTTCCGGCACGAGCACCGTCGATGACGCCGTTTTCACCCAGCACCACATCTTTAACGTGTGGAGAGTTAGGCAGCATGGTGATGATGACATCGCACTGTTCTGCAACCTGTTTCGGCGTTGTAGCCGCCGTGGCGCCTGCCGCAACCACTTCCGCGACCGCGTCCAGATTTCGATCCATCACGACTAATGAGTAACCTGCTTTCAGCAGATTTTTACTCATCGGTTTTCCCATGATGCCCAATCCAATAAAACCAATTTTCATCGCCCTAACCTCATTGTCTGATGTAGATATCACTTCAATTCACGATGAACCCGCCTTATGGCGGATCCGATTCGCACGGAATGACTGAATTACTTCTTGTACTTGTCGCTCAGCGCCTGTGTTGCGCTGCGGAACACGCCCAGATCGCTACCGACTGCAACGAAGCTTGCGCCCCATTCCAGATAGCGACGCGCATCGGCTTCAACCGGAGCCAGAATGCCGCATGGCTTGTTATGCGCCGCGGTACGATCGAAGATGTGGCGGATCGCCTTCTGCACGTCAGGATGGTTAGGCTGACCGAGATAGCCCAGCGCCGCAGACAGGTCGCTCGGGCCAACAAATACGCCATCTACGCCGTCAACCGCGATAATCGCATCCAGATTGTCGAGACCGTCCTGACTTTCGATTTGCACCACGACGGTAATGTTGTCGTTAATCTTGGCGAAGTAATCCGGTTCGGTGCCATAGCAGTTGCTACGGTGCGCCACGGAAACCCCACGAATCCCCGCTGGCGGATAACGCGTTGATGCAACCGCACGCGCGGCTTCTTCCGCCGTTTCCACGAAGGGAATCAGGAAGTTATTGAACCCGATATCCAGCAGCCGCTTGATGATGATCGGCTCATTGCACGGCGGACGAACGACGGGCGCGCTGTGGCTGCCTTTCAGCGCCATGAGCTGAGGAATAAACGTCACGATATCGTTAGGCGCATGCTCTCCATCCAGCACCAGCCAGTCGAATCCCGCCAGCCCCAGTACTTCAGTTGAAATCGGGTTGCCCAGCGCACACCAGCAGCCAATCAACGTTTTCCCCTGCAGCAAATCTTGGCGAAAACGGTTAGGTAACAGCGGAGTCTTCATTTTTTATCCTCGGTCATTCCAGCGCCGCTTGCCTGAAGCGGCGCGCTCAAAAAACGGAAAATCAGAACGTTAGCGAACCAGACACGGACGTTTATTATCAAACGTCCACTCAGGAATAAGGTACTGCATTCCCATGGCGTCGTTACGTGCGCCTAATCCCATGTTTTTATACAGTTCGTGTGCTTTCATCACCTGATCCATATCCAGCTCGACGCCCAGACCCGGTTTCTTCGGCACTTCCACCATGCCGCCAACAATCTGCAACGGTTCTTTCGTCAGGCGTTGGTTGCCTTCCTGCCAGATCCAGTGCGTATCAATCGCCGTGATCTTGCCCGGTGCCGCCGCAGCGACCTGAGTAAACATGGCCAGTGAAATATCAAAGTGGTTATTGGAGTGAGAACCCCAGGTTAAGCCCCATTCGTGGCACATCTGCGCCACACGAACGGAACCTTGCATCGTCCAGAAGTGCGGATCGGCTAGCGGGATATCGACCGATTGCAGCGAAATGGTGTGCCCCATCTGCCGCCAGTCGGTGGCGATCATGTTGGTCGCAGTAGGCAGCCCCGTCGCACGGCGGAATTCCGCCATCACTTCACGACCAGAGAAACCTTGTTCCGCGCCGCACGGATCTTCTGCATACGCCAGCACGTTGCGCAGCTGTTTGCCCAGACCGATGGCTTCATCCAGCGACCAGGCACCGTTTGGATCCAGCGTGATGCGCGCTTGTGGGAAGCGTTTTGCCAGCGCGGTAACCGCCTCGGCCTCTTCGCTACCGGCCAATACGCCGCCTTTCAGTTTGAAATCGTTGAAGCCGTATTTTTCGTACGCGGCCTCAGCCAGACGCACAATGGTCTCTGGCGTCAGCGCTTCTTCATGACGCAGACGGTACCAGTCGCATTTCTCATTCGTCTGGCTCTGGTAAGGCAAATCGGTTTTATTACGATCGCCGATGTAGAACAGATAGCCCAGCATCTCGACGGCATCACGCTGTTGACCATCGCCCAGCAGCGAGGCCACGCTGACGTTGAGGAATTGCCCCAGCAGATCGAGCATCGCGGCTTCGATCCCCGTGACGACATGGATGGTGGTGCGCAGATCAAATGTCTGCAAACCTCGCCCGGAAGCATCGCGGTCGGCGAACTGCGCACGTACCGCCGTCATCACGTTTTTGTATTCGCCCAGCGTTTTACCCACCACCAGCGCAGCAGCATCCTCCAGCGTCTGACGGATTTTCTCACCGCCGGGAATTTCGCCAACACCGGTATTCCCGGCGTTATCTTTCAGAATCACAATGTTGCGAGTGAAATAAGGGGCATGTGCGCCACTCAGGTTGAGCAGCATACTGTCGTGACCTGCAACCGGAATAACCTGCATGTGGGTAATCACCGGCGTTGAACTTTGCAATGTCATTTTCTTATCCTTTCTCTCTAATTTTTCACTGTAGGGTTAGCGGCCAAAAACCGGGCGTTTACGGTCAAATTTCCAACCAGGAATCAGATACTGCATGGCAACGGCATCATTACGTGCCCCGCTCGGTAATTTTTTATACAGATCGTGAGCTTTCATGACCTGTTCCATATCCAGCTCAATCCCCAGACCGGGACGATCCGGCACCTTAATTTTACCGTTGACGATTTGCAGCGGCTCTTTGGTCAGATGCTGCCCTTCCTGCCAGATCCAGTGCGTATCGATCGCCGTCGGGTTACCCGGTGCCGCAGCCCCCACGTGCGTGAACATCGCCAGAGAAATATCGAAATGGTTATTGGAATGGCAGCCCCACGTCAGGCCCCACTCATCACACAGTTGGGCGACGCGCACCGCACCGTGCATCGTCCAGAAATGCGGATCGGCCAGCGGAATATCGACCGCCTGTAGCATCACGGCATGGTTCATTTCACGCCAGTTGGTGGCAATCATGTTGGTCGCGACTGGCAGCCCAGTGGCGCGGCGGAATTCCGCCATCACTTCACGACCGGAGAAACCTTGTTCGGCACCGCACGGGTCTTCCGCGTAGGTCAGAATGCCCTTCATGTCTTTGCACAACTCAATCGCTTCATCCAGCAGCCAGGCACCGTTTGGATCGACGGTAATACGCGCATCCGGGAAACGTTTCTTCAGCGCCTTCACGGCATCTATTTCTTGCTCGCCGGGCAACACGCCACCTTTGAGTTTGAAATCTTTGAATCCGTAGCGGTCAGTCGTGGCTTCGGCCAAACGCACAATCGCCTCGCTGTCCATCGCCTGCTGGTGACGCAGGTGATACCACTCGTGCTTGCCTTTCTCACCTGACAAGTAAGGCAGATCTGTCTTCGTGCGGTCGCCGATATAGAACAGATAACCGAGCACGGTGACTTCATCACGCTGTTTACCCGGCCCCAGCAATTCGGCAACGGGGACACCCATAAATTGCCCCAGCAGATCGAGCAGCGCCGCTTCGAGTGCTGCCACCGCATTCACGCGCAGCTCGAACGTCCAGGCACCTTTGCCGAAGGAGTCAAAATCAGAAGATTGGTTGCCGACATGAATGTCATGAACCAGACGGTTCATACGGGCGATTTGTTCGCCTTTTACACGAGGAATGGCTTCAACCAGCGTGTTGTAAATGACCTCACCACCGGGCGCTTCGCCGACACCGGTATGCCCGGCGCTGTCGGTTAAAATGACGAGGTTACGCGTGAAGTAAGCACCATGCGCACCGCCGATGTTCAGCAACATGCTGTCATAGCCCGCAACGGGGATGACTTTCATGTCGGTAATCACAGGCGTCGCTGAAAAGTTTGTCATTACAGGCTCCCGTCACAAATGGAGCGCACAGGATTGACGCTTAGGTTTCCGATGTTTGCCACAACGCAGGGGCGCATTGAAGCGGATGAAAATAATTCAGTCATACAGAAATAAAAAACAGATGGTGCACCAGTAGATGATTTCATGTTGTTTTCCTACTTTATTAGCGCGACCTTGTTTTTACTCTGATTTGAACTGAACACTGCTTGTAGGGTTATCAGAATAAAAACAGGTTATAACTGTCCCGATACCGAAATAAACCAGTCAGGAAAGCGATGTTGTACTCCGTACCGCCTTACCAACCTCAGTAAAAAGTATAAGTTTTCTTATTTCACAACTCATTGGGCAATAGCACAGCATTCCCTGTCGAAATGCAGATTAAATATGTCATTATCACAGGCCAATGGGAGGTGTTTCACGAAAACCGGGCAAAGCAAATTTCCGCCTTATAAACACCGAAATACGTCTTCCCAGCAGCCGATTTCGCAGAGGTAAAACCCGGATTTCCATGAAGTAAATAAACGGCAAATCTATACCCTAAATAATTCGAGTTTCAGGAAGGCGGCAAGAGAATGAGTCCCGATGAGCTTACTCAAGTAAGTGATTCGGGTGAGTGAACGCAGCCAACGCACATGCAACGTGAAGTATGACGGGTATATAGAGAAACGCTGCGCCATCAGTACGATAGCGCAGCGTTTCGTGTTATTGCCTATATTCAGATGAATGCAGTAACGAATGGCCTTAATTCTTAACGAACGGCTTCAATTCGATACGTTTAATATCTTTTACGATGAACAGGTAGCTGAAGATCGCAACCAGCGCATGGATCCCGACATACACCAGCCCCCCGTTGAAGGAACCGGTCATTCCGATGATGTAGCCAATCGCAATCGGCGTCACGATACCAGACGCGTTACCGAACATATTGAACAGCCCGCCGCTCAATCCACTGATTTCTTTCGGTGCGGTATCGGCCATAACTGCCCAGCCCAGCGCACCAATGCCTTTACCGAAGAAGGCTGCGGACATCACCGCAATAACCACCCACTCGGTTTCAACGTAGTTACAAATCACCATCGACATGGAGAGCAACATACCGAGAACGATTGGCGTTTTACGGGCAAAGGTCAGGGAGTTGGTCCGGCGCATCAGGTAATCGGAAATAATGCCGCCCAGAACGCCCCCGACAAAACCGCAGATAGCAGGCACCGAGGCGACAAATCCCGCTTTGAGGATCGACATACCGCGAGCCTGAACCAGATAAAGCGGGAACCAGGTGATGAAGAAGTAAGTCAGTGCGTTAATACAGTATTGACCAATATACACACCCAGCATCATGCGAGACTGCATTAATTGTTTGATCTGATGCCATTTTTCGCCTTTTTCGGTCGTTTTCTTCGTCCCTTTGGCATCCATGTTAATCAGTGCGCCACCGGCTTCGATGTAGTCCAATTCGGCCTGATTCACACCTGGGTGATCTTTCGGATCGTGGATCACTTTCAGCCAGACAAAGCTCAAAATGATACCCAGCCCGCCCATGAACCAGAACACGTGCGCCCAGCCTACCGCCTGCGTCAACCATCCCATGATCGGTGCAAAAATAACCGTGGCAAAATACTGTGCCGAGTTGAATATGGCGACGGCAGTACCACGCTCTTGTGCAGGGAACCAGGCAGCCACAATGCGGCTATTCCCCGGGAAAGAAGGCGATTCACACAGACCAACCATAAAACGCAGGAAGAACAGAGAAATAACGATGCCTGCGCCGCTGAAAATGTCGACAAAACCTTGTAGTAAGGTAAAAAGCGACCAGGTGAAGATACTGTAGAAGTAAACTTTCTTTGAGCCAAAGCGATCGAGCAGCCAGCCTCCGGGTATTTGCCCAATTACATACGCCCAGGAGAACGCTGAGAAGATATAGCCCATCCCCACCGCATCCAAGCCAATCTCTTTGGACATCGCAGAGCCAGCAATAGACAATGTGGCACGGTCGCCATAGTTAAATGACGTGACAATAAACAACATCACGACAATCCAGTAGCGGGCGTTTGTTCTCTTTTGTATCGCGCCAGCTGCTGAGCTTACTGTATTCATGATGAACTCCTGCTTCAATCGCGGTTCGCTCATTCATTCCGAATAACAGATAACGGTGTAGGGTTATCAGAATGAAGATTCAGTGGATAGTTAACTTCCCATTTTTATTTTTTTTGCGAATAGCCAGGCTATATAGCTTCAGAGTAATTAGCTGACATCTTCAACTCGCAGGAACATTATAATTTTTACCCACTGACTGCTCACTAGCTAAAAGCACAACATTAAAAATGTCCTTTTGAATATGTTGGTGCACTTGCACGATATAATGCGAGGTATTTCACGAAAAACACCGCCGTTCTCTTTTTACATTTATACACATTATTGTCATTTCCTCCTGAAAAACCGTGCACAGCCAGAATGTGATCAAACTCACCGAAAATTGGGTCTTCGCCTGATAAATCAGAAACAAAAAGCACTGGCTTAGGTCAATTGCATAATGTACGAGAAGAGAACCTCACGTATACTCGTTAGCGAGCAATGAAATAATAGCGTGATAATAGTTATCACCGCGTTTCTGATAAACCAATAATAAAGGCTTGCATCATGTCAGATAAATCAGAAAGTAATGCTGCACAAGAGCAGCCACTTTATATTAAGGTTCACGATTCTGATAATGTTGCCATTGTTGTTAATAATAATGGCTTACGTGCCGGAACCCGCTTTAACGATGATCTGGAATTAATTGAGCATGTTCCGCAAGGTCATAAAGTGGCCCTTGTGGATATCGCCAAATCAGGCGCCATCATCCGCTATGGTGAAATTATCGGGTATGCGCTGCGTGATATTGCCAAAGGAAGCTGGATCGATGAATCGCTGGTCGAGTTGCCTCAGGCTCCCGCGCTGGAAACCCTACCGCTAGCGACCAAAATCCCCCCCGCACTGCCTGCGCTGGAAGGTTATACCTTTGAAGGTTATCGCAACGCCGACGGCAGCGTAGGCACGAAAAATCTGCTGGGCATCAGCACCAGCGTGCACTGCGTCGCGGGCGTGGTGGACTATGTCGTCAAAATTATCGAGCGCGATTTATTACCGAGATACCCCAATGTGGATGGCGTTGTCGCACTCAACCATCTTTATGGCTGTGGCGTAGCAATCAATGCCCCTGCTGCGGTGGTTCCTATCCGTACCATTCACAATCTGGCGCTGAACCCGAATTTTGGCGGCGAGATACTGGTGGTCGGTCTGGGCTGTGAAAAATTACAGCCGGAACGCCTGCTGGAAGGAACGTCTGACGTACAGGCCATCTCCCTTGACGACACCAGCATTGTCCGCTTGCAGGATGAACACCACGTTGGTTTCAGATCGATGGTGGATGACATTCTGACGATGGCAGACAAACACCTGCAACGGCTGAACAAACGTCAGCGTGAAACCTGCCCGGCTTCTGAGCTGGTTGTCGGCATGCAGTGTGGCGGCAGCGATGCTTTCTCCGGCGTCACCGCGAACCCAGCCGTGGGTTTTGCATCCGATCTGCTGGTACGCTGCGGCGCCACCGTCATGTTCTCCGAAGTGACCGAAGTACGCGACGCCATTCATCTGTTAACGCCACGCGTCATCAATGAAGAAGTCGGTAAACGCCTGCTGGAAGAAATGGCCTGGTACGATAACTACCTCGACAGCGGGCAGACCGATCGTAGCGCTAACCCATCGCCGGGCAACAAAAAAGGTGGCCTCGCGAACGTCGTGGAAAAAGCACTTGGCTCCATCGCCAAATCCGGCACCAGCGCGATTGTCGAAGTCCTGTCCCCCGGACAGCGCCCAACCAAACGCGGGCTGATTTACGCCGCAACGCCGGCCAGCGACTTTGTGTGCGGCACACAGCAACTCGCTTCCGGTATCACCGTGCAGGTCTTCACCACTGGTCGCGGTACCCCCTATGGCCTGCTGGCTGTCCCCGTCATCAAAATGGCGACCCGCACCGCATTGGCAAACCGCTGGCACGACCTGATGGATATTGATGCCGGCACCATTGCTACCGGAGAGGCCACGATCGAAGACGTAGGCTGGCAGCTTTTCCACTTCATTTTGGATATCGCCAGCGGCAAGAAAAAAACCTGGTCCGATCAGTGGGGGCTGCATAATGCACTGGCCGTCTTCAATCCAGCGCCGGTAACCTGATTATCGTTCTCCGCAGGCCAGCGTCATTATCTGGTCTGCGGATAGCGTTATTTGATCTACAATAAATTCAGCGGCAATAAAAATGAAAAAAAGGCCGTAATTAAAAGAATAAACAGCATAGCAGCAACATTTAATTTCATTCACGCAAAGAAAAAATAAAAAAAACTTAACAAGTTATTCTTTTTAGCGTCAAATTCATCGATCCCAAAACACCTATTAAGAATAATCCCTATTTTACTCCCCAGCTATTTTTAATCATTTCTTACCAATTATTTATTGCAAATAAAATGAATCAATTGACAGATAATCGCCCTCATCATAAATTTACGCGTGCTGAAAAAGCGTGCTAACACTGATGAAATATTTGTTACAAAAATATATATCCTAAATAATTCAAGTTTCAGGCAGGCGGCAAGGGCAGGCATCCCGATGAGCTTACTTGAGTAAGTGATTCGGGTGACTGAATGCAGCCAACGCACATGCAACTTGAAGTATGACGGATACAGTTACAAAATCGCCATCACGCACAATATAGGGTAAATAGCCCGCTCATAAATAATGCATAACATTATTTTATATAAATGAGTAAGCCACCCAAAAAATTTCAGCATACCCATTTGAATAACTTGAATATTTACACAGCAATATGCCTGACAGATTTCACGGGACGAACCATTCGGCAGCGACACCGCGTTTCAGCCTCTGTAATAACCAGAGCGTCTGAGGCGAGAAAAGCGGCCAGCGTGTCTGAACCTGGAAACTGAGCGGGATACGTACGCCGGGGTTTCTAATGAGATTAAATACACCTGTTACACAGCAGGAGTATCTGTTAGACATGGACACCATATTGATGTCCACGACAAATATTCACAGCCACATTACCTATGCCAACTCTGCCTTCATTACGGTCAGTGGTTTTTCCGAAGAGCAGCTCATCAACCAGCCTCACAATATTGTGCGCCATCCCGATATGCCCGTTGAAGCCTATGCCGACATGTGGTTTACGCTGAAACAAGGCGATAGCTGGACTGGATTAGTTAAAAATCGTCGCAATAACGGTGACCACTACTGGGTTCGCGCCAACGTTACGCCGGTTTATCAGCAGGAGCAGCTCGCAGGCTATATCTCAGTACGTAACACGCCCAATGCCGAAGAAATCAAGCATGCCGAAACGCTGTATAGCGCCGTGCAGAAAAAACAGGCGGGCAGCCGTAAGTTCTACAAAGGGTTAGTCGTTCGCACCGGACTCTTTTCGCCACTGTCGCTCTTACAGAAATTGTCAGTCCGCTGGCGCTTGCGCCTGGCAGTCTTAACGGTGGGCCTCATTCCCGCACTGCTTGCGTTCAATGGCATGAATCCGCTGTGGCTATTGGCACTGACGCTACTACTCATCGTCATCATGGATCAGTTTCTGCAAAAGCAAATTGCCCAGCCAATCAGGATGATACTGAAGCAGGCTCAGCATGTGGTATCGGGCCGTAAAGTAAAGCATGTCCACCTGAACCGGGTAGACGAAATCGGCTTGCTGCTACGCTCTGTTAACCAGTTTGGCCTGAACCTGCATTCGCTTGTCGACGACGTCAGTACACAGGTAAACGGCATCACCAACGTCAGCCATAAACTGGCGGAAAACAATGCCGACCTGAATACCCGCACGGAAGAGACATCGGCCAATCTGCAACAAACTGCCGCCGCCATTGAAGAAATTACCGTTGCCGTGCAGCAGAGTGCAGAAACAGCAGCACAGGCTACCACCATGGCACAAGCCGCCAGCAGCACCGCGTTTAAAGGTGGCAATATCATGAAGGAAACCATCGGCATGATGGATTCCATCTCCAGCGCCAGCGATAAAATCGTTGATATCATTGGCGTGATAGACAGTATTGCCTTCCAGACCAACATCCTTGCGCTGAATGCGGCCGTTGAAGCCGCTCGTGCGGGCGTACAGGGGCGCGGATTTGCGGTAGTGGCCGCTGAGGTTCGCAATCTGGCACAGCATTCTGCCTCTGCGGCCAAAGAGATTAAAACGTTGATCGACGCCAACGTCGAAAGTGTGAAACAGGGCAGCATAATGGTCGAGAACGCGGGCAAACATATCAGCGACATCGTTGATGAAGTCTTGCAGGTCTCCACTATGATCAAAGAGATCAGCAACGCAACGCATGAGCAAACTTCAGCACTGGGCCTGATCAATACCTCTATTGCACAGATAGAACAAATGACACAGCGCAACACCGATATGGTTACGCACTCAACAGAAGCCGCTGAAGGGCTCAATCTTCAGGCAAGGCGGCTGAATAGCGCGATTAACGTGTACGGTAGTTAACTAACGTCATCTCATCCATTAGGGCAAGGGACTAGAAAAGCCCCCTTGCCCCCCTTTCTTTCCCTCCAGCAAGCACATATCATCCTCGTAGTTTTGTAAATTTTTCGTAAAGAAAAGGGCGGAACTGCCGATAATCACTGCAGAATTGACTTATTTCAGGAGGAAGTGATGGCCAATGATATCAGCCGGATTGTAATGAACACATTTCCAAAAGTAGCAGCGGCTCCCACGGCCGGTAAGCCTGCATCTAATACAGAGAGTAAAGCTGCATCGGCGGGTGAGAGTAAAGCTGCACCAGCTGCCAGCAGTGGTGCTCAGCAAAAGATTGCCGCATTACAAAATCAAATCAAACAGCTGACCAAAAAGCTAAAAGAACTGGGCACAGATGCCGCCAGTGCGCAAAGTGAAGACGAACGCAAACTCATCAAACAGCAGCAGCAAATGATCCAGGCGCAAATCCAGGCGCTCTATGCCGAAATTGCCCGCATCCAAAAAGAAGAAGCGGAAAAGAAAGCGATGGAAGCCGCATCAAAAATGACATCACAACCACCTGAAAATAAAGCCAAAAAAGGCGGTGTTGATATCTACGTCTAACTGCAATATCTGGCGTATTCCCCTCTTTCTTTTTCTCCCTTTCCTGACTGATACAGTTTGTTACATGAGCTGTCAGGAAAGTGAGCATTTCATGTTTCATTGCCAACAATATCCCCTTCGAGAAAGTGCTTAAATTGCCGTTGCACAGGCATGTAGCCCAAGTCATTCGGGTATCAACCCTAAATAATTCGAGTTTCAGGCAGGCGGCAAGCGAGGGAGTCCCGATGAGCTTACATAAGTAAGTGATTCGGGCGACTAAACGCAGCCAACGCACCTGCAACTTGAAGTATGACGGGTACATCGGCATCTTTTCAGGAGGGAAAATGTCAAACACCATCAGCAGTATCAGCGTATCGACAACCACGGCAAGCAGCAGTAAAAGCAGCAACACCTCAGAGCAACAGATTGTGCAGCTCACCAAGCAGGTTCAGGCGCTTACCAAACAGGTGAGTAAACTGACCGAATCGGCCTCCAGCGCAGAAAGCGATGATGAACGTAAACTGATCGAACAACAGCAGCAGGCCATTCAAGCACAGATCCAAGCGTTACAGGCACAAATCGCCCGCTTGCAGAGTGAAAAATCAGAACAGCAGTCTGATTCCACATCTTCGGCTCAAAGTGCTAAACAAGAAGGCGTTAACCGCCCGACAGCAGACAACCAAATTAATATCTACGTCTAGCCTGCGTCAGGGATCGGTAGCCAGTTAACGTGAAAGGTCGCTTCAATGAAGCGACCTTTTTCGTCAGAGGTTACGACAGGAAATGATAATCAGGAACGAGACCGCTTCAGCGGCGTGACCAACCCTTGCAGACCCTCTATCTTGATTGCCAGCGTAATCTGCATCAATTCCCCTAAGCGACCTTTAGGAAATTCATCCTTGCGGGAGAACCACAGCAGGTACTCTTCCGGTAAATCGATCAGCACTCGCCCTTTGTATTTACCAAACGGCATCTGCATCGTGGCAATGTCTATCAGGTCTTCTTTTTCCATCCGTCTACGCCCCCAATAGTCGGATCATTTCCGCCTCATCGATCACTGGGATCCCCAATTCTTGCGCCTTGGCCAGTTTAGAGCCCGCGGCTTCACCAGCAATCACCATATCGGTTTTCTTCGAGACGCTGCCGCTTACTTTCGCCCCTAACGCCGTTAGCCGATCTTTGGCTTCGTCGCGGGACAGAACACTTAGCGATCCAGTCAATACCACCGTTTTCCCCGCAAATGGACTGTCGATCTCTTCAGCATTGACGACCTGAACCTCAGGCCAGTGAATGTTGATACCAGAGGGATCGGTCAATTCTCGGATCACGGTTTGATTGTGCTCTTCCTCAAGGAAATGACGCACGTGCGCGGCGACGACTTTACCGACATCCTGCACTTCCAGCAGCGCCTCTTCATCGGCAGCAAAAAGCGCTTCCAGCGAACCAAAATGCGCAGCCAGATTAGCCGCCGTCGATTCGCCAACGTCACGGATCCCCAACGCATAGAGGAAACGTGCCAGCGTGGTGCTTTTCGCCTTTTCCAGCGCATTGACCAAATTCGTCGCGGATTTCGGCCCCATTCGATCCAGCCCCGTCATGATCCCAGCGCTCAGACGAAACAGATCGGCTGGCGTCTTGACGTACTCTTTTTCCACCAGTTGATCGATGATCTTATCGCCCATGCCTTCCACATCCAATGCGCGACGAGAAACAAAATGCTTCAGTGCCTCTTTGCGCTGGGCACCGCAGATCAGGCCACCGGTACAGCGCGTGACGGCCTCGCCTTCTACGCGTTCAACGTCAGATCCACACACGGGACAGGCCGGAGGGAAAACGATCGGGCGCACCGTCTCTGGCCGCTCAGATTCCACGATACCGACGATCTGCGGGATCACATCCCCCGCTCGACGCACAATAACGCGATCGCCAATCTGCAAACCTAGCCGCTCAATTTCATCGGCATTATGCAGCGTGGCGTTGCTGACGATAACCCCGGCCACGGCGACCGGTTCCAGACGCGCAACCGGCGTAATCGCACCTGTCCGCCCAACCTGAAACTCAACATCGCGCACCCAGGTCAGCTGTTCCTGCGCCGGGAATTTAAAGGCCACCGCCCAGCGAGGCGCACGGGCAACAAACCCTAACCGCTCCTGCAGTTCCAGAGAATCAACTTTGACAACGACGCCGTCGATATCAAAGCCTAACGAGCTGCGGGTTTGCTCAACCTGACGATAAAAATCGAGTACCTCGGCCGGACCGGTACATAGCTTGATTCTGTCGCTCACCGGCAGTCCCCACGCCTTGAACTGCATCAGGCGTTCCCAGTGGCTTGCGGGCAACTCACCACCTTCCAGCAGACCTACGCCATAGCAGAAGAAGGTCAGCGGACGCTTAGCCGTAATACGCGGATCAAGCTGGCGCAGCGATCCGGCGGCAGCGTTACGCGGGTTGGCAAAAACTTTACTCCCCGTACGACGAGCCTCTTCGTTCAGCTTTTCAAAACCGCTGTGCTTCATAAACACTTCGCCGCGTACTTCAACACGACGCGGAATATTGTCACCCTCAAGGCGCAGTGGAATCGCTGCAACGGTACGAATGTTACTGGTGATATTTTCCCCAGTCGTGCCATCCCCGCGCGTAGCCGCCTGTACCAGAACGCCATCTTCATACAACAGGCTGACGGCTAAACCATCCAGTTTCAGCTCGCAGCAGAATGTCAGATCGTCACCGTTTTTCAGCCTGTCGCCAATTCGCTTGCTGAAGGCCAGATAGCTCTCTTCATCAAAGACGTTATCCAGCGATAACATCGGCACTTCATGACGTACCTGCTCAAATGCCGCCAGCGGTGCCGCACCCACGCGCTGCGTGGGAGAATCACTGGTCACCAACTCGGGGTGATCCGCTTCTAACGCTTTCAGTTCCTGCATGAGCTTGTCATATTCGATATCAGGAATTTCGGGCGCATCTTCAACGTGATATTTGTATTCGTGATGGCGTAAGACCCGGCGTAACTCCGCTACCCGCAGTGCGGCCGTATTCACTTCGGCTGGTTCTTTCTTCACTGGTTTCATACCTGTTTTATCTGACGTGTCGCCCTGTCGGCGTCGTGATTGTTATGATTCTCGCCCGTGATCTACCAGAGCGAGAATCATTAGCTTGCGGCCTAACGGTGCCGAAATCTTGCGAGCACCGTCAGTTTTATTTCATTTAAGATTGAGACGTGTTGGCTTTAATCGTGTTGATAATGTTCGTCGTAGAACAGCCGTCCTCAAAGTTCAGGACTTTCACTTCACCGCCGTTGGCCCAGACTTCTTCACTACCGGCGATTTCATGTGGCTGGTAGTCTCCACCTTTCACCAGAATGTCCGGCAGAATGCTGGCAATCAGGCGCTGCGGCGTATCTTCTTCAAACGGCACGACCCAGTCGACGGCTTCCAGTGCACCCAGCACGATCATCCGCTGCGGCAGCGGGTTGACGGGACGAGTCGGCCCCTTCAGGCGTTTGGTCGACGCATCGCTGTTTACTGCAACGATTAACCGGTCGCCAAGTTTGCGGGCGTTTGCCAGGTAAGACACATGTCCGGCGTGCAGAATATCGAAGCAGCCGTTGGTCATCACAATCTTTTCGCCACGCTGACGCGCCAGTTCAACGGCATGTTTCAGCTGTTCTTCGGTCATGACACCAAATCCGGTATCGGCACGGCCGCGGATAGCATTTTCCAATTCAATCGGCGTGACCGTGGACGTCCCCAGCTTGCCGACGACAACGCCTGCGGCAGCATTTGCCAGGAAGCAGGCCTCTTCCAGCGGGTTACCTGCCGCCAGCGCAGCGGCCAACACACCGATTACGGTATCGCCCGCACCGGTCACGTCGTACACTTCCTGCGCCTGCGTCGGCAAATGCAGCGGTGCTTTGCCCGGCTGTAGCAGCGTCATCCCTTGCTCGGAACGGGTAATCAGCAACGCGGACAGATCGTAATCGGCCACCAACTGCATACCACGCTCAACCAGCTCGTCTTCCGTTTTGCAACGCCCTGCCACCGCTTCAAACTCAGACAGGTTTGGCGTCAGCAACGTCGCGCCACGGTAACGGGCAAAATCCGTGCCTTTCGGGTCGATCAGCACTGGGACACCCGCCGCTTTTGCTGTCTGAATCATGGTTTGCACATGCGCTAATGCGCCTTTGGCATAGTCAGACAGCACCAGCGCGCCAATTTTTGGCAGCGCCAGTTGAATACGTTCGATGATCGGCTGAGGATCAATTCCTTCAAAGCCCTCTTCAAAATCCAGTCGGATCAACTGCTGATTACGTGACAGCACGCGCAGCTTGGTGATCGTCGGATGCGTAGGAACAGCGACAAAGTCACACTTCACATTCACTTCGCCAAGTTTGGCATTCAGTGCGCGAGCGGCATCATCAATGCCCGTTAACCCCACCAGACGCGATCCCGCGCCCAATGCAGCGATGTTCATTGCGACGTTCGCCGCGCCGCCTGGGCGCTCTTCGATCGTATCAACCTTGACCACAGGCACGGGTGCCTCTGGTGAAATTCGGCTGGTCGGCCCATACCAGTAACGATCCAGCATGACATCACCGACCACTAATACACCCGCTTGACGGAAATCAGGCAGCGTCACTTTCATCCTCTACTCCAGGCTTATTTCGCATAATGCGCGTAATAATATCATAGGCACGTATCATACACGCCACTGCTGCGCGGCTCTAAACCGCACGGCACATTTGACCATATAGATAGGAGGAGCTTACGCTCCTACCAGCCACTTATTCCAACTCACCAGCACCTGCTCCCGCTCTGCAACGAACCGATCCTTGCTGACCCGACCGGACAACTCCTGCAAGGCCAGATGGTGCAGTTCATTACGCATGGTGACATAGGCCAGCTTGAGCGCATTGGCTTCGCTCTCTTCCATAACGCCATATTGCGCCATCAGTTCCAGAATACGCACGTTGTCTGACCAACGGGTCAAACGCGGTTCCTGAGCGGCGTAACGCAGCATCAGATACTGGGCAATGAATTCGATATCCGTAATGCCGCCCGCATCCGTTTTGATGTCGAAGAGTGCTTTATCTTTGTTCGCCAGATGCTGACGCATTTTTTCCCGCATTTCGCGCACTTCGGTTCGCAGCGTCTCCGCGTCACGCTCTGCACACAGAATGCTGCGACGAATAGACTCAAATGTTTGCTGCACACCGCTTTCGCCGTACACCATACGTGCACGCACCAGTGCTTGATGTTCCCACGTCCATGCCTCATTGCGCTGATACTCATCAAACGCTTCTACCGTACTCACCAGCATACCCGCCGCGCCCGATGGCCGCAGACGGGCATCCACTTCATACAAAATGCCTGATGACGTCCGGGTGCTAAACAGATGCATCACTCGCTGTGCGAGGCGCAGATAAAACTGACGACCATCAATACTGCGTTCGCCATCCGTCATCACGTCCGATGGACAATCCAGCAAGAATACCAAATCCAGATCGGAGCTGTATCCCAGCTCCCAACCGCCGAGTTTGCCATAGGCAATAACGGCAAACCCACGGCCTTCACGATGCTGCAAATGGGACGGCTGGCCATAGCGCGCCACCATCTGTCCCCACGCCTGCTGAACCACGGCTGCGATAATCGCTTCCGCTAAATACGTTAAGTGATCGCTCACTTTCATCACGGGCAGTACGCCGCCGATATCCCCCGCGGCGATGCGTAGCTGCTGCGACTGCTTGAACTGGCGAACGGCTTCCAACTGCTGTTCTTCATCATCCTCAGGGACGCGCATCAAATACTGGCGTAGCTCATCGGCATACGCGCCCGGTGCCGTCGGCTGATACAGCGTTGACGCATCGAGCAATTCATCCAGTAGCAGGGGATAGCGTGCCAGTTGGCTGGCCACCATTGGCGACGCCGCGCACAGGCGAATCAGTTGGCCGAGCGCAGCGCGAGACTCCAGCAGCAGCTCAAGATAGGTGGTGCGTGTGACGATCCCCAGCAGCAGCGGCGTCAGACGAGACAGCACCGTATCCGCTTCCTGACGAGCGCAGACTTCCGCCAGCAAACACGGCATGAGCTGATCCAGCACGTCTCGCCCGCGCGGCCCTATCGTGCGTTTCGCTACATCGTGACGGAATTCCACAATCGTCCGCATCAGCTTTTCACGCACACTTTCCGAGAGATGCGGCGTCAGCGGAGCCAGTTCGCCGTCATCCAGCGTGTCCTGCCATAGACTGCTATAGCTGCTATGTTCAGGGATATCATTATTGTCCGGCGCATCATCGCCAATCAGGTCATCAAATACGTGACGCACTGCCTGCATATGCTGTTCCAGCATGGATTGCAGCGTGTCCCAGTTATCGAAACCCATTCCCCATGCCAGCCGCTGCTGATTCAGCTCATCACCCGGCAAGGTTTGCGTCTGCTCATCGGCAATCGCCTGCAACAGGTTTTCCAAACGACGCAGAAACAGGTAAGAGGTACTGAGATCGAGCACCTGCTGCGGCGTTAGTAATCCCAGCGTTCCTACATGCTGGAGCGTAGGCAGCAGCGAGCGCCCCTGCAATCCTGGTTCACGCCCGCCACGAATCAGTTGGAAAACCTGCGTGATAAATTCGATTTCACGAATGCCGCCCGCCCCCAGCTTGATGTTATTGCGCAGATCCCGTCGACGCACTTCGCGGGCAATCATGCCCTTCATATTTCGCAGCGACTGAATCACGCTGAAATCGATATAGCGACGGAAGACAAAGGGCTTCAGCGTGCTGCGTAGTTCCTGACTATAGTCATCGTCCATTCCCCCCATCAGGCGCGCTTTGACCATTGCATAGCGTTCCCAATCGCGGCCCTGCTCCTGATAATAATCTTCCATGGCCGCAAAGCTGAGCACCAGCGGGCCACTGTCACCAAAGGGACGTAGCCGCATATCCACACGGTAAACAAAACCATCGACGGTCGGCTGATCCAGCACCTTAATGAGCCGCTGCCCCAGACGCGTGAAGAATTGCGCGTTATCCAGCTCGCGTCGTCCGCCTTGCGTATGACCATTTTCGGGATAGACGAAGATCAGGTCGATATCCGAAGAGAAGTTAAGTTCTCCCCCACCCAGTTTTCCCATGCCAAGAATCAGCAGAGGCTGAGCCACCCCCTGCGCATTGCAAGGTGTGCCCCACTCGCGACAACAGGCCTGATATAGCCAGCTTCTGGCCGCCACGATCACCACCTCAGCCAGCTCACTCAGTTGACGCAGCGTGTGTTCCGTCGTACTGGTTTGCAGCGCCTGCGACCACGCAATTCGCGTCAACATATGGCGGCGAAACCGGCGCAACGCGGCCATCAACGCATTTTCATCGTTAACATCGGTCAATGCATTGCTCAACCAGTCGGCATAATGCTGCCACTCTTCGGGCTGCGGCGGCTGCTGATGAATCCCTTGCCACCAGTCAGGATGCAGTGCAAGCGCATCGCTGACAAAATCGCTCAATGCCAGAACAGCAGAGTCACTGTCGGTTATCGGTTCATCAGGTGCGGCTTCCCGCAAACGCGACAGAGCACGCTGAGATTGTTCCGTCAGAAGCACAGGTAAAGCGGGCAAAGGAAGTATCGACATGGGGGTTCCCTTGATGCGCCGCCTATCCTCACTGACAAGCGGCAGTTAACGGTTACTGTGATGGTCCGCCGCTATGTAGCCAGAACGGGGGCAAGGTCAACGCCTCTTTACGGTAGGCTTCCAGATAGGCAGAAGGAGCCTGCCCGGCAGCGAGCCGCTCAATTTCCTGGAGCAATACCCGCCAGTGTGAAATGTAGGCTTCCACCTGCTCCGCCGGATAAGCGCCGGATAAGAGAAGAAACGCGCAAATATTACGTTGCAGACGAGGGATTTGCTGTTCGTACTGCGCTTCCGTCAATTTAGAGGAAAAAGCGCTTTTCAGATCCGCCGTGCTACGGCTTAACATAATGTCGGCAAAGCGTTTGAACGATCCCTGTAGCTTAATGCGATCTTTATTATCCATATGGTCACGCCAGCCAGACTCGATCAGCCAAGAAGTCAGTACCAACTTACTTTGCAGGTAGTCGACGCTGTAGCACACTTCCGCGCCGTCGGAGCCTTGTAGACGGGCCTCCAGCGTCGCGAGTGCCGAGCGAAAAAGTGTGGTGACCTTGCGTAACACAACGCCTCCTACCAGCACCAACATTTCGCGCATCATCGCACTGGCCTCTGGCAGGGCTTCACGGGCAGAGGCATTCCCTCTTACCCACAGTTCTTCGTGGTATTGCCAGTGACTCAACCCTAATTCCAGCGCCGCGCGGATGGCTTGATCGATATTGGTTTTTGGATCCACAACCAGTCGATTGAGAGGCTGACACTCGCGAACCGGGTTACCTTTAGCCAGATGGTATCCGCGCGCCGCCTTACTCAGGCTGCCCTGCCGCATACCACCAAACTCCGCGATTTCCTTCGCCAGCGCCAGCAGATGGGTGGTCTGCCCGACCTTAAGCTCCATCTCCAGCTCGCACAGCGGTTCACTCAGATCTCCGGCACGAATTTCACCGCGATCTAAGGCAACTTCAATCACGCTTTGATAGTAAGTAAACACCCACTTTTCACGCGTAAAATCCGTACTAAACAGCGGATTGAGCGACGATTGCAGCGCCTCAACATCACAATCCTCCGGCCAGACTTCCGCCGGAAACAGGCTGAGATCCAGCTCAGCTTTCTCCAGCTCAACATTATATTCAGGGTGTTGATGCAGCCCGCCAATTACCTTGCCGGCCGTTTTCGCCGTCATTTCGTAGCGTTCATTTTCGCCACGAATACGCAGGCCGATGCCATTGCGGCGCAGGTAATTATCCGCCGTTTCATAATAGGTATTGCTCAGACGCTGAGCACGCATGTGCTCATACTGACTGTAATCACTCTCCCAGTCAGCCAGTTGCGTCAGCAGCGATTCAACGCTGTCGGGATGAACAATAAACTTCAGCTCAATTTCTTCACTCATAGCATTCACAACACCAAGACCACATTCATTATCATGTCAGTAAATAACATTTTACTTCAGCTTACTACTCTTACCGCACACACTCTTTTTCACCTGCGAACAAGCGCGCATTTCTTATGCAAAGCTGCTATTGGCAACACCGCTTTTCCCCGCTTAAACACGCCGCTCACCGCCTTCTAAGAACTTATCCCAGCAGGCATTATTGGTGTGAAATAGCCCTAATGGGGAGGTTCTAAGACTGTTCTCATTTCGGTTTATACATTGCCTCGTCAGACTTAAGCCTCTACTATCGGACCACCATTAACGCAACATGATGATCTTATGCAGAAATTAGGCTTACTCTGTTTTACTTTATTTTCGCTCACGCTAAGCTGGACCGCACAGGCGGAAGAAAAACGCTATATTTCCGATGAGTTATTGACGTATGTCCACAGCGGTCCGGGCAATCAATATCGTATCGTCGGCACGGTGAATGCTGGCACTGAGGTCACGCTACTCAGCGTTAATGAAAGTGCAGGCTATGCGCAGATTCGTGATGATAAAAACCGCACCACCTGGATTCCTCTCGACCAGCTTAGCGAGACGCCGAGCCTGCGCACGCGGGTGCCGGAGCTGGAAAAACAGGTAAAAGACCTGACTGACAAACTGAATAATATCGATCAGACCTGGAACCAACGCACCGCAGATATGCAGCAGAAAGTCGCAGCCAGCGATGGTGTTATCAATGGGTTGCGTCAGGAAAATCAGGATCTGAAAACACAGCTTATCGTCGCACAGAAGAAAGTCAGCGCGGCAAATGTCCAGCTTGACGATAAGCAGCGCACCATCATTCTACAGTGGTTTATGTATGGCGGCGGCGTTGCTGGCATAGGCTTGCTGCTGGGTCTGCTGTTGCCGCACATCATCCCGCGCAAAAAGAAAAATGACCGCTGGATGAGCTAATCGGAACACGTGCCTGCTTCTTGCAGGCATTTTTCTTTGCGGCCAACGCCACGGCGCAAAGATGGTAGTATGTGGTGAAGTATTGGTTATTGATTCAGGAGCCCGACGTTGAAGATCTACCTTGTCGGCGGCGCTGTTCGGGACAGCCTGCTGGGTTTACCCGTCACCGAGAAAGATTGGGTGGTGGTCGGCGCGACGCCGGAGAACCTGCTTGAGCAGGGTTACCAGCAGGTTGGAAAGGATTTCCCCGTCTTCTTACACCCCGTTAGCCGCGATGAATACGCTCTCGCACGTACCGAGCGCAAATCTGGCAAAGGCTATACCGGTTTTGTCTGCCATGCCGCCCCCGATGTCACGTTAGAGCAGGATTTGCTGCGCCGCGATTTGACCATCAACGCGATTGCTCGCACCGAGCGAGGCGACCTTATCGATCCTTATCACGGTCGTCGCGATCTTGATAATCGCTTGCTGCGCCATGTTTCCGACGCATTCAGCGAAGATCCGTTACGGGTGCTACGCGTCGCCCGTTTTGCCGCGCGTTTTGCTCATCTCGGCTTCCAGATTGCCGAAGAAACCATGGCACTGATGCAAACAATGGCGCATGAGGGCGAGCTGGCTTATCTGACGCCAGAGCGCGTCTGGAAAGAGACGGAAAAAGCGCTCGGCACCTCGTCGCCAGATGTCTATTTTCAGGTGCTTCGTGACTGTGGTGCGCTGGCCGTGCTGTTCCCTGAAATTGATAACCTGTACGGCGTGCCCGCCCCCGCCAAATGGCACCCGGAAATCGATACCGGCATTCATACCATGATGACGGTGGCAATGGCCGCTCGTCTCAGCCCTGAGATTGACGTACGTTTTGCTACGCTGTGCCACGATTTAGGAAAAGGGCTGACGCCCCCCGAACTGTGGCCACGTCATCACGGGCATGGCCCGGCGGGTGTCAAACTGGTTGAAGCACTGTGCCAGCGCCTGCGCGTACCTAACCCGATTCGCGATTTGGCAAAGCTGGTTGCGGAATATCATGATCTGGTTCATACCGTGCAGGTGCTGCAACCCAAAACCCTGCTGAAGTTGTTTGATGCGATTGACGTCTGGCGTAAACCACAGCGTCTGGAGCAGTTAGCGCTCACGAGCGAAGCCGATGCCAGAGGCCGTGCCGGTTTTGAAGAGAACCCGTATCCGCAAGGCGACTATCTGCGTGAAGCCTTCCGCGTCGCCAGCCAGGTCAGCAGTGCGGACGTCGTCGCCGATGGGTTTAAGGGCATTGACGTGCGTAACGAACTCGCACGCCGCCGTATTCATGCACTGGCAGACTGGAAAGCACAGCAGCCAGATTCATCAGGCGCGTCCTGAAACAAAGAGGCCACGCTAATGCGTGGCCTCTCTCTATAACGGTCTACCTAAAATCGACGTTCTCAGTCTTACATAAACACCATGTAAACCACGCCCGCGACGATAAAACGGTAAATCGCGAATGGGACAAACGAGATGCGTTTGATGATTTTCAGGAAGGTTTTAATCGCAATCAGCGCCACGATAAAGGCCGTCACGAAACCAACGGCAAACATCGGCACATCGGCCAGCGACAGGAAATGCCAGCTTTTATACAGATCAAGAACGGTCGCACCCATCATCATGGGAACCGCCAGAATAAAAGAGAACTCAGAGGCCGCATAGCGGCTGACGCCCATCAGCATCCCGCCGGAAATGGTCGCCCCTGAACGAGAAAAGCCGGGCCACAGCGCCAGACATTGAAAACAGCCAATCATAAATGCCTGACGGTGCGTGATGTCATCCAGCCCGACAGCACGCGGCTGTTTTGGCTTGAACCATTCCGCCGCTAACAGCAGGAAGCCACCTATCACCAGCGCATACATCACGTTCTGTGGGTAAAACAGCGACTTGATGACGTCATGAAAAATCAGACCAAGCACCACTGCAGGAATCATTGCCAGCAAGATGTGCGTCAGTTTCAGACGTCCAGCGGTTTTCCCCTCGTGAGGAACTTCTCCGAAGTGAATCCCTATCAGACCAAAGAGGCGACGCCAGAACATCACGACAACGGCCAGAATCGAGCCAAGCTGAATGATAACTTCAAACGTCTTGGCTTTCTCATCAGCGAACCCTAACCAATGACCAACGATAATCATATGCCCCGTAGACGATACGGGCAAAAACTCGGTCAGTCCTTCGACCACGCCAAGAATAAATGCGATTAGCAATGAATGCAGGTCAGTCATCTAAAAATCCTTGCCTCTAATAAAAACGAAAATGCAGCGCACAAAAAAGCGGCCGCGTACTTCCGCGAGCCGCTACACACACCCTAAATAATTCGAGTTGCAGGAAGGCGGCAAGCGAATGAGTCCCGATGAGCTTACTCAAGTAAGTGATTCGGGTGAGTGAACGCAGCCAACGCACATGCAGCTTGAAGTATGACGGGTATAACTGGCTTATAGACTATTTGGGTTACGGTTTAGTTGCACGTAAATCAGTATTTATTCTGTTAAATCAGATTTATCGTGTGCCGCGCTCAATAATGACGCCAACCTGACGCGCCTGCGCGACAGCGCCCGGCTTGCTGAGCTTGATCCGCAGCCAGGGGATCGAGAAGCGCTGCATCAGCATGTGTGCGACTTCTTCAGCAACGCGTTCCACCAGAGCAAAGCGCTGGTTTGCCACGTGGGCAATCACCGCCTCGCTGACATCGGCATAGCTCAGGCAGTCGTTAACATCGTCACTGGCGGCTGCCTGACGGTTATCCCAGCCCATTTCGATATCGAACACCAGTTTCTGCTGGATGGTCTGTTCCCAATCGTAAACACCAATAGTTGTGATTACAGTAAGTTCTTCAATAAATACGATATCCATCACGCCATTCTCTGTTTTTGTCGCTGTCGGATACCACTTCCGACGGAATGTGCGTATTATCCACAGATGAGAAGAGTAAAACGACCCTTATTAAACGTCTCTCTATACAAACTAAACGGAATAGCGTTATGAGTGTTACCGCGCTTGGTATGATGTTAATCGCGTATCTGTGTGGCTCTATTTCCAGTGCGATTTTGTTTTGCAGAATTGCTGGGCTACCCGACCCGCGCCAGCATGGTTCTGGGAACCCCGGAGCCACTAACGTATTGCGTATTGGCGGCAAAGCGGCCGCTGCAACCGTATTGGTGTTTGATGTTCTGAAAGGCATGCTGCCCGTCTGGGCGGCTTACGAGCTGGGCGTTCCCCCGCTGTATCTCGGGTTAACCGCTATCGCTGCCTGCCTCGGCCATATCTATCCCGTCTTTTTCCACTTTCGCGGTGGCAAAGGTGTGGCAACGGCGCTGGGTGCAATTGCTCCTATCGGCTGGGATTTGACGGGTCTGATGACCGGTACCTGGCTACTGACCGTACTGCTGAGCGGCTATTCCTCGCTTGGCGCGATTGTCAGTGCGCTCATCGCGCCGTTTTATGTCTGGTGGTTCAAACCACAGTTTACCTTCCCCGTCGCGATGCTCTCTTGCCTGATACTGATGCGTCATCATGACAATATCCAACGCCTCTGGCGCGGACAGGAAAGTAAAATCTGGAATAAGCTACGCAAGAAGAAGCAGCCAGAAGACGAACAGACGTCCTCCGAAGAATAAGACAAAAAAATTCCCGTTTTCACGGGAATTTTTTTATGAAGTATGACGGGGATATTAGAATCGGCCGATGGCGGCAAATTCCTGCGATTGCACTTTAAACTGAGACATACTTTCTGCCAGCAGGCGCGCCTGATCTTCCAGTGAGCGCGTGGCAGCGGCGGACTCTTCTACCAGAGACGCATTTTGCTGTGCGACTTCATCCATTTGCGATACCGCCAGATTCACCTGCCCAATACCATTGCTTTGCTCACGCGTGGCCGTTGAGATCTCACGCATCAGGGATGTCACGCGCGCCACGGCGTCAGAAACGTCATTCATCGTTTCACCCGCCATTTTCGCCATCACGGTGCCTTCACTGACGCGACTTTGAGACTCTTCCATCAGCATTTTGATCTCTTTAGCAGATTGCGCACTGCGCTGCGCCAGACTACGGACTTCACCCGCCACCACCGCAAATCCACGCCCCTGCTCACCCGCACGTGCGGCTTCAACCGCCGCATTCAGCGCCAGAATATTGGTCTGGAACGCGATGCCGTCAATCACCGCCAGAATATCGCCAATGCGTGCGGAGCTGCTGGAGATCATCTGCATTTTCTCAATCATGCTCCCCACGGTTTCGCTGCCTTTATTCGCGATCTCGGATACATTTTGCGCCAGCGTATGCGCCTGCTCTGCACTTTCCGCATTCAGCGTCACTGTCGCGGTCAACTGCTCCATACTGGCTGCGGTTTCTTCCAGCGAGGAGGCTGACTCTTCCGTACGCGCGGCTAAATGCGTATTGCCGGAAGACAGCTCGCGCGTGCCGACATCAATCTGCATACCGGCATCACGGACGCGGCCCACGGCAGTTGCCAACGAATGCTGCATGGCTTTCATCGCCTGAATCAGACGGCCAATTTCATTATTGCCGCCATCGGGAATGCGCTGGGTCAAATCACCACGGGCAATAAACTCCAGTTGACCGACCGTCTCTTCAAGCGGAGACAGAATAGAACGCTTCAAGGCAATCCAGGCTGCCAACACCAGCAGCAGAACGGATATACAGGCAATACCGATGATCATCAAACGGTTGAATGCGAAGCTCTCCGCTTCTGCGAGCATGTTTTCCCCGACTTCCAGACCGAAATCACGGAATTCGTTCGCGACCTTATCCATCTTAACGCTGAGCGGCGGTAGTACGTCCTGCAACAGCACGTAATAGGCTGCGACATCGCCACGTTTCAGCGCATCAACCATCGGCTGAACGCCAAGATTCATGTATTGCTCGTAGTTGCTTTTAACCTCTGCAGCCATTTTGGCACCACGCTCCGTTACGGTGCCGTAGGAAAGAAAGCGTGCCATTTCTTTATGGGAAAGCGCCGTGTAGGCTTCTGCTCTCGCGACCGATGCATCCGCCAGATCGGTCAGCCCGCTTTCCATCTGCCGAGCGGCCAACGCCGCCCCTGTTCTTGCGCGCAGTGAAGCGGTATAGCTCCCCGCCAGCGCCGTGACTTCTTTGCCCTGAATCTTGTCGATTGTCGTCAGCGACGTGATTCCCTGATTGATTGAGGTAATGCCAATTCCGCACACCAGCAATAACAGCAGTACCATCGTTCCTAACAAAGCAATCAAGCTCGTCTTGATTGTGATGTTTCTTAACATTTTTGTTTCCCTGATATTACAAATGATAAATAAATGCGAAGAAATGCTCCGCATAACGTGATCCAGATCATCTTCCTATCGGTAACAAGCCTGCTTTCTTTAAAGAAACTTTAGTAACGAAAGTATTTTTACTTAAACGACTCGCGCAAGCGCATCACGCCTTGCACACGCTAAAAATCAGGGACATTAAACGCTTTTTGGCTATAATGACGGCCACGCTATTTCAGGTTTAAGAGAAGGAAACCGACATGAGTCTGAACAATGTCCCGGCGGGTAAAGATCTGCCGGAAGATATCTATGTAGTGATTGAAATTCCCGCGAACGCCGATCCGATCAAATATGAAATTGATAAAGATACCGGTGCGCTGTTTGTAGACCGTTTCATGTCTACAGCCATGTTCTACCCATGCAACTACGGCTACATCAACCACACGCTGTCTCTGGATGGCGACCCGGTTGACGTTCTGGTTCCGACCCCGTATCCGTTGCAGCCTGGCTCAGTGATCCGCTGCCGCCCTGTTGGCGTGCTGAAAATGACCGACGAAGCGGGCGAAGATGCCAAGCTGGTTGCCGTTCCGCACAGCAAGCTGACCAAAGAATACGATCACATTAAAGACGTTAACGACCTGCCTGAACTGCTGCGTGCACAGATCGGCCACTTCTTTGAACACTACAAAGATCTGGAAAAAGGCAAGTGGGTAAAAGTTGAAGGTTGGGATAACGCTGCTGCGGCGAAAGCCGAGATCGTTGCTTCCTTCGAGCGCGCGAAAAACAAATAAGCGCCACACGATATGCCTTAAAGCCCTTATGGGCTCAAGATATCGCATGATCAAAAACACCGCCTTGCGCGGTGTTTTTATTTATAGCGACCATGACTTGATTGGCGACTCGGCCTCAAGACTCTTCTTCATCTTCTTCACTGCGCTTTAGCCAGTCACCGCTGGCAATACGCGTCAGCCCTGCAACAGGGTGCTTGTACAGATAGATCCAGGCACTGCCCAGAGGCGTAGGAATCAGCTCACGTTGGTATTCGTGCCCGTCCCGCTTTAAGGCATCCAGTTCTGTCAAAATCGACGAACTAATGCGATAGACCTCGCAATGGATCTCTCCATCACCGGGTACCACTGCCGGATAATGGCCGAGATCGTACAGCTCGAAACCTGCGAGCTGACAATCCCCTAACCATTGCGCATTCGTCATCCAATGACTGTTTCCCTGTTTGCGTCGTAAACTGCCGTAAACAATAATTCGCATCGCTAGAACTCAAACTGATAGAGCACATCTAATGCCTGGCTAATTCCAGACACCGCTTCCAAGTATAGTTTTGGCATCAGGCGATAACGTAGCGTTAACGTTGCCAAAGAATCGAATATGCCAACACCATATTTCACTTGCAGACCCGGAAGGACGTAGCCGCTGACGACAACCTGAGAATTATCGCCAACACCCTGTGTATCCAGAGCTAAATTACTTACGCCAAAGGCCTCGCCGATTTTACCCACAACTTGACCACTTTGTGCAACCCCTAAACCGACTAACATTGAGGTCATTGCCGAGCTATCTGCTCCACCGCTGTCCAAACCCTGTCCACGCAGCAGATAAGAGAGTGCTTCCTGCTGTGACATCGCCGGATCGGAGAAGACTTCCAGCTTCGGTGTCGCGGCCATGCCGGTAACGCGCACGCCGGCAGTGACGTCATTCGCCGTGTTGTCTGGGTTACGAATGGCTTCGATATTCAGGATCGGCTGATCCGGCGGGCCGGAGAACAGAATCAGCCCTTTGCGGACGATCAAATCCTGCCCGTAGGCTTTAAAGCGGCCAGATGGAATGTCGATCTGGCCGTTCAGCCCTAATCCGCGCTCGTCCTGAACCATTTTCAGGTCGCCCTGTAGGCGAGCCGCCAGCCCGAACGCATCCAGCTGAACATCATTCCCGACGCGGATCGTCAGGTTGCTGTTAATCGGAATCGCGGCGCTGGCTTTCTTCAGCGGCTGGCGCTGGGCATCCAGCATCACTTCATCCGATGACACCGCCACCGCACTTTCCGGCATGTCTTTAACCACGATGCGTGCCCACGGAATACTGACCGACCCGTTTAACGCGAACAGCTGCGGCGTGGCCTCGAAGACAATATCCGGCGAGACATCCAGCCGCGCCATCGGCGGAATCGTCACGCGCAGCTTCTGGCCTTTCGCCGCAATGCGCGCACGCCAGGCATCAGGCTGTGACCAGTCCGCATTCCCGCCAAGGTTCAACTGCCCGTTATCCGTTTTCAGGAAACCTTGCAGCGTTGACGACATCCCACTGAAATTCACCGCCAGCCGCCCGTTGGTCAGATCGACCGGCATCCAGTTGCCGTCAATGTCCAACCGCTCCAGCACCATCTGGCCGAAGATCTGAGGACGTGCCGCATCCCCTGCCAAGCGCAGGTTCGCATTCAATATCCCTGCCGCTTTCTCTCCTTTACTCAACGCAGGGTTGAGCAACGCCAGCGAAATATTGTTAATTGTGACATTGCCGCCGAGATTGCGCCGCCCTTGTGGATCGGTCACCTGAATATCACCGCTGAAGCGTCCGTTCTCGCGAATCGCCATCAGCCAGCCAAGCTGCGCACGCCCGCGATCGAGCCCGGCATTCAGCGTAAAGGTATCGAAATCAATCGGCAGCGTGTTGCCCTGCATCTGCTGGCGAACGCTGACGCCGTTACCCACTAGCGACACTTTCGCCTGCGGTAAGCCTTGCCCCGCCTGCCAGCTGATATCGGCACCGCCGGTGAACGTCCCGGCCAGCACGGTATCCGACGTCAGGAAGGGTTTCAGCATGGCGAGATCGAAGCGGTTCAGTCGAATGCTCGCCTGTCCGCTAGGTCCGGCCTCAATCGCTTTTGGAACACAAAGCTCAGCATTCGGATTCCGCCAGCAGTGCGTGCCGATGGTGATCTTCTGCTGCGCATTCAGGTAATCCAGCGCCATATCCTGCGTCAGACGCCATTCACCCACCGGCGTGTCGAAGCGGGTATTGTTCAGCGTGCCTCGCCAGCGCTGTTCCTGACGATCAAAACTGCCCGAAAGTGCCAATTGCCCCGCGACCGGTTCACCCTGCATATTCAGACGAAGCTGGTGCTGCTTTTCATTGCCGCTGGCATCCAGCGTCAACAGCGCAATATTCAGGCCGTCCTGCTTTAGCGCTTCAAGACGCACGGCCAGCTTGCCCTGAATCTGCTGCTCAGAGCGCACATCGCCTTCCACCCTCACACTGCTAATCGTCATCGCCTGCCAGCGCAGGCCGGACGCCGTGATATCCGCCAGCACCTGCGGTTCACGCAGATTGCCACGGAGTTTGAGTGTGCCGATGGCACGCCCCGCCAGACCGGGCAACATGCCGTCCAAGGATGGCGCATTGATGTCGGCATCCAACTGCCACTTGTCGCTCAGGTCGCCTTTGACGTTCAGTTGGTTGCGGCCTAGTGCCAGATTCAGCGCTGGAATTGTCCACTGGCCCGCCGCGTTACCGCGCAATTCGCCTCTGGCCGTGAGCTTATTCGCTTTCACGTTGCCGTCCAGACGCAGTTCCGGCACCTGCAACTGCCAGCTACCGCCATAGACACTACCGCGTGTCGTAATCTTGCCGTCTATTTTCGCGGGCCATTCAGGCCACTGTTTCGCGGTGTTAATCCCGTTCAGCAGTAGCTCGCTGCGCCAGCTTATCGCTTTACTCCAGTCGATAAGCGCCGTCAGGTCGGCATTCCCCTGCAATGCCGCCAACCGCAGGCGGCTTAGCGTAAACTGCTGTTCGTTGCCTTTGCCATCCAGCAGCAGCGTCGCGGGAGGAATGTCCGCCCCGCTCAGATCGCCGCGCAGCGACAGCGCATAGTCGGTCGCTTTGCCGTTAAAACGCAGCCTGACGTTGTCAGCTTGATACTGCGTCGCGCCCGTCAGCGGCCAGCGAACGCGTTCGGTTTGCAGCGTCAACGCCAGCGGCAGCCCGGCTTCCGCCAGTTTGGTTTGCAGATCCAACTGGGCACGCTGCGGCCCAGAGAGGTTCAGCGCCACATTCAGCTGTTCGCGCAGGCCGCCCTCAACCGTCAGTTTAAGCTTCTCACCTTTGATCGGATCGACGTTCAGCACGCCGTTCGCCGTCAGCGAGACAGGCCAGCTCTCGCTGAGCGTCGCTTCACCGCGTACATTCAGCCCGCCCTGCGGCGATTGGACGATCAGCTTATCCAGACGCAAATGCTGTTGCTGAGTCGAGGCTTGCACGAACAGGTTATTAATCAAAATGTCCTGATCGCCCGTCAGCCGCAGCTGTTCACCGTGAATCTCGACAATATTCAGATCCAACGGCAGCGTGAACTGGGGTAAATCAGGTAATAGCGGTTTGGAGAACAGCTCGCTAAGACGTTCACCTAGCGATTGTTCAGGCACGGCAGGCTTGTCAGAGGTGCTATCCGTTTTGGATGTCGATGCCATCGGTATTGGTGTCGTGGTGGTGGCTGCCGCGACGGTATTGTTTGCCGCCAGCGCGTTATCGATATGAAGCGTTTGCGAGGAGCCTTGCTCCGCCGCATCGCGTACGTTCGCCGCCGTTTCTTTAATAACCGCGGCCATTTCCGCCGCCGTCACTTTGCCATCTTCCAGCACGTCGACAGGGGTTTTCGGTAAGGCCACCAGCAGGGCGCTGATTTTGGTCGGCAGAAGCGTCAACGCGCGCCCTTCCCACTGCATCCCGGTGCGGAATTCACTGAGAGAAACCGCCGTGTCATCCACGGTAACCTGAAGGTTGCTGAGCGTTAACTGACGCAGTGAAATCGGGAACGGTGCAGAGATTTCCGTGACTGGCGTTGAAGGTGGCGGTGGCTCTATCGCCGCAGGTAAGGCTTTGGTATCCACAACAACATCAATGCGGTTTGCCGAAAGGTCATTGATGCACAGCTGACTTTTGCGCAGACACGCTAGCGCAAGCGACAGATGAAACTCCTCGCTCTTTACCGCCACGCCCGGCATTTGGTAGCTAACATTTTTTAGCGTTAAATCACGCCAGCCGCCGCTTACGCTGGCAATGTCCAACCCCGGCACCACACGTGCTGCGGTATTCAGCAACAGATGCAGGCCCGGCGTGGTTCCTACCAGTAATCCCAGCCCAACAACGAGCAGCAGTAAGAAGGCGACAAACCCAATGCCGACCCTTTTCCACCAGCGCCCTTTTCGTGCTGACGTCGCCAGCGCGTTACCCTGCTCAGCGTTTTCTTCTGTTACCGGATCCTGGGCTTTTTTTTCGTTTTTCTCATCCATCATAATTCAGGTCCCAGTGCGATATAGAATTGAACATCATTCTTCTTCTCTGCATCGCCGATCGGCATAGCAACATCGAGTTTTACCGGACCAATCGGCGAGGCCCAGCGTACGCCGACGCCCGTGCCGGTCTTGAAATTACTGCGTTTGATGTCATTCACTGCTTCACCTGAATCAACAAAAACTGCGCCCCACCATTTTCCCGTAACGTTGTATTGGTATTCGAGCGAGCCGGTCGCCAGCTTGGACGCACCGGTCAGTTTGCCATCGCTGTCGCGCGGCGAAATAGATTTGTACTTGTACCCACGGATGCTGCGATCGCCACCGGCAAAGAAACGCAGTGAAGGCGGGACGCGGGAGAAATTATTGGTTTCAATCCAGCCCAGATTGCCGCGCGCGACAAAGCGGTGTTTATCCGCCAGCGTACGAATCCAGACGTTTTGCGCCTGAACCACGGCAAAGTCGATATCCGATCCCCAGGTGGTGTCGGAAATGTCGATAGAATAACGTTGCGTATCGCCCCATACCGGCATCAGCCCACCGCGTTGGCGAGTGCGGTTAATGCTGACGCCCGGATAGATCAGCATCGTGGTATCCGTCACGCTTGCCTGCGTAAAGTGGTCGAGGCTCCAGCGCAGATTAATCGCCCGTTGCCAGCCGCTGGAGAGATCCCAGTAGCGTGCCACGTTCAGCGTGGTGCCATCGGATTTGGTATCGTTGAGATCTTCGCGCTTGAAGCCGCCTTGCAGCAGGTAATACTGCTCAAGCGGGTTCTTCAGTAAGGGGATTTTGTAGCTAAAATCGAGTGATTGCTCCGGCGCGGACACGCTCAGGCTGCTTTCCAGACTGTGACCCCGTGAATTCACCCAAGGCTTATTCCAGGTCGTTTTAAAGCGTGGGCCAACATCCGTGGCATAGCCGACGCCAGTCTCAATACGGTTGCGGGTTCGTGGCGTCACCACGGCTTCCAGCGGCAACACCTTGTCGCTTTTCGACCGATCGAAATCAGGTGAGACCACGACAGAATTAAACCACCCCGTCGCAGAAAGACGGCGGTTTAACTCACCGAGATCTTCACTGGTGTAGGCATCGCCTTCGTGAAACGGCACCAGATTTTGCAGATAATCATCGCGGATTTGCGCGCCCTGAAAGTGTACGGCGCCAAAGCGATAGCGTTCACCGCTGTCAAAGTCGATATCCCAAAACGCCTCTCTCTCTTCCCGCATCACGCCAAGCTGGCTTTGCTGGAAGCGCGCATCGAAATAGCCTTTGCGTAATGACAAACCATTCAGCCCGCTTTTAAAGCGATCGAAATCGCCATGGTTCAACACCGAACCGATTTCAGGGCGATCGTCTTTAACCAGCTGTTGGTAGTCTTTATCGTCGTGCGCACCGCCGCGCAGGGTGATGTTCACCCCGGCAATTTTTACCGGTTCACCGGGAGTCACGGTGGCAATCAGTACGGGTCGTCCGCCATTAACGGCAGGCCGGAATTCGAAACCAATCTGTGGATCGTAGTAGCCGAGCGCACGCAATCCCTGACGGATCGCTTCATCGACGCGTGAGCGGAAACGCCCATCGGCATTCACCTCATCAACCGAAATGGTCGATAAGCGTGCCCGTACATTCTTTTGTAACTGCCCTTCCAGCCCCATGACTTGCAGACGCACATTCGCTGCCTGGCTCTCTGGGGCCAGCATCAGCAGTGCGCACATCAGGCCAAGAACCCGGTATCGTGGCGCACCGCAGCCAGCAAAGCTATTTTTTTGTCCTGCTATGCCTTTTTGCCCGGTAACGCTTTTTTTTCCAATGAAACTTTTCGTTGAGATGAAAATAGTCACTGAGCTCCCTGATAAATCGGTCTGTCGCCTAAAACCTATAGCATGGCTTTTATCACTTCGCCCGCCGCATTGACGGCCGTCGCTGTACGCTTACCTGACAATCCGCCACGCAGCGCCGAAATCTCCTACCAACTTTGCATGATATTAGTGATAAATACTAATTTTCCATCTTAAGAATAGATTTTCACCTACAAACATCAATATGCGGCATTACAGATAAACATTACCTTAACATTAAACACCATGAAGATATAAAGACAGCCCAACGCTTCTTGGTTATGCTTTCCATGAAAGCGGGTTATTTACCCAGTCTAGCTGGAGTTAACAACGTGATGAATTCAATTGATAAAACGCAGCGGATTACGCAATCCGATGCTTTACCGGGGCGTTCCACCCCCATGCCCGTCGCCAGGCTGCATGTCGTGCATGAACATTCCATGACGCATGTGCCAGACTCGATGTCCGTGGCGATTTTTGCGATGGGCTGCTTCTGGGGCGCGGAGCGTTTGTTCTGGCAACAGCCGGGGATCTACAGCACGGCGGCGGGTTACATTGGCGGTTACACGCCCAACCCGACCTACCGTGAAGTGTGTAGCGGGCAGACCGATCATGCCGAAGCGGTGCGTGTCGTTTTCGATCCCGCAGTGATCGACTACGAGCAGTTGCTACAACTGTTCTGGGAAAATCACGACCCCGCGCAAGGCATGCGTCAGGGCGGCGATATCGGCAGTCAATACCGTTCCGCTATCTATACGCTCACGCCCGAGCAGGAAAAGGCAGCACAGGAAAGCCTTCAACGCTTTCAGCAAGCAATGAGGGAAAACGGTGACGGCCGCGCCATCAGCACAGAAATCGAGCCTGCGGGTCCGTTCTATTATGCGGAAGACGAGCACCAGCAATACCTGTACAAGAACCCGAACGGCTACTGTGGATTAGGCGGTATCGGCGTCTGTCTTCCGCCTCAGCGCTGACCACTGGCGGTAATTTCACCGCTCCTGCTATAATGCGTCCGAACCGGGCAGCGCGTTGCCCGGTTATATACCTCCAATTATTGCTATTAATTTACTCACCTTTCTGAGGATCGCTGCGCTACTTTAGGCTCATGCGAAAACTTTAAAAATGATGTTAAACAGTCTATTACTGATTCTTTTTCTTATTGCCATCAGTGCGTTTTTCTCGATTTCCGAGATCTCGCTGGCGGCATCCCGTAAAATTAAACTCAAATTGATGGCCGATGAGGGAAACCTCAACGCCGATCTGGTGCTCAAGTTTCAGGAAACACCGGGCATCTTCTTTACCGTAATTCAAATTGGCGTCAACGCCGTCGCGATTCTGGCCGGTATCATCGGCGATGCGGCATTTTCCCCGACGTTTTCCATACTGTTTGAACGCTTCATGTCACCCGAAGCCGCTGATAAAGTCAGCTTCATCTGTTCATTCGTCCTTGTCACCAGCCTGTTCATCCTGTTTGGCGACCTCACCCCGAAACGCATTGGTATGATTGCGCCGGAAACCGTCGCGGTTCGCATAATCAACCCCATGCGCTTCTGCCTGTTCCTCTTCCGTCCGCTGGTTTGGATCTTTAACGGCCTGGCTAACGTCATTTTCCGTCTGCTTAAGCTGCCGATGGTGCGTAAAGATGACATCACGTCAGATGATATTTATGCCGTGGTGGAAGCCGGTGCGCTGGCTGGCGTGCTGCGTAAGCAGGAACATGAGCTGATCGAGAACGTGTTTGAGCTGGAATCCCGTACCGTGCCGTCGTCAATGACCTCACGCGAAAGCGTGGTCTACTTCGATCTGCGCGAGCAGGAAGACAGTATTAAGGAAAAGATCGCCCAGCAGCCGCATTCCAAGTTTCTGGTTTGCGATGGCACGATCGATCAGATCGTCGGCTACGTGGATTCCAAAGACCTGCTGATTCGGGTGTTGGGAAACCAGAGCCTGACGCTGAGTAGCGGCGTGCAGATTCGTCCAGCGCTGATCGTCCCAGATACGCTGACGCTGTCCGAAGCGTTAGAAAGCTTTAAAACCGCGGGCGAAGATTTTGCCGTTATTCTGAACGAATATGCGCTGATCGTCGGCATCATCACCCTTAACGACGTGATGACCACGCTGATGGGCGATCTCGTTGGTCAGGGAATGGAAGAACAGATTGTCGCGCGCGATGAGAATTCGTGGCTGGTTGAAGGCGGTACGCCAATAGAAGACGTGATGCGCGCACTGAATATTGATGATTTCCCGCATTCCGGCAACTACGAAACCATCGGCGGCTTCATGATGTATACGCTGCGGAAAATCCCGAAACGTACCGATGCGGTGCGCTTCTCAGGCTATAAGTTTGAAGTGGTGGATATCGACAGCTACAAGATCGATCAGCTGTTGGTGACGCGTCTGGAAGACCGCCCGATTGTCTCATCAAGCGTGAAGATTGATAGCGACGATTAACCGCCAGAAGACATGCCCAACCAATCGGGCTTCATCACAAACCAGAACGGCCCGCTACGGGCCGTTTCTTTATCACTTATCCCATCTCGGCCTGAAGCCGGATGACCTGGCGATTCACTTCGGACATCACCAGAAGATGCTGCTTATCCTGTTTCTTTGGCAGTAGAATTTTGCCGTAGTCGAACTCAAAAGCACCAACCCCTTTTATGTACAGCCGCCCACGAAACAGGGTTTTCACATACTTGGCGACTTTCAAAGGATTGTAACGTTCGAAGATCCTCATCGTTTTACTCTCCCGTTTTATTTTTTTACGCTCTCCCTTTCGCCAACATGGCTGAGGTTCTGGAGCGCTAATGAGATAACGGATACTGCTAATTAGTGCAGTAAAACGGCATTTAGTTCCCCACTATTCAGTATTCTTAACTGCTTTTACAGATTTTTACAGATTAGTGTTTAAGGAAACCCTTAGTCATCAGTATAAACCTTCAAAAATAAGGGTTTTGTGCTCTCGGGCACAAACCGTTTTATCGCGGAGCAGGACAGACCAGTTTCCTGAATCTACGCTTATTCCATAGCCCGATATTTTCCCTCATTGCCATCGCATCGGGCCCCACACTGAAGGACATAACCATGATAAAAATACGCCACCTGCTCCTCGCGCTCTCTATCACGCCTCTGCTGGGGCTCCCAGCCTTAGCCCATACGCTGGTACTCAACCAATTGGTTCCCCCCGTCGGCGTCGCAGACAGAGGAGAACTTCAGTACCTTAATAATCAGTTTAGTTATAAAAACTGGAACAGTGCGCAATTGCCCGGAAAAGTACGGGTGATACAACATATCGCTGGCCGCACCTCTGCCAAAGAGATGAACGATCCACTCATCTCCGCACTGAAGGCCGCTAACCTACCGCATGATTATTACCAAACGACGACAATCGTGAATACCGACGATGCCATCATCGGCACCAGCATGTTTGTGCGCAGTAGTCTTGAGGACAACAAGAAAGCCTTCCCGTGGTCGCAATTCATTGTCGACAGCAATGGCAACGTGCGGAAGGCCTGGCAGCTACAACCACAAAGCTCAGCTATCGCGGTGTTGGATAAACAGGGGAAAATTCGTTTCGTGAAGGATGGCGCATTGAGCGGACAAGAAGTGCAGCAGGTGATGTCCCTGCTGCGCCAGTTACTGGAAGAGAAATAACGAACCCGACTCTAGCTGATTAAAATAAAGAGACGCGAAAACCGGGGTTGAGGAAGGATTCACGCGGCGTGTAGGACAGCGGGCGCCCTTGCCAATCGTGAATCTGCGCCCCGGCAGCCATCGCCACCGCATGACCCGCCGCCGTATCCCAAATGTTGGTCGGCCCGAAGCGTGGGTAAAGCTGCGCTTCGCCTTCCGCCACCAGACAAAATTTTAGCGATGACCCAATCGCCACCGTCTGGTGCTCACCCAATTGGCTAAGATAATCTTTCAGTTCACTATCGGCATGAGAACGGCTGACCACCACCAGCGGCGGATGCGCCTGCTTCACCGTAATTTGCCGACGCTGGCCGTTCTCTTCTTTCCAGGCTTTGCCGTCCGCCGCAGAATACATCACGCCCGTGACCGGCACATACACCACGCCCAGCACGGCCTGACCGTTCTCGATCAGCGCAATATTCACCGTAAACTCGCCATTGCGGCTAAGGAACTCTTTGGTGCCGTCCAGCGGATCGACCAGCCAATAGCGCTGCCAGTGCCGACGGATTTCCCACTCCGGCGGATCTTCCTCTGACAGCAAAGGAATGTCAGGATACGCCGCAGCCAGCCCGTCCTTAATAACGCGATGCGCCGCAAGGTCGGCAGCCGTCACCGGTGAGTCATCTTTCTTGTGTGCAACATCGACAGGATGTTGCCCTTCGTAAACCTGCATAATCGCAGCACCAGCATCGCGAGCCAGTTGGCAAACAGTTTCTAACATGATCGACCTCGTCGTTATCGGTTACACGTAACGCAGACTTCATCTCTGTCATTCATTATACATCTGTGAGGCAATCTACGATTATTGCCATTATTGATGTCATCCTCAGCATTTAGAGACGATAATCACTTTAACTTCATCATGATATGAAAGACACCCCCGATCGCCTCACGCGTCGACAATTACCTCACAAGGAGTTACGCAATGAAGCATTCACTGGCACTCAGCCTGCTTGCTACGCTGGTCGCCACGACCGTTCATGCCGCTACTGTTGATCTACGGGTATTGGAAACCACCGATCTGCACAGCAATATGATGGACTTCGATTACTACAAGGATACGCCAACCGATAAATTTGGTCTGGTGCGTACCGCCAGCCTGATTCACGCCGCACGTGAGCAGGCCACCAACAGCGTGCTGGTGGACAACGGCGATTTGATCCAGGGCAGCCCGTTAGGCGATTACATGGCCGCGAAGGGGCTGAAAGCGGGCGACGTGCACCCGGTTTATCAGGCGATGAACACGCTGGACTATTCCGTCGGCAACATCGGTAACCACGAATTCAACTATGGTCTGGACTATCTGCACAAGGCGCTGTCCGGCGCGAAATTCCCTTATGTGAACGCCAACGTGCTGGATGCCAAAACGGGCAAACCGCTATTTACGCCTTACCACATTGAAAACAAATCGGTTACGGATCGCGACGGCAAACAGCATACCCTGCGCATCGGCTATATTGGCTTCGTCCCGCCGCAGGTCATGGTGTGGGATAAAGCCAATCTGACGGGAAAAGTCACCGTGGAAGACATCACGGAGAGTGCCAAAAAGTGGGTACCAGAAATGCGTAAGCAAGGGGCCGATCTGGTGATTGTTATCCCTCACTCCGGCCTTTCTGCCGAGCCGTATAAAGCGATGGCGGAAAACTCTGTTTACTACCTCAGCCAAATTCCTGGGGTCGACGCGATCATGTTCGGCCATGCTCACGCGGTTTTCCCCAGCAATGACTTTGCGAACATCAAGGGCGCAGACATCAAACAGGGCACACTCAACGGCGTGCCAGCTGTGATGCCGGGGCAATGGGGTGACCACCTCGGCGTCGTCGATTTCACGCTGAATAACGACAGCGGCACATGGAAGGTAGAACAGGCGAAAGCGGAAGCCAGACCGATCTATGACAAAGCGCAGAAGAAATCGCTGGCGGCGGAAGACGACAAGCTGGTGAAAGTGCTGTCCGATGCGCACCAGAATACGCGCGAATTTGTCAGCAAACCGATTGGTAAATCCGCAGACAACATGTATAGCTACCTGTCACTGATTCAGGACGATCCTACGGTGCAGATCGTCAACAATGCTCAGCGCGCCTATGTGGAACACTTTATTCAGGGCGATCCCGATCTGGCCGATCTGCCGGTGCTTTCAGCCGCCGCGCCGTTTAAAGCCGGTGGACGTAAAAACGATCCAGCCAGCTATGTCGAAGTGGAAAAAGGCCAGCTCACCTTCCGTAACGCTGCCGATCTGTATCTCTACCCGAATACGCTGGTGGTGGTGAAAGTTAACGGGCAGCAGGTACAGGAGTGGCTGGAATGCTCTGCGGGTCAGTTCAAACAAATCGATCCAAGCAAGCGTGAACCGCAATCCCTGCTCAACTGGGACGGCTTCCGCACCTATAACTTCGACGTGATCGATGGCGTCAATTATCAGATTGATGTGACGCAGCCTGCCCGCTATGACAGCGAGTGCGCGTTAATTAACGATAAATCGCACCGTATCAAAGGGCTGACGTTTAACGGTAAACCGATCGATCCCAAAGCGACCTTCCTGATCGCCACCAATAACTATCGCGCCTACGGTGAGAAATTTGCCGGTACGGGTGAGAAATATGTGGCCTTCGCCTCGCCGGATGAAAACCGCTCCGTTCTGGCGGCCTACATCAGCGCGGAAACGCAAAAATCGGGAGAAGTGAAGCCGCAGGCGGATAACAACTGGCGTCTGGCACCTATCGTCAGCGAGACACCGCTGGATATCCGTTTTGAAACGTCACCGTCTGAGAAAGCCACGGCGTTTATCAAAGAGAAAGCCCAGTACCCGATGACGTCCGTCGGCAAGGACGAAACGGGCTTTGCGGTTTATCGCCTTGACCTGCAACACGCTAAATAAAGACTGACAGCGATGTCATCCACAGGCTCCTGCTTCGGTGGGAGCCTGAACGGAAGTTTTACAGCGGCTCAACCGCGTTATTTGCTGACGCATCAAACTTCTTTTGGGATAACAGCACGTTATCCATATTCTGCTCCGCCCAATAGGTAAGCTCGGCAATCGGCTTAGCCAGCGTTTTTCCCATTACGGTTGAGGCGTATTCCACTGTCACCGGAATGGTTGGGAAAACCGTTCGTTCGACAAAGCCGTCACGTACCAGATTCTTCAGCGTTTGCGACAGGACCTTTTGTGAAATCCCTTCCACATCGCGTTTTAACTGATTAAAGCGCATCGGTCGTTCAACCAGAATATTCAGAATCAGCAACGTCCACTTATCCCCCACGCGATCCAAAATCATGCGGGTCGGGCAGTTTTGCGCATAAACATCATAGCGTTTGCTCATTATCGCGTTTCCATCTGGTTACCTTGAAGATACCAACTCACTTAAAAGTGCTGTCTTAACAGAACCACGAGGCTCCGATATAGTCCTCACATTATAAAGTTAGTATCCATTAGAAAGCACGTATCACCCGCAGGCTACATGACAAGGCCACGGCATATCGTTGATAAACACAGAGAAATGAGGATAGGTTATGTCAAAAGCAGTCGTTATTTATCATTCAGGCTACGGCCACACCCAGCGTTTGGCTACTGCCGTAGCCGAAGGCGCTAACGCCGAGCTGATTGCCATCGATGCGGAAGGAAATATCAGCGATGCTGAGTGGGAGCAACTCGCCGCTGCTGACGCCATTATTTTCGGTACACCGACCTACATGGGTGGCCCGACCTGGCAGTTCAAGAAATTCGCAGATGCCAGTTCTAAAGCCTGGTTCTCTCGCAACTGGAGCAACAAAGTGTTTGGCGGCTTTACTAACAGCGCCAGCCTGAACGGCGACAAGCAGGTCACGCTGATTTATCTGCAAACGCTGGCTTCACAGCACGGCGGAATTTGGGTCAGCCTGAATCAACTGCCTTCCAATGCCAAAGCGGCAAAACGCGATGATTTGAATAACCTCGGTGGTTCTGTCGGTCTGCTGGCACAGACGCCGTCTGACGCCAGCGTAGATGAAGTGGTCGCGGGCGATCTGGCGACCGGTAAGCTGTACGGCCAGCGCATTGCTGACATCGCCGCAAAACTGGCTAACTAGTTCAGCAATACACTCTACGTACCATTATCCAATGCACAAGCGCCGCCCTTTCGCGGCGCTTTTTTTATCCGCTAGTCGCGAAACGATCCCCGCCCATTGCGATAGTACCCATTCCCCCGCTCATGCCCGCGTCTGTCCCAATCACCGCGACGCGGCCCGCGATCGTCAACGTAGCGAGGGGGATCAAAGCGGCGCTTATCATAATCGCGCCTGTCACGCTGACTCTCACGCCACCAGCGGGCATCGCGCCAGCGCCAACCATCCCAATAGTAACCGTGCTGATTACGTTCACCACGATGGTAACCCCGGTGCTCCTGCCACCAGCGCTCGCTGCGCCAGTCATAGCCATCCCAGTAATTACCTCGTCTGTCACGCTCGCCGATATTCAACGTGACGCCAGGCATCAGATCGATGCTGGCACCCTTAGCCTCTGGCGTTGGCATGACCGCAAACATTCCTACAAACAGGGCACTGATGACGAGTGGCTTAAACATAGGGTAACTCCTTGCTCACCGCGACTGCGGCCTGACAGAGATATACGGGGAATTCCCCTACGCCACTATCAGATAAATACTTATTTTCCTAATTTTACCATTCTTAACGTTTCGCTAATGCCTATGCACGCTACTCATCAGCACTCTATTAATTCATTAATAAATTTAATACTAAAAATCCACTCAAGCACCAATAAATGCAGACTTAAAGATTAACCATAGGGAATAAATATTAGAAATATTCACCTTAGCGCCAATACTTACTTTCAGAATATCCGTCATTCATAGAGGAAGCATCGATGAGCGAAAACTATACGGTGGGAGATTATTTACTGGATCGTCTGACACAGATTGGTATTCAGCATCTCTTCGGGGTGCCGGGCGATTACAACCTGCATTTCCTCGATCATGTCATCAGGCACCCGGAGATCGCCTGGGTGGGCTGCGCGAACGAGTTAAACGCCGCTTACGCCGCCGATGGCTACGCGCGATGCCGTCCGGCGGCGGCCTTACTCACCACGTTCGGTGTCGGCGAGCTCAGCGCGATTAACGGTATTGCAGGCAGCTATGCGGAATGTCTGCCCGTCATTCACATTGCCGCTGCCCCTAGTCTCGCGTCACAACACAACGGTGAATTACTCCATCACACATTAGGCGACGGCGACTTTAGCCACTTTTCCCGCATGGCGGCAGAAGTCACCGTTGCCCAAGCCAGCCTCACCGTCGAGAACGCCACCACAGAGATCGACAGGGTCATTGGAGAAGCGCTTGCTCAACACAAGCCGGTATATCTGTTTCTGCCCTTGGACGTGGCTGCCGCACCGGCTGGAACACGACCGTACTCGCTCGTTATCCCTGAACCATTACGCTCTGATGAGTCACTGCAAGCCTTTGTTAGCGCCGCCACAGCGATGCTGAGTGAGGCAAAATCGGTCTCATTATTGGCAGATTTTCTGGCTCAGCGCGTTGGCGCTGCAGAGCAAATCCAACGCTGGCTCGATAAAACGCCGCTCCCCCACTCTACTTTACTGATGGGGAAAGGCACGCTAAACGAACAGCATCGCAGCTTTACTGGCACCTACGCAGGTGGCGGCAGTCACGAAGCGATCCGGGCACACATCGAAGACGCGGATGTCATCATCAGCATTGGCGTACGCTACACCGATACGATTACCACTGGCTTCAGCCACCAGATTCCCAGCGAAAAAAACATCGATATCCAGCCCACGCTGGCGCGTGTCGGCAGTCAGGTTTTCCCCGCTATTCCAATGTCAGACGCTATCGCCGCGCTGGAAAAAATCACTGCGACACTCGCGTCCCGTTGGGATCACCGCACCATTACGCCGCCGGCCTTACCGCCATCAGAGCACACAGACACGCTCAATCAGCGGGAGTTGTGGCAACAGATGCAGCGTTTCCTCCGCTCTGGCGATATTCTCGTGACCGACCAGGGCACCTCCTGCTTTGGCGCCGCGGCGCTCCGGCTGCCGAGCCACTGCCACTTCATCGTCCAGCCGCTGTGGGGATCGATAGGCTATTCTCTGCCAGCCGCATTCGGCGCACAAATTGCCGAACCGGAACGGCGCGTGGTGCTGTTGATCGGCGACGGATCGCTGCAGCTCACCGTACAGGAGCTTGGCTCTATCATTCGGGATCGTTTGAACATGGTCATTGTGGTACTGAATAACGAAGGCTACACGGTCGAACGCGCCATTCACGGCGCTGAACAGCGCTACAACGATATCGCGGCCTGGAACTGGACGCAGCTTCCCGCCGCGCTGGGCGCGGATGAAAACGAGATACTCTGCAAACAGGTGTGCTCACCCGTTGCCCTCGCGCAGGTGCTTGAGCAGGTGAACGCCGCGTCTCGCTTCTCGCTCATTGAGGTGGTATTGCCGAGAATGGATATTCCCGCGCTCTTACACACCATCACGCAGTCGCTTGAGACCCGCAATACCGTACAGTAGAACGGCATACTTTTTACCGCCTACCTCGTAAGCGGTATATTCAACCATTAAAGATGCATTTAAAATGCAATTTATAAACTGCATTCGTTGAGAGGCATCATCATGGCATACCGCGATCAATCCCTGGGTGAGTTGGCTATCGCTATTCCGCGCGCGACCAAACTCTTTCGTGAACTCAATCTGGACTTCTGCTGCGGCGGAAAGCAAACGCTCAGCCGCGCGGCGGGCAAAAAAGATCTCAATATCGACGAGCTGGAAGCACAGCTAGAAAAACTGGCCGCACAGCCTTCTGACGCGCGCGACTGGCGTGAAGCACCGCTGGCCGACATTATCGCGTACATCATCCCTCGCTTTCACGATCGCCACCGCGAACAGCTGCCAGAGCTGATTCTGATGGCAGAAAAAGTCGAGCGCGTGCATCACGATAAAGCCGATTGCCCACACGGCCTCGCAAACCAGCTGACCGCCATCTATAACGAGCTGTCTCAGCATATGATGAAAGAAGAACGCATCCTCTTCCCAATGATCAGTCAGGGAATGGGCGCGAATGCTGCCGCACCGATTTCAGTGATGGAGCATGAGCACGATGACGCTGGACGCGATGTGGAAGTGGTCAAAGAACTGACCAACGGCGTTGTACCACCGGAAGGTGCCTGCAATACCTGGCGTGCGCTGTACTCCGGTATCAACGAATTCATTACCGACCTGATGGAACACATCCATCTGGAAAACAATTTGCTGTTCCCACGCGCGCTGCGCGGTGAGTAAGTAATGTCGTTTTAATAAAAACAAAGTAATTAAAAACAATTAAGTAGAAACAAAAAAGGCGCTCAATGAGCGCCTTTCTTTTGTCTGGAGATTACAGAATTTCCAGCAGTTCCACTTCAAAAATCAGCGCGCTGAACGGCGGAATGGAAGCACCCGCGCCACGTTCGCCATACGCCAGATTGTGCGGAATATAGAGTTCCCACTTGGAACCAACTGGCATCAGCGTCAGCGCTTCAATCCAGCCTGGAATCACGCCGCTTACTGGGAATTCAGCAGGTTGACCACGCTGGACGGAGCTGTCGAACACGCTGCCGTCAATCAGACGACCGGTGTAATGCACACGTACGCGATCCTGACGAGCTGGGATCGAACCTTCACCCTGCGTCAACACGCGGAATTGCAGACCCGATTCCGTGCTGTTCACGCCTTCTTTCTGCGCGTTTTCGGCCAGGAACTGCTGACCTTCTACCGCCAGCACCTGTTGGCGATCGCGACGTACCGCATCAGCACGCTCGTGAATTTCACGCAGCGCACGATGAACCACATCCACAGGCACCGCAGGCGCATTACCTTCCAGCGCGTCACGTAAACCAGCAAGCAGAGCTTCTGGGATCAGGCCTTCAAGACCTGATTCCTGTAACTGTTGACCAACCTGTAAGCCGATGCCGTAACTTGCCTGCGCTTCGACGCTATCAAAAGAAGGAGTTGTCATGGATGTTCCTTTTAATCTGTAAAAAACTGAAAGCGCAGCATAACAGCGACGGGGATTGGGGTAAAATCCTGTGTGCAGGTAATCACGTTAACCGCACGCCAGCCAAGCCATTCCGGGAAGCTGGCCTATACTGGTAGTTCTGATGTTGCTATCGCACGGGTTGCCTTAATCATCAACGCGTTAACTGGTCAGCCCATGCGGATTATCGGTATACTGGATTGCGTTATTATCCTGATACTGTTTTTATGCCGACGCCGCATGGCTACTGGTATAGCTTAGTGACTGGCATAGCGTTGTTAGTGACATCATTTTTATACTGATTGTTTTTATACTGAACTGTAGTAAGAGAGGTCACCATGGGCAGAATTGCGCCCAGGAAGCGGAAAACCACCTGGGATTATCAAACGCTAGTACGCTTCTGCCAGCGAATCATCCAGCGGCAGCCCTCACATGCTGTAGCCGTAGAAAACGACGGGGAACGCGAAGAGCAGGAACAACTGCCCTCTCCTTCCCTGCGCGAGCGTCTTGGTGCCATGCTACAGAAAGTCTGGCATCTGCCCGACGGTTATCACTGGATGGAACCGTTGCCGTTCTTCCATCGCCGCGGGATTTTAATCGCTATCGCACTGCTGCTCGTCGTGCTGCTCTGGCCTTACAGCGCCCAACATCCGCAGCCTGCCCGTACCACGCCCGTGCCTCTTACGCAGGCAGACAATCAGGCGGCGATGCAGGCCGTGATTATTGAAAACCAGCCTTCCATACCCCAGCAGCAGCCTGCGGCTACCGAGCCTCCAACACAGTCATCAGCACCGTGGCGACAGTATGAGATCGCCTCGGGGCAAACGCTGGCACAGCTCTTTCGCGATAACAATCTGCCCGTCAGCGATGTGTTCGCGATGGCTCAGGTGGAAGGCCGGGATAAGCCGCTCAGCAATTTACGGGCAGGTCAGGCCGTTAAATTACAGCTGAATGCACAAGGTATGGTCGCCGAGCTGGAGATCGAAACCACGGCGAACCAGACGATTCGGTTCACCCGCGGTGCGGACGGTGCCTTTACGCGCACCCGCTAGCGAGCCAGCCGTTCCAATAGAAAATCGCGCAGAACGATAGCATGGTTGTGATGCGCGTCTTTGCTGCCATAAAGCAGCGTGATTGCCTGCTTCTCTTCAAGTAACGCCAACAGCCTGCCGCACGCCGAGCCCTGCGCTAACTCATTACGATAATAATCCACAAATTCCGCCCAGCGTTCAGGTTCGGCGTGAAACCATTTGCGCAACTCGCTGCTCGGCGCGATATCTTTAAACCACTCAACACCCTCCAGACGCGCTTTGCTGATGCCACGCGGCCACAGGCGGTCAATCAGAAAAGTGTCGGGAGAGAAAGGGGCGTGCGCGTCATAAACACGGGTGAGATGAATCAAGTCAGACATGCGGCCTCCGGCCTGCTTTTTAGGTATAGGTAATGATAGGTCATTTCCCGATCCCTAAAATGCAAAACGCTGGCACAAGGCCAGCGTTTCACATGTTAACTAAAGTGTTAATTCAACGATAAACGTGAATTACGCTTCAGCAACAACAACAACATTCAGTTCAGCAAAGACATCGCTGTGTACCTGGAAGCTTACTTCGTGCTCACCCAGAGTACGCAGAACGCCGTTCGGCAGGCGAACTTCGCTCTTAGCAATGTCAACACCGGCAGCCGTTACCGCATCAGCGATATCGCGAGTACCGATGGAACCGAACAGTTTACCTTCGTCGCCTGCTTTAGACGCGATGGTAACGCTACCCAGTTCTTTGATCTTAGCAGCGCGAGCTTCAGCAGCTGCCAGAACGTCAGCCAGTTTGGCTTCCAGTTCAGCACGGCGTGCTTCGAAGAACTCAACGTTTTTCTTGGTTGCCGGGACAGCTTTGCCCTGTGGAACCAGGAAGTTACGAGCATAGCCCGCTTTAACGTTTACCTGATCACCCAGGCTGCCCAGGTTTGCTACTTTATCAAGCAGAATAACTTGCATTACTTTATCCTCTCAAAGTCTCGTTAATGGACAGTGGCCGATTACTGATGACGGTCAGTGTACGGCAACAAAGACAAGTAACGCGCACGCTTGATAGCGCGGGCCAGCTGACGCTGGTATTTTGCACGAGTACCGGTGATACGGCTCGGAACAATCTTGCCGCTTTCAGTGATATAGTTTTTCAGCGTAGCGATATCTTTGTAATCAATCTCTACAACGCCTTCCGCGGTGAAACGGCAGAATTTGCGACGACGGAAATAACGTGCCATGTGGCTAGTCTCCAGAATCTATCAATTCAATCTGCTCGGCATGTAACACTATCTTGCTCAGACCATTGCGCCCTTGATGGCAGCTAATAAATCCGTGCACGGTAAGTTGCGTGCCGACCGTTATACTGTGGGTAACTGCTTGTGACGAGAGTCCGCTGACAATCACGGGCATACGACACCATGCTTGTCGACTCAATCCGGCCTCCTCCTGTGTCGAGCGGTGCTCAAGCACAAACTGACAGTGAGGAATGCCTGACGGGCTGACTTTACGAATGGGCGTCTTGCACACTGTGCCGGACAACACCAGACGATTCACCGTCACCACAACAATTACTCTTCAGAATCCCCTGCATCCACATCATCGCCAGCTTCAGCGAAATCTTCACGACGCTCACGGCGTTCGTCTTTCGCTTTCACCATTGGAGATGCTTCAGTTACCGCGTGCTTAACGCGCATAACCATGCTGCGGATAACGGCATCGTTAAAGCGGAAGTTTGTTTCCAGCTCATCGATCGCTTCCTGCGGTGCTTCAACGTTCAGCAGAACGTAGTGAGCTTTGTGCAGTTTGTTGATCGGGTAAGCCAGCTGACGGCGGCCCCAGTCTTCCAGACGGTGGATCGTGCCCTGCGCACCAGTAATGGTAGCAGTGTAGCGCTCGATCATGCCCGGAACCTGTTCGCTCTGGTCAGGATGAACCATAAATACGATTTCGTAATGACGCATCGAATTGCTCCTTACGGATTATTCAGCCTCCTGTCTGGGTCAACCGCGGCCCGTGGAGGCAAGGAACGTGTATGTGTGCGGCTGAAAAAATGACGCGTAAGTATAGTGCCCGACATTAAAGAACACAAGGAAGAAACACGGGAGTTTTCTGCGTGGTGATGGTTTAAACCATCAGGGCAGGATTACAGCGTCCGCTGGAAGAAATCAGCCCCCGCCTGCAGCGCCGTTGGCGTAATGCGATGCCCCACGCCCGGCTCGGTCAAATACATCAGGTTAGCCAGCTTATCACGCGCCTGTAATGCCTGATAAAGACGGGCGCTTTCTGCCGCCGGCACGACATCATCCGCTTCACCGTGCCACACCAGCAACGGTCGATCGGACAACATGTCCAGACGCGTAGTGACATCATAATCCGCCAGTTTGCTCGCTAACGTCTGCAACACCGATTGATTTTCCTCACTATTGGCCGGAACCGGGGGAAACAGCGCGGACGATAGCGTAGAGAAATAGCCCGATCCCATAAACGCCGCCACCGCGCTAATCCAGGGATAACGCGCCATACACCCAAGCGCACTCATTCCACCGAGCGACGCACCGCAAACGCCAATCCGCTCACCATCAATCAGGCCACGCTCCCGATATTCCGCCACATAGCCGGGGAGTTCCTCAATATTCGATTGCAGAATATCCCAGAAATGGCGCAGCCGCCGTGCGTCATCCCCGTCATAGCGCGCACCGTGCATGGCCGCATCGGCCAAAATCACCCGAAATCCAGCCTGAGCCAACGCATAGCCAAAATACGAGTACACCTCTTTTGATGAAGTGTAACCATGAAAGAAAAAAATCGTCGGAAGGGGCTGCTCTTTCCTTCCCGCTGGGGCCGCGTGAATCGTTTCAATACCGCTACCGAGTTTATCCAGTGACATTTCGACCATATTTCCCTCGTTTTCTGTTCTGTCAGCCTATTTTTATGTAGCGAAATCGTATTTAGCAGAAAGGGGATGACCTTCTACGATAACCCACTCACAGCCATTTTCTTATCTCCGTGTCGTCACTGATTCCGTGCTGGTTTAATCGGCGCATTTATGTAAATAAAAAAATCACATTGATCTAGATCAATAACTGAAATGAATGTTTACACTCCGTGATTAATTTTTTTTCACTTACTGCCGTTAACGCATGTGAAGCAAGACTAAAAAATAACCTTTTTTATTATAAGAGACACACATATGTTGGGACTTTCTTTTAAACACTGGGGCCTGGGTATCAAGCTATCCGTCATCGCTTCACTGAGCGTGGCGATACTTTTCATTGCATTCACCCTATCCCTCACCCGATCAGCAGGCAATCAGCTCAAAACCCTGACCCTTAACGACATGCAGAGCCAGGTGAATGGCGTCACCGACATGATCAACATGTACGATACCAGCCTACAAGCCGAGGTTAGCAACTATACGCGGCTGCTGGCGAGCTTTCTGCCGACGCGGTTTTCACTGGATACCGTGAACCGCACGCCTTTTGGCAACACCTCTCACCCAACGCTTAAGGCTGGCGACACGGTATTGAACCTCAATACCGAAGTGCCGGACGACTTTCTGAGCCGTACCCACGCGATTTCAACGATTTTTGTCCGCGATGGAGAGGATTTTACGCGCGTTACCACGTCGCTGAAAAAAGAAGATGGATCGCGCGCGATGGGCACCAAACTCGATCGTGAAAGTCCGGCCTATGCGCCCGTGATGAAAGGCGACACCTACAGTGGGTTAGCCACGCTGTTCGGCAAACAGTACATCACCCAGTATCAACCGATACGCGATAGTGAAAACAAGGTGATCGGTATTCTGTTCGTCGGTGTCGACATCACGAAGCAATTTACCGAGATGCAGCAAACTATCCTGAACAAGAAAATGGGTGAAACTGGCCATTTCTTTGTACTTAGCACGAAAAAAGGAAAGGATGCAGGCAACTATCTTTACCACCAAAGCAATGCCAACCAACGCCCTGACTGGTCAGAAGGTGCGTTAGAGAAAGTGCTGGCAACCGGTAATGGTACGATCGAATACGACAACAACACGATGACGGGCGAAGAGAAAACCCGAATCATGGTGTACCGCAGTATTCCGCAGTGGAACTGGATTGTTGCAGGCACGGTGAGCAAAGAAAGCCTGATGGCAGAAATTAATCACACCCGTAACTTGTTTTTGGGCGGCGGTATTATTCTGGTTCTGCTGTTCGCCGCATTCTTTGTCATGCTGACACGTAAGTGGCTGAGCCAGCCGCTGGTTGAAATCGTCAAAGTGGCGGAACAGTTTTCTGCCGGTAACCTGACCGCGACGCTCTCCAGCAACCGTAGCGACGAAGTTGGCCGCCTGATCGATGCCATTAACGGCATCGGACAAGGGCTAACGACCATCGTGTCGCAGGTGAGAAATTCGTCCGAAGAAATCAGCGCCAGCACCGATGCGCTGGCTGCCGATAGCGAAAACATCAGCGAGCAGATTGCCCGTCAGGCCAGTAGCGTCGAAGAGACGTCTGCCAGCATGGAGCAACTCTCCGCCAGCGTGAAGCAGAACGCCGATAACGTCTCCGCCGCCAAAGATTTGGCAGAGCAGAGCGCCGCCGCAGCACGAAACGGCAGCCAGACTGTCACCGACTCCGTTTCTACGATGAGCGACATCAAGAACTCATCGCAGCGGATTGCTGATATCACGACCGTGATCGAATCTATCGCTTTCCAGACCAATATTCTGGCACTGAATGCCGCAGTAGAAGCCGCTCGCGCAGGTGAACACGGCAGAGGTTTCGCCGTGGTTGCTGCTGAAGTGCGGGCGCTGGCACAGCGCAGCTCCACCGCGGTGAAAGAGATCGAAACCCTGATTGATGAATCACTGGAGAAAATCGAAGCGGGTTATCATTTCTCAGAAAAAACGCAGGCGGTAATGGACGACTTGCGTAACCGCATCTTGCAAGTCAGCACCATCGTGAACGATATCGATATCGCCTCACGCGAACAGTCCGCCGGTATCAGCCAGGTGAACATCGCGATTGTACAGATTGGTCAGGCAACACAGGAAAACGCCATTCTGGTCAACAATTCGGAAGACACGGCGCAGAGCCTGCGCCAGAAAGGCCACCACCTCAGCGAGCTGGTCAGCGTCTTCCGTATTTAACATTCACACAGCGGCCATCGTGTCACAGGTATTGCACGATGGCCGCCACTTGCGTATTATGCCGACGTTTTTTTCACCCATCCCCCACACTGACAAAGGAGACGACATCATGACAACACTAACTCTGATTCTTTGCAGGACATCTCGGGACTAATTCCGCATTCTTTTCCGCTTTGCGTTATCCCCCCAGCTGTAGCCTGCCTTACCCTATTTTTAAATTGATCAGCAGGATGATCTATGGGCAATGCTATTCGCTCTATTTCGGCGCGCGTCAGTGTGATCGCGACGGAAAATACCTGGATTGAAGATAAAGCAATCCAACAGCTTCACATTACATCACAACTTCCCGATATGGTTCGCGTGGCCGGCATGCCAGATTTGCATCCGGGCCGAGGTTACCCTATCGGTGCCGCCTTTTTTTCACAACAGCGTTTCTATCCAGCGCTGGTCGGAAACGACATCGGCTGCGGCATGGCGCTATGGCGCACGAGCCTGAACGCCAACAAAATATCTCTGGATAAGCTGGAGAAACGGCTTGGTAATATCGATGGGCCACTGGAAGACGATATCGAGATTCCCCCTTCTCTGGCGGATTTTCGCTATTCGCTGGGCACCATCGGCGGCGGTAATCATTTTGCGGAATTACAGCAGCTTGATGAAATCTATCAACCCGATGAACTACACGCTTTGCACATTGATCCTAAACAGCTGCTGTTGCTCGTCCACAGCGGCTCGCGCGGATTAGGGCAAACCATACTGGAAGCTCACGTGCGGGAATTCGGCCATCAGGGGCTTGAAGCCAATGCACCTGCCGCGGAGGCCTATCTGGAACAGCACCAGTTCGCGCTGACGTTTGCCACCCACAATCGGCGACTGATCGCGCAGCGAATGCTGGAACGTTGGCATACGGAAGGCGATGCCGCACTGGACGTGAATCACAATCTGGTGACATCAGCAACGATTGATGGCATTTCCGGCTGGCTGCACCGCAAAGGCGCGACACCCGCCGACTGTGGACCGGTCATCATTCCCGGTTCGCGCGGCGACTACAGCTACATCGTGCAACCCATTCCTCACGCCGATAGCCTGTATTCGCTGGCACATGGCGCGGGCAGGAAGTGGATGCGCACGGAGTGTAAAGATCGGCTGTCTTCACGTTACAGCGTCCAGCAACTCGCGCGTACCCGTTTCGGCAGCCGCGTGATTTGTCAGGACAGGCAGCTGATTTTTCAGGAAGCACCAGAAGCCTACAAACCGATAGACAGCGTGATCGGTGCGATGCAGCAAGCGGGATTAATCACGCTGATTGCTCGCCTGAAACCGGTACTCACCTACAAAACACGCGGGGAGGATAAATGATATTGCTTCAGTTTTCCGCCGCGCAGGGGCCGGACGAATGCATGCTGGCAACCGCAAAGGCTTTGCAGGCTCTGACGCGAGATGCCGCGCAGCAAGGTGCCAACTGTGAAATTATCGAAACCGAAGCGGGGAAACGCGCGGGCACACTACGTTCCGCACTGGTTCTGTTAAACGGTGAGCAGGCGGAACCGCTGGCCGCCAGTTGGTGCGGTACACTTCAGTGGACGTGCAATAGCCCCTGGCGTAAGGGTGGCGGACGCAAAAACTGGTTTATCGGCGTCGCTCGCTTTCATCAGGAACAGGCGTTTGCCGATAACGAGATTCGCTTTGAAGCCACCAAATCTTCTGGTCCCGGTGGGCAGCATGTGAATAAAACCGAGTCTGCCGTCCGCGCCACCCATGTCGCCAGCGGTATCACGGTGAAGGTACAGAGTGAACGCAGCCAGCACGCCAACAAGCGTCTGGCCTGTTATCTCATCGCCTATCGTCTGGAAGCGTTACAACAGCAGCAGCATGCTGAACTACGGGCACAGCGGCGTCTGTTCCACCATCAGATCGAACGCGGCAATCCGGTAAAAATCTTCAAAGGCGAAGATTTTACGCTGATCACCTCGCGCTAACCTCAGCTCACGGGCAGCACCGACTGCCCGTTATTTTTTCTCGGAAATGGCCTTAAAGTATTGGGATAAGCTAAACGGCACCTGTAAAGCAGGCTGTTTGCCGAGTCGATTAAGTTCATCGCGATGCGAGGCTATCCATTGCTGCTGCAAGGGCTTCAACGTCGTTGTCCGCGCCGCAATGAGCGAATCCAGGAAATCCCGCTCGCCTTCCACCGCCAAATGGAATGCTTTTATCGCCAGTTTATCCACCTCACTGCCGGTACAGCGATTCATCGCCTGTTCATTCAAATAAACAAGCGCGGTGGCTTTATCATCGTTGTTTAACGTCCAGAACCAGTCGTTTTCAGACGGCAGCGCGACAGGGCTATCCTTACCTCGCTCACGGCACTGCTGATAGATCGAATCTAATTCGTGTAATGAAGGTTCGGCATACGCACAGCCAGTAAACAACAGCAAGAAAGCAGCATTAACGATACAACGCACAGATCAGACTCCTTCCAAAAATTGAACAGCTTCCCTGCTAAAGAGAATGCCATCGACCCGACGATAGCGCTACACTTCCGCTATCTACTCCTGTCAGGCTGAAACGATGAACATCGTGCGGATACTTTTCTTACCCCTAATACTGATGCTGTCCGGCTGCCAGATCATACAAGGCAAGCCTGTCGCGCCACCGCCGCCTGCGGAGAAAGCGCTTGAAATTCGCTACGCGCAAGCCAGCACGCTGGAAAAAATGGGGACGATTTCGGTGAGCATGCGCGGAAACGCAGATGATGTGGATCGTGCCCTTCAGCAAAAGGCCGATGCTTCCGGCGCGCATTATTATGTGATTGTAATGAAATCCGAGGCTGCCACGCTCCCCGGCATGTGGTTTGCGCGCGCCGTGCTGTATCGCTGAATCGGATGGGCAGGTTGTAAAAAATACCGGGCGGATTCCCGGTATTGTGATGCAACGGCAAATTAATACGACATACACGCCGCATTCAGAATCCCGCCGCTGAGCGAGGCCGCACAGAGAAAGGCACCGGTGGCGACATCATTATTCTGGATATGCTGGCTGAGGCGCGGCATATACAGGCGCACCGCGAAATAAATCACCAATTGCACCACCAGCGCGACTGCGCCCCAGGTGATGTAATCCACCAGACTCACCGAATTAATCGCTGCACTGGAAAGCGGGATCACATAGCCAATTAACGCCCCACCAAACCCAATAGCCGCCGTAGCGTTGTTTTCTTTAATCAGCGCCCATTCATCATGCGGCGTGACGCGGGTGTAGATAAACAGAAAGGCCAGCACCATGGCAAACCCGATAAAGAAATAGGAAGCGAAAGCAAGTAGCGACGTAACAATAGGCATAGCGATATTCCTTTTAAATGAGCCCCGTTGGCGCATCAGCAATAAATAACAGGAAGCATGAAGAATATAGATGATTCTTGCATAGCAAAGCGTTTATACATGACTTTACGTGATAAACAATGCAGAAGCCCCCAGCGGAACGCGTTATCCCCCAGCCTTCATACCCGCACGAGTCTCCTCACATTTTTTAAGAAAACGGATAAGCATTGCGCCTGAAATGCCGATAACAGATAAGGCATTTTTTATCAGTCAGATAGGTGCCTGTTTCACATTCATCACCTGCTTTATATGCAAACACACAACAACAACTAATCCGTTATTGACCTGCGATGACGGTAAATAATTAATGAACGAAAGGAAGAGGTTTATGCTGCGCTGGATGTCATTTCAAAACCTGTCTGTAACGCGCAAGTTATTGGTAGGGTTTGGTTTATTGCTCATCATGGGGGTCATCCTCTCTATGGTCGGCTTTTACGGATTACACAATAGCGACCAATCGTTAAAACGCATCAGCCGTCTTGGCGCCATGTATGACAAAACAGTGGTCGCGCGGGAAGGCAATTTTGGTTATGCGCTGGAGCGTAAAGCACAGTATCTGGAACAGCATGACAGTGCGATCGGTAACATTAAGGAAGAGCTGTCCGCGCTGCTGAAAGCGATCGACACGGGCCATTGGCCAGCGGAAGACAAAAGCGCCATTCAGGATATCAGTGCGTCACTCAACGCTTATATTTCACAGCGCCAGCAGGTGATGAGCCCGGATGTCAGCCAACAGCGGCTCAGTGAATTGAACGAGCAGATGGCCGGGTTGCAGGAAAATATCAATAAGCTTTACTTCACGGAAGAAAGCCGCGCGGGCCGTAACGTCATTAGCAGCGACATACAGCTGGGCGTGATTACACTGATTGCCATCATACTCGGTCTGACCACGGCCATCGTTATCTCGCGGCAGATCGTACGCCCGCTGCATCAGGCGTTACATGCCACCCGCGCGATTGCAGAAGGCGATCTCACGATACAGCTTCACAACGATCGTCATGATGAATTAGGCCAGTTGATTTCAGCCATGGGGCAGATGAACAACAACCTGCACAGCATGATTGATAAAATTCGCCTCAGCGCGAACCAGATTTCCTATGCCGCTGGGGAAATTTCTGCCGGTAACACCGATCTATCTTCTCGCACAACGCAACAAGCCGCCGCACTGGAAGAAACCGCCGCCAGTATGGAACAGCTGACGTCAACGGTGAAACAGAATGCGGATAACGCCCATCAGGCCAACCGACTGGTTATGGATGCTTCTGACACCGCGAATCAAGGGGGAGAGCAGGTTTCTAAAGCCGTCAACACCATGCACGATATCGCGCAAAGCTCCCACCGGATTGCTGAAATTACCTCAATGATCAACAGCATCGCGTTTCAAACCAATATCCTGGCGCTTAATGCTGCGGTAGAGGCGGCACGAGCCGGTGAACAAGGGCGTGGTTTCGCCGTTGTCGCCAGCGAAGTGCGTAATCTGGCACAGCGCAGCGCGCAGGCAGCTAAAGAGATCGATACGCTCATTGGTGAGTCGGTTTCGCAGATTAATAACGGCGCGGCACTCGTTAACGGCGCAGGGAAAACGATGGAAGGGATTGTCCAGTCAGTGACGCAGGTCCACGCCATTATGAAAGACATTACTACCGCGTCGGACGAGCAGCATCGCGGCATTTCTCAGGTTGGTCGGGCCATTATAGAAATGGATCAGAACACGCAGCAAAACACCGTGCTGGTGGAGCAATCCTCTTCTGCCGCTCAGTCGCTGGAACAGCAGGCGATCGTGCTTTCTGACGCCGTTTCCGTCTTCCGGCTTTTACAGCCTTCGCAACAAGGCATTCACAGGCTGGCGAGTCCCGCTGCATAGCCCCAAGAAAAAGAGGTGCCCCAGGGCACCTCTTTACTATCATTCGCGACACTGATTACGCGCGCTGACGCACAGCTTCAAACAGACACACGCCCGTGGCAACCGACACATTCAGTGAAGACACGCTGCCCGCCATCGGAATGCTGATCAATTCATCGCAGTGTTCACGAGTCAAACGACGCATACCTTCCCCTTCCGCGCCCATGACCAGCGCCAGCGGCCCGGTCAGCTTGCTTTGGTATAGCGTATGATCCGCTTCACCCGCTGTGCCAACGATCCAGATATTACGCTCCTGCAACAGGCGCATCGTACGGGCCAGATTGGTCACGCTGATAACCGGTACGGTTTCCGCCGCACCGCAGGCCACCTTCTTCACCGTCGCATTAAGCTGCGCGGAACGATCGCGTGGCACAATCACCGCATGCACACCAGCCCCATCCGCATTACGCAGGCAAGCGCCCAGGTTATGTGGATCGGTCACGCCGTCCAATATCAGCAGGAAAGGCGTTTCCAGATTGTCTAACATCGCAGGCAGATCGTTTTCCTGATATTTCCGCCCTTCTTTGACTTTCGCTACGATCCCCTGATGCACCGCGTCGTCAGCCTGCTTATCCAGCCATTGGCGATTCGCCACCTGAATGACGATGCCCTGCGCTTCCAGCTCCGCAATCACGGGCTGAAGGCGACGATCGTCGCGCCCTTTCAGAACAAAAACTTCCAGAAAACGCTGTGGATCGCGCTCAAGCAGTGCCTTAACCGCGTGGATACCGTAAATAATTTCGCTCATTGATACTCTTCAAATTAACCATAACAGGCGGTGCCCGTTAATGTAGAGATAGGGGTTTTCCCGCGCGCTCCCCTTCTCAGTGGAGGGCGCGGGCTAGCTAACCTTACTCAGCAGATTTTTTCTTCGCGCGTTTCGCTTTGGTCGCGGCGGCGATTTTACGCGTTTTTTCCGCGTTCTTTTTCGCTTTATCGCGGTTCTTTTTCGGCTTGGCTTTTGACTTATCCGACTTCGTGTTGCTCTCGCCTTCTTTGCGGAATGCGGCATCCGGCTCAAAGTTTGCCGGCGCTTTGCTCGCGCTGCGACGACGTCGACTTGGCTTGGCCTCACGCGACTCCGGTTTCTTCACACGGTCACGTGCAGTTTTACCTTCACCACGCACCTTGCGCGTGCTGGAAATCAACGCGAAGTCAATGTTGCGCTCATCCATATGGACGGCTTCAACACGAATTTCGACTTCATCACCCAGACGATAAACCTGCCCGCGCGATTCGCCGATCAGTCGCTGGCCAATATTATCGTAGCGGTAGTAGTCATTATCCAGCGTGGAAACATGCACCAACCCATCGATAAACAGCTCTTTCAGGCGCACGAAGAAGCCAAAACCGGTCACGCTGGAGATAATCCCCGTAAAGACCTCACCCACGTGATCCTGCATAAAGTCGCATTTCAGCCAGTCCGCGACGTCACGCGTGGCTTCATCCGCACGGCGCTCCGTCATCGAGCAGTGCATGCCCAGCTGTAGCATCTCATTAATGTCGCTATGCCAGCCGCCCGTTGGCGTCCAGCGCTCATGACGATCGCTCAAGAGATACTTAATGGCGCGGTGCAGCGACAGGTCTGGATAACGACGAATCGGTGACGTGAAATGGCCGTAAGACGTTAATGCCAGACCGAAGTGGCCTCGGTTCTCTGGGTCATAAATCGCCTGCTTCATTGAACGCAGCAGCATCGTTTGCAGCATTTCCCGATCGGGACGATCAGCCAACTCATTCATCAATTCAGCGTAATCTTTCGGCTGTGGCTTCATTCCGCCTTTCAGCGTCAGCCCCAGTTCGCCCAACACGCTACGCAGGGCTAAGACATGGTCTTCACTCGGCTGATCGTGCACACGGAACAGCGCAGGCTCTTCGTTTTTCTCCACAAATTTCGCGGCGGAGATATTCGCCAGAATCATGCACTCTTCGATCAGCTTGTGCGCATCGTTACGCACCACCGCTTCCACACGATCGATACGGCGTTCAGCGTTGAAAATGAACTTCGCTTCTTCCGTTTCAAACGCGATGCCACCACGCACTTCACGCGCGTGTTCAAGCACCTTGTACATGCGGTGTAGCTCTTCCAACCCACCTACCAACGGCTTGTAGTGCTCGCGCAGTTCGGCGTCGCCTTGCAGAATATTCCACACTTTGGTGTAGGTCAGGCGCGCATGTGAACTCATCACTGCTTCATAGAACTTATAGGACGACAGCTTACCCTGCGCCGAGACGGTCATTTCACAGACCATACACAGGCGATCGACCTGCGGGTTAAGCGAACAGAGTCCGTTCGACAACACTTCCGGCAGCATCGGCACCACCTGCGACGGGAAGTACACCGAGGTGCCACGCGCCCGCGCTTCATGGTCGAGCGCCGTATTCGGCCGAACGTAATAGCTCACATCCGCAATCGCAACCCACAAGCGCCAGCCACCGCCGCGTTTCGGCTCACAGTGCACCGCGTCATCGAAATCGCGAGCATCTTCGCCGTCAATCGTCACCAGTGGCAGCTTACGCAGGTCCACACGGCCTTTTTTCGCGGCTTCCGGTACCTCTTCGGAGAGATCTTTTACCTGCTCTTCCACTTTCGGCGGCCAGGTGTGCGGAATATCATGGGTACGCAGGGCGATATCCACCGCCAGCCCGGTGCCCATGTTGTCACCGAGGATTTCGACGATCTTACCCACCGCTTTCGTGCGGCGCGTGGCGCGTTGCGTCAGCTCAACCACTACCACGAAGCCCATACGAGCGCCGTTAATTTCTTCTTTCGGGATCAGAATATCGAAGCTCAGGCGGCTGTCATCCGGTACGACGAACCCAACACCAGCATCGACAAAATAGCGGCCAACAATTTGTCCGGTACGCGGTTCCAGCACGCGCACGATGCGCCCTTCACGGCGTCCTTTACGATCCGCGCCCAGCGGCTGTGCCAGTACTACATCGCCGTGAATCGCCCGTTTCATCTCTTCGGCCGACAGATAAAGATCGTCTTTGCGGCCTTCCACGCGCAGGAAGCCGAAACCATCGCGGTGACCAATAACCGTACCGCGCAGCAGATCGAGTTTTTCCGGCAACGCATAACACTGACGGCGGGTAAAAATAAGCTGACCATCACGCTCCATCGCACGCAGGCGACGGCGCAGCGCTTCGAGAGCGTCTTCTCCGGTTAATTGCAGGTCGGTGGCTAATTCTTCCCGGCTAATCGGGGTATCGCGCTTGGCGATATGCGCCAAAATATATTCACGACTGGGGATGGGGGATTCGTATTTTTCTGCTTCTCGTTCCAGGAATGGATCTTGTGACATTGCGGTTCCTCCGTTGTCATCAGCAGGAGGCTGAACAAAATTCATTCAACCAACAATAATTTATAAAGCGGCGGGTTTTCTTTGACCATATCAGCCAACGTGTATTGATCCAGCTCATGCAGGAAATTTTGTACCGCTTGTTGAAGCACCTGCTTTAAGCGACAGGCCGGCGTAATGTGGCAAAATTCATGGCTACAGTTAACCAGCGTGAGCGGCTCCAATTCGCGCACGACATCGCCAATTCGGATGGTTTCTGCCGGTTTTCCAAGACGGATACCGCCATTCTTGCCGCGCACGGCCATCACCAACCCAGCACGACTAAGTTGATTGATAATTTTGACCATATGATTACGGGACACGCCATACACTTCCGTGACTTCCGAAATGCTGGTCATTTTCCCGCCCGGCAGCGACGCCATGTAAATCAGCGCTCGCAAACCATAATCCGTAAAACTTGTTAACTGCACATAAACCTCGGATACCTCTGGGTATCATTGACTGGCGTATTGAGTACGCCCCTGAAAAACCAACGCTATTAACAGATAATAAACCAGGCGTAAACGCTACGGCTAATTATTTATACCCTTTGTGTTGAGAGAAACCTGTGTTGAGAGAAACCCGTGACGAGAGAAGCCTGTGTTGCGGGAAGCGCTCGGTTACACCCTTCTTGCCCGTCCCTTTTTACGCCTGCCATATCTTTTTAATTTTATCTCACCGCAACACAGATAACGTATTCTCTTCTGTTGCACACACCACATCCAATGATGACTGGGTGATCACCCACGAAGGCGGCGTAAGGAAAAGGACACCATGGGGTTGAAAAATATTTCTATTCGTACCGGCTTATTAACGTTATTGCTGCTCACTACCCTGTTGCTGCTTATCGTCAGCAGTATGGGCGTTGTCGCGATTAAGAAAGACAGGGAAACGCTGACAGCACAAAATCAGATTCAGGGCATTGAGCTGGGCAACCTGATGAGCGGCTATAACCAGACGCTCAGCGCACGTGCCTCGGCAACGCTCGCCGTCAGGAAGATCGAAATCGGCCTGCTGGACGACGGAGCCAAGGAAACCGGAGTCGTAGAGAAGCATCTTCGCCAATCGCAGGAAGATATTGCACGCGTGATCGAATCGGCCAATGCCGATCCCAAACAGCAGGCGCTGGCGCAGGACGTATTGAAAACCTATCAGGCCTATTTTCAGCAGGGCATGACCCCGATGCTGAGCGCACTGCAAAAGCAGTATACCGACGAATATTATGAAGTTCTGGAAAAACAGCTCGGCCCGCTGAGCGAAGCCTTTGATTTATCAATCCAGAATTTCCGTCAGTACGCCCAACAGCTGTCCGAACAGGGGCTGGCACAGTCCGAGAGCAACGAGCGCATCATGCTGTTGCTCATAGCCATCGCCTGCCTGCTGTCTATCACGCTGGTGGCATTAGCCTGGGTCGCGCTACGGCACATGTTGCTCAAACCGCTGGACTATGCCATTGAGCAACTGGAGCAGGTGGCCGCCGGTAATCTGACCCGCCGCCTGATTCAGGGCGGAGACAACGAACTGGGTCGACTTAATGATGCTATCGGCCGCATGCAGGGTGCGCTGCTGGAGTCGGTCAGTCAGGTACGCGACGCCAGCACGCAAATCGATCTCGGTAGCCGCGAACTGTTTGAAGAAAACGCTCAGCTTTCCCAACGCACCGAAGAATCCGTTGCTGCACTGGAACAGACGGCAGCGAGCATGGAGCAATTGAGCGCGACGGTGAAACTCAATGCCGATCACGCGGAACTCGCGCATCAGCTTGCCAATAATGTCTCGAACACCAGCAGCCGCAGCAACGAGTCCGTCTGTTACGTCATTGAAAAAATGCAGGAGATCGCCACCAGCGCCAAGCGCATCAATGACATTCTCAGCGTCATTGACGGCATCGCATTCCAGACCAACATTCTGGCGCTGAACGCCTCCGTTGAATCCGCTCGCGCTGGCGAACAAGGCAGAGGCTTTGCCGTCGTCGCCGGAGAAGTGCGTAATCTGGCGCAGCATAGCGCACAGGCGGCGAAAGAGATCCGCGCATTGATTTTGGATTCCCAGACGCGCGTGTCCGAAGGGCTTGAATTAGCCACTAAAGCCGGTGAAACCATGGATGAAGTGACCGACGAAATCATCCGTATTACACAGCTGATGCGGGATATTTCCACCGCCACGCAAGAACAGCATCGCGGTATTGAGCAGGTTAACGTCGCCTTCACACAGATCGATAAAGTCGCTCAGCACAACGCGCAGCTCGTCAAAGCCTCATCCGCGACTACACAGTCGCTGGAGCAGCAGTCTCAACAGCTCATGCGGTCTATGGCACTGTTTCAGGTAGAGCCTCGCCTTTCCTAATCTACTGATGGATTGCACCGCCTATGGTCAGCCTAGCGCTGGCCATAGGCATCCCCCCGCAGATATCCCCGCTTCCACATATTCCCTAAAAAATTGAACAAATAATGAGAAAAAGCAGGAACCCTTTTCCCTCCCGACACACCTATTTCATAGGTATACTTTCAGATAATTTGAGTATTATTTTTTTACCGCTATTCTCTGTTTTTACACATAAGCGTATAAATAGAGTTTCTGCATGAAAGCGGAAAAATCAATGACGGCAATACATTGAATAAAAAGACAATCAGAGACATCTCTTATTGGTAATATTCATCATGCGTTTTAGTCTATTAATTATATATCGACATAATATTTATTAATTTAATTAATAGCGCGCTATTTTATTAATTCGACCCATTGGTTTTCGCGTAAAAAAAGGGGACTGCCAATCACCCGATAACATCACAGATGGCATCATGATAAAACGGATGCCTCTGACAACAGCGAATCAAGGGTAAAGACAGAAAGAATATAGGCAAATATAAACATGAATAATCAGTCAGTTGATGTTGATTTGATTACCAGGTTTGACAATGAAGCCAAACTGCACGCGCTCAATTCCGTTTATGCCATCGCCGAATTCGACCTGGCAGGGAAATTGATTGAAGCCAATCCTCTTTTTTGCAAAATGCTGGGCTACAAAAAAGAAGACATTATTCAGAAAAGCCACACGCTTTTTCTGCCAGAAGCACAGCGTCAAAAACATGACCACTTCTGGCACGATGTGATTAAAGGGAATATTAACGCAGGGGAATTCCAACGGAAAACCCAAAAAGGAGACATCATTTGGCTCCACGCCGCCTATACGCCCATTATTGATCATTCAGGTCGCCGCGTTGGCGTCATCAAACTGGCGCTCGATATTACTCAGGAAAAGCGTCTGATGTCGGAGCATCGGGCACAGCTAGACGCGATTGAAAATTCGCAAGGCGTGATCGAGTTTGATAAAGACGGCTATATTACCCACGTCAATAAACACTATCTGATGCTGACGGGCTACGAAGGGAAGGAAATTCTCGGCCTGCACCACAAGTCACTCTGCGATCCTCTTTATACCGAACAAGCCGACTATCAAACATTCTGGGAAACCTTGCATCGCGGCCATCCCATCAGCGGGCGCTTCCACCAGTTGGGCAAAGACAGCCATTCATTCTGGATACAGGCAACTTATAGCCCGGTCATGGATAGCGACGGCAATGTGAGAAAAATCATTAAATATGCTCACAACATCACGCAAAACGTCGAAACCGAAAAGAAAGCCCATCAGCAAGGCATCATTCTCGATATCCTGCTGTCAGTCCACGACAGCTTTCTGCTCGACCACAACCTGCCTTCCGCCTGCGATAAAGTCTTTGAGCGGCTGCTGAGCGTCACCAACAGCACCTTTGGCTTCATTGCCACATTGCAGGAAGATGAAAACGGCCAGTCGCTCTATCTTCCCGCAATCTCCAACCTTGCCTGGGATGACGAAACCCTGAACTGGTACAGGCACCAGCGCAGAGCCCACGGCGGCCTGAGGCTCCGTAAGCTGGATAATCTGTTTGGCCACGTGGTGACCCACAATACGGTGGTGTGCACCAATAACCTGCTGAGACAAAAAGCTGGCCGAGACCTTCCACCTATTCATCCCGCGCTGTATTCCCTGCTTGGCATTCCTATCACCCACAACGGCAAAGCGATCGGGATGATCGCGCTGGCTAACCGCCGGGAAGGTTACGATCAAACGATGATCGAGCTATTGGCACCGCTGGTGAAAACACTCGGCATCATCATCCACGCGCGCTCGCTGGAGGATGAACGCACGCAGATAGAAGCCTCTCTGCGCTTTAACGCGGGGCATGATTTTCTTACCGGACTGCCGAATCGCAGTAGCTTCTTCGAACAGGCCAGCGATTTTTTTCTCCTCAAGCAGCAAAGCCAACACACGGACAAAAGCTGTCTGGCGATTATCGATATCGATTTATTCAAAAGCATTAACGATCAGTACGGCCATCTGGCTGGCGATGCTGTCCTCAAAGAGCTGGCGATGCTCATGCGCATGTCGCTACGTCAGGAAGATCTGGTCGCCCGCCTTGGTGGTGAGGAGTTCATCATTCTGTTAAAAGACGTCTCTTACCAAACGGCGGTGGTAACGATTGAGCGTATTCGTCAAGCAATTGAGCAACATACGCTGGAATACGATCGCCAGAATCTGCGCTTCACGATTAGCGCAGGCATTGCCGTCTACCGTTCCGATCTTGCTTCCGTTGAGGACTGGATTCAGTTAGCCGATGAAAAACTCTATGCGGCTAAACGGCAAGGTCGCAACTGTGTGAAATAAGCCCATCCCGACAGCGCTGCTGGTAGCTTTGCTCGAACGTTTGCATTCCCGCAGCGGCTCCGGTTTGAATCAGGCCGGGAAGCTGGTGCGTTTTCCCTTCCCGAATCAGGTTACTGACTGCCGCCGTCGCCGTCAGCACTTCATAAAGCGCAATTCGACCACCTTGCGCAGCGGGAAACAGCCTTTGCGTCACCACGGCCTGCAAACAGGTAGCTAACTGGCTGCGAACATAGGCTTTCTCTTCACCGGGAAAGACGTCAATCAGACGATCGACCGCCTGCGATGCACTACGTGTATGCAGCGTCGACAACACCAGATGGCCGGTTTCCGCCGCCGTCAGCGCCAGTCGAATCGTCTCCGTATCGCGCAATTCGCCCAGCAGAATAACATCGGGATCCTCCCGCAATGCAGCACGTAGCGCCTGCGCAAAGGACGCACTGTGCGCACCAATCTCCCGCTGTTGAATCAGGCAACGTCGGCTGGCATGGATAAACTCGATCGGATCCTCCAACGTAATCACATGGCGATCGCTGCTGTCGTTTAACGCCCCAAGCATGGCCGCCAGCGTCGTGGATTTACCGCTCCCCGTCGCACCGGTAATCAGGATCAGTCCGTTCGGTTTCTCCAGCAGCGTAGAGAGAACGGGGGGTGCCTGTAGCGCCGCCAATGAAGGTTGAACGGACGGGATAATACGCAGCGCCGCAGACAGCCCTTCACGCTGGCGAAACACATTCACCCGCAGGCGTTGTCCATCGGGCAGCATTAATGCCCCGTCCACTTGACCGGCCTGTCGAAGTTGCTCGCGCTGAGCCGGTTCGAGCCAGGCATCGCACCATTGTGCCACCTGATCCGACGTTAAACGTGGTAAGGTATTTTCAGGCTGTAGCCGCCCGTCCACACGCAGCACCGGCGGGTGACCGCTACAAAGGTGCAGATCCGAGGCATTATGTTTTACACTACGCGCCATCCACTCATCCAACTCCATAGATAACCTCCTGAATAACCATGACGACAATCCAGCAGAATCTACAGGACATCCGGCAGCAAATCGCCACCGCCGCAGCGCATTGCGCACGGGCGCCAGAAGAAATTACGCTACTTGCAGTCAGTAAAACCAAACCTGTGAGCGCGATCGAAGAAGCTATTGCGGCAGGGCAACGGGCGTTTGGCGAGAACTATGTCCAGGAAGGCGTGGAGAAGATCCATTATTTCCAGAAAAACCACCCAGACACGCCGTTGGAGTGGCACTTTATCGGCCCGCTACAGTCAAATAAAAGTCGACTGGTGGCCGAGAATTTTGACTGGTTTCACACCGTGGATCGCCTGCGCATCGCGCAGCGTCTGAGCGAACAGCGCCCGACCACCTTGCCGCCGTTAAACGTTCTGTTGCAGATTAATATCAGCAGCGAGCAGAGCAAATCAGGCATTATGGTGGATGAATTAGCAGAGCTTGCCGCCAGCGTCGCCGCACTGCCCAACCTGCGTCTGCGTGGCCTGATGGCGATTCCGGCACCGGAAACCGATTACGAAAAGCAGTTGGCTGTTTTCAAACAAATGGCCGCGCTGTTGCAAACGTTGTCCGCAAATTATCCGCATATTGATACACTTTCTATGGGGATGACGGACGACATGCGCGCGGCGATTACCGCCGGCAGCACGATGGTGCGTATTGGTACGGCAATCTTTGGCGCGCGCGACTATTCAGCCAAAAGCGCCTAACTGTCAGTAAAAGGTCCATAAACAGGAGTACGCGCTAAACGGCACGTCATCTTTGACAGAATACAAACGGAACAGGTGATTAGCGATAATGCAGATGCAACAACGTAAAATAGCGTTTATTGGTGCCGGAAACATGGCGCAGGCCATTATCGCCGGATTGGTCAACGGCGGTTATCCCGCTCAACACATCAGCGTCTGCGCGCCTTCGGGTAAGAATCGCGATGCGCTGGCTGCACAGTATGGCGTGATCAGCAGCGCGGACAATGTACGCTGCGCTCAGGAAGCGGACGTTATTGTGCTGGCCGTCAAACCGCAGATGATGGCAACGGTTTGCGAACCGCTGCGTGAACAAGTCAACTTCAGCGGTAAGCTGGTGCTGTCGATTGCCGCAGGCATCAACGTCGCGCGTTTTCAGGCGCTGCTGGGCGAACCACTGAATATCGTGCGGATTATGCCAAACACGCCATCTCTGGTCGGCAAAGGCATGAGCGGAATGTATGCCCCCGCCTCCGTCAGTCAGGCTGATAAAGATTTCACGGCACAACTGATGCAGAGCGTCGGTAAAATTTGCTGGGTGGATAGCGAGCCAGGTATCAACAGCGTGATCGCCGCGGCGGGCAGCGCACCGGCCTATTTCTTCCTATTTATGGAAGCGATGCAGCAGGAAGCCATCCGTCAGGGGTTCAGCCAGGAAACAGCTCGCCTGTTGGTGCAGCAGGCCGCTTCCGGTGCTGCCGCGCTGGTTGAAGCCAATCCGGATACGCCACTGTCGACCCTGCGGGAGAATGTCACCTCTAAGGGCGGCACCACGGCAGAAGCTCTGCGAGTATTTAACGAACAGCAGTTGACGCAAACCGTGGCTGAGGCCATGCAAGCGGCAATTGCTCGCGCACAGGAAATGGAAACGCTTTTTTAACCACAGCGGGTTCCCCGATTCTTTATCTTATAAGGAAAAGACGTACTTATGCTCACCCTGACTTTTCTGGTCAAAACGCTAGTCGACCTCTATGTAATGGTCCTGCTGCTGCGCATCTGGATGCAGTGGTCACGCAGCGATTTCTATAACCCGCTGTCACAGTTTGTCGTCAAAATCACCCAGCCGATTGTCGGACCGCTGCGCCGCATTCTGCCGTCGTTAGGGCCAATTGACAGCGCCTCGCTGCTGCTGGCCTTTATTCTCACGACGATCAAATACCCGTTACTGCTGTTGATTCAGGTTGGCGCGATTTCCCTTAGCCCAATGAACCTGCTGGTCGGGCTGATTTCGCTGATTAAATCCGCGGGCTATCTGGTTTTCTGGGTCATCATCATCCGTTCCATCATGAGCTGGGTCAGTCAGGGCCGTAGCCCTATTGAATACCTGCTGCATCAGTTGACCGAACCGCTAATGGCACCGCTCCGCCGCATTATTCCGGTTATGGGTGGCATTGATTTCTCTGCGATGGCCGTCATTCTGATTCTGTATATGCTCAATTATCTGGGCATGGATCTGTTCCCGGGGCTGTGGTTCCTGCTGTGAGTGCGATTACCCGCCACGGCGATGCGCTGGTGATTCGGCTGTATATTCAGCCGAAAGCCAGCCGGGATCAGATCGTGGGTTTGCATGGCGACGAGCTAAAAGTCGCCATCACCGCACCACCGGTTGATGGGCAGGCCAATGCCCATCTGACCAAATTTCTCGCCAAACAGTTTCGGGTCGCCAAGAGTCTGGTCGTGATTGAAAAAGGCGAACTCGGGCGGCATAAACAGATTAGAATTACCCATCCGCAACACATCCCGGCTGACGTCGCGGACTTCATTGAATAAATACGCAGGACAAGACGATGCAAAAAGTGGTTTTGGCTACCGGAAACCCCGGTAAAGTGCGCGAGCTCGCCAGCTTGCTGGCCGATTTCGGTCTGGATATTGTGGCGCAGACCGAACTGGGCGTGGATTCCGCCGAAGAAACCGGCCTGACCTTTATCGAAAACGCCATCCTGAAAGCACGTCATGCGGCGCACATCACGGGACTGCCAGCCATTGCCGATGATTCCGGGCTGGCTGTCGATGCACTGGGCGGCGCACCGGGCATTTACTCGGCACGCTACGCGGGCGTGGATGCCAGCGACCAGCAAAATCTGGATAAGCTACTGCTAACACTAAAAGACGTACCAGACGAACAGCGCCGCGCCAGCTTCCACTGCGTGCTGGTGTATCTGCGCCACGCGGAAGACCCGACGCCGATTGTCTGCCACGGTAGCTGGCAGGGTGTGCTGACGCATGAAGCGGCGGGCAGCGGCGGCTTCGGCTATGATCCGATCTTCTTCGTGCCGGAGCTGGGTAAAACAGCGGCGGAACTGACGCGTGAAGAGAAGAACGCGCAGTCTCATCGCGGCCAGGCGCTGCGCCTGCTGCTGGATGCGCTACGCAATGCTTAAGCTTCCCCCGCTCAGCCTGTACATCCATATTCCGTGGTGCGTACAGAAATGTCCGTATTGCGACTTCAACTCTCACGCGCTGAAAGGCGACGTGCCGCATCAGGAATATGTCAATCACCTGCTGGCGGATCTGGATGCCGATTTGCCGCTGGCGAGCGGTCGTGAGCTGCACTCGATCTTTATCGGCGGCGGCACGCCTAGCCTGCTGAGCGCAGAGGCAATGCAGGCGCTGCTCGACGGTGTGCGGGCAAGAATTCCGTTAACGCCGGATGCCGAAATTACGATGGAAGCCAACCCCGGTACGGTTGAAGCCGACCGTTTCAGCGGCTATCAGCGCGCGGGGATTAACCGTATCTCCATCGGCGTGCAGAGTTTCGATCCACAAAAGCTGACGCGCCTCGGGCGTATTCACGGCCCGGACGAGGCCAAACGTGCCGCGCACCTGGCGGCCGGTCTGGGGTTGCGCAGCTTTAATCTGGACCTGATGCACGGCTTGCCGGATCAATCGCTGGACGAAGCGCTGGACGACCTGCGTCAGGCCATTGCGCTCAATCCACCGCATTTATCGTGGTATCAGTTGACGATTGAACCCAATACGCTGTTTAGCTCGCGCCCGCCGACGCTGCCGGACGACGACGCGCTGTGGGACATCTACGAGCAGGGCCATGCGCTACTGAGCGCCGCGGGTTACCAGCAATATGAAACCTCTGCCTATGCCAAACCGGACTATCAGTGCCAGCACAACCTGAACTACTGGCGCTTCGGTGACTATTTGGGGATTGGCTGCGGGGCACACGGTAAGCTGACCTTCAGCGACGGCCGCATTCTGCGCACGGTCAAAGTCCGTCATCCGCGTGGCTATATGCAGGGCACGTATCTGGATAAACAGCACGACGTTGCTAACGACGATCGGCCTTTTGAGTTTTTCATGAACCGCTTTCGCCTGCTGGAAGCCGCTCCGCGCGCGGATTTCACGGCGTACACCGGTCTGGAAGAGCACATCATCCGTCCGCAATTAGATCAGGCATTGGCACAAGGCTACCTCACGGAAACCGACACGCACTGGCAAATCACCGAGCACGGTAAACTGTTTCTGAACTCCCTGCTGGAGCTGTTTCTGGCGGAAGAAGAATAATCATCCAGTGGGCAGGTTTATCACAGAAAACCTGCCCACCGCTTCCCACCCTATATCTCCTTTTGCAACGCTTACAGCGCTTATGTCGAGCCTCCTCCCTTTTCCATCACGCGCCATTTGCACGCAGCATGAAAATCCTTTTTCCTTGTGCTGGACGATGATGCCATCGTTAAGTACGCTACAGGCTTCTGATAAGAATAAATCTTACATTTGAAAACCGGAGGCATGATGGCCAGAACCATGACAATTGACCTTGGAGATGAACTTCGTCATTACGTGGAATCGCTGGTGGAATCCGGTGATTACCGCACGCAAAGTGAAGTCATTCGGGAAGCGCTGAGAATGCTACGGGAAAAACAGGCAGAGTCAGATCTGCAAACGCTGCGTCAGTTAATCGCTGAAGGGATAAACAGCGGAGAGCCACAGGAGTGGAATAAAGATGAGTTCTTGCAAAAAATCAGAAACAGGACGCGAACGACCACCCGATAAAATCAAGCTAACACCGCTGGCACAACGCGACCTAGAGGCTATTTACCTCTACGGCCTTCAGCATTTTAATGAAGAAAAAGCTGAGGCCTATCTGGAAACCATCGAACACGCGTTTACCGCTATCAGGCACAACAAGATAGGCATCGAACGTAAGGAGCTTGGGCCAGGTTTGTACTCATTTCCCGTCGCCAGACATACGCTATTTTTTCTATACGAAACAGACAGCGTCATTGTTGTTCGAATACTTCATCAGTCGCAGGACATTGTGCGGCATCTTAAGTGGCTATGAGCCATTTTCTGCGACCATAAGCTGCATTCGCTCAGACTTGAACTGACCGTTTTCACGGACAGGACGCAATCATATCTGGCGCGAGAAGCAGACATTGTTGTAGTCAATGGCTATTCCAACATAAATAAGTACAAAACGGGTTCATTTAATGTTTCAGGACGGAAATTCGTTGAATTTACGCATTATTTTGTCAAACATCTTAGTGGGCAGAAAACGACGTAATACGCTTACCTGAGTGGATTGTCTGCCCGCTGGATAACGTAAATGTGGCCTAGAAGCTGTCGCGGCCCTGACCACAGTATCAGCGACAACTTGCGGCTCATCCCCGGCTTCAACCCATTTGCGCATGAGTCCCTCGCTGCGTGCACGGTCTTCTGCATAGACAGATAAAGTCTGGTCCGCACGTGTCAGGTTCTCTTCGAAGGCGGTACGTGTCACGCCAGGCTGCACCAATACGGCCCGTACGCCGAATCTACGTACTTCATGGTCCAAAGATTCCGTATAACCTTCAATTGCATGTTTAGTGGAGGCATAATAGGCATTGAAAGGTGAAGGAATCAGGCCAAGAATAGAACTCATGTTGATAATCCTCCCGCTTTTCTGAGCACGCATGATCGGTAGCACCGCATTTACAATGCGTGTAACACCCATAACATTCACGTCAAAAAGTCGCTCCACCTGTGCAATTGAAGATTCTTCAGCCCCGCCAAGCAGCCCCACGCCTGCATTGTTGACAACAAGGTCAATACGGCCCGTCTGCCTGATTATCTCATCAATCACATTTTTCACCGACTCATCGTCTGTCACGTCGCACACCAACATCGTGATGCCTGGAGTGCTGGCAGTCAGTTTACGACTTGTACCAAAAACGCGATAGCCATTTTGGGCCAATGACTTTGCAGTCACTAACCCAATGCCTGATGACGCCCCCGTAACAAGAGCAATGACTTCATTATTTTTATTCATTTTTTCCCCTAGCAGAAAACTGGATTGCTGATGAAAGAGATGTTACTATCAAAATGATACTAACTCACTACTAAAAAGATAGTCAAGGTGAAAAATTGAGTGAACATAAAAATATGATGCCTAAGTGCCCTCTTGCACATGGACTTGAATCCGTAGGTGATGCCTGGAGTTTTCTGATATTACGGGATGCACATACCGGGCTGTCGCGATTTGATCAATTCCGCAAAAATCTGGGGATAGCACCAACGATGCTCACTAAACGGCTTAGCGCGTTAACAGAAGCAGGCTTACTGGATAAACGCATTTATTCAGAGCGCCCACTCCGTGAGGAGTATGTTCTGACGCCGTCGGGTCTTGATTTTTTGCCCGTACTGATGATGTTTGGAGCGTGGGCGAAACGAAACTGTGATCACAACCTTGCCAGTTATATTGATGAGGAAACAGGCAGGGAAATTGATCCAGTCTGCATTGATGCCGTAACAGGAGCCAAATTAGGTAGTCGCGCCATACGGATGGATATCCCGTTGAAGTAAAATTAGGTTTTGTTGAACTCCTTAAAATTTGCCCCATAGTCAGACACAGCTCACCAAGTAAAAAACATTAGCAATAATGTTGAACGAGTAACGTCAGCCTCTAGCTCTGGGAAAATACCCATAGGTAGCAACACAATCTCAAACAATATCAGCCGGTTCAGCGCTCTCGAGGATTGAATTTTTACCTGCGGTTATGACACAGTAGAAATCTATCACGCACGACTTATCACGCTCTATTTATCAACCACCTGCGGGTAACGATGATGAAACGTATAACAACAATCGTAGTAGCGCTGCTGGTCACGGCAGCATTGAGCGGCTGTAATACCACGCGCGGCTTTGGCCAGGATGTGCAGAAACTGGGTAGCAAAATTTCTCACGCCGCTAGCTAAACCACCGTCAAATAACAAAAAACCGGCCATACATTAGCCGGTTTTTTCGTTTACGCCGCGATCCCAATAACTTCCGCTACATGCCCCCCTCTAAAACGAATGAATTTCCAGAACAAACGACAACATTCTGGATTTAATCTTTTCATTTTTATGATGTTACGCGCGTAAAGAATCACGCAGAGACGAACATGACCGCCGGATGAACGGCATGGATGCCGTGAAAACCAGCGCCGCGTCGGGAGCGCGTCGCTGGTGGTCCGGGCAGCGGGCATGAACGTCGAAGGCACCGCGAAGCGGCGTGATTCCCCGCAAGAAGCCTGGGGTCACGGGGCAGCGGCGATTGAGCTGCACCGTGTCGGGCGCATACGGCAACGGTTGCAAAGATAGCCTTAATCAACGCGCACGAAACATTTATGGTACTGACAGAATGCTAAATCTAGGTTTTTAGGAATCCCTAATTTTCAGAACGCCGACAGCATATCAATATGCGGAATGCCGTCTTCGTCATATTCCTCACCGGTCGCCACAAAGCCAAACGCGCCGTAGAACGTTTGCAAATGAGCCTGCGCAGACAGGAAAAGATGCTTTTGCGGCCAGTGGCGTGCGCAGGCAATCAGCGTGTGTTCCATCAACTGGTGCCCCAGATGTTGCCCGCGGGCATGCGGCGCGACAATCACGCGCCCAATCGTCACCACATCGTTGTTCGGATGGGGCGCGAGCAGGCGGGCGCACGCCGCCAGCTTGCCGTCACGGTACGCCGTAATATGGCGATTGCCGTCCACCAGATCGCGACCATCAATATCCAAATAGGGACAGGTTTGCTCGACCACGAATACCTGATTGCGCAGCGCCAATATGTCATGCAGTGAATACACGTTAAGGTCTGCCACATCCCAGTCATGCCATATCAGACTCATTGCTACCCTTCCTATTTCGTTTATTCCGCACCAGTGGAACGATCGCGGCGCTTAGCCAGAATCAGCCATGCCCACAGCAGCGCAATAGCCAGCGCAAACAAGACGCCAAAGCCAATCCCGATGGTGATAACCGACACGCCGAGTTTCACCACCAGAGAATAAAGCCCAAGCATTAACAGCATAGCGCCGTTCTCACCCAAATTCTGTACGGCGATCGCATTCCCCGCACCGACGCTAGCCTTCCCACGTTCCTGCAACAACGCATTCAGAGGAACGATGAAGAACCCACCGAGCGCCCCCAGCAGAATCAGTAAGGAATAGGCGCTCATGAGGTTGTGCTGAAGTGTAAAAATCACCACCACTACGCCGATCAGGAACCCCGCAGGCAGGCAGCGCCGCACGCTATCGAGCGTTACCAGCTTCGCAGCCGCACCGGCTCCCACCACGATGCCCACAGCGACCATCGCGTTAAGCAACGTCGGTGTGGCATTGTCGGTAATCCCAAGCGCATGCGGCACCCACAGCACCAGCAGAAAGCGCAGCGTCACGCCTGCGCCCCAAAACATACTGGTGCCGATCAGCGAGAGTCGGGCATCGCCATCGCGCCACAGTACCCGACAGGCGGAAAAGAAGCTGCTCGCCATCTGCACCGGATGCCACGGCTGCCCCGGTCGCGCCGCGTTGAGACGAGGAATCAGCATGTTCGCACCCAGCGCTATGCCGTAAGCCACCGCACACACCGACAGCGCCCCGTAAATGTTCCAGTCCGCCAGCACGCCGCCTGCGACTGAACCGGTCAGGATCGCCGCAATCGTCGAGGCTTCCATCAGACCATTCGCTTTGACCAACTGATCGCCGCGCGTGATCTCCCCCAGAATGCCGTATTTCGCCGGGGAATAAGCCGCCGCGCCAATGCCCACCAGCGTGTATCCCAGAAACGGATTACCGCCCACGCAAATCAGCAGCGCACCTGCCAGCTTCAGGGTATTGGCGAACATCATCACCTGCCCTTTGGAGAAGCTGTCCGCAATTTGCCCGACAAACGGTGCCAGAATGATGTATGCAGCGACAAATCCCATCTGCAAAAATGGCTGGCTCCAGTCGGGATACACCAGCTGTTTGATCAGCGCTAACGTGGCAAACAGCAGCGCGTTATCGCCAAACGCGGAGAAGAACTGCGCGATAATCACCGCGCTCATACTGCGCGACAGCAAAGGCGTCGCGGGTTCAGTCTGTTGACTCATGCATTCGGCTCCGACGCGTTAGTTGCTGGTTCTTCGGCCATCTGGCGCAGCGTGACAAAGTCAGGCTTGCCGCTGCCGAGTAGCGGTAAGGCTTTCACATAGCGAATATCACGCGGCACCGCCAGTTCCGGTACGCCGCTGCTGCGTGCCTGTGCGAGCAATGCGTCACGGGTTATCTGGTTGTCCGTCGTAAACAGCACCAGCGCCTCGCCTTTGCTGCTGTCACTTTTCGCACTGGCGGCATGCTGCGCTTCCGGCGATATCTTCACCGCCAGCTGTTCTACGCTTTCCAGCGACACCATCTCCCCTGCCAGCTTGGCAAAGCGCTTCACGCGGCCGATGATGGTGCAGAAGCCTCTTTCATCCAGCTCGACAATATCGCCCGTGTCATACCAGCCCTGCTGCAACTCGCCCTGCGCGTTTTCTGCCGCAGGCGCTTCAAGCACTCCGGGGTTTTCCACCCGCAGATAGCCTTTCATGATATTCGGCCCGCGCAGCTGTAGACGACCACCGCGCGTGATGCCCGGCACAGTAATCAAACGCGATTCGATTTCCGGCAACAGCTTGCCGACGGAATGGATTTTTGTCGCCATCGGCACGTTGATCGCCACGACCGGCGCGCACTCGGTCACGCCGTAGCCTTCCAGAATGCGGATACCAAATTTATCCTGCCAAACCTGACGCGTGGTTTCAGACAGCTTTTCTGCCCCGGCAACCACATAACGCAGACGAGCGAAATCATACGGATGAGCAAAGCGTGCGTAGTTGCCTAAGAACGTTGATGTCCCAAACAGCACGGTACAGTTCTGGTCATACACCAGCTCCGGCACGATGCGATAATGCAGCGGGCTGGGATAGAGGAACACGCGAGCGCCCGTCATCAGCGGCGTTAGCAGCCCCACCGTCAAGCCAAACGCATGGAACAGCGGCAACGCAGACATAAAACGGTCGCGCGGCGTGAAATCCGCCACCGTACGAATCTGCTCAACGTTCGCCAGCAGGCTGTCATGGGAATGCACGACACCTTTCGGATTCCCCTCGGAACCAGAGGTAAACAGCACGATAGCCGCATCGTCAGGCTTCTGCGGCAGCATCGCGCGGGCAGGAAACAGCAGATGAAACAGGATCCACAGCTTATCGGTCAGCGTCACGGTGTCTTTCAAATCTTCCAGATAAACCCAGTTGGCCTCGCTGACCTGCTTCGGTAGATCCGTTAGCTTGCCCTTTTCAAGAAACTGGCGAGACGTGACGATGGTTTTAATCCCCGCCGCTTTCATCGCACTTTGTAGCCCTTTCGCGCCAGCGGTGTAGTTCAGCATGGCAGGAACGCGGTTACGCAGCGATGCGCCCAGGATGGATGCCGCGGTAATGGTCGCGTTGGGCAACAGCATGCCGACATGTTCATCGACGCGGGTGAAGCGCTGCAAAATGCGCGACACGCCCAGCGATTTTTTCAATAAGCCCTGATAGCTGTCTTCATTGAATGAGATGTCCGCAATGCTGGGGGAGGAGCGCCCATAACGGGTTCTCGCGGCCAGAAAAGCCTGATACAGCGTGTGCTGCGGGCGCGTATCCATCCGCGCTTTCATCATAATCTGGTGTAAATGCTCGCCGGCCAGCGCGCGGCGTTCTCTGGCACTGCTGGCTTCCGGCATCGGCAACGTGGTCGGCGGCAAATAGGTGATCGTAATCTGCGGGAGGCAGCGGCGTTTAAAGACGCCCGCCAGCCGACCAAACGGCGTGAACTCTGCGCCATCAATGCGCACGGGGATAATCGTTGCCCCCGATTTCGCCGCAACAAACGCCGCGCCGCTGTAAATCTTCATCAGCGATCCGGTTACGCTGATGCGCCCTTCTGGGAAAACCACAACGGGCTGGCCGCGTTCGATCACCTTGATCAGCCCTTTAATCGCCAGAGGCTTCGTGGGATCTAACGGCACGAAATCGATATACGGCTTTAGCCAGCGCATAAACCAGCGGTCGGAAATGGAGGAGTACACGGCAAAGACGGGTTTTATCGGTAAGAATAACGCCAGCAGGACGCCATCAAGGAACGAGACGTGATTGGGGGTAATGAGCAATTTGGATTGCTGAAACTGGCTGCTGTCGCCCTCGATCCGGATGCGGTACAGACGCTGGAACACCCAACGTAACAGGGTATGAATCATGCCTTCTCCCAATAGACAGATAAACGGGCAGCTTGCTGAAACGCAAAAACCACCAAGCGATACGTCAAAATACTACATATGCACCATACTTCAAGCGACGGGCACGCGGCTTAACGTGAAGATTGCCAACGGCACAGCATTCACATCGCATAAAAATGGCTGGAAATAACGAAAGCGGGAAATTCAGGCAAAAAAAAACCTACGCATCCGCGTAGGTTGGTGTAATCAAATGGTTTCAATGTACAGAGCACATCGATATATCACCAATCAATACCTCTGGGACTTGTAACTCTAAAGATCGCCGCATCGCTTCACCAGCGATGAATCGAAAGAGTTATTCTATAAGTGCAACCAACTGTAAGATTCTGGTGAATCATGTAAGGCCGCCGCCTTTTAGCGCGTTTTTCTAGCGTGATAGCGACTGGTGATACAGGCGCACGGACTTATCCGGGTAGTCCAGCCCGTCGCCAATGTAACGCCAGCCGTGTTTTTCGTAATAGCCGCTAAACGTGGCGAACAAATAGAGATCGTCAAAGCCTCGACGACGACAGAAATCCAGCACGTGCTGTTGCAGCGCGATACCCAGCCCTTTGTCACGCTGGCTTTCTTCGACGTATAGCGATGCCAGCCAGGGTGTCAGATCCTGTCGGCTGATTAAATCACAGCGCCATAATCCCACCGTCCCGACTAAGCGCTCGCCTTCCAGCGCGATAAACGTCAGCGGCAGCGCCGCCGGGTTCAGGCTATTGCGCACTACGCTGGCAAAGAATTCACGGCTGTTCTGGCTGCCGAACGCCTGCCAAATCCAGTCAATCACCTGCTCTTGATGCTGAGGGTGCTCCGCCAGATAAACAATTTTCACGCTAGAAATGTCCGTCATGATTACACCAGTTTCCCCTGGAAGATCGGCACAGAATCAAACAAATAGCCGTCAAACTCCGGTGCATCGGCGTCAGAGATTTCCATCAGCGTATTTTTGACGTTTTCGAGGTGCTGCCACATCGCCTGATAAGACCCAGACACATCGCGACGCCGCAGCGCCGCCAGAATGGCCTGATGATCCGCCAGCCATTTCAGGCGATAGCCCTGCGTCCCAACGTGCGTATAAAGCTGCTGCCAAAGCGCGTTATCGTCACGGCATGCCCAGATATTGCTGACCGTTTCCAGCAGCATTTGGTTTTGCGTCGCACCGGCAATTTGTAGATGGAACAGGCGATCGAAATCGCCACGGTAATCTTTTCCAGCAATCGCGGCCTGCTCTTGTTCCAGCGTCTTACGCAGATTTTCGATATCCGCCCGCGTTGCCATGCGCGCCGCAAACGCCGCGATGTTGCTTTCCAGCAGTTGACGAGCCTGTAGCATTTCAAAGGCGCCAATATGGTTTTTGCCACCGTCTGTCGTGTCGTCTTCATCGGGAATACGCAAGACATAAACCCCAGAGCCCTGACGAATATCGACCGTGCCTTCCAGTTCAAGCATCAGTAGCGCTTCGCGCACTATCGTCCGGCTAACGCCATAGGTTTCCGCAATATTTCGTTCAGGAGGAAGGCGCGATCCGACGGGGTAATCCCCTGACTGAATCTTCTGACGCAAATCACAGCCGATTTCCTGATATTGCTTCTTCTCTTGCAGAACCACATCCTTCGCCACGCTTTCACCCTACATGCACTGTCGCCCTAGGTGCGGACGTCAGGCCCGCACCGAATATACCCAGCCACGTACTGACGTCGCAGCGGGGCATTAGTCTACCAAACTCAGCGCCTGATCCAGTACTTTTGCGCCATTTAATGTGCCGTAGGCGACGGGGTCGATCACCGCGATAGGAATCTGGTAGCTGTCCGTCAGCTTTTTATTCTCGTTAAGCTTGAAGCGCACCTGCGGCCCCAGCAGAACCGCAATAATGTCGCCGCCAAACTCCTGCAACTCATCCCGCAAGTTTTGCTCTGGAATCGCGTAGATTTTCAGTTCCATTCCCCGCGTTTCCGCTTCTTTCTCCATCTTGGTGACCACCAGTGAGGTCGACATTCCTGCCGAGCAAGCCAGTACGATTCTTTTCATATTCCGTTCCTCATTTTGGTTATCTGCACCTATTTCTCTTCATCATCCAGCGTCAATTCAAGTCGACGCGTGTCGCGTAGCTGACGAAACCAGGCGGCGGATTTTTTCGGCCGCCGTTGCCGATCTTGCTCCAGATCGATTTCGATCAATCCGTAGCGATTTTTAAACGCATTCATCGGCGAGACGTTGTCGGTAAAGGCCCACAGCATGTAGCCGCGGCAGTTTGCGCCCTCTTCCTTCGCCTTCAGCGTCCAGTACAGGTGTTCGGCAATAAATGCGATACGGTAATCGTCCTGAATCACGCCCGCGTCGTCTTTAAAGCGCGCTTCGTTCTCGATACCGATGCCGTTTTCCGCCACAAACCACGGCGCATTGCCGTAGTCACGCTCTATGCGTTTCGCCATGTCGTAAATGATTTTGGGATTGATCTCCCAGCCGCGCGAGGTGTTCATGCGACGCCCCGGCAGCTCAAAATGCTCGTAATAATAGGCCGGATGGAACGGTGTCTCTTTGTTCCACTCGCGGCTGGGCGCTTTGACCCGATGCGGGTAATACAGGTTGATCCCCACCTCATCGACCGTATTGTCCCGAATGATCGCCAACTCTTCTTCCGTGTAATTCCACTTCACCTGATGCTGCGCCAGCAGCGCCACCAGCTCCGCCGGATATTCCCCTTTTAACGCCGGATCGAGAAAAACCCGGTTATAGAACAGATCGTAAAGGTGCGCCGCTTTCACATCGTGCGCCGCACGGGATCGCGGATACGTGACTTCGGGATTGAGGATCACACCGATCGAGCCGCCATCTCGGTGATAGCCCTGCTGCCGAAACCGCTGCACCACTTTTGCCGTCGCCAGATTCTTATGGTGATTCCACTGCATCCACGTGTGCGTGTTCTGCTCATAAGGGTAGCGTAGCGCGTCCAGATAAACGCGCGTCTGCACCACAATTGGCTCATTGAAGGTAAACCAGCGCTTCACTTTCCCGGCATAGCGGGCGAAAACCGCGTCGGCGTACAGCACAAACCACTCCACCACCTGCTTTGATGACCAACCCTGATATTTCTCCAGCAAGCAGGCGGGCAGCTCATAATGTTCAAGGCAGATCATCGGCTCGATCCCCTGCCGATGCATTTCATCCAGCAGGTTATCGATATAGGCCGCGTACTCTTCATCGACGATGCCTTTCTCATAGTCCAGCATAAAGCGTGACCAGTTGATCGACGTACGATAGTGCGTCAGCCCCGCCAGCTTCATCAGCGCCACGTCTTCCCGATAGCGATTAAAGAAGTCCGTCGCTTTCGCCGGGCCGTAGCCGTTGTGCCAAACCTGACGATCCTGCTTGTACCAGAGATCCAGATAGGAATCCTGTCCGGCTTTCTTGCCGCTCCATCCTTCCGTTTGCCATGCTGATGCCGCCGCGCCCAGAATAAAATCCGGTGGAATAGTCAGTGCAACCTTACTCATGCGTTACCTCTCTTCTCGTCCGTTTCAGGCTTTTTCCGCTGCAGCCTGCTTTTCTGCTTCCAACTGCGCCAGTTCGGCACGACGGGATGCCACTTTGACAAACGGCAGATAGATCAGCATCGCAACGATGATGCATACGATCTGTGTCGCGACGGCCCCCATCGATCCCGCTGTCGACAGCCAGGCGTTAATGATCGGTGGCGTTGTCCACGGCACCATCACCACGGCTTTGCCCGCAAATCCCATGCTGGTGGCGAAATAACCAATCGTGCCCGTCACTAACGGTGTGATAATGAAGGGAATAGCCAGAATCGGGTTAAGCATAATCGGCATACCAAAAATCACCGGCTCATTAATATTGAACACGCTGGGGCCGAAAGAGATTTTGGCGATCTCTTTCATCTCTTTGCGCTTGGAAGCAATCATTACCGCCAATAGCAGGCCAATCGTTAGGCCTGAACCGCCGATGCTCATGTACACATCCCAGAACGGCATGGTGATAATGTTCGGTATCTCATGCCCCTGCTCAAACGCGGTCATGTTGACGGCAATCGCCCCCAGCAATAGCGGTTCACGAATCGGCTTAATCATCTGGTTGCCGTGAATCCCGATCACCCAGAACAGCTGAGCGACAAACATCAGCACCAGTAAACCAGGCAGGCTTTGCACCACGGATTCCAGCGGCTGCTGTACGACTTTATAAACGGCGTCATACAGATACATGCCCGTCACGCGGTGAAACACAAACCCAAAGGTGGCGATAGCAACCACCGTGATAATGGAAGGAAACAGCGCAGAAAAAGAGGCCGCGACGTTAGGCGGCACGCTGTCTGGCATTTTAATCTGCAGCCGATCGACATTTTGCAGCTTGGTATACATCTCGACAGACAGGATGGCGATGAACATCCCCAGAAACAGGCTTTTGGTATCGGAGAACTGTTTCGCCAGCACGTCTTTCACCACCATCATCTGCCCGTTAACGGCCATTTCGATCGTGGTTGGCGTGACGGCAATAAAGCAGATCACCGCCAGCAGGCCGGGAAACAGCCCGCGTGAACCGTTAATCTTCCCAAGCTCGATCCCAATCAGGAAGACGGCACCGATAGTCAGAAAACTGAGCGTGGCGTAGTTAATGCCGCTCATAATCGGTTTAAGTTCAGCCAGAAACGAGAACATGGAAAAACTGGCCAGACCATTTTTCGGATCCATCACCATGTTGGAAATCAGAACGGAAAACGCCCCGACGATAATGACGGGCATCAGCGTAATAAAGGATGCCTTAATCGCCATAATGTAACGCAGACTGTTAAATTTATTGGCAAAGGAGCCCAATGAATCAATCAGTTGGTCCTTAAATGACATAACACCACCTCTTTCATCATCATATTGTTATATCGCGTGTGACACGCGGGATGGCCGTTACGCGCAGGGTAAATGCAGGTACCGCGCTTTCGCGTTTGGCATACCAAAAATCAACCATAATGAATTATTTTTCTGTGACATGACTCTCACAAGGCAATATTGGAATTCCAATATGATGAAAATGTGATTTTTGGCATACCATAAATTCTTGGCTACATAACTTCTCAGCCACATAAATTCTCAACCAATATGGGCTGCTTTCCTGACCACAAGAAGGAGACCGACGATGAAAGACACAGAAAACGTTCCTGCATTCGATATGGAACAAACCGTGATGGAACTGCTGATTAATGCGGGTGAAGCGCGCTCGAACGCCATGATGGCTATTCAGGCCGCGCGCCAACGGGAGTGGCAACAGGCTGACGACCTGCTCGCGGCGTCACAAGAAGCGGCGCGTGCGGCTCACCGCGTTCAAACACGACTGATCGGCTTGGACGAAGGGGAAGGCAAGGTGCCCGTCAACCTGATCATGGTACATGCACAGGATCATTTGATGACCGCCATGCTATGTCGGGACTTAGCGGAAGAGATTGTCTTGTTACGCCGTGAAATGGCCGCGTCACAAAATTAAAAAAAATCTGGTTGAGAAACGAACATCAGGCGTTAAATCCAACAATATGCCTGTGGTAACATGTCGCATGATGTTCGTAACAGGGATGAATCGGCGTTTTTAGCCCGTCATCATACTCAATTAAGGTGCAGCGATGAAAACCATGCTTGAGGTGGCAAGACGTGCAGGAGTGTCTAAAGCGACCGTCTCCAGAGTGCTAAACGGCACGGGTCAGGTCAAACAGGCAACACGCGATGCCGTATTTCAGGCAATGGAGGAGCTAGGCTACCGTCCTAATTTTTTGGCACGTTCGCTGGCTCGCCGTACCTCAAACAGCATTGGTCTTGTTATCTCCAATTTTAACGGCCCCTATTTTGGTCGCCTGCTGCGCCGTGCTACGGATATCGCAGAAAGCAACGGTAAACACCTGATCGTCACCGACGGACACGATACGCCAGAAGATGAGCAGCGCGCGGTGCAGCTTCTGTCAGACAGGCAGTGTGACGCCATTATTCTCTATACCCGTTATATGTCCGAATCGGACCTCATGACGCTGCTCGACACGCTAACCATTCCGATGATCGTGATGAATCGCGATCTGCCGCAGGCGCGAGAACGCTGCATTTTCTTCCGCCAGCAGCAGGCCGCGTTTGACGTAGTGAATTACCTGATCGAACAAGGCCACCGTGAGATCGCCTTTATCACCGCCCCCATGCAAACACCGACGGCGCAGGCGCGGCTCGCGGGCTATCAGCAGGCATTAACCGCTCACCAGATCGCGCTTGAACCGCGCCGGGTGGCATATGGTACCAGTATGGTCGCCAGCGGCTATCAGGCTGCACGCCAGTTGCTGAAGAGCGGCATCAGTTTTAGCGCGCTGTTTGTCAGCAACGATCACATGGCGATTGGCGCGATGAAAGCGCTGTACGAGGCAGGGAAAAAATTACCGCAGGATGTCTCCGTCTTCGGCTTTGACGATGAACCCTGCGCCACTTACTTGCACCCTTCACTTTCCACCGTCTACATGCCGATTGAAGAGATGGCCGCTACCGCGATTACGCAAGTGCTGGATCTGATCGCGGGTAAGGACGTCAACCCGCTACAGCCCTTCACCGGCGAACTAAAAATCCGCGAGTCGGTACAGAAAGGGCCGTATTACACAGCGTAAAAATCACAGTAAAACCGCTCCCCGGGCAAGCGGCCTGCACGGGGTTCCCCCTATTTAGCCATGCTCAATCAACATCACCGCACTCGTATTCGCTTCCAGCGCATCAAACAGATGCGGGACATCAGCGGAGTAGCTAATGTAATCCCCCGCGTTCAGTTCAACGGGCTGTGTGACAGGCCCAATTCTGGCGCGACCGCTGCTCAGGATCACGTGTTCAACCGTCCCCGGCCTATGCGGTTGAGAGACTCTGGCTTCCCCCGGCTGCACTTTCAGCCGATAAATATCACGCTGCGCGCCTGCCGGGCACGCGGCCAGCAGCGTCGCAGCATAGTTCGCCTGCTCGGAGTAGGTTGCTGCGCCTTCGTTAGCCCGAATCACCTGCACATGCTGGCGAGGCTGTCCAATCAGTTGGCTAACCTGTACATCAAGCGCCATCGCCAGTGCCCAGAGCGTTTCCAGACTCGGGTTGCCGATCCCGGTTTCCAGCTGTGAAAGCGTTGATTTTGCCAACCCTGCGCGCTTTGCCAGTTCGGTCACTGACAGATTTAGCCGCTCTCGTTCACGCCGAATAGAAACGGCAAGTCGTGCGATGGGCGTAATCTCCTGCGCCCCCTTTTCCTGATTATCGATCGTCATACCGTTCACCATAACGTCCATTTGTTCGACTTGACGAACAAATAGTTTGTGTTCATTATTTTGTCCTGTTGTTCATTATAAAAAATTTTGTTCGCTATAGCAGCAATCTCGACGCATTAACAGGCAGGAAAAAAGATGGCACCTCAGACTCGCGGCACGATAGAAATGGCTATCGCAATGATCATTTCCGGCACCGTCGGCTGGTTCGTTTTGACAGCAGGACAGCCAGCCATGACGGTGGTCTTCTGGCGCTGCGCGTTCGGCGCATTGACGATGCTCATCGTCTGCGGATTATTGGGTTTGTTACGACAGGGCATCATTAGCAGGAAGCAGGCTGGCATTGCCGTACTCGGCGGTCTGGCACTGGTATTCAACTGGACGCTGCTATTTGGCGCTTATGCACACGCATCTATCGCCGTCGCCACCGTGGTTTACCACACGCAGCCCTTTATGCTGCTGGGGCTAGGCGCGATCTTTTTCAGGGAAACGCTCACCCTCAACAAAATCGGCTGGCTGCTGTGCGCCTTTAGCGGCATCGTCCTGATCGTCAGCGCCCAAGCGGGGGGCGACAGCAACGACAAAAGCTATCTGTCAGGCGTGCTGATGGCATTGGGTGCGGCATTCTTCTACGCCGTGGCGGCTGCGATAACGAAAAAACTGTCGGGGATCCCACCGCACGTGCTGGTGTTGATACAGCTGCTCGTTGGTGTCGTCATCCTTGCGCCCTTCGCGACAATGCCAGTTTCCCCTACGGCTTCACAGTGGGGAATGCTTGTGACTATCGGCGTGATCCATACCGGGCTGATGTCGACGCTGTTATACAGCGCGATTCAGAAGATCCCGACCGCGCTGGTTGGCGCGTTATCGTTTATCTATCCCGTTATCGCCGCGCTGGTAGACTGGGCGGCTTTTGGGCATCGGCTGGATGCGATGCAGCTTGCCGGGGCTATCGCGATTTTGCTATCCGCCGCTGGAATGACGTTTGGCTGGCGTATCACATTCAGCAGGCAAGGGGCTCGCCTGCGTCATGTGCAACGTTCAGGGGAAAAGCAGGCCGCCCCGCCTCAGACACGGCCAAATCATGGTGATTAAAGTGCTTCCAGCGCCAGCAGTTCGTCCAGCGTCTGGCGACGGCGAATCAGGCGCGGTTCACCGTTTTCGAACAGCACTTCCGGCAGCAGCGGACGGCTGTTGTAGTTCGAGGACATCGATGCGCCGTACGCGCCGGTGTCGTGGAAGACCAGATAGTCGCCAACCTGTGCATCCGGCAGCGCGAACGTTTCTACGCCGCCGCCGGCCTGCTGGGTAAACACATCGCCGGATTCACACAGCGGCCCGGCAATCACGCTGTCGCGCAACGTGGACTGGCTGATATCGCGGCCATCGCCCGGCAGCAAAGAAACGTGGTGATAGCTACCGTACATTGCCGGACGCATCAGATCGTTAAACCCGGCATCGACCAGCACAAAGTGGCGACTCCCCATGGATTTGACGGCCCGAACTTCCGCCACCAGCACGCCAGACTCCGCGACCAGAAAACGTCCTGGCTCGATTTCCAACGTCACTGGGTGACCGAGATGCGCGGCAATTTTCTCACGCGCCGCGTTCCACAGCCCGTAATAGTGTTCGGTATCAATCGCTTCTTCACCGTGGCGATAGGGAATCGACAGCCCGCCGCCCGCTGAAATCGCCTCGATATCCTGACCCAGTTCAACGACCTGCTGCACCATCGCCTCGCACACCTGTTCCAGATGGCCGTAATCGACGCCAGAACCAATGTGCATGTGGATTCCCACCAGCTTCAGCTGATAGCGCTGAATGTGCGCCAGCGCCAGCGGCAAGTCGCCGTACCAGATCCCGTGCTTGCTGTTCTCGCCGCCAGTGTTGGTTTTCTGGCTGTGACCATGACCAAAGCCCGGATTCACACGCAGCCATACCGGATGCCCCGGCGATTGCTGCCCAAGCTGTTCCAGCATATCGACCGAACCGGCGTTCACCGGAATGTTCAGTTCGGAAACGCGTTGCAGCGTCGGACGATCCAGCAGATCGGCAGTAAACACGATCTCATGCGCATCGGTGCCCGGCACAAACCCTGCAATCAGCGCACGCTCGATCTCACCCAGCGATACCGAATCCACTTTCACACCCTGCTCACGCATCAGGCGCAAAATGTGCGTGTTGGAACACGCCTTCTGCGCGAAGCGAATTGTGTCGAACTGGCGCAGTTGGGCGATACGGTTAACGATGGTCTGCGCGTCATAGGCCCAAACCGGGCAACCAAAGCGGGCAGGCAGTTCACGCAGACTTTGCGCGTTCAGGGCGTGTGTTACGTCATTCAGATCGTGTGGCATAAGCGTTACCGATTTACAGGGTTAAACGTGGTTGATAAACACTATAAAAATACCCCAATAGGTAAACAAATATCGTTTTAAGCAGACTCTATTCATTTCTGATATGGTTTATCAAAATGATGGTTTATAAAAGTAAAGGAAGGAGGCGACATGGCAGCAGTATCCTTACGGCACATCGAGATTTTCCACGCAGTCATGACCACCGGAAATCTGACGGAAGCGGCGGACCTGCTGAGCACGTCGCAGCCGACCGTCAGCCGCGAGCTGGCACGCTTTGAGAAACTAATTCAGATGACGCTGTTCGAGCGACTGCGCGGTCGGCTTTACCCCACCGCGCAGGGGCTACAGCTGTTTGAAGAAGTGCAGCGCTCGTATTATGGGTTGGATCGGATCATCAACGCCGCCAGCGATATTCGCCGTTTTCAGCAGGCGCAGCTTTCCATTGCCTGTCTGCCCGTGTTCTCACAGTCGCTGCTGCCCGATGCCTGCAAGCCGCTGCTGGCGCGCTATCCGCTGCTTAATCTGCACATCATTCCGCAAGAGTCGCCGCTGCTGGAAGAGTGGCTGTCTGCCCAGCGCCACGATTTGGGCTTAACGGAAAACAGCCTCACGCCAGCGGGTACAGAACGGCAAACGCTGATGTTACTCAACGAAGTGTGCGTGCTGCCTGCGGGGCATCCGCTGGCGCAAAAAGCGGTACTCACGCCGCAGGATTTTGCCGATGAGCCCTTTATCAGCCTGTCGAGCGCCGACAGCTATCGCCAGTTGCTGGATAAGCTGTTTCAGGAACAGGGCGTGTCGCGCCGGATGGTGCTGGAAACACACAGCGCGGCATCGGTGTGTGCGATGGTGCGGGCAGGCATCGGGCTGTCGATCGTTAACCCGCTCACCGCGTTGGATTATGCCGCTTCCGGCGTCGTCGTGCGGCCTTTCAGCATCGACGTGCCCTTTACGGTCAGCCTGATTCGTCCGCTGCACCGCCCTGCTTCGGCGCTGGTCGATACCGTGATTGATCAACTCAAACAGTATGCCGCCAATGTGCCTTCACGTCTGGAGCAGGTCTTGCAGCGCTAATAACCTGATTCGCTTGTGATTAGTACCGTCACATCGCCGATGGCTGTGCCAGCGCCCGCCAGCGAGGATCGTGAGCAAACCATTCCACCAGAAAATCCAACAGGGTACGCAGCGCAGCGGGCATCTGGCGGCGCGAGGTGTAAATACCGTAAATCCCCATCGCCTGCGGGCGGTATTCCGGCAACAGCGCCACTAATTGTCCACTAGCGAGATAAGGAGCCACAGAATAGCGCGGTTGCAGCGCGATCCCCGCCCCTTCCAGCGCCCCCGCCAGCAGCACCAGCGACTCGTTGCCGCTCAGGTTACCGCTAACGGGAATCGTAAACTTTTCATCACCGCGGGAAAAATGCCACAGACTTTTACCGAAATAGGTATAGGTCAGGCAGTTATGAATCGAGAGATCGGTCAGCTGTCGCGGAATACCATGCTCATTCAGATAAGAAGGCGATGCACACAGCACCGACTCACAGCGTGAAAGCGGTCGTGCAATCAGATTGGGATCCAGCTCGTTGGTGATGCGTAACGCCAGATCGATACGCTCCTCGACCAGATTCACCGTTCGGTTATTCATTTGCAGATCGATAGCGACGCGAGGATGTCGCCGCAGGAAAGCCGTTATCGCCATACCAAGCGCCCCCTGCGCCAGCGACTGCGAACAACTGACGCGCAGCAAACCGCTTAACGTGGCATCGTCGGTATCGGCTTCGACGCGCATATCCGCCGTCAGCGCCAGCATCTCCCGGCAGCGTACCAGCGTTTTTTCACCGGCATCCGTCAGGCTCAGCTTGCGCGTGGTACGGTGCAATAGCCGCGCCCCTGCCCACGTTTCCATCTCCGCCAGATAGCGCGTCACCATCGCCCGGGACATGTCCAGCATCTCTGCCGCCGCGATCATGCTACCGCGGTCTATAATCGTTACAAACACTTCAGCAGCTGTAATACGATCCATAAATTAGTCCGTTTTATGCAACAAACAATTGCCCGTTTTGCGGTTTTTCGTACGATTAATGCAACATAACATGAACCCACTTTCTGTCATACCTGTGGAGTATCACCATGTCTAAATCTATCGCTTTTACCGTGTCTTTACTCGCTGCATCGCTGGGTCTGGCTTCTGCGGCTAACGCCGCCGAGTTAAAAATCGACGTGTTTAATCCGGGCGAAGTCAGCATATTCCCGGTTTCTTCTGAAATTATCAGCGGCGATAAAGAAGTCGCGCTGATCGATGCGCAGTTCCAGCGTAACGATGCCCAAACGCTGGTTGATCGCATCAAAGCCACCGGAAAAAAACTGACCACCGTCTATATCAGCCATTCTGACCCTGACTACTATTTCGGTCTGGACGTAATTAAAGCCGCCTTCCCGGACGCTAAAATTATTGCGACTCAGGCGACCATCGATGCGATCAACGCCAGCAAAGACGGCAAAGTGGCGCATTGGGGCCCGGTTCTGAAAGAAAATGCGCCGAAGGAGATCGTGGTTCCTCAGGCACTGGAAGGCGATAGCTTTACCGTTGATGGCAAAAAACTGGAAGTGAAAGGACTGAAAGGACCAACGCCGGATCGCACTTACGTCTGGATCCCTTCGCTGAAAGCCGTGGTCGGCGGTATTCCGGTGTCTGCCAACATCCACGTCTGGCTTGCCGATACCCAAACGCCAGAATCTCGCGTTCACTGGCGTGACACGCTGAAATCCATTGAAGCGCTGAAGCCAACCACCGTCGTACCGGGTCACTTTATCGCGCCAACCGATTACACCTTGAAAAACGTGACGTTTACGCTGCAATATCTGGATACGGTGGAAAAAGAGCTGGCAAAAAGCAAAGATTCTGCCGAACTGATCGCTGCAATGAAAAAACACTACCCGACGCTGAAAGAAGAATCGGGTCTTGAACTGAGCGCCAAAGTCCTGAAAGGTGAAATGAAGTGGCCACAGTAAGACTGCATTATATTTACGATCCATTGTGCGGCTGGTGCTATGGCGCCGCCCCACTCGCGCTGGCAGCGCAGGAGATTGACGGGCTGGATCTGATCCTCCACGGCGGCGGTATGATGACGGGCAGCAATAGCCGTACCATCACCCCGGAGTGGCACGATTACGTGATCCCCCACGATCGCCGCATTGCACAAATGACCGGGCAAACCTTCGGGGAAGCGTATTACGAAGGGCTGCTGCGCGACACCAGCGTCGTGCTGGATTCTGCGCCGCCGACGGCTGCCGTACTCGCTGCGGAAGCGATGGATGATAAAGGCATGGTGATGCTGCACGAGATCGAGCGTGCGCACTATGTTTTCGGGCTAAAAATCGCCGACGCCGCCGTGCTACGTCAGTGCGCGGAAGCAATCGGTCTGGATGGCGAGGCTTTCAGCACCGAGTTCGCCTTTATCCAGGCAGAAACGCTGTCAAAACACATCAGCGCTAGCCGGGAATTATTGGCGAAAGTACGTGGACAAGGCTTCCCCACTTTTGCGCTGGAAGACGCTAACGGGAATTTCCAGCAAATCCCAGCGGCAAACTACCTCGGTCAGGTAGACGCATGGCGCAAGGTGCTGACACAGATGGTCAACCACGCTACGGCATAAGCATCCTCATCAACCTTCATTAAGGGAGCACGCCAACGGCCTGCTCCCTTTTCTTTTAATAACCGCCAAGACGTGAATCTGCAGCTCTCAAACCACACCTGGAACCATCAGCTGCAATATCGTACTCATGGCGACACCTTCCTGGGTAGTCATTCTTTGAATCCTCATCATCGGATTCAGCAGCGACGAATGCGCTCAAAATGAGTAGCGGTACACCAACAATGAGTCCTGTTGTTCTCCAAAAACTAATTTTTTCACTTCCATCGGCATTATGGATAATCTGCCCTTGATCGTCACGCGCAGCACAACCTGTCATTAATAGGCATAAAGCTATTATCAGTATTTTTTTCATAATTTTTAATTAGAGAAGAACCTCGTGGCAGATTAAAGAACACTCAAAAAAAGACTATTGATAACGATCATGCTTTTTTGAAAAAAGTTTTTAAATACCAGCATTTATCACAACGCCCACTCTAACCGCACCTTCAGAAATTTGTTAGCACTTTTAGGGGTGAATCAAGCAATCTTGAGCTCTTCCCTTTGTTCAGTACCGGCGTAAAGTAGAGTTTTCGGCCTGTCTTCTCCGTCCAAAAGAGGTCATCCGGCATGAAAAAGACACGTTATACCGAAGAGCAGATTGCGTTTGCCCTGAAGCAGGCCGAAACCGGCACACGGGTGGAGGAAGTCTGCAGAGAGATGGGGTTTCTGAAGCCACTTTTTACAACTGGAAGAAGAAGTTTGGCGGCATGGGCGTGACGGAACTGCGCCGTCTGCGTCAGTTGGAAGAAGAGAATCACCGTCTGAAACGGCTGGTGGCGGACCTGAGTCTGGACAAGGAGATATTGCAGGATGTCATCCGAAAAAAGTTCTGAGGCCCGTGCAAAAGCGTGACGCGGTGGCATATCTGCTGGAAGCTTACCGTATCGGACTGCGTCGTGGCTGCCGTCTGATGATGCAGAGTCGCACGGTGTACCACTATCGCAGTTGCCGTGATGACAGGACCATTACGCAGCGGATAAGGGAAATTGCCGAAACCCGTGTTCGCTATGGCGTTCAGCGCATTCATATTCTTCTGCGCCGGGAAGGCTGGCTGATTAACCATAAAAAAACACGCCGTATTTATTGTCAGGAAGGCCTGAACCTGCGGACAAAATGCCCCCGTCGACATGTCACCGCCAGACACAGACGTGCACGTCCAGGGGTGAGTGCGATTGACCAGTGCTGGAGCATGGACTTCGTGGCTGATAATCTGTTCAACGGGCGTCGTATCCGGGCGCTAACTGTAGTCGATAATTTTAGTCGGGAATGTCTGGCAATCCAGGTAGGTCAGGGACTGCGCGGAGACGATGTGGTCGCGGTGATGGGGCGCCTGAAACAGTTACAGAAGCGGGTGCCGGGACGGCTGCAGACCGACAATGGCAGCGAATTTATTTCTAAGCCGCTAGATCAGTGGGCCTATGAAAACAAGGTGACAATAGACTTCTCACGGCCCGGAAAACCGACAGATAATGCCCTCATCGAGTCATTCAATAACCGTTTTCGGGACGAATGTCTGAACGTCCACTGGTTCCTGTCACTGGAAGATGCTCAGGAGAAGATCGAACACTGGCGACAGGAATATAACCAGCAGAGACCGCATTCCTCGTTAAATAACCAGACTCCGGAGGAATTTGTTCGAAGTCTGCAAAAAGGCCCGGATCTCTGATTTAGCCTAGCCCCGATATTGGGAAGAGATCAAAACGCACCTTATTCTGTTGGGTATCCAACATTTGGGGTGCAGTTCAGATTACGGGCTTTATTTTTGTTCTAATTTTAAAAGAGAGACTATTTTATAAGTCTCCATTTTCTACAACCACAAGAAGGGCAAGAATATCTTTCTGCTAGCCATTTCGTTATCTCATCAGAGAATGCTAATAGAGCCACGCCACCAGTAACTATTGCAACACAAATAACAAAGGCGAATCCAGTCCCAGCAAAAAAATAAGTCACCCAAGCCCAGAAGCCACCACCAACAAAACTACCACCAAGAGCTTTTAAGAAAAATGTTTTATTGGCTTCTTCTTTAAACCCACATTTCCCACATTCAACATATGCCATATAGACCTCCGTGTTTCGTGACCAAATTCATTTTTTACTTAGAAATAGAGTGTCCACATTCAGGACAAAACTTCATTGTGCTATCTGTTAGAATGGCACCACAACCTTTACAATCGAGAGCATTAAGTTTTTTACGAAGCATCGCAATATGAATTACACACGGAATTGTAACTTTATAAGCGGGACCTGCTAGATCAATAGCTGTCCATAAGCCAGTAATCGCCCATCCAATAGGACCTGTTAGGATGGATGCTGTTCTCATTAATGTTGCATTAGTAGCAAGCATCAATCCTCTTCCAAGAATTAGTTTCGCAATTTGGTTAGCAATAATGAGTGTTAATTGATAAGAATAAAATCCACCAGATCTAAAAATAGCAATAAATGCAGATGTAGCTACTCCACCGCTACTTAAACCTCCTTTAGCTCCCATCTCATCCATAAGTCTTTGCTTATCTTCATCAGACATTTCATCTAAAGCTTTAGTTAGGATTGTTTCCAATATTGCATTTTCAATATCTTCAATGGTTTTTTCTTTGTTAAATGGGGCTTTTATTTTTTTTGCCACATCACAAACCATTTCATGATAACTAGGTCCCTCACCACCTCTAAATAAATTAGCAAATGAGTTTCCACCCATATCCCTGACTTCTTTTGCAATTAAATCTGCATATTCAGAATGAGATGGCTCGTGTAGTTTGTATGACTCATGAACGGTTAAAGTCTCAGATAGTTTTGTCTTAAGATATTCGACCAGAGGCGCCAAGTCTTCATCAGAAGAAATATCTAAAACGGGATTTATATCTTTATCAAAAACAGTTGTATTTTTCATTTTAATTCCTTTTATAAACAGTTCAATACCAATTTATTTATGTATTATGTGGATAAATTTTTCAGCAGGGGAAATACATTAAGAATTTTTTCTATTAACTTTTATATATTTTCAGAGAGTTAATTTTTGATGACTAATTCTCAAATAAATAAAGCTATACGTAAGTGTTAATCAAGTTTTCCGTTAGAACCTCTAACTTTAATAAGATTTTTAGACTAAGTTTTTAGCTTTGCTAATGTTTTCTTTGCATCTCCACATCCGTCATTGGCATAGATAGCCCCTTCTTTCATGACGGCCACGGAACTATACGCAATGAGTTTCTATGTATCAACTCCATTAATGGTCTTGATGAGGCTTTGTTGAATAAATACTTTTCGAGATACAGCAAAGCCGTTCACACACCTCTCAAGCAATACGCACGCTGTCCGGCATCCCCAGTAACATCATGATGTTTCGCGAATTCAGATAATAAGTACAACGCACAGTCATCACTGCATCATATGAGCGAGTGCTGAATGAGAACACAAACAGCCTGTTACGGCAGTTTATCCCGAAGGAGACAGACCTGAGAAGCGTGTCAGAAGAGGCGTTGCTGCAAGGCCACGCAAGTGTCTTGGGTTCAGGCAACCCTCGGTGGTATTTGCAGAGCTAAGAATGGCGGCTTAGCGTTGCACTTCGGAGTTGAATCCGCCAGATAGCTATCAGTCACGACCCGCTTCCTGTGCTATAGTCAGCGCCAGCAAAGATAACCTCAGACAACACCGCCAGACACACGAAACGATAACTGACAAACCATGACCGACGTAAAATCAGGTACACACTACACGGTATCCACCGACTCTCGCGCTTCTCGCCTTAACCGCTTCTCCATCGCGCCGATGTTGGACTGGACCGATCGCCACTGTCGTTACTTTCTTCGCCAGTTGAGCAGCCAGACGCTGCTGTATACCGAAATGGTGACGACAGGCGCGATTCTTCACGGCAAAGGCGACTATCTGGCCTACAGCGAAGAAGAACACCCGCTGGCGCTACAGCTCGGCGGTAGCGATCCGCAAGCGCTGGCGCAGTGTGCCAAACTGGCAGAACAGCGTGGCTATGATGAAGTTAACCTGAACGTTGGCTGCCCGTCTGACCGTGTACAGAACGGTCGTTTCGGTGCCTGCCTGATGGGCGAAGCGGCGCTGGTAGCAGACTGCATCAAGGCGATGAAAGACAGTACCTCAATCCCGATTACGGTGAAAACCCGCATCGGCATTGACGATCAAGACAGCTATGAATTCCTGTGCGACTTTATTCAAACCGTCGCCGAACGCGGCGAGTGCGAGACGTTTATCGTCCACGCGCGCAAAGCCTGGCTATCGGGCCTGAGTCCGAAAGAGAATCGGGAGATTCCACCGCTGGATTATCCGCGCGTTTACCAGCTCAAGCGCGATTTCCCTGCGCTTACTATCGCCATCAACGGCGGCGTCAAAACGCTGGAAGAAGCCAAAACGCATTTACAGCATCTGGACGGCGTGATGATGGGCCGTGAGGCTTACCAGAATCCTGGGATTCTGGCGCAGGTTGACCGTGAGCTATTTGGCATCGACACCGCTACGCCGGATCTGGCTGGCGTGGTACGAACCATGTATCCCTATATCGAGCGCGAACTCTCTCGCGGCGCGTCATTAGGCCACATCACGCGCCACATGCTCGGCATGTTTCAGGGCATCCCCGGCGCGCGTCAGTGGCGACGTTATCTGAGTGAAAACGCCCACAAACCCGGTGCTGACGCTGCGGTGGTAGAGCGTGCGCTAGCGCTGGTTAATCTGGTTTAAAAAACACTAACAGTTAGTCTTTTTCACCAATATTCTTTCATTTCTCTTCCCTGTGCCGCTGGTAAATCAATCACTTACCAGCGGCACATCTTGGCACGATTCTTGTTATAGCTTATGTAGCACGCAGAACTTTTCTCTGCGGTTTAACCGCTACAGGAGCACACCATGTTGGAAATTTTCTTCGTTATTGGCTTTTTTATCATGCTGATGTTGACGGGCGTGTCACTGCTGGGCGTGATTGCGGCACTGTTTGTGGCGTCCCTTTTTATGTTGATTGGTGGGCTATTTAGCATCGCGATAAAGGTGCTGCCGTGGCTGATTTTAGCCGTCGCGGCGATGTGGCTGTGGCGCAAATTTAGCGGGCGACCTGTCTACAACTCGCACCGCTATACCTATCGCAAATACACGTATCGCCAGCGCAACGGAAATGAGTGGTAATGCCAGAAAAATCTGAATTACGCACGAAAATGACGGGCAACGCCGTGTTTAACATCAACTTGTTTTACTACGGCTTGTTTTAATACGGATTGTTTTAATATGGCCTGTTTTAGTACAAAAGTGTGCGCCAGCAGATATTTTTTCCCGGATGTGGCTGCTAGGATGACGCCACAGTTTGACACCCGATTGTCGTTTAGAGGGTAAGCAAACTAAGTTGGGTAAATAAACCAAGTTAGGTAAATAAAACACGGTGGCAAAAAGCCACACAATTTCATCATCGTCAGGGAAATAATAGCCGCACAGCGGCACTTTCGTGACGATCACCACGCTGTACCCTACATACAGTCTGATGAAATTAGCGTAACGGCCAAGGCCTTTCAGGCAATAATACCGACTCGTTAAGAGTCGGTATTATTGTCAGGCTCTGTCACTCTGCAACCGCCTTCCCTGACCTCAGCACATTCACTCACACATCACGCCTACTCTTGCTATTGCAACGGCTCACGCTTGTATAGCTTCACACGAAAGCCTGATGGCGACATCGTAAAAGCAAAGCTCTCAGTGACGTCCGATGCGGGCTGCTGCGCCTCGACGCGGAACCCGCTACACAGCGCGTGAAATCCCAGTTTAATTTCCATTAATGCCAGCGACCGTCCGGGACACATACGCGGCCCGCCGCCGAAAGGCTGAAGATCGGAAAAAGAGGCCTTTCCGCGTTCAAGCCACCGCTCAGGCACAAAATCATCAGGCTGCTGAAACAGCGCGTCGTCAAACCCGCTCGCATTCAGCATCAGCAACAAAGGCGTGCCCTTTTTAATCAGGAAATCATCAATAGCGGTGTTCTTCGTTGGCTCAAGATACAGCAGCGGTGCAACGGGCTTGAGCCGCATCGATTCATACATCACCGCGGTGAGCCAGGGCAGTCGCGGAAGCGGCCACGGGAGGAGTGCTCCGGCACCATCAGCCGCCTCTTTACACTCTTGAAAAACGCACTCTTCGACCGAAGGTGCTGAGCAAAGCTGGAAACTCATCCAGGCCAGCGTATTCGCCGTCGTGTCTTCCCCTGCCAGCAGCAACGTAATCGCATTGGCGACAATGTCGTCGTCTTTCAGCGTCCCGTCTTTTTTCTGTTCGGCGAGCATCACCTGTAGCATATTTTCAGGCGTTTCCATTAACTGCGGATTAAGCTGGAGGCGTTTCCGCTGGCGATAAATGAACCCATCAACGTACTCGCGAATCAGGTTCAGACTGGCATCAAACTGCTTATCGCGCTCCGTCTTGATGAATCGCCATAAAGGAAACAGCGAACCGCTACGCAAATGAATCATAGGAAATAACTGACGCAAGCTTTGCGACAGCGGGTTTTCCCCCTGTTCGAGCGTATTCACGTCTTCACCAAAAGCCAGCAATGACGTGATATCAACCGTATAGCGCTTAAATTCTTCCACGAGGACAACGGTCTCCCCGGTTTCAGCCAGCATCGCGAAACGGTCAGATAACCGGGAGGTCACCTTCCTGAGGCTGGGATAGAAATACTTCAGATGGGCGGGCTGAAACATCGGCTCCGTCAGCCTGCGCTGATGCTCCCAGCGTTTCCCTTCCGATGAGAAAACCCCGTTCAACCCCGCTTCCTGAAACACGGATTCAATGCTGCTGATGCGCCGAAATTCGTCAGGGCGGGATTTCATGATGGTGCGAATACATTCCGCGTCGGCAATCACTATCGCGGACGTGAGCCCCAGCCTTAAGCGATAAAAGCGGCCATACTGCGCTTTCCACCGCAGCATCTGGAGATGAACATCACTTCGTTTCAGGTAATCAACATGCCCAAGAAGACTTCGGGTTGGGGGCATCGGCAGGCGTTTGATGGATCTCATACTCACATCCTTCTTTAGTGTGTGCAAAATCAGGCGAGAAATCGCCTGTGAAAACAACAATCGAGATAGCGGAGAGGTAAAGAGAGAACCATTTTTGAAAAAATGCCGTGGAGCCGATGCTCACAGCCAGACGCGACATACGCGTTCGATTCTGCTTATTGGGATTGATGTATGGCACAGACAACGAGCAAGGCACAGGATCTGAATGACCGTCTTAATCTGCTTTTCGTCAAATCCTACAGAGAGGTGTTTAAAAAACAAACAAACCGTTTTGGTTTTTTTGTTAAGAAGTAATACTGTCGGCCACGCTTTTCCCTGTCTGGAAAAGGGGTAGCGGGAGAAGCGAGGTTATCGGCAGAATGCGATAACCTCATTGAACAATTAGCCCGGAATCAGCAGGCATGAGCCCTGCGTACTGCGGCTTTCCAGCGCCCGATGCGCCGCTTGCGCATCCGACAGCGCGAATTTCTGGTTCTGCGGCACATCTACCGTAATCGCCCCGCTGGCGATCAGTGAAAAGAGTTCATTGCTGGCCTGTTCCAACTCGGTGCGATTCGTCACGTAGCCAAACAGCGACGGACGCGTGACGTACAGCGAGCCTTTCTGGTTCAAAATCCCCAGATTGACGCCGGTAACCGGCCCGGACGCATTACCGAAGCTGACCATCAATCCACGACGGCGCAGGCTATCAAGCGAGGCTTCCCAGGTATCTTTCCCGACCGAGTCATACACAACGTTCACCTTCTGCCCGTCGGTCAGTTCTGCGACGCGCTGTGCAATATTCTCGGTACGGTAATTAATGGTCGCCCAGGCACCCGCTTGTTTTGCCCGTTCCGCTTTCTCATCAGAGCCCACCGTCCCGATCAGCTTCGCCCCCAGCGCCTTCGCCCACTGACAGGCAATCAGCCCAACGCCACCCGCCGCGGCATGGAACAGGAAGACTTCATTTGGCTTGATTTCATACGTCTGACGCAGCAGGTAGTAAACCGTCAACCCTTTCAGGAAAGAGGCCGCCGCCTGCTCAAAGCTGATGGCATCCGGCAGCAGCGCCACTTTTTCCGCCACCACGTTGTGCACGTCGCTATACCCGCCCAGCCCGGACTGCGCATACACCACGCGATCGCCGACTTTCAGCTCGCTAACCCCTGTTCCAACTTTCGTCACGACGCCTGCCGCTTCGGTTCCCAGCCCGGAAGGCAAATCCGGCACCGGATACAGGCCGCTGCGAATATAGGTATCGATAAAATTAATGCCGATGGCGCGGTTCTCAACCTGAACCTCTCCCGCAGCGGGGTCGGCAGGCGTGAAATCCACATATTGCAGAACCTCGGGGCCACCATAAGCTCGGAACTGAACGCGTTTTGCCATGTTATCTCCTTAATCGTGACAGGTTCATCGTTTCACCATTATAGGTATCCGATTGTGTTATTTCGGACGTGTGGCATATACAATGCCCCCTAATCCAATGGCAAATCAACCGGTAAAGAACCCGTTTCATGGCAGAGAAAAGACCCACCAATAAATCGAATGAACCCCGTGACCGCCAGATGGAAGGTCTGAAACTTCCGCCACATTCGCTGGAAGCGGAGCAATCGGTATTGGGTGGCCTGATGCTCGACAATGAGCGCTGGGATAATGTCGCCGAGCGTGTTGTCGCGAACGACTTCTATAACCGCGCCCACCGCCTGATCTTCACCGAAATGCAGCGCCTGCTCGAAATGAGCAAACCCATCGACCTGATTACGCTGTCCGAATCGCTTGAACTGCAAGGTTCGCTGGAATCCGCCGGTGGCTTCGCCTATCTTGCAGAGCTAGCTAAAAACACCCCGAGTGCCGCGAACATCGGTGCCTATGCCGATATCGTACGCGAGCGCGCCGTGGTGCGTGAAATGATCTCCGTCGCCAATGAGATCGCCGATGCAGGCTACGATCCACAGGGGCGCAGCAGTGAAGATCTGCTCGATCTGGCGGAATCCCGCGTCTTCCAGATCGCCGAAAACCGCGCCAGCAAAGACGAAGGTCCGAAAAGCATCGACCGTATTCTCGAAGACACCGTTTCTCGTATCGAGCAGCTGTATCAGCGCCCGCACGACGGCGTAACCGGCGTGTCTACCGGCTATCAGGATCTGGATAAAAAGACCGCAGGCTTGCAAAAATCTGACCTGATCATCGTCGCGGCGCGTCCATCGATGGGTAAAACCACCTTCGCCATGAACCTGTGTGAAAACGCGGCGATGATGCAGGATAAACCGGTGCTGATCTTCAGTTTGGAGATGCCCGGCGAGCAGATCATGATGCGTATGCTCGCGTCGCTGTCCCGCGTGGATCAGACCCGTATTCGTACCGGCCAGTTGGACGATGAAGACTGGGCGCGTATTTCCAGCACCATGGGGATCCTGCTGGAAAAGCGCAACATGTACATCGATGATTCCTCCGGCCTGACGCCAACCGAAGTGCGATCCCGCGCCCGCCGCGTGTTTCGTGAACACGATGGCCTGAGCCTGATCATGATCGACTACCTGCAGTTGATGCGCGTGCCGTCGCTGTCCGATAACCGTACGCTGGAGATTGCAGAAATTTCCCGCTCGCTCAAAGCATTGGCAAAAGAATTGCAGGTTCCGGTCGTCGCCCTATCGCAGCTTAACCGTAGTCTGGAGCAACGTGCCGATAAGCGCCCGGTCAACTCGGATCTGCGTGAATCTGGCTCCATCGAGCAGGATGCCGACCTGATTATGTTTATCTATCGTGATGAGGTTTATCACGAAAACAGCGACCTGAAAGGCATCGCTGAAATCATTCTGGGGAAACAGCGTAACGGCCCGATTGGTTCCGTTCGTTTGACCTTTAACGGGCAGTGGTCGCGCTTTGATAACTATGCCGGCCCACAATATGACGATGAATAACGCAGCGCTCAGCAATGACAACACTGCACTAAGGAACAAGAATGAAAACGGCAACTGCCGTCATTAACCGGCGTGCTTTGCGCCACAACCTGCAACGTATCCGCCAGCTCGCGCCTGGCAGCCAGGTCGTTGCCATCGTGAAAGCCAACGCCTACGGCCACGGCATGATCGACGCTGCCCATACCTTTTCCGACGCTGACTGTTACGGCGTCGCGCGGCTCTCCGAAGCGCTGGCACTGCGCGCCGCGGGCATCACCAAGCCTATCGTCCTGCTGGAAGGCTTTTTCTCCGCAGACGAGCTTCCGCTTCTGGTGGAGCACCAGCTAGAAACCGCCGTTCACAGCCCCGAACAGCTTGCCGCCCTGGAACAGGCCACGCTGCCACAGCCGATCCCCGTGTGGATGAAGCTGGATAGCGGCATGCACCGCCTTGGCGTTCTGCCGGAACATGCCGACGCGTTTTGGCAGCGCCTGACCGAATGCCGCAATGTGGTTCAGCCGGTCAATATCATGAGCCACTTTTGCCGCGCCGATGAGCCCGAAGCCGGCACCACCGAACGCCAGCTAGCCTGCTTCGATGCCTTTACACAGGATAAGCCCGGCGCGCAGTCCATCGCAGCCTCCGGCGGCATTCTGCTGTGGCCGCAGTCGCACCGCGATCGCGTTCGTCCCGGCATCATTCTCTATGGCGTGTCGCCGCTGGATAACGAAGACGCCGCGCATTTCGGCTTCCAGCCCGCAATGACCTTTACGTCTCACCTGATTGCCGTACGTGAACACCACGCGGGCGAAGCAGTCGGTTACGGCGGCACCTGGACCAGCCCGCGCAACACCCGTCTGGGCGTGGTGGCCGTCGGCTACGGCGATGGCTATCCGCGCTGCGCGCCAGCAGGAACCTCCGTGCTCATCAACGGGCGCGAAGTGCCGCTTTCCGGCCGCGTATCAATGGATATGATTACGGTGGATTTAGGGCCGGATGCGCAGGACAAGGTTGGCGATGAGGTCATTCTTTGGGGGCCAACGCTACCGGTTGAACGCATTGCCGCGCATACGGGTGCCAGCGCCTACGAACTGATCACGCGCTTAACCCAGCGCACTGCGGTGGAATACGTCGACGGTGAGTAAAAACGTACCAGCAGGTTTTTATCGGCAGGCGCATGGCTTGCCGACCTTAAAACGGGTTATCTACTATGCGGCAAGCTGGCTTGCCGTCTCCGCGATCCTGACGCTGTTTGCCCTCGTCAATTTCTATACTCTGAAACCGACGGATGTCGGCGGCACGCTGTTTGGCGGCATGTTTAGCGCGATGTTCGATCTCATCTACTGGTCTTGCGCGGCATCGGGTTTCTGTTTTCTGGCGCTCTTTCGGCTTTCAGGATGGCGTGTTGCCTGGATACTCGCGGGTCTGGTGCAAATCGGCATCAGCGCCCTGTGGCGGATTCAATATTGGCAGGAGTATGAAAACGACAATTTGATACTCTCCCCGATGCCCGGTGAACTGTATGTTTCCATGCTGGTAGGCGCAGGCATGGCCGCCATCGGCATCGTGAAATATCGACACACGCGGCGCAGCCCAGTCGCTCAACGCCCAACCTATGCTAAAGCCGTCGCCGCATTGCTGCTCGTTGCGCTTTATCTTGCGCTTCCGCTACATCTCTACCTGCGTGAACCTCTCCCCTACTGCGCCTTTAGCCCTGACGGACAACAGTTAAGCATATGCCTGGGAGACAATGACGAGCGGATTATTGTGGAGTGATGGATTTACTACCGTATAGGCAGCTTAGAAAATGCTAACAATTTACATCACAGAGCTAATAAGGTTCACTGCCGAGCAGGCAGCTAAGAAAATAAAGCTCTCCTAAAATCAGGAATAAAAAACTCATAGGCAACGCGGCCTAAAAAGCTGGTAGTCTGTTTGGCCGACTGCCTGATACTGTTTAGGAAACGCGATGTACCACATTGATGATTTCGATCTGAAAATCCTGACGCTGCTACAGACGAACGGCCGCCTGACCAATCAGGAACTGAGCGATCTGGTTGGGCTTTCCGCCTCGCAGTGTTCCCGCCGCCGCATCGCGCTGGAACAGGCACAGCTGATTCTCGGCTATCATGCCCGTCTGTCGCCGAACGCGGTCGGGCTGGAATGTCTGGGGTTGATTGAGGTGCGACTGATCAATCACACCAGCGAATACGTTGAGCGCTTTCACCAGATGCTGGGGGAAGTGGATGCCATCATCGACGCCTATAAAACCACGGGTGATGCCGATTACCTGTTAAAAGTCGCCGTGGCAGATCTGCCCGGACTCAGCACGCTGATTAGCCAAATTCTGTCGCAGAACAAGAGCGTCGCGCACCTGAAAACCTCAGTGGTATTAAACCGCCTCAAAGAGAACGGTTTGATGATGCCGGAACTGCCTGCGTTGCCCTAAGTTGGGGCAATCGCCTCTATTTGGTGCAAAAAAGGAATGATTCGCGCAACAAAAACCGAATAAACGCACAAAATAGACAAATAAATAATAAAAAACGCATGAATCACGCATTATTTTCATTCATATAATTCAATATGTTGCTCTTATCGCAGGCGGGATTATGCTGATGCCCGCCGCTAAGCAGCACTATCTGGTGCGATTCTTGCTTTGGTAAGCACATGTTTTTACGACAGTCTGTTGAGTGCTCACCATGGATAACGTTATTCCCACACAAAAACTATCACACACGCTGCTGGAAGATATTCTGGCGATACTGATCGGCACGCTGATGGTATCGTTTGGCGTCATTCTGCTGCGTCAGGCCGGTGCCCTCACCGGCGGCACCGCAGGTATCGCTTTTCTTATCCACTATCTGACAAACATCTCCTTTGGCGTCGCGTTTTTCCTGCTGAATCTGCCCTTCTATTATCTGGCCTTGCGCCGCATGGGGTGGGAATTCACGGTGAAAACGTTCTGCGCCGTCGGGCTGGTGTCGCTGTTTTCCGACCTGCACCCGATGTTCGTTCATTTCGATCAGCTCAATCCGTTCTACGCCACGCTGTTTGGCAATATCATCACCGGAATCGGCTTCGTAGTGCTGTTCCGCCATAAGGCCAGCCTCGGCGGCATGAACATTCTGGCGCTGTATCTTCAGGATAAATACGGCCTGCGGGCGGGAAAACTCCAGATGGGTGTTGACGTTGTGATTGTGCTGACTTCCCTGTTCGTGGTAAGCATACCGATGTTGATTGCTTCGATTCTGGGGGCAACCATTCTGAACCTGATTATCGCGATGAACCATCGCCCCGGCCGTTACGCGGCCTGATTGTCCCCACCATCGTCGGGGTTGCGGTACCCATAAAAATGACACATTCAGGAGAGCTACACTGTGTTTCAAAACGTTGATACCTATGCCGGAGATCCTATCCTGTCTCTGATGGAAAAATTCAAACAGGATCCAAGAGCGGATAAGATCAATTTGAGTATCGGGCTCTACTACAACGAGCAGAATATTATCCCACAGCTGCGCTCCGTCAGTGCGGCAGAAAGCAGCCTGAAACAGCCAGCACAGAGCGCGAGCTCTTATTTGCCGATGGAAGGGCTACAGCCTTACCGTACCGCGATCCAACAACTGCTATTTGGTGAAAACCACGCGGCGCTGGAAGCGGGTCGCATCGCCACCATCCAGACACTGGGCGGTTCCGGTGCGCTAAAAGTCGGTGCGGACTTCCTGAAACGCTACTTCCCGAATTCAGAAGTGTGGGTCAGCGATCCAACATGGGAAAACCATATTGCGATTTTTGAGGGCGCGGGCTTTAACGTTCACACTTATCCGTATTTCGATGGCGAAAATCTGGGCGTGAAATTTGACGCCATGCTGGCCACCCTGCAATCGTTGCCAGCACGCAGCATCGTGCTGCTGCACCCGTGCTGCCACAACCCGACCGGTTCCGACCTCACCACCGAACAGTGGGATCGCGTCATTGAGGTCATCATCCAGCGTGAGCTGATTCCGTTTATGGACATCGCCTATCAGGGCTTTGGCCTCGGGATTGAGCAGGACGCCTATGCGATTCGCGCCGTTGCCAGTGCGGGTGTTCCGGCACTGATCGCCAACTCGTTCTCCAAGATTTTCTCACTGTATAGCGAGCGCGTCGGCGGCCTTTCCGTGGTGTGTGACGATGCTGACAGCGCACAGCGCGTTCTGGGTCAGTTAAAAGCAACCGTCCGCCGCAACTACTCTTCCCCACCGAATTTCGGCGCACAGGTGGTCTCTAAAGTCCTGAACGACGTGCAGTTGAATGCCGACTGGAAAGCGGAAGTCGAAGAGATGCGTACCCGCATTCTGAGCATGCGTCAGGAACTGGTTTCGGCACTGAAAAACGCACTGCCGAACCGTAACTTCGACTACCTGCTCACCCAGCGCGGTATGTTCAGCTACACCGGATTCAGCCCAGAACAGGTTGATCGTCTGCGTGAAGAATTCGGCGTGTACCTGATCGCCAGCGGCCGTATGTGTATGGCGGGGCTGAACCACAGCAACGTCCAGCGCGTTGCTGCGGCTTTCGCCGCGATTCAGTAAATCGTAAAATAATAAAGCCACTGGCTTAACCGACTCACCGTTGTGAACTCGCTTAACTCAGTGGCTTCTGTGATAAAAATCCCATGACCCAACTACGCTATCTGAACGGCTATCCCCCAGCGATTGTTGCCCAAGTACAAACGCTCCTCGATCAAGGCAAACTCGGCCTCTGGCTGGAAAAAAGATACCCTGACCGTCATCCGATCCAGAGTGATAAGTCGCTCTATCAGTTTGTCGCCGAGCTGAAACAGCGCTATTTGAAAAACGCCCCAGCGATATCAAAGGTGCTTTACGACAATAAACAGAACCCGATAAAAGGGACGCTAGGAACCAATACGTTTGTGGCGCGTGTGCAGGGCGGAAAATTAAAGTCCAATAACGAAATCAGAATAGCGACGCTGTTCCGTGACGGGCCGGAAGATTTCCTGCGGATGATCGTGATACACGAACTCGCTCACCTCAAAGAAAAAGATCACAACAAGGCCTTCTACCAACTCTGCTGCCATATGGACCCTGATTATCACCAGTTGGAATTTGATATGCGAATCTGGCTGAACTGGCGAGAAATAAATGCGGGTTAGGTCTAACTTCACCTTTTATTATGACTCGCTTTACTTTAGCTTTGCCTTAGCCGTATTATTTCCGCGCGGATAATCAATATATTATCACGTAGTCTATTGATAAATATTCTCATAAGGATTTGATATGGCTAATTTGATTTATGCCAGCATTAATGGTCAAAAACAGGGCTTAATATCATCTGGTTGCTCAACGCTAGATTCAATTGGTAATCGCTACCAAACGGGTCATGAAGATCAAATACAAGTATTAGGTTTAAACCACAGCATCAGTCGCGAACAGAATGTCGCACATCACCCGATTCATTTTATTAAGCCAATCGATAAATCGTCTCCGTTATTAGGGATGGCGATCTCTTATAATGAAAAAGTTGATGTGACATTTTATTTTTATCGCGTCAATTCCGCTGGGCAGTTAGAGCTTTATTACGAAGTGACCTTAACGGATGCGAGCATTGTCGACGTCACCTGTGTCTATCCACACGTCATCGATAATAACGACATCATGCCGTATGAAAAAGTCCAGCTGAAATATAAAACCATAGCATGGAATCACAAAATCGCAGGAACATCAGGTTACAGCATTTGGGAAGAAATGAGTCTCTAAGATTTATGACCTTTGATAACAGGCGCATCTTATCAGGTGTGCTTGTTATTTACCATTCATCACAAAGAGCGATATTTTTCACATATTTATTGGGATCCATCCAGAAGTTTTTAGGACAGATTTCATAGCCTTGTTCTCTAAAATTAAAAGATATATACATAGATGCAATAAAACTAACCACCACACCAATAAAAAAAATAACCACACACACTTGCTAATATTCCATGCATTCCTATAGGTTTGTTTTTTACTGCCATGTAAAACCCTAAATACGAAAAGTAGAATAATATTGGTGCACCAAAAATAAGTATACCTACTTTCCATGAAAAGATAATGACATCGTTTAGCCTAAATAGATTCCAATAGCCGTTAAAAGAAAACCATATTCCCCAGCATGTAAGAATAAAAGTCAACACTGAAAACGCGAAAAATAATGGCCTATTTATTTTAAACACGAACAATCCTCCACAAGCATGAAAAAATAAAGACCTATCAGATCATTGTTTACCATTCATCACAAAGAGAAATGTCTTTCACATACTTATTGGGAGCTATCCATGAGTTCTTAGGACAGGTTTTATAATCTTGATCATTAAGATCATATGATATATAAATTGATGAAAAAAAACTAACAACCGCACCAAATATAGCCACAACAGCTAATGAGTTAGCTAGTTTATTATTCATTTTAGGCACTTCATTTTTTATAGCTGAATAAAATGCCAAATATGAAAAATAAAACAACAAAGGTGATCCAAATACCATTAAACCAAGTTTCCATGAAAAAATTATCACATCACTTTTTTGTAAAAAACTCAAATATCCATTGAAGGAAATCCAGCTAATAAAACATGAAATAAAAAAAAGGAAAACTGCAAACGCACCAACTAATGGCCTGTTTACCTTAACCACAAATACCCCCTAAATTATAAAGTAATTATAACTACATTTATTCTTTACAAAGAGCAATATTCCTTACATATTTATTGGGAGCTATCCATGAGTTCTTGGGACAAATTTTATAATCCTGTTCATTAAGACTATAAGAAATACACATAGATGAAAATAAACTCGCCGCAGTACCAAAAATAGCAAATATAACCAATACATTTGAAACTTTATTATTCATTTTAATTGGTCTATTTTTTACAGCAGAAAAAAAACCAAAATAAGAAAACTGGAACACTATTGGAACTAGAAAAATTATCACCCCGAGTCTCCATGAAAATGAAATAACATCATTTAGATTAAAGAAATCAATATACCCGCTTAAAGAGAACCATCCTCCCCAGCATGAAAGAAGAAAAATAAAAACTGAATATATGAAAAAAAACGGTCTATTTATCTTAACCACGACTGACTCTCCCCTCATCCATGAAAAAGTATACTCTTGTACCATTTCTAGTCTTTACAAAGAGAAATGTCTTTCACATACTTATTGGGATCCATCCAGGATATTTTTTGACATACTAAATAACCTCTATCATCCAGACTATACGATATATACATTGATGAAAAAAAACTAACCACTGTGCCAAATATAGCTATAACAGCCAATACATTAGCTAGTTTATTATTCATTCTCGCCATTTCATTTTTAATTGAGGAATAAAATGCCAAGTATGAAAAATAGAACAATAGTGGCATTGCAAATACTAAAACACCAACTTTCCAAGAAAAAATAATTACATTACTTAATTTAAAGAAGGCTAAATACCCACTTAAAGAAAACCAGCACCCCCAGCAGGACATGAGGAAAACCAACGTCGCAAATGCACCAACTAATGGCCTATTTATCTTAACCACGACTATATCTCCCCCAAGCATTAAAGAATTGATCGGGATGGTATGGATAATATTTTGAATTATATGATTTATGCGATTTCAATTTTTTTATTATTGATTCACTTATTTTATACTCATTATCTAACCAGTATAAGATTGCACTCACTAAAACACCTAAAAAGAACACCCCCATAGCAATAGCAAGAACGCCACCGCCTGTAACCATAAGCCCAGTAGCTGCCATTTTCGCCCCCCATGCAACCCCAACCGATACAGCTAACTTTGCCGCATCCATCGTTAAATTAACAAAGAAATCGGTTAGTGCGTATTCATCTTTCACCATCAACTCAATGGCTCGATAAGCACCTGAAAACACAATGCAGAACCTCGCTCCTGCCGCAATACCACTTTCAATGCCTTTGGTACCTATTCCTATATCGAGTATTTTTTGGTTACTGACTAAATATCGGGTGGCATCTAGATACTTTCTTACCCCCGGATAACCAGATAATTTTATGTACTTACTGCCATTTTTCCCGACATATTCCGTTGCCGTTACACCGAATCCTTTTATCTCCATCACGATTCGGCTCACAGACACGGCTTCTGCGATGTTCCCAGCAAACGATGAAACAGGATCGGTACAGGCAAAAATGGCCGTTTTCCACGACTCATTAGGGTTTGGTGTACATAACGTCTTTAAAAAATACGTCGCTTCCTGCACAGTTAATATGGCATGAATGTTATCGTTATTTATTTCATTGAGTTGAGCATGTAATTTCTGATAGTTAATATCAGCATGCTGCTTTTTAAAATCAAGATGATCTTCTAGCCGATAGTCATCATCCACAAGCGTTTTTAAAACCGGGTCATATTTCACAGCATCTCATTCCTTTGAATTTTACTTAAGTCAACGAACTATTTCCCTGTAAGGCTACTTTAACGGAAAAATGATGATTTTTAAATGTTAATAATGCCCAATCCGCAATTTTCCATTCCACACAAAGAAACCCATTACTTAAAAATGTTACGAGAAAGGGGAATCAGAAATACGTTATTTAACGATGATAACGCATCAAATACTGACGATAGTGCTACCTCGATAATAGCCAGATAATGGCGCTTAAGACAGGGGATAAACTGCCTGTACGGCAGTGAACGGTAATACCGCCGCAACATCCTTGTATCTCTTTTTCTAAGCTGCCTATTCGGCAGTGAACATGGCCGAATTTGTGAACGCATGCACGTCAGATTTCTAAGCTGCCTGTGCGGCAGTGAACAATCACTGGCTCAGGGGATTCTACAACCCTAATTTCTAAGCTGCCTAACCGGCAGTGAACACCACTGCCGCGCCGCAATGCTCCAGTTGTCCTTTCTAAGCTGCCTATACGGCAGTGAACATTAGAGGCTGGCGTTTAGAATCCGTTTAACGCGTTTCTAAGCTGCCTATGCGGCAGTGAACCAATCGGCAGTCAGTGGCAGCGGCACCAGTACTTTCTAAGCTGCCTATACGGCAGTGAACGGAGAAACCGAGCTGGCGCGGATATCGCGTAATTTCTAAGCTGCCTATACGGCAGTGAACTAGGGGTATCAGACAGACACCCTGTTATCACCTTTCTAAGCTGCCTATACGGCAGTGAACGTTCTGACGAACTAAACCGGCATGGTCTTCCATTTCTAAGCTGCCTATGCGGCAGTGAACGATAAACATCGGGCTATCACACAATGGGCATATTTCTAAGCAGCCTATGCGGCAGTGAACAATTCGGTGGTACAACGTTCCCTATTGGAAAATTTCTAAGCTGCCTATGCGGCAGTGAACAAGTCCCAGCTTGATATGGTTGCTCAGTCTCCTTTCTAAGCTGCCTTTGCGGCAGTGAACACTGTGGTCGAAACGTGGAGCGGTGACGTGCTTTTCTAAGCTGCCTGTGCGGCAGTGAACTATTTTGTCGCCTATCCACGTAAATACTGGCTTTTCTAAGCTGCCTGTGCGGCAGTGAACCATACATCCAACACTTAGCCTTTGTTAGAGCATTTCTAAGCTGCCTGTGCGGCAGTGAACCAGCCTGATTGATGACTGGTATGCAGCAGAGCTTTCTAAGCTGCCTGTGCGGCAGTGAACAGGTTGATATTTAGCCCCAGCATGTGGCGGGATTTCTAAGCTGCCTGTGCGGCAGTGAACATGCGACGAATCAGGCTCAGCGCGCAATTGATTTTTCTAAGCTGCCTGTGCGGCAGTGAACGTGTCGTAAATTCGTCGATTTCATTAATTGGCTTTCTAAGCTGCCTGTGCGGCAGTGAACTGTAGCCAGATCACTCTAACGGTTTGTTTTATTAGCAGCAATTGCCGTTTTCTCTGCAAAAACCCTTTTTTTCAGCTCATCTGTAACTCATTGATTGTTAAGCCTGTGAAATAGGCCAAATAAAAAGGGTCTGTGTTTGGGTAATATTTTTGCGGTCAGAATTTTTCATATACAACTGTGATAATCTGATTTTCGTTAGTTTTCTGAAGATTATATTTTTCTTATCAAATAATTAGCCTGCGATTTATTTCACTGGCGTCACAGCTATTATCGATTGCGGCAGAAAATACATTATGGATAACGCCTTTAGCCCTTCGGACTTAAAAACCATTCTGCATTCCAAACGCGCCAATGTTTATTATCTCCAGCATTGCCGCATTCTCGTTAACGGTGGACGTGTCGAATATGTGACGGAGGAAGGAAACCAGTCTCTGTACTGGAATATTCCCATCGCCAATACCAGCGTTGTTATGCTGGGGACCGGCACCTCCGTCACACAGGCAGCGATGCGGGAGTTCGCCAGAGCGGGCGTGATGATCGGTTTTTGTGGCGGCGGCGGTACTCCGCTGTTTGCAGCCAACGAGGCGGAAGTCGCGGTATCCTGGCTATCGCCACAGAGCGAATATCGGCCAACCGAGTATTTGCAGGATTGGGTCAGCTTTTGGTTCGATGATGAGAAAAGGCTGGCTGCCGCCATCGCTTTCCAACAGGTGCGAATAACACAAATTCGTCAGCACTGGCTGGGCTCGCGTCTGTCCCGCGAATCCCGCTTTACTTTTAAAGCCGACCATCTTCAGGCGCTTCTCGATCGCTATGAAAAAGGGCTAACCGACTGCCGCACCAGCAATGACGTGCTGGTGCAGGAAGCGATGATGACCAAAGCCCTGTACAAACTGGCCGCCAATGCCGTGAGCTATGGCGACTTTACCCGCGCCAAACGCGGCGGTGGCACCGATCTGGCTAACCGCTTTCTCGATCACGGTAATTATCTCGCTTATGGGCTGGCCGCCGTCTCGACATGGGTGCTGGGTCTGCCGCACGGGCTAGCCGTGTTGCATGGTAAAACTCGCCGTGGCGGGCTGGTATTCGACGTCGCCGATTTAATTAAGGACGCGCTCGTACTGCCGCAGGCGTTTATTGCTGCGATGGAAGGCGAAGATGAGCAAGAATTTCGTCAACGCTGCCTGACCGCATTCCAACAATCTGACGCGCTGGATATGATGATCGGCAGCTTGCAGGATGTCGCCAGCAAGCTAAGTCAGGTGGGGCGATGAACATTCTGCTGATTTCAGAATGCAATAAGCGCGCGCTAGTCGAAACCCGCCGGATACTGGATCAGTTTGCTGAGCGCAAGGGCGAACGCACGTGGCAAACCGCTATCACGCAGGAAGGGCTGAACACGCTACGCAAGCTGCTGCGCAAAACGGCGCGTCGCAATACGGCCGTCGCCTGTCACTGGGTTCGCAGTGCGAATCATACCGAGCTGCTGTGGATCGTCGGTAATTTACGGCGTTTTAATGCACAAGGGAGCGTGCCGACCAACACCACCAGCCGCGATATTCTGCGCTCGAAAGATGAAAACCCGTGGCACAGCGCCGAGGTGTTTAGCCTGCTGGCCGCTATTGCTGGGTTATTTCACGATGTCGGCAAGGCTAACGCGCTATTCCAGACGGGGTTGAGCGGTACAGGTCCACGCAGCCAACCGTATCGGCATGAATGGGTATCGCTGCGGCTGTTTCAGGCCTTCGTGGGGGAGCAAGACGATAAAGACTGGTTAACCGCGCTCAGCACGGCGACTCCAGAGGCAGAAACAACCCTGCTGGCAGCCTTACAGCGGGATAAGCAAACGCCCAGTAGCAGTCCATTTCGCACTTTGCCGCCGCTGGCGCAGGTTATCGCCTGGCTGATTGTTTCACACCATCGGCTGCCTGTGTTTAACAAATCGACAGAGCTTGCGCCCAACAGCAGTGAACCCCAGCTCGACTATGCAGAAACATGGTTAACCGACCATCTCTCGGCACAATGGAATGCACTCAATCATTGCAAGCTCGATGTCACGCCAGCCAATCTGGCACAGGTGTGGCAGTTTCCGCATGGCACACCGCTATGCAGCAGCGTCTGGCGTGAGAAGGCGCGCAAGTTTGCGGGTCGAGCGCTAAAACTCCCCTCATTCATGCATTTCGCTCAGTTAGATCAGCGGCTGACCGTGCATCTGGCGCGTCTCGCACTCATGCTGGCTGACCATCATTATTCAGCAGGCGCGGCAACGGTTGGCTGGCAGGATCCCGCTTATCCGGTTTGGGCTAACACCGATCGCAAAACGGGGGAATATAAACAGAGGCTGGATGAACACTGCGTCGGCGTCGGACAAAATGCTCTGCTGCTGGGGCGCAGTCTGCCGCATCTGCGCGATACGCTACCGGCAATTACTCGGCATAAGGGATTTCGTCAGCGCAGCGCACACCCGCGCTTTCGCTGGCAGGATTGCGCATTCGATCTCGCCTGTTCTATTCGCGAATCCAGCAAGCAGCATGGATTTTTCGGCGTCAACATGGCCTCGACAGGCCGGGGGAAAACCTTCGCTAACGCCCGAATTATGTATGGCTTGTCGGACGAAGCACTCGGCTGCCGCTTCTCTGTCGCGTTAGGGCTACGCACGCTGACGCTACAAACGGGTGATGCGCTACGGCAGCGCTTAAAGCTGGATGAAGACGACTTAGCGGTGCTGATTGGTTCACAGGCCGTGCAAGATCTCCATGAAATGCAGTTGGAAAATGAGACACGCCAACAAAACACAGCGCAGACGGGCAGTGAATCCGCTGACCCGCTGTTCTCTGAACATCAGTATGTTCGTTACGATGGTTCGCTGGACGATGGCAGGTTAAAGACGTGGCTGGAACGTAGCCCAACTCTGCATCAATTACTGAGTGCACCGGTGCTGATCACCACCATCGATCACCTGATGCCCGCCACAGAAAGTCTGCGCGGCGGCCACCAGATTGCCCCGATGCTACGGCTATTGACCTCAGATCTGGTACTCGATGAACCGGATGATTTTGGGCTGGAAGATCTTCCCGCGCTCTGCCGGCTGGTAAACTGGGCAGGCATGCTGGGATCGCGTGTTCTACTTTCCTCGGCCACGTTGCCACCCGCGTTAATTCGCGCGTTGTTCGGTGCCTATCTTGATGGACGTGCTGCCTGGCAACAGGCTTACGGCACACCGAATACACCCTTGAACGTGTGCTGCGGCTGGTTTGATGAATTTGATTGTCAGCATGAGCAGTACGGCGATGTGAAAGGCTTCATAACCAGGCACGATGCGTTCGTTCAGCAGCGGCTGAAGCATCTGACCAAAGAGGAACTCCCGCTCCGGCTGGCTTCCATTGTGCCCGTCAGCAGCCCCAGTAAAAATGCGGATGAGGTTCATCTGGCAGTCGCACAGGCGATCCACCCACTGCTGCGCGATTTACATTCACAGCATCACCAACAGCATAAGAGCGGAAAAACCGTCTCGCTGGGACTGGTCAGAATGGCAAACATCGACCCGCTGGTTGCCGTCGCCCGCCAGTTGCTTGCCATCCCCTCACCGCCGGATACCTGTATTCATTACTGCATTTATCACAGCCAACATCCGCTGGCGATGCGTTCCTATATTGAGCAGCGACTTGATGCAGCACTGATGCGTAACGACGCCGATGCACTATGGCAGGTCGATGAAATTCGTCAGGCGATAGAAAACGCGCCGCCGCAGCATCATATCTTTGTGGTGTTAGCGACCTCGGTCGCCGAAGTGGGTCGTGACCACGACTACGACTGGGCGATTGTCGAACCCAGTTCAATGCGTTCATTCATCCAACTCGCCGGACGCATATTGCGCCATCGTCAGGATGAACAGCATGTGCCTAAAACGCCGAATATCGCCCTGCTCAGCCACAATATCAAAGCGCTCAAAGATGAAGACGTCGCGTACTGTAAACCTGGGTTTGAGTCAAAAGACGAACGGCTGGATACGCACGACCTTCGTCAGCTATTGCAGGAGGAGGACTACCGTCATCTCAATGCCGCCCCGCGCATTGTACAACCGGCGGCCCTCACCAAACCGTTTTCACTGGTGGAGTTAGAACATGCTGTTTTAGGAAAAACGCTGCTTGGCCTCACAAATCAAAAGCTCGATGACCTGAAACGCCCGCCCGCCGCCTTCTGGTGGCGCGCACATCCGCACTGGAACGGTGAATTGCAGCGGCGCACGCCCTTTCGAAAATCCGACAGAGATGAACCGTATACCCTGTGGATCGCCGATGACGATGAAGATGCCGTTTTCATGATACCGGACGACGGCCCCAGCGGCTGGAAGCAAAGCGATGTGATCCGCCCCACGTCACTGCACATGGCAGAAGGCGTTTGTGCGTGGATCGATCCCGACTACCACGCCTTATACCAGCGGCTGGCGGACGAGAAACAGTGGGAACTCGAACGGGTTAGCGCCCGCTTCGGCGAAATCCGCCTGCGGGAAGACGAGGAAAAAGACTGGCTCTGGCACCCGCTACTGGGAGTGTTTGGCGCACTCAATTGAGTGCGCCGCTACCTGTACGGCAGTTTTACTTAGAGCATCTATTTCTAAGCTACCAATGCGGTAGTGATTTCATTCTATACGGAGTGCTATACAAAGACCAGAAAACCAAAAAATTTTAGAGTATCTAGGTTGTATGCATGAGAATTTCCATTTATGATGCTTTCATAGTGCAGGCTTTAAGCAGGTCACAGCATATGAAACGATTAAACGTTATTGGATTAGCAGCGTTATTGGTCGCCATTTTGATTGTCATCCTTTGTATGAAACCCATGACCATGCATATCAATAACCAAGCAGACAGTTCAGCAAAGGGACAGCAATTTTCCATTTTTTCTATCACAATCAACCGAAACTAGAAGAAAGTTCATGTAAAAGGCTAATAATAAAGGATTAACTATGAGTGGTGAGAAATTGAAAACGTTCATACTCTCCTACATCAGCACGCGAAAGCAGGCCAAACTGGATGCGTTCGATAAAGAAGCGGAGAAGAAACGCGCGGTGCTCAGCGGTGAAGCCTTAGCCGCAGAGGAATTGGAGCTGGCCGAGAAGCGGCGAGAGATTGAGCAAAAACACGAGGTTCGCGCGTGGTTAACCGATGCCGCCAGCCGCGCCGGACAAATCAGTCTGGTCACCCACGCGTTGAAATTTACCCACAGCGATGCCAAAGGCACCAGCGTCTTTAGCACCGGAACGGTAACGGAGGCTAAAACGCTTTCGACCGCAACACTGGCACAACCCGCTATCGATGCCGTGGGAAACGCCGCCGCCCTTGATGTCGCCAAACTGCTCCAGACTGAACACGACGGGGATTCGCTGGTCGCGGCCCTACAGCGTGGCGATCACCATGCATTAGAAAAACTGGCAGAAAACCCGGAACAGCTCGCACAGTGGCTGGTGGGGTTTCAGCAGGTCTTCACCGATCGCCAACCCAGCTCACATAAGCTAGCCAAACAGGTCTATTTCCCACTAAAAAACGGTGAATACCATCTGTTAAGCCCGCTTTACTCCTCTTCACTCGCGCAGGCGCTCCACCAGCGGATTAACACCGTGCGCTTTGGTGAGGAAGCCAAAGCGATTCGTCAGGCGCAAAAAGCGAATCAGTGGCACGCCCAACTCTCCATCAGCTACCCCTATCTGGCAGTACAGAATATGGGCGGTACCAAGCCACAAAATATTTCCTCACTCAATAGCAGCCGCAGCGGCCGTTCCTATTTGCTTAACTGCGCACCACCACAGTGGAACAGCATTGAAAAACCACCGCAGCAGCATGACTCTATTTTCCGTCCACGCGGCGAGGTGGACTACCACACCCGAGCGACCTTAGCGCAGATGCAGCGCTTTCTGCTTAGCGTCAAAGAGGTGGAAAACAATCGCGACATTCGTCAACAGCGCCTGCGTTATCTCGACCAGTTGATCGATCAGCTCTTCTTTTATGTCTCCAGCGTGCAAAACCTACCCTCCGGCTGGAGCGCAGAATCTGAACTGAAACGCGCCCAGCAGCTGTGGCTCGATCCCTATCGTGCAGAAACGGATACGGTTTTCCGCCGCGAGCGTGAAGCAGGAGACTGGCAAAAGGCAGTGGCCTACGATTTTGGCCGCTGGCTGAACCGTCAGCTCAAACATGAAGAGTTGATCTTCGGCGAAGTCGAACGCCGCGAATGGTCTACCGCTGCGCTGTTCAAACGCCGGATGCGTGAAATGGAAAGCACACTGAAAGAGGATCTGGCATGAGCACATTACTTATCCTGCGGCGTATCAAAGTCGAAAATGCCAACGCCATTGCCGGGTTGACCTATGGCTTCCCCGCTATTACGCACTTTCTCGGCTTTACCCATGCGCTGTCACGCAAGTTACAAACCAGCCACGGACTAACGCTGGACGGTTGCGGCGTGGTGAGCCATCAACATCAGCTACACGCCTACGGTTCTAGCTGGGAACGGAGTTTCGCCCTGACCCGCAGTCCATTGACCAAAGAAGCGAAAACCGCTGCTTTCAATGAAGAAGGCCGCATGCATATGACCGTCTCGCTGTTAATCCGCTGCGAGGGCCAGATCCCGGCGGATACCACGGCATTGTGTGATTTCCTCACCCAGCAGGCACAGTGCCAGCGACTGGCGGGCGGCACGATTGTTGATATCGAACGCGTCACCATCCAGTCATTACCCAGCGACGAAGCGGAAACCCGTACAGTTATGCGCCGTTTGTTACCTGGCTTTGTACTAAAAGATCGCACATCGCTGCTGCATGACCATTTCCAGACGCTACAGCAGGACAATCCGCAAGCGGAACTGATTGATGCCTGGCTGGATTTCGCCGCGTTAAAAATGCGGGCAGAGCGCGATCCCAACGGGAGCAATGTACAGTGGCAGTACCAGCCCAAACCCGGTGGCGGCGGCTTTCTGATCCCGTTAATGATCGGCTACCGCGCTATTTCGCCGCTTTATGCCCCCGGTGAAGTCGATAAAACCCGCGATCCGCACACGCCATTCTGTTTTGCCGAAGCCGCCTACGGCATCGGGGAATGGCAAGGCGCGCACCGCATCAGTGATATCCGCCAGATACTCTGGGAGTACGACTATCAGAACGGCGATTATCACTGCCGCCAATTAGCAGACACCCATTCAGCAGCAGAAGACATTTCCTACGAATTCGATGACTAAAAAGGACGACATCATGGCAAAAGCATCAACAAGTTTAAAAACCGCATCGGTACTGGCTTTTGAACGCAAGCTGGCGAATTCGGACGCAGTAATGTACGCAGGCAACTGGGCGCAGCAGGATAACTGGACGCCTATTGCCATTCAGGAAAAATCGGTGCGCGGGACGATCTCCAACCGCCTGAAAAATGCCCTTACCAGCGACCCCGCCAAGCTGGATGCAGAAATCCAGAAAGCCAACCTGCAAACCGTAGACGTCGCCGCCCTTCCCTTCGGAGCCGATACCCTGAAAGTCGTGTTTACCCTGCGGGTGCTCGGTAATCTGGCGCAGCCCTCGGTCTGTAACGATCAGGATTATCAAACCGCGCTGGGTAACATCATCACCGGATACGCTCAGGATCAGGGTTTTGGCACACTGGCGGCACGCTATGCGGAAAATATCGCGAACGGCCGTTTTCTGTGGCGCAACCGCGTCGGCGCGGAAGCCATTCGCGTGGTCGTTACCACAGGCGAACTGCGTTGGGAATTTAACGGCGAAGACTATTCGCTGCGGGCGTTCAGCCAACCAACGGGTGACCTTGCAGCACTGGCGCAAGCCATTGAGCAAGGGCTGGCGGGTGACTCATCAGTGCTTTTTACCGTGGAAGCCTACGTGCAGCTCGGTAACGGGCAGGAAGTCTTCCCGTCTCAGGAACTGGTGCTCGATGAAAAAGCGCGTAACGGCAAGAGCAAGATTCTCTATCAGGTGAACGATGTCGCGGCCATCCACTCGCAGAAAATCGGTAACGCGCTACGCACCGTTGATGACTGGTATCCGGCGGCGGATGAAGCGGGCCCGATTGCCGTCGAACCCTACGGTTCCGTCACCAGCCGGGGTAAAGCCTACCGCCAGCCCAAGGAGAAGATGGATTTTTACACGCTGTTGGATAACTGGGTGATTAAAGGGGATGTTCCTGCACCGGAGCAGCAGCATTACGTGATTGCCACGCTGATTCGCGGCGGCGTGTTCGGTGAAAAAGGCGAATAAGGTGGCAGTATGGATCACTACATTGATATTCGCGTCCAGCCCGATCCTGAGTTCACGGCCTCACAGCTCTTGAACGCGCTGTTTGCCAAACTGCACCGAGCACTCGGACAGGTGGCGGATGGCAAGATTGGGATCAGCTTTCCCCAAGTGGGTAAAACGCTGGGGGAATGCCTGCGGCTGCACGGTACAAAAGAGGCGCTCTCTACACTGGAGCAAACGGCCTGGCTGAAAGGATTACGGGATTACACATTGGTTTCTGAGTGCAAAACCGTACCCAACGGCGTGAAATTTCGCACCGTGCGCCGCGTTCAGCTCAAGAGCAGCGCAGAACGGCTGCGTCGACGCTCGGTGAACAAAGGCTGGTTAACGGAAGCAGAAGCCGCAGCACGAATTCCCGATGCCGTAGAAAAACGCAGCGCCCTGCCGTTTGTGCAAATTAAGAGCTTGTCCAACGGTCAGATGTTCTTCGTGTTTGTGGAACATGGCCCGCTACAGGATGCACCTATCGCCGGACGCTTTTCCTCCTACGGCCTAAGTGCAGAAGCCACCGTTCCTTGGTTCTGACCCTTTTTTGGCGACCAACTGCAAGCTATTGATTTTTAATTGCGGTTGGTCGCCCTAATAAAAAAGGGGTTTTCGCGATAAAATGAGTATTCTCTTTAACAATCTGGTGGTTAGCGTAAAAAAGGAACAGTTCACTGCCGTATAGGCAGCTTAGAAAGGCGATTCGAATATTCACCTGTATGACCTGAGGTTCACTGCCGTATAGGCAGCTTAGAAAATTATACAGTAATATTGTTTTTCTTTCTTTTTGTTCACTGCCGTATAGGCAGCTTAGAAACAGCCGGAACCTACTAATACGCCGGACGCTATGTTCACTGCCGTATAGGCAGCTTAGAAACGTTGCCGTCTGGTGCCACAAACATATCGGCAGTTCACTGCCGTATAGGCAGCTTAGAAAAGCGTGCGCGCCAGTAGCTGGCAAGCTCTGACGTTCACTGCCGTATAGGCAGCTTAGAAATACGGGACGGCCAGCAGTCGCCGCGACGGGATGTTCACTGCCGTATAGGCAGCTTAGAAAGCACGATTGCCAACAAATTGCATACCTTTGTTGTTAACTGCCGTATAGGCAGCTTAGAAATGTAGTGCCCTATGCCATGCTCTGCGATTTCTGTTCACTGCCGTATAGGCAGCTTAGAAAAGAACCGCAGACGCATACCCACGTTCCCGCGTGTTCACTGCCGTATAGGCAGCTTAGAAAATGCGCACGGCCAGCAGCACACCGCGTAATATGTTCACTGCCGCATAGGCAGCTTAGAAACACTGAGTTGTGCCAAGGACAACGACGCATCGGTTCACTGCCGTACAGGCAGCTCGGTGCTTATCGAAATGCGTCACTGGTGCGACGCATTTTAGAGGCTATTCCCCGTTGAGGGTGACCACCAGCGAGCGGCTGCCGCCGTGGTTGCGGTGCTCGCACAGGTAGATACCCTGCCAGGTGCCGATGTTCAGGCGTCCGTTGGTGATGGGAATCGTTAGACTGTTGCCCAGCAGACTACCTTTTAGGTGCGCGGGCATGTCGTCGCTACCTTCATAGGTATGGCGGTAATACGGTTCATCCTCCGGCACTAAGCGATTAAAAAAGCTCTCGAAATCCTGCCGCACCGTGGGGTCGGCATTCTCGTTAATCGTTAGCGCCGCCGAGGTGTGTTTGATGAACACCTGCATCAACCCGACGTTTATCTGGCGCAGTGCAGTAACCTGCGCCAGTATTTCGTCAGTCACCAGATGGAAGCCTCTGGCTTTCGGCTTCAGGCGGATTTCATATTGCATCCACATCGCCATCTCCCTGCTATCAGGCTTCGCGCGCCAGAATAGGTCGCAGGAAGCGTGCAGTGTGGGACTGTTCGCACTCCGCCACCGTTTCCGGCGTGCCGGAGACCAAAATTTCTCCGCCACCGCTGCCGCCTTCTGGCCCTAAATCGACAATCCAGTCAGCCGTCTTAATCACGTCCAGATTGTGCTCAATCACCACGATGGTATTGCCCTGATCGCGCAGCTGATGCAGAACGGTAAGAAGCTGCTGAATATCGGCAAAGTGCAGGCCGGTAGTAGGTTCGTCGAGAATATACAGCGTCTGCCCAGTTCCGCGTTTTGACAGCTCGCGCGACAGTTTCACACGCTGCGCTTCCCCACCGGACAGCGTGGTGGCCGACTGCCCAAGGCGAATGTAGGACAGGCCGACATCGATCAGCGTTTGCAGCTTCCGTGCCAGCGCCGGAATGGCATCAAAGAACCCTCGCGCTTCTTCGATGGTCATATCCAGCACTTCATGAATGCCTTTGCCTTTGTATTGAATTTCCAGCGTTTCGCGGTTGTAGCGCTTGCCTTTGCACTGGTCGCACGGCACATAAACATCGGGCAGGAAGTGCATTTCGACCTTAATCACGCCGTCGCCCTGACAGGCTTCGCAGCGTCCACCGCGCACGTTAAAGCTGAAACGGCCAGGGTTGTAACCACGGGTACGCGCTTCCGGCACGCCAGCAAACAGCTCACGAATCGGTGTGAAAATGCCGGTATAGGTTGCCGGATTGGATCGCGGCGTACGGCCAATCGGGCTTTGATCGATATCGATCACCTTATCGAAATGCTCCAGCCCCTGAATTTCACGGTGAGCGGCAGGTTCCGCCAGCGTCGCACCGTTCAACTGACGCTGCGCCAGCGGGAATAAGGTATCGTTGATGAGGGTGGATTTACCCGATCCCGACACGCCGGTGATGCAGGTAAACAGTCCAACCGGCAGCGTCAGCGTGACGTCTTTCAGGTTATTGCCCTTCGCGCCAATCAGCTTCAGCACTTTGGTCGGATCCGCAGGCACGCGCTGTTTCGGGATTTCGATCTTGCGTTTACCGCTGAGGAACTGCCCCGTCAGCGAATCCGGCACCGCCATGATCTCTTCCATCGTGCCTTCTGCGACAATCTGGCCGCCGTGCACGCCCGCACCGGGACCGATATCAATCACATGGTCGGCGGCACGAATCGCATCTTCATCATGTTCCACCACAATGACGGTATTGCCCAGATTACGCAGGTGAATCAGGGTTTCCAGCAGGCGTTCGTTGTCACGCTGATGCAGGCCGATGGACGGCTCATCCAGTACGTACATGACGCCAACCAATCCAGCACCGATCTGGCTCGCCAGACGAATACGCTGTGCCTCGCCGCCGGACAGCGTTTCTGCCGAACGGGAGAGCGACAAGTAGTTCAGCCCGACGTTCACCAGAAACTTCAGTCGATCGCCAATCTCTTTCAGCACTTTCTCGGCGATTTGGGCGCGTTGCCCGCTGAGCTTCATATTCTGGAAAAACGTCATCGCATGGCCGATGCTCATATCGGAAATCTGCGGCAATGTCGTCTGTTCAACAAACACGTTACGCGCTTCTTCACGCAGGCGCGTTCCGCCGCAGCTGGCGCAGGAACGGTTGCTGATGAATTTCGCCAGCTCTTCGCGCACCGCCGTGGATTCCGTTTCTTTATAGCGGCGCTCCATGTTGTGCAGCACGCCTTCAAACGGATGACGACGCACCGAGGTGTCGCCGCGATCGTTGATATATTTGAATTCGACGTTCTCTTTACCGGAGCCGTACAGAATCACTTTCTGCACCGCGGCACTCAGGCTTTCAAATGGGGCATCGACGTCAAATTTGTAGTGCTCCGCCAGTGAGCGCAGCATTTGGAAATAGTAGAAATTGCGGCGATCCCAGCCGCGAATCGCCCCCCCCGCCAGCGACAGCTCGGCATTTTGCACCACGCGGGACGGATCGAAGAACTGTTGCACACCCAGACCATCACAGCTTGGGCACGCGCCCGCTGGGTTGTTGAACGAGAACATACGCGGTTCCAGTTCGTGCATGCTGTAGCCACACACCGGACAGGCAAAGTTCGCCGAGAACAGCAGTTCTGGCTGAGTCGGGTCGTCCATATCCGCCACCACCACACTACCGCCGGACAGATCCAGCGCGGTTTCAAACGACTCTGCCAGCCGCTGCGCCAAATCTTCGCGCACTTTAAACCGGTCAACGACGACTTCAATGGTGTGTTTTTTCTGTAATTCCAGCTTCGGCGGATCGGACAGATCGCACACTTCGCCGTCGATACGGGCGCGGATATAGCCCTGTGAGGCCAGGTTTTCCAGCGTCTTGCTGTGTTCGCCTTTGCGATCTTTCACAATCGGTGCCAGCAGCATCAGGCGCTTACCTTCCGGCTGCGCCAGCACGTTGTCCACCATCTGGCTGACCGTCTGCGCATCCAGCGGCACATCGTGCTCCGGGCAGCGCGGCTCACCCACGCGAGCAAACAGCAAACGCAGGTAGTCATGAATTTCGGTAATCGTCCCGACCGTGGAACGCGGGTTATGCGAGGTAGATTTCTGTTCGATGGAGATGGCGGGCGACAGCCCTTCTATATGATCGACGTCCGGTTTTTCCATCAGCGACAAAAACTGACGAGCGTAGGCGGAGAGAGATTCCACATAGCGCCGCTGCCCTTCGGCATACAGCGTGTCAAACGCCAGCGATGACTTACCCGAGCCCGACAAACCGGTGATTACGATCAGCTTGTCACGAGGGATTATCAGGTTGATATTCTTGAGATTATGGGTACGAGCACCACGAACTTCGATCTTATCCATTCACACACTTCCCGGAATAAAAACGGTTTGTCATCGCCTCTCGAAGGGAGAGAACCGGTACGAAACGAGCAATTATGGCACAAAAAAAACTGAATGGATATCCAGTATTAAACCCGTTTACTTTGCAAACGCTGCAAATCTTACTTTCATTTCTGAAGCCATTTCGCAGGTATGACAGAGAGTTTTCCCATGGTAAGATTGATCGTTTAGACTTAGAAAATAAATCTACCGATTCATCAGGAGACGAGCATGGCCAGCAGAGGCGTTAATAAAGTGATTCTTGTCGGGAATCTGGGTCAAGACCCGGAAGTCCGCTATATGCCGAATGGTGGTGCAGTTGCCAACATCACGCTGGCTACGTCGGAAAGCTGGCGTGACAAGCAAACCGGTGAGCAGAAAGAGAAGACCGAATGGCACCGTGTCGTGCTGTTCGGCAAACTGGCAGAAGTCGCGGGCGAATACCTGCGCAAAGGCTCTCAGGTTTACATCGAAGGCGCACTGCAAACCCGTAAATGGGCCGATCAGGCTGGCGTAGAGCGCTACACCACCGAAGTCGTCGTTAACGTCGGCGGCACCATGCAGATGCTGGGTGGACGCCAGGGCGGCGGCGCACCAGCAGGCGGTAACGCAGGTGGCGGTCAGCAACAAGGCGGTTGGGGTCAACCTCAGCAGCCGCAGGGCGGTAACCAGTTCAGTGGCGGCGCGCAATCTCAACAGCGCCCTGCACAGAACAGCGCTCCAGCACAAAGCAACGAACCGCCAATGGATTTCGACGACGACATTCCGTTCTAAGTTGAACGCAGACTTGATTGTTTAGAAACCCTCGATAAGACCCCGAACGTTCGGGGTTTTTTTACGATGTTAAACGCGAATAGAGAAACAAGGGACGGCAATTCAGGCCACAAACCGCACATTTGTGGAAATGATAAACCCTATCAACCACAGCGCTATTGGTTCGACTTGGGCATCGGCCGCCAATCCACCTTTATGGGATACGCTTTGAAGTTATAGTCGATACCGTACGAGTGCTGCCTGCCAGCAAGGCTGCATTTACCGAAGAAAGAATATTCCCCGTTGTATCGCTCTGGAGGTGTCGAAATCACGATTTTTCCGCAGCAGTCTGGATAAATACACGCCGTCGTGTGGGTAAATACAATATAGCAAGCCTCGGTTCTGCTAAATAACCTATCGGCATAAAGCTGTTTACATTCCCCTTTATTCGGTGCTCCAGAGACCAAAATACGGAGATTGTCATAATATCCCACCACCACCACGCCAAATATCACCCCGAATGCGGCGACATACGCCCACAGCGGCAAGTTGATCGCAGGATGAATCTGCATAAAATCCGCGACAAGACTTAATCCCGGTAATAAACAAACAGCCACAAAGCTGACGATGAACTTACCCTGTTCCGCACGTGATATTTCCTTATAGACACGCACCGTATTTTCACCCGCCAGATTGGTGTATTGCCCGTGGTGATGATTAATGTGGACGACACCGGATTCATTGTTGATAACCGTTTGATGTTCGCCAGTGTTTCTCTGTTCAATATCCATCGCTCCCTCCTTAGATACAAAAAACCAGCACGATAAGAGATTTGAGCACAGCATAAGTGAACCTGCCACTTTAGCCTACTTCATCCACAGCCTATGTCAGTTTAGATCGTAACGAATTGGTCTGGTTCTCTCTCAATAAATGGAGGGGCATATCCATCTATTTGATTGCTATTTTATTCCTATAAATATCAGCCTGATTGCCATCACCTATCCACGAACATATGAGAGTAAAATGATGAATAGAGACCAAGAAATTATTGTTAATTCCGTTGAGCCAGAAGATCACGAGCAGTGGCTGCCCTATTGGAAGCGTTATCAGGAATTCTATAAGGTGCAGCTTTCCGATGAGGTCACGGAAGTCACCTGGAATCGTTTTTTTAAAGCCGATATACCCGTGTATTGCGCTGTGGCGCGGGAAGGGGCGCATATTATTGGTTTCGCGCACTTTGTTTTTCACGATTCCACGTGGGGAGTAAACTCTTATTGTTACTTAGAGGATCTGTTTGTTGCTCCCACCGTGCGCGGCAAAAACGTGGGGAAAAAACTCATTGAGTACGTGAGAGAAAAGGCGCAAGAAAAGCACTGCGATCGTCTGTATTGGCATACTCAGGAAACCAATAAAACAGCCCAGCGTCTTTATGATTGGGTTGCAGAAAAACCGGGCGTTATCGAATATAGGATGCCGCTTTAATTATAGTATTTATGCAGAAACTATAGTGCTTATGCGGAGTGAAACTTCCCTGTAAATAACGCCCCGCCTACTCCACCCGCCGCACCGATTCTCTGACCACCACCTGTCCGGCTAGCTCGGTGCGCTGGGCAATACCCAGCGCCTGTGCAGGCGTCATTTGCTGCGCCAGCAGCTGTAGCGCCGCGCGGGCGATGGTCTCAAACGGCAGATGCACCGTGGTGAGCGAAACCGGCAGCATGTCGAACGGCAGGATGTCGTCCATCCCCATCACCGACATGTCCTCCGGCACCCGCAGCCCGTGCTGATATAGCGCATCGATCACGCCGATAGCCTGATTGTCCGCCGCACAGAAGATCGCAGTGACGCCCAGCCTGTCGGGGTTAGCCGTCAGCCAGCGCAGCAGTGCATCACGCGCGGTACGCGGATGGAAATCCGGCAGAGAGAGGATCAGATCCTCATCCACCGCGATCCCCGCCTGCATGAGCGCATCCCGATAGCCGCGCTCGCGCTGTTTGATCGTCATGCGCGACGTCCAGGTCAGGTGCAGGATCCGCGTATGCCCTTGTTCGATCAGGTAACGCACTCCCGCCGCCGACGCGTAGTGGTTGGCGGGCGTGACGCTGCTCAGGCGCATTGAGGGATCTTCACCGTTGATCAGCACCGCCGGAATCCCGCTTTCCGCCACGGCGTTCAGCAGCGTCGGGTGATCGTCATTCACAATCAGAATGCCGCTCTCTTTTCCGCCCTGAAGTTCACGCAATAGCTGCTGTTCGTTAATGGTGTCGTGCTCCCCCAAAAACGGACGCAGTTGGATATTGCGTTGCAGACAGAGCGTTTTCAGGGCGTTAATCAGCGTCAGCGACACCAGATTGTACTCACTCTCCAGCATCAGGTTGCGCGGCGTCGCCAGCAGAATGTGGCGCAGCGGTTCCGTCTGCGCGACGGTCGCTTTGGCCACTTTATGCAGCGGATAACCCTGCTCGGTGGCAATCGCCATGATGTGCTGCCTGACTTTGGCGCTGATCGGTGCCGTCCCGTTCAGCGCGCGGGAAACCGTGCTGATGGAAACCCCAGCGCGGTCGGCAATATCCTTGAGTGTCGCCATTATTTCATCCCCGTGTTGGCAATCCCCGTCGTGATGTATTTTTGCAGGAAGACGAACACCGCCGTCACCGGCAGAAGCGAGAGCATCGTCATCGCCAGTATATAGTGCCACTGCACCGAGAACTGCCCCTGAAACGCATTCAGACCGATTTGCAGCGTAAAATTATCCTGACTGGAGAGGACGATCAGCGGCCAGAGGAAGTCATTCCAGCGCCAGATCACCGAGAAGATCGCCAGCACCGCCAGCGCAGGTGCGGTCAGCGGCAGGATGATCTTCCAGTAAATACGGAACTCGCTGGCGGCATCGATGCGCGCGGCCTCGATCAGCTCATCGGGGATCGTCAGCATGTATTGCCGCAGCAGGAATACGCCGGTCGGCGTCGCCACCGTGGGAATAATCACACCCCACAGGTTATCGCCCATATTCAGGCCAATCACTACCAGGAACGTCGGCACCATCACCACCGACAGCGGGATCATCATCGTGGAGAGGAACAGCGTCAGCACCGTACCGCGCCCGCGAAATTCGTATTTCGACAGCGCAAACGCCGCCATCGAACTGAGCAAAAGGGTCAGCAGCGTCGCCATCACCGTCACGAACACGGTGTTCTTCAGGTAGGTGGCAAAGTGGAACTTCGTTATCGGCGTCGTGTAGTTCTCCGTCTCCAGATGCAAGGCCTTCATCGGCACCAGATCTTTCGTCGATACACGTACCACCTCGCTCGGCGCATCCGGGTTCACCAACTGTGCAATCAGGCCAATGCGTCTAACCAATGCCATGGTTTTCGCTTCGCCGTCTTCCTGCTTAACCTGCCACAGCTCCAGCGGCTTCGGGTACTCCGGCAACGTGATGGTATCCGCCGCCTGCGGCAGAAAGCTGGGCGGAAAGCGGTTGATCTCTGCGGGCGTTTTGAACGACGACATCGCCGCCCACATCACCGGAATCATCACTAGCAGCGTACCCACCACCAGCCAAACCCAGCTCATGATATCCGTGATGTGAATGCGCCCCGGATGACGGGTACGGGTGAGAAATGCGATTATTTTCATCATGGCTCCCGTTATTTTTTCCCTTCCAGCCGACGTGTCAGCAGGAACTGTAACGCTGTCAGGATCATCAGCACTACGCCCATCAACACCGAGGCCGCCGAAGCCAGCCCGTAGAGCGACGCGTTTGACGAAAAGGCCGTCTGGTAGATGTACTGCACGATAAAGCTGTTGGCCGTACCGGGGCCGCCGCCGTTGGTGAGCACCCAGGCTTCATCGAAGATCTGCACGCTGTTGATGGTCAGCAGAATCACCACCACCAGAATGTTCGGTGCTAGCAGCGGCAGCGTCAGGCGATAAAAACCGCGCCAGCGCGAGGTGCCGTCCACCGCCGCCGCCTCATAGATATCACGCGGGATCGCCTGCAATCCGGCCAGCAGGATCAGGGTATAAAACCCGACGTGAAACCAGACGGAGACAAACACCACCCAGAAGCGCGATAGCGTCGGGTCGAGCAGGAAGGTAATCGGCTGCCCGCCCAGCGACGACAGCACCAGATTCAGCAGGCCGTTGCGGTTAAGGAACCACTGCCAGATCAGGCCCACCACCACCGGCGACAGCAGCACCGGATAGAAGAACATGGCGCGGAAAAAGCCACGGGCGATAATCTTGCGGTTGAGGATCAGCGCCGTTACCAGGGCCACCAGCAGCGTGCAGAGCACGTTGAAAAAGGTGAACGACACCGTGTTGTAGACGCCGGTCCAGAACAGATCCTGTTCACAGGTGGATGGCTCGGCGTAGTTGCCGCAGCTCAGCAGCGTGGAAAAGTTATCCACGCCGACGTAAGGGCGTTCCCACAGCAGGATATTGGTGCCGCCGGTAAAGGCGTAGCACACCGCCAACAGAATCGGAATAAAGACAAAAACGGCGAACAGCAGCATATTCGGCGCGATAAAAAACCACGGCATCACTTTGCGGCCACCGAGTTTTTGTAGCAGATTCACCGCTTTTTCCACTGGCGTGACCAGCTTGTCGATCAGCGATCCTGCGGGCAGTAAGGCAATTTTCTTCATGTCGTCCTCTCCCGTCGCGATAATTAGTGCTCGGTACAGCGCGGCAATGTGTCATCCGTTTTGCCGTCGAACAGATGGCAATACGTCGGCGGGAAGCGGACGAACACCGATTCACCTGCGGCGAACTCGCGGTGCTGCGCCAGATGGACGATCATCTCATCGTCAATACCGCCCATCCGCCCATAGATAAAGGTTTCATGTCCCATCATCTCGCAGCGGTCGACGCACAGCGCCATGCCCTCGCCGTCCTCCACCAGCTCACAGTGTGAAGGACGAATGCCGAGCGTGACGTTTTGTCCGACGGTGCCGATAAACGGCAGCACCAGACGATTGCCGGACGGGCACTGCACCTCAACCCCGTCTGCACAGGTGGCGACGATCTGCGCTGGAAACATATTCATGCGCGGTGAACCAATGAAGCCGGCGACAAATTTGTTTTTCGGCCGATTGAACAGCTCCAGCGGTGTGCCAACCTGCTCGATGCGGCCAGCGTTCAGCACCACAATGCGCTGCGCCATCGTCATCGCTTCCACCTGATCGTGAGTCACGTAAATCATGGTGGTACGCAGCTTCTGGTGCAGGCGGGACAGCTCGCCGCGCGTCTGCACGCGCAGCTTGGCATCCAGATTGGAGAGCGGTTCATCAAACAGGAACAGGTCGGGTTCACGCACAATCGCACGACCAATCGCCACGCGCTGCTGCTGCCCACCCGACAGCGCACGCGGTCGGCGATCCAGATAAGGTTCCAACCCCAGCATGCGGGCGGCTTCATCAATACGGCGAGCGATTTCGTCTTTGGGGAAGTGCAAATTCTCCAGCCCGAACGCGAGATTCTTACGCACCGAAAGGTGCGGATAGAGCGCGTAAGACTGGAACACCATCGCAATCTTGCGCTCTGCTGGCGTGAGATCGTTCACCTTGCGGTTGTCGATCAACAGCTCACCGCTGCTGATCTCTTCCAGCCCGGCAATCATGCGCAGCAGCGTGGATTTTCCACAGCCCGACGGACCGACAAAGACCATGAACTCGCCGTCATGAATCGTTAAGTCCACGCCTTTGATGATGTTCACCGCACCATAGCTTTTGTGGACGTTTTTTAGTTCCAGACTCGCCATTATCAGCCCTCGCAAACAGAATCTAACTGTGCCAATAACATCAGCATGACCAGCGCCTGCCCGTAAGGCACAGCGACATTGGGAATATCGCGATAGAACTGTAAATCGTGTCCCATCGCCGTGCCGTCCGAGACACCTTGCACCACGCCCTGCGCGTCAATCTGCGCCACTACGGCGGCATAGCCTTTTTCCAGTACGTCCTGCGGGAAATCGTGCAGCATGCCCAATCGACGCGCCGTCAGAATCCCGGCGATAAATCCGGCGCTGGCGGAGGTCTCCAGCGGCGAATCCGGGTCATCCAGCAGCGTGTGCCACAGGCCAGACTCGTGCTGGCAGCGTGCCAGCGTTGTCGTTTGCTGTTCCAGAATCGCTTCCAGCGTGCGCAGAACTGGCGCGGACAGCTGATCCTCCGCCAGCACTCGCATTTCCGGCAGCACCAGCGTGATCCAGGCGTTGCCGCGTCCCCAGAACGCATTGGCATAGTGATGGCGACCGACGAACGTCCAGCCGTGATACCACAGCCCGCTACGCACATCGGCCAGATAGCGCGCATGCGTGACGAGCTGGTATTCCGCTTCTTCGATCAGATCGCGGCGGGAGAGCAATTTCCCCGCCACCACCAGAAACAGACCGGCCATAAACAGCGTGTCATCCCACAATTGCCCGGTGTTCGGGCGCTCTTTCACCGTGTGCTGGAAGCCGCCGTCCTCGGTTTTCGGTAGCGAGTGCAGCAGCCAGTCCGCCCAGTCACTCACGGTTTCACGCCACTGTGCGGGCGCATCCGGTTTGTCCTGACACAGCAACGCCAGCACCAGCATCGGCGCCGTCGAGTTGATCTGACGCGGCGGCAGCCCGGCATCCAGCTTTTGCTGATACCAGTTCGCCAGCGTCGTCAGCATGGTGTCGTCCTGCGTCAGATGCGCTAACTTCCAGAAACCGTACAGCCCGACGCCGACTTCCCAATCCCACTCTTCGAATTGAATCGTCAGTCCGGCGTCCGGCGCATCGTCCTGCGTCACGCTGTCGATTGCTTTCAGGCGGCAAAATGCCCGCGCCACCTGCGCCAGCAGCGCTTCAGTTTGTTGTCGGTTAAGTGAACCTGTCTGCATGTCATGGGTTTCCTGTGTTGAACTGCGGGACGACCGGGACATCGTCGGGGAAAATGAAAGACTGCTGCGCCACGCTGAATCCTACCGCGTAGCTAAAGGCCAGTTCGCCGTAATCGGGATCGTCGATACGCACGCCGTCGCTATCCTGTATCAGAGAACGCCCTCGGAAGCGGGCAGCGAATGCGGCGAATCCTTGCGCGCCGTCGCCGCTGTCCACGGCAACGAACCAGATATTCTGTTCGCCATACGCGCGTAGTTCGCCTTCCGCCTGCTGGCCTGCTGTCGCAAACGGCTGTAATCCGGCGGGATTATGAAACGCGGCATAGCCGTTGCCGCCGCGTACGAAGCACCAGACATCTTCAACGATGACGTCATCCAGCGCGGTTTGTGGCAGATAGAGATGTGTCCACGGGCGGATATCCTGTTGCAGATCGAACACCATCAGCGCGCGATTACGATGCTGCATCAGGTGCGGCAAACGTCCGTTGCCCGCCCAGTAAGAAGGACGGTGCACACCGTCAGGGCGATCTTCGCCGGGGTGGTTCACCCACAGGCGGGCGGCATAGTGCGTGCCCAACCGCACATCCAGCAGATGCTGCTGGTGTCCGGGCTGGCCGGGGTGATGATCGAAGACGGAAGAAAACGCCACGTCGTGCTGCTTCCAGGCGATGATGCGGGCGCTGCGGTTCAGCCCTTGAACCCAACGTGCTTCTGCACCGTGCGGCAGTGACCAGTGCGCGATCCGATCCGTCGTTTCCGGCGGCTGATAGTCGCTCAGGCACAGCAGCGGCAGCGCGGCACAGTGCGGAATCAGCCAGCCCTCGCCCCACATCAGCGCACACAGGCCGGACAGCTCGGTCAGCATGCCGGAACGCAGTTCTTTATCGTAGGCGCGTCCCATGGTGCCAACCGCGACGCCATTCTGATGCACCCACGCCGTCATCAGCATGATGCGGTCAATCACCACGCGAGATTTCTCGCGCAAATCGGCGTCCTGCGCCAGTTCATACAGCGCCACCAACCCAATCAGATCGATGGGGTAATAGGCCGCCGAATTCCACTCCACCAGCCCGTGCTCCAGAATGGAATCAAACCAGCGCGTCAGGCGTTCGTGGGCAATCGCTTTTTGCTCCAGACCGCGACGGCCGCTGCATGGGAAGGTGTCATCAGGGAAGTTTTGCCCGGCCAGATATTGCGCGACGTGGAAGCACAGGCAATGGTTTTCGCTCCAGAACCACATGGTGTCGTTGCCCGGTTCATCAATCCAGTAGCGGAAACCGAGAATCGCACTGCGCACGCGCCGCCAGTCCTGCGGTGGCAACTGCTGCCCTTGATAGCGCTGCCACAGCCAAATCAGCGGCACCAACTGGAAATCGGCACAGTCTTCGCGGCGGCTGATTTTCTGCAATGCGTTGTTGAGAATCGGCACGGCGGCCTCGCGGCCCTCGCCCGTCGCGATAATCGCCAGTAGCCGCCCGAGGCGTTCAAAACCGTGCAGCGCGGTATGGCGCAGTACCGCTTCACGCCGTGCGGCCAGCGTCGGTAACGCAGGCATCGTTTGCGATGGCAAGCGCCCGAAACTGAGCGTGCGCGTCAGCGTAACGCCATTGCAGGTCGCGGCGCAGACCAGATCGTAGTAGCCCACCAGAACCGCAGGCAGATCCACCTGCCAGCCGAGATTGCCAGCAGGCAGCGCTTGTTTTTGCTGCCATGCGGGGACGGATTCGTTGACGTTGCCAATCAGACGATGCGCCATCGTCACGGATTCAGGCAGCGGCTGCGCACTATTGAGCACCAGCACGGGCGGTTGGATCAGGTTATTTTCCAGCGTCAGCCCGTTCACCCAGCTATCCAGCGCGGCCAGCTGTGCGCTGAGCGCCACGTCTTCATCAAGCTGCCAGAAGAGCGTGTCGTCCCCCTGATAGAACAGGCTGAACAGGTAGTCAGTATCGCGCTCGCACAGCTCTTCGCTATGCACCACCAGCGTGTTCGCCCCTGCTTGCAGCGGCAGCGTGATAGCACAGGTTTGTTCGGTATTGCGGGTAAACGGCGTAAAGCGGGTAATCGGCTCGCCGTTCAGCCACAGGGTGACGCCGCCGCAGGTGCTGAGCGTAAACGGTGCCGCTTGAGCGCTGTCGCTGTGGATCACGCAGCGGGAAAAGCGCTGCACGTGAACCGGACACGGCCAGAAATCGCTGAAATTCACGCTGCGGCTTTCATCGCCGCCGCTCCACATCAGCGGGAAGCGTAAATCGTCCGGCAGTGCCACCTCACGCTTTGCCTCTTCCTGCAAAAAACGCACGCGACAGGGCAGCACGCCGACATCGACAAAACCGTTAATAAAGCGGTAATTCACCTTATCCGGCAGCGTATCCGGCTCGGCGAAATAACGTTTTTCCGTCAACTCGGTGATGAGAAACCGATTAATGACGCCGTTCTTCTTTAATTTCCAACCGATATTCATACGAAATCCTGTTTACGGCGTTGAAAAATAAAATAACGAAAATGTATGGCGGAACTTATTTGCACTCTCGCTGTGCACACCCTGCCAATATTTAGGGCAGCGGGTCATTCTCTGCACCGTGATATCGCAATTAGAATGCAAATTTGCATTAAATTGTCATTTGCATTCATTTATTGACATTTCGCATTAATAAATAAGATTCTCGCGTTTATATATGTGATTAATATCACAAAAATGCTTTATTTAAATCAACATTTAAAATATCTTTAACCTGCTTCACATAAATCAATCAGCGTTCTGTCCATGATTGCATGATGAAAATGACAGATGAATGCAAATTTGCATTAATTAAAAGACAGCCTAAATCGCAGGAATAAAATAAACCCCGTCGCCAACGCCAGGGTATTTACGTCATTAATCAAACATAAGATGTGCTCACCAACGGAGAGGTTTATGATGCGTTCCAACACCGCGTTATTTTTTTCCGCCCTTGCACTGGGGTTATTCAGCAGCAGCGCGTTAGCCGCTAAAACGCAAATAACATTTTTATATAGTGACGACGATCCCGAATTAGTGCATTTCATGGAGCAGAAAGTAAAAGCTTTCTCCCAGAGCAATGAGCGCATCGATGTGAATTTTGTCAGCACCGGCTATAACGCGCTGCAAACACAATTACCGATGCAGCTGGCAGCAGGCTTAGGCCCGGATATTGCCAAAACCACGCAAATGGGGCTGCTCGGCTATACGCTGGATTTACGCCCTTACCTGAAAGATCCGGCCGCCTTTGAGAAACGCTACAGCGCCGGCATCGAAAAAATCATGCGCGTGAAAGGCGTGCATAAAGCGGATGCGCTGCCGGGCTTTGTCGCGTCCTGGACCGCCGATCTGCCGTTCGTTAACGTGACGCTGTTTGAACAGGCGGGCGTGCCCCTGCCACAGCCGGGCTACACGATTGATGACTTGATGAAAGCCTCGAAGCTGGTCGCGGAAAAAACCGGCGTGCATATACCCTTCACCATCGACCGCAGCGGTTTCCGCTTCTCTGGCCCAGCTTACTCCTACGGCGCACGTTACGATAAAGACGGGTTGATCAACTTCCCGGACGCCGCCGCGCAGCAGTGGATTAAAGATCTGAAACGCTGGTCGGACGAAGGCGTGTTCCCGCGTGAAATGTGGGGCGCAGCGGGCGGTGGTCAGTACAAGAGCATGGCGGACGATTTCGTGAACGGCAACATCGTGACCTACTTTTCCGGCAACTGGCTGTTGAACCAGTTCAGTAAGCAGATTGGCGACGGTTTTGACTGGAAAGTGCTGCCTGCGCCGTGCAAAGAGAAATGCATCTCGATGGGCGGTGCGACCTTCATCATGCCGTTCACCACCACCAAACACCCGCAGGAAGTCGCCGAATTTATGGAGTGGCTGGGCAGCGAACCGCTACAACGTGAGATTGCCGAACGCTTCAATATCATCGTCGGCGCGGATATCACCGATCTGCACTACCAGACCAAAGATAAGCACGTGATCGACGGCCTGAACACCGCGCGTGAAGAGATCAAAAAGATCCCGTCTTATGTCTTTGATTGGGAACGCATGGAAAGTCTGGGCGCGAACGAACTGTATCCCATCATCCTGACGCGCTTTACCCAATATCTGAACGATCAGGTGTCGTTTGATGAGTATCTGCGCCTGACGTCAAACGATGTGAAGCGCCTCAACGAGACGATCGCGACCAATCAACAACAGCGGAAAAACGCACCGTGAAATGGCAGCTGAGGGAGATCGACATCGATGGCGATCGTCCCTTTGATCGCATTAGCGAAAGCACGATATGCGAACAGCGCTGGCCGGGACAACATCGCTATCTGCTGGTCACAGGCGGTTTCACCCGCCTGCTGCACTGGCATGATGGCCTGCTGACCTGCCGCGGCGGCGACCGTTTTCCCATCGGCGACCCGGCCAGCCTGTCGCGGCTAGGGCTGTGGGCGGTACAGGAGATGCTTCAGGCCGTTGAGGGCATCACGCCGCTTACGCCGCTCAGTGAAGCCCTGTTCCTGCACTTCGATAAGCATGTCGATCGCGTGATCGACTGGTCAAAGCAGGCACAGGCCGCTGACTACACCACGCTCGGGCACGTTGTGCTGGCACACCCGCAGGACGCGCTGTCGGTGCAGTTGCTGACCCGCTGCGCGGGCGAGTTGAGTCTGCTGCTCAACAGCCTGCCGGACTCACAAACTGAACCCGTCAGCCTCAGCGGCGATCTGGCGATTGCCTGTCTTCCCTATCTGGATTCTGGAGCGCACGCATCATGACGACATGGCTCTATGCCGGTGTAGATGGAGGCGGTACAGGCTGTCGGGCACGTATTTATCAGGCCGACGGTACGCCGCTCGGTCAGGGACACGGCGGTCGTGCCAATCTGCTGCTCGGCGTGGAAAGCGTGCGCCAGTCGGTGGATGATGCCATCGCGCAGGCGTTGAAGCACAGCGGGCTATCGCCGGATGACACATCACGGTTGAAAGTCGGGCTGGCACTCGCCAGCGCAGAACATCGCGCCGCCTACGAGGCGTTTCTGGCGTTGCCACATCCTTACGCGACGCAGGTGCTCAACACCGATGCGCTGGGTGCCTGTCTGGCCGTCAATCAAGGAAAAGACGCAGGCGTGGTCATTGCCGGAACCGGCTCCTGCGGGCTGGCGTGGCAGAACCAGACGATTACCGCCTACGGCGGCCATGAATTCCCGATTTCCGATCAGGGTAGCGGCGCACGGCTTGGGCTGGCGGCGCTGCAACACACCTATAATGTGCTGCAAGGCTGGTGCGCGCCGTCTGCGCTCAGTCAGCGTATCGACGATTTCTTTTCCGCCAGCACAGCGCCTACGAACACGCTCGACGCGCTACAGACATTTAGCCAGCAGGCGAAACCGGGCGACTATGCGCAGTTCGCCCGCCACGTATTTGACTGCGCTCAGCAGGACGATGCCGTTTCTCATGCGCTGCTAGCGCAAACGGCCAGCGAAATCAGCCTGCTATTGGCCGCCGTGGCACGCCACGCAACACCTCGTTTATCGCTCATGGGCAGTATCGGCCTGCATATTCGGCCCTGGCTACCAGACGAGTGGCAATCCCAACTCGCCGCCCCGGTGGGTGATGCGCTCGACGGCGCACGATTGATTGCCTGTCATGATTATGCGTTATACCGCTAGTCCTTTGGGTTCGACCAGCAACCCCGCCTATGGAGATAGTCATGGAATCACTCACTCGCAGAACCTTCGTCAAGCTCGGTGCAGGCAGCGCCATTACGCTGGCTGGCGGTTTTTTTCACGCGAATGGCGAATCAGCAGCGCCCGCCAGTCCGCTGCGCATTGCCATTATTTCGGATGTCCACGTCCATAACATCTACGGCAACTACGATTTTGACGGCCTGCCCGATACGCAGACCGGAAAGACGCTGACCATTCGCACCCTGAAAGATTCGGTGAATTCGACCCGCATCTTCAATGAACCCTACTTTGCGCTGCTGGCCGCGCTGGACGAACTGGCAAAACAGCAGGTGAAATACGTGGTGCTGTCCGGCGATTATTCTGATGACGGCCAGCAGCCTACCGTTGAAGGCATTGCCGCCATCCTGACGCAGTATGAACAGCGCCACGGGATGCGCTTTTTCGCCACGCCCGGCAACCACGATGTCAATCGCCCGCAGGGGGATGACTCCTGGCAACGGATGCTCAACGCCGACGGCACCAGCACCATGCTAAGCAGCAAACCCGGCGTTAAGCTTGGCGACGCGCAGTCGCTGATTGTCACCGCCAAGATGCAGGCGCTCGGCTATGAACGCGGCCTGCCGCTGATGAAGCCGTTTGGTTTCTTTAAACGCGACGACTTCCTGCACTGGGAAACACCGTTTGGCGACAGCGATGAACTCAGTAAACGCCAGTATCTCGCCCGCTCGCCGGACGGCAGCAAACAGTGGAATATTGTCGACGCCTCCTATCTGGTGGAACCGGAAGCGGGACTGTGGCTGCTTTCCATCGATGCCAACGTGTATCAGGTCAAAAACGGCCCGGAGAAACGTGAAGGGATTGAAGGCTACTCCACCAGCAGCAATACCGGCTGGAACGCCTTGCTGACCGAGAAACCCTTCATGTTGCCATGGGTGAAATCAGTGGTACAGCGGGCGAAAGCGCAGAATAAGAAGCTGCTGGTGTTTTCACACTATCCGCTGGTCGATTTCCTCGACGGCACGGTGGAGGACGAAAAACAGCTGTTTGGCAGCAACAGCTTCATTAAACGCACGCCACGGCCGGAGGTTGCCGAGCAGGCGCTGGCGGCCGGAATCCGCCTGCACTTCAGCGGTCACCTGCACGTTAACGACACCGGCGTGTATCGCGGTTCACAGGGGACGCTGGTGAATGTTGCGGTGCCGTCGCTGGCCGCTTACCCGCCCGCCATGAAGCTGGCGACGCTGCATAATGACCGAGTCGATATCGATACGCTGGTTCTGCGCAACGTGCCGCAGTTCAACCATCTGTTCCCGTTCTATCAGAAAGAGTTGGATCGCACGGGTGAACCGCTGGGCGACATTCTGAAAAGCCGCGATTATTACGACTTCCTGCATCATCATCTGGCGCTGCTGGTACGCCAGCGTTTTCTGGTAAAAGACTGGCCGGAAGATTTATCTCCCCTCATTAACACACTGAACTGTGGCGATCTGCTGTGGATTGCCCAGCAACAGGAACCGCTCAGCGCCAAAACGCTGCCCGACGCCGCTGGGCGCAAACCGAATGCGGTCGCGGGCACAGATGGGTTACAGGATATTTCACTGCTCACGCTGGTGACCGACTGGTACTGTCTGCGCAACGGCAGCGATCTCGCCTGGCAGGATATCCCAGCTGCGCGGGTGAAGCAGTACCGCGCCCTGCTGGCAGCCTACACGCCAACCGCCACGCTACCGCCGGACAGCCTGCAATACCGCTTCGGCCTGATGCTGAAAATCCTCGCGGGTTACATCAACGATGAGCCTGCGACTCGCTTTGTGGTTGATATGCAGGGGAATTTCGTCACGGTGTGATGTATTCATGGAATAGGCTTTTAGTCACATTGCTTGTGCACGGTTTCGTGCGCCACACTGGAGATAAAACTGAGCTAACTCATATGCTCATGGGTCTTCTCTTCACGGCGTAAAAAATTATGCTGAGGTGAGCATGAACGCCGAGTGAGCGACATGGACGCCGCGAAAGCCAGTGCCGCGTCGGGAACGCGTCACTGGCGGCTCGAAAAGCGGGCATGGGCACCGAAGGGACCGCGTTAGCGGCATAATTTCCGCCAAAAGCCGGGGTTCATAGGGGGCTGGCTTAGCCCCCTATGTCGGGCGCGTGCTACGACGTAGCATGAAGATAACAGTGCTTGAAGCGCACGAAATATTCCCCCAAACCAAACCTAATCGCCTTACATACTTTCTTACCTATTGCCTCTATCGTCATCGATAAAAATCAGTATGTTATAATATAACAATTAGCCTTTTACCGATGATAATGACAAGTTTTTACTCTCTCTCTGCGCTGAAGCGCGTGTTACTGGTTTTCCTGCTGTTGGTGCCGTTGTGGCTATTGGTTGGATGGGCGGTGGTGTTGCCATGATTGCCCTGCAAGAACTGGCCTTTGGCTATCGTAATCAACCACCGCTCGCGACGCTCAGCGGGTGCTTTCATCAAGGCTCGCTGACAGCCATTATCGGCGCAAACGGCACGGGCAAATCCACGCTGCTGAAAACGCTGGCGGGTCTGTTGCCGCCACTATCCGGCTCATTCAGCCTCGGTAGGGGTTGTGAAGATAGCGCTATCGGCTATTTGCCTCAGCTCTCCGAATTTGATCGGCAGTTTCCTATCAACGTACGCGATCTGGTGCTCATGGGGTCGCTGCCCCATCGCGGATTACTACGAAGTATCAATACCAACTGGCATCGTAAAGCGGCAGACGCGCTCGACGCCGTCTCAATGGCAGACTTTGCCGATCGGCATATTGGCGTCCTGTCCGGTGGGCAGCTACAGCGTGTACTCTTCGCGCGGCTGATGCTGACTCAGGCTCCCATCATTCTGCTGGATGAGCCTTTTACCGGGGTCGATAGCCACACCACGCAGGCGCTTTTGCAGATTATTGAGCAGCTTCACGCAGAAGGCAGAACCATTCTGGCCGTGTTGCACGATCTGGAACTGGTCGGTCAGTACTTCCCGAATATCTTGCATCTCACCCCAGACGGCCCTCACTGGGGAGAGGCTCAGCCCATCTTACATAGCCTGCGCAAGGCAGACAGCGATACGCCAACGCTCAGGATCGTCACGTCATGATGTTATTTCACCTTATTGCTTCGCCTTTTATCGAATTCGGTTTTATGCGTCGTGCGCTGGTCGGCTGTCTGGTCATCACGCTAAGCGCCGCGCCGTTGGGCTGTTTCCTGCTGTTGCGACGCATGAGCCTGATTGGCGATGCGCTGTCACACGCGGTCTTACCCGGCGTCGCCATCGGCTACCTCATCTCCGGGATGTCGCTGCTGGCGATGGGGATCGGCGGCTTTATCGCCGGACTGGCCGTCGCCATGCTCTCCGGCTTCGTCACCCGCCACACGGAATTAAAAGAGGACGCCAGCTTTGCCGGATTTTACCTCGGCTCGCTGGCGCTCGGCGTCACGCTGGTGTCACTGCGCGGCTCCAGCGTCGATCTGCTGCATGTGCTGTTCGGATCGATCCTCGCGGTGGATCGCGCCGCGCTGATCGACATTGCGCTGATCGGATCGACCTCTTTGCTGGTGCTGGCGGTGATCTATCGGGCGCTGGTGATTGAATCGTTTGACGTGACCTTCCTGCGCATCAGTTCAGGCCGCTATCGGGCGTTGATCCACGGCCTGTTTCTGTCGCTGGTGGTACTGAACCTGGTCGCCGGGTTCCAGCTGTTAGGCACGCTGATGACGGTCGGCATGATGATGCTGCCTGCCGCCAGCGCGCGATTCTGGACACAGCGTCTGCCCGTCATGCTCGGCATTGCGGTGCTGCAAGGGATGCTCGCCAGCCTGATCGGGCTGCTGTGGTCCTACTATGCCGAGCTGCCCGCCGGGCCCGCCATCATTCTGACGATTACGCTGTTTTTCTGTTTTTCGGTCTGCGTTGGTCACAACGGCGGGCTGCTACGCCTGCGTCGTTAACCAATGAATCTCGTTATCTGCAATGTTCTGTGAGGAAAGAAATGAAACGTTCACTGTTAGCTATTGCGTTATCCGGCCTGCTGCTTAGCCCACTGGCAATGGCAAAGAATCTTGATGTTGTAGCCAGCTTTTCCGTACTTGGCGATATGGTCAGCCATATTGGCGGCGATCGCGTTACCGTGACCGATCTGGTGAAGGTCAATGGCGATCCACATGAGTTTGAACCCTCTCCGAAAGACAGCAAGACGCTGGCTCATGCCGATCTGGTGTTCGTTAACGGGCTGGGGCTGGAAGGGTGGATCGACCGACTCGTCACCGCCTCCGGCTATCATGGCGATGTCATTACGGCCTCAAACGGAATTGAAACCCGCACCATGGTGGAAGATGGCAAAACAGAAACCGATCCGCATGCCTGGAACAGCATGAGCAACGGTGTGGTCTACGCGCATAACATCGTTAATGCGCTGGTGAAAGCCGATCCAACGAATGCCGATTACTATCGTCAGCAGGGTGAAGCCTACATCAAGCAGCTACAGGATCTGGATAGCTATGCGAAGAAAACCTTTGCCGCGATTCCGCCAGAAAAGCGTAAAGTGCTGACCAGTCATGACGCGTTTGGTTATTTCGGCCATGCCTACGGCGTGAAGTTCCTGTCGCCGGTGGGCTACTCTACCGAATCGGAAGCCAGCAGCAAAAAAGTGGCCTCGCTGATTAAGCAAATCAAGCAAGAGAAGGTGAAAAGCTACTTCATTGAAAACCAAACCGATGGACGTCTGGTGAAACAAATCGCCGATGCCAGCGGCGCACAGCCCGGCGGTGAACTGTACCCGGAAGCCCTGACTGACGCCTCCGGCCCCGCGGCAACCTACACGGCTGCGTTTAAACACAACGTCGATACCCTCGCCGCCAGCATGAAGTAAATCTCATTCCTGCCGGTGCCACAACACTGGCAGGAAATCTCGCTCTGCCCCGCCCTATGAAAAAAATTCACTACACTTAACCAGCACGATCTTTCCGAGGAGGGTCTATGACATCGCAATCTTTCGACAACAACGGGTTACGCCAGAAACTTCGCGGGCTATGGTTTCTGGAATCCTTCATTGATGTACTGGGTGACGGCAGTGTGGTTCATATGATGGGAGAAGGGGCAACCGGCTATATTCAGTACACTGACGATAACTGGATGACGGTGCAAATCATGGACAGCGACAGAGTGCCCTACGACTCAGGCATCATGACGGGAGGTTCAGAGCAGCAGCTGATGCAGGCCGCCGCCACCTACTTCGCGTATGCGGGCCGTTATGAAATCCATGACGCCGCGCAGACCGTCACGCACTATCTGGACTATTGCCTCATTCCGAACTGGATTGGTTCCAGCCAGCTGCGCTACGCACAGTTCAGTGAAAACGACACACGTCTCTGTTTAACAACGGATCCGATGACGTTCAACGGTGTGGTGCATAAACCCGAACTCAACTGGCGGAAGCAGTCGGCCTGACACAATGCGTCATGCACAAGGCGTCAGGCACAAACTCGGTTTACACCAGCGTCAGATTGAACGCTTTGCCTTTCAGCTCCGTTTGCGCCTCGGGTGCTAACGCGCTGTCGGTGATGATATCGGTCAGCTCTGACAGAGGCGTGACGCAGAACAGTGAGTACGCGCCGTACTTGCTGCTGTCGGCCAACAGTATCCGGCGGCTGGCATTCGCGCCAAGATCTTGTTTCACGCCCGCTTTCTCTTCCGTCGGCGTGGTGACGCCTTTATCCAGACTCCATGAGTTGCAGCTGATAAACGCAATATCGGGGTAAATGCTGCGCAACAGACGGCGGCCGTGTTCGCCGATGCAGGACTGGCTGCTGTCATCAATACGCCCACCGATAATCGTCACTTCGATCTGCTTGAACTCAGACAGGAACAGCGCAATTTGCAGATCGGCGGTAATCACACGCAGCGGCAAATGCGTCAGGTGGCGCGCCAGCTCCAGCATGGTCGTTCCCGCATCCAACACCACCGCACTGCCCGGTTTAACCAGCGTCGCGGCATAGCGCGCTATCGCCTGCTTCTCTTGAAGGCTGCGATGTAATTTCTCATTCGTGGTCGGCTGGGAAGGAATAAAACGATTGAGCGTCACGCCGCCATGACTGCGACTAATCACGCCCTGCTCATCCAGTTTGATCAAATCACGACGGATCGTCGCTGGGGAAGCGTCGATCACGGACACCAGTTCATCTACCGTCACCAGATTATGGCTTTTCAGGTAATCCATAATCTGATCAAGACGGCTCTGCCCTTTTACTTTATCCCCGCTCATGCGGAAAGCATCAGTTAATGTAGGATCCACGGCGATATCCATCTTGCTGTTATCGAGTTATTTTACGTTGTTGGTTCTTGATTGCAGGATACCAGAAACCTTTCCGAACGCGGGAAGGAAGATATCCTGCAATGCGTGCTGTATCGCGTTTTATTCGCTTACAAAAACCATGCTATCAACCGTGATGGGCTACCGCCAATCAGGCCAGCTGCATGGCGAGCTGGATAGAGATCGCCATACTTTCTGACTTCGCTTTACCCGTCCAGGCAATATCAAATGCCGTGCCGTGGTCAGCAGAGGTGCGGATGAACGGCAATCCGGCGGTGATATTCACCCCATCATAGAAGCCCAGCAGCTTAAGCGGAATGTGCCCCTGATCGTGATACATCGCCACCACCATGTCGTACTGGCCTTCATACGCCTGTAGATAGACGGTATCCGGCGGACATGGGCCATACACATCAATGCCTTTGGCCTTCATGGCTTCCACCGATGGCGACACAATTTTGATCTCTTCGTCACCAAACAGGCCATTCTCGCCCGCATGCGGGTTAACCCCGGCAACGGCGATACGCGGGTGGGTAAAACCAACGCGCTTGAGGAAGACATCCGCCATGTCGATCACCGTTTCCACGCGATCGCGGTTCAGCGTATCCAGGAATTTACGCAGCGCAATGTGCGTTGAAACATGGATAACCTTCAACTTATCGGTATACAGCACCATCGCATAGTCACGGCTGTTGGTCAGCTTCGCCAGCAGTTCGGTGTGGCCCGGATAGAGGTGGCCCGCCGAGTGCAGCGCTTCTTTATTCAGCGGTGCAGTGGCAATCGCATGGACTTCACCCGCCATCGCCAGTTCGGTCGCTTTCTTGATGCAGCGGTAAGCCAAATCGCCCGCCTGCGCCTGAACAACGCCCGGCTTCAGTGCCTGAGGATCTTCCAGCGGCTCATCAATCATGTTGATTACGCCCGGCGCGAAGACCGCGTCAGCCGGTTTATCAATGATTTTCAGCTCTACGGCTGGCACGATATTCAGCGCCAGAATACGTCGCATCGTCTGTACACAGCCCACCACCACAGCAGATGCGCCGGAAAGCTCGCCTTCGGCCAGCGACTTGATAATAATTTCCGGTCCAATCCCTGCCGGATCACCCATCGTTACCGCAATAATTTTACTCACTGACCTTCTCCTCAATAAAACGTAAAACGTCGAGCAAAGTAGTTTCGTTGCCAAAACCCCCCGCTTTAGTCATCACAGGGGTCGTGCCGACAACGCTGTTCAGCAGGTATCCCCAGGGCACACAGGATGCGATTTGCCCCTTAATCTGAAAGCCGGTCGCGCCCAGTGCGGTTGCCACGGCAATCGCAATGTCACCACCGGATAAATACAGTCCGCTCGGCAGATGCTGGTTAGCGCTGCCCGCCGTCAGGCTGTCTAGCGCCTGAACAATATTGCGCGTAAGTTCCCCCAGATAGTGGCTGATCGTTTCGCCAAGCTGCTGTCGGCTAAGCCCAAGCTGCTGGCACCGCGCGTCGATCTCGAAGCGCTGATTTTCGTTATGACAGGTACGAATAATGCAGTGATTACCGCTCATCAGCGCCTTCACCGTGTCCTCACACTGGGATGCCATGACGGTGGATGACTCGGCTGAAAAGAGTGCGTTGATATCAATATCAACCAGCGTGACATCGCTGCGCAGCCTGACGGCCGCAATCTGTTTTTGAGCGATGTCGCTCATCGACCCGACGACAGCCAGCAGCGGCTTTTCAGTTTTACGCGTAAAATTCTGCGTATTCGCCAGCGCTTCGCTCAGGCCCGCCGAACCGACCAGCAAGGGGCGAAACGGCAACGTTCTGGCGGCATCAACGATATGTGTCAGATCGTCCTGCACGTCCGTATCAAGAATAATCAGACGCACGCCCTCGTCCGCCAGCTGCTGCAAGCGGTGGGCTAAATTAGCCTGACGGACGTCATCAAGGTGTATCTCCGCCACCGGTAACGCGGTTTGTTCTGCCAGACGGGCAGCGATAGAAGCGGAGGTCACCGGCGTTTTGGGATCGCTGGCAAACTCCGTGTCGGTAAGCAGACGACCATTCACCCAGACTTCACCTTTGCGGGTCACACGCCCCAGCATCGGCGATGCCGCGGCAATCAGCGCGACGGGCACGGCTGCCGCAGACAGCGCAGCGGCGATTTCCGCGCCCAAATTCCCGCGCAGCGTCGAATCAATCTTCTTGATAATCCAGCCTTGTCCGCCAGCGGCCTGCCAGGCTGCAACCGCTTCTGCGGTACGTTGAGACGCCATGTCGTCACGCGCCGCACGGCTATCGGTGTTGATCACCACCGCATCGCCCAGTAAATCCGCGTGCAGTTTATTAACGTCAAAGACGACGCTAACCCGCGCGCCATGCTGCGCCAGACCGACGCCCGCATCATTGGCACCCGTAAAGTCATCAGCGACCACTAATACCTGTTCTGCTGATTGCTGCACGTTTGGCATACCTCATCCCCGGTTCATGATTACCTGATAATGATTATATTGAATCACATTTGATTATATGTGAGCAATATCAAATTATTTAAAAGGAATTTCACCTATAAATTATCACCACGATGTGGCAAATGGCGTTTAGCAGTGACTAAAACCATTCCATTTGACTGAAAGTAATCACTATAGCAACCATTATCATCGCGATAACGCTCTGGCGAAGAAGAGAAAAGGCAAGGTAATAAGCATGAATATCAATAGCACTATCCTCAGCGGTTACCGGGTACTTCAGGACATTAGTCACCTGTTGGCAGGGAAACAGCACGTTTTATTTGTCACCGACAAAAACATCGTCGGGCTGCCTGACGTTCAGGCGCTGATCGCACAAGTTAAGCACGCCGTTCCGCAGGTTCTGTTGGTTGATCATGTTCCTGCCGAACCAAGCCAGCACGACGTGGCACAGATACTGAGCCAGCTCAATCAAATCCAGACCGATCTGGTCATCGGCGTGGGCGGCGGCAGCGTACTGGACGTCGCCAAACTGCTTTCCGTACTGTGCACGGGCGATGAAACCGTCACGCTGGATAGCCTGCTGGCGGGAGAGAAACCGACGCGCCGCACGACATCCCTGCTTATCCCGACCACCGCAGGAACCGGCTCAGAAGCCACGCCGAATGCCATTCTGGCGATCCCGGAAAAAGAGACCAAAGTCGGCATTATTACGCCAGTGATGCTGCCGGACTACGTTGCGCTGGTGCCGGAGCTGACCATCAGCATGCCGTCACATATCGCCGCTTCAACCGGTATTGATGCGCTCTGCCACCTGATTGAGTGTTTCACCTCAACGATTGCCAACCCGGTCAGCGACAACTACGCGCTGATTGGCCTGAAAAAGCTGTTTGCCAACCTCGAAACCTCCGTGCGCGAGCCGAGCAATATGGAAGCCAAGCTGAACATGCTGTGGGCGTCTTATTACGGCGGTGCCGCCATTGCCCACTCCGGTACGCATCTGGTCCACGCCATGTCTTACCCGCTGGGCGGCAAGTACCACATCCCACACGGCGTAGCGAACGCCATCCTGCTCGCCCCTTGCATGCGTTTCGTGCAGGACGCCGCACAGGAGAAATTCGCCCAGGCGTATGACCTGCTGCCGGATGCCGATCTGACGCTCAGTACCACAGAAAAAGCGCAGGCGCTGGTGACCTACTTCAGCGAGTTGGTTAAACGCCTCAACCTGCCTAACACCTTACAGCAGCTCGGCGTGGAAAAAGACCACCTGCCGTATCTGGTTGATGCCGCGTTACAGGTTCAGCGCCTGATGAAAAACGTGCCAACACAGGTCAGCGCCGACGACGTCCGTGAGGTTTATCTGACCCTCTTTTAAAGCGCGGATTTAGGCAAAACGGTTTTAAATTTTCATCTTTTTGATTACGTGTCACGAGGAAGAACAATGAGTAAAAATATTACCGGCGTCCTGACCGCCATCGTCACGCCGTTTGATAACCAGGGCGAATTTAACCCCGCTGCTATGCGTCTTCAGGTTCAGCGCCAGATGCGCTACGGCAACGGTATTTTTTGTAACGGCACCAACGGTGAGTTTTTCGTACTGCACACCGATGAAAAAGTCGCCGTTACTGAAACCTGCGTTGATGAAGTCGCCGGAAAAGTGCCGGTTGTCGGCCACATCGGTGAAATCTCCACGCGGGAAACCATCAAGCTCGGCAAGCGCATCGCCGCGCTGGGTGTTGATGCCGTTTCGGTCATCACCCCGTATTTCATCCCACTCAAACAGGAAGAACTGATCGCCCACTACACCGCCGTCGCCGATGCGCTGACTGTGCCGGTGTTTCTCTACAACATTCCTGCACGCACGGGGAATACGCTGGCGCCGGAAACCGTCCGCACGCTGGCGGATCACCCGAACATCATCGGCATTAAAGACAGCGCAGGCAGCTATGAAAGCCTGAGCGGTTATGTGCAAGCGGTGAAAGGTGTACAGGGCTTTAACGTATTGAATGGCCCAGACTCGCTCATTCACCAGGGCTTTGTTGACGGCTGCTCCGCCTGTATTTCCGGGCTGGCTAACGTGGCACCGGAACCGATCAGCCAGATTTGGCATCGTTTCCACGCCGGTGACATTGAAGGCTCCCGTCAGGCACAAGAACAGGTTGCCGAGTTGCGTAAGACACTGTACGCCATCGCGTTCTCACCGGCTGTGGTGAAAAAAGCGCTGGCGCTCATGGGTGAAGATGTCGGCGTCAGCCGCTATCCGATCCAGTTTTCCGCACAGGATGAAGACAACATCCGCAACATACTTAGTCAATTCTCGCAGTAACAGAGAAATATCAATTTCCACTTATAGGCCGAGAAGATATGAACCATTTTAACCTTACTGACACCCTCATAATCGTTGGGATGATTGTGTTTTATATCGCATTCACCTCATGGTTAACCTACAAGCTCCGCAGTAAATCGAACACCGAGTTCATGGAAGGCTCACGCGCGCTACCGGCGTTTATCGTCGGTATCCTGCTGATGACCGAGTTCATCGGTGCCAAATCCACCATCGGTACGGCGCAGTCTGCCTTTGAAAACGGCTTTGCCGCATCCTGGTCGGTGATTGGCGCCGCCATCGGTTTCCCGCTGTTTGGTATGATTCTGGTGAAGAAGATTTATAACACCGGGAAGATCACCATCTCCGGCGCAATTGCCGAGAAATACGGTACCAGCACCAAGAACATCATTTCGATCATCATGATCTATGCGCTGTTGCTGGTTAACGTGGGCAACTACGTCAGCGGCGCGGCAGCCATCGCCACGGTGTTGAAGGTCTCTCTGCCTGTCGCCGCACTGATCACCGCTGTCGTCAGTACCTTCTACTACTACTTCGGTGGCCTGAAAGGGACAGCCTACATCACGCTGATCCACAGCGCCGTGAAGTACGCTGGCGTCATGATCATTCTGTTCGTGGCGTTGAAAATGACCGGCGGCTTCAAGCCAATGATCGAACAAATGCCGGATTACTACTGGACGTGGGACGGTAAACTCGGTGCCAGCACCATCTTCGCCTGGCTGATCGGGACTATCGGTTCTATCTTCTGTACGCAGTTCGTCATTCAGGCCATTTCGTCAACGAAAGATGCCACCAGCGCCAAACGTGCGACCTGGGTTGCCTTCTTCTTCTGTATGCCGATTGCGCTGGCTATCGCGGTCATCGGTGTTGCTGCGAAGTTCGCTCACCCTGAAATCAACAGCCTGTACGCGATGCCGGTCTTCCTGCAAGACATGAACCCATGGCTCGCCGGTCTGGTCACCACGTCACTGGTCGCGTCTATCTTCATCAGCGTGAGTATGGTGGCACTGGCTATCGTTTCCCTGCTGATTAAGGACTTCTACGTTCCTTACTGGAAACCGACGCCAGAAAAAGAAATGAAAATGACTCGGATCCTGTCGCTTGTCGTGGGTTTCGCGCCGCTCGTCTTCGTTCTGTTCGTTCCTGAAATTCTGAAGCTGTCGTTCTTTACGCGTGCCATTCGTCTGTCGATTTCCGTGGTTGCGGTGATTGCGTTCTACCTGCCGTTTTTCAACAGCGCACGCGGTGCAAACGCCAGCCTGATCTCCGCCTGCGTGGTCACCTCTGTTTGGTATATTCTCGGCAACCCGTACGGCATTGATAACATGTATGTCGCGTTGATTACTCCAGCTATCGTCATGCTGATCGACCGCATGATTCCGAACAAAGCGACCAAAATCAAAATTTCTCAAACTGAAAATAAATCAGGAGCCTGAGTCATGAGTAGCGAAATCATTACCGTGGAACGTAGCGGAAAAGTTCATCACGCAGAAGGCGATGCCGCGCGTCTGGATGCCTACATTCCATCGGAATGCCCGCAGAATCATGCGGCCAACCTGCTCCATCTGCCGAACGGCGATGTATTGTGCGTCTGGTTCGGCGGCACACAGGAAGGGATTGCGGATATCTCTATCTACATGTCCCGTCTGGTAAAAGGTAACGATAGCTGGAGTCAAGCCGTTAAGCTGTCTGAAGATGCCACGCGCTCCGAGCAGAACCCGGTTCTGTTCCTCGCACCGGACAACGTGCTGTGGCTGCTGTACACCGCGCAGAAATCCGGTAATCAGGACACCGCGATTGTACGCTACCGTCAGTCTACGGATTTCGGTGCGACCTGGGGCGAGATCGGCACGCTGCTCGATCAGCCGGGTACCTTTATCCGCCAGCCTATCACCGTGCTGGCAAACGGCGACTGGCTGCTGCCGGTGTTCTACTGCCGCGTTCAGCCGGGTGAAAAATGGGTCGGCAACGATGATGACAGCGCCGTAAAAATTTCCAGCGATCAGGGAAAAACCTGGCAGGAATACCCAGTGCCGAACAGCACGGGCTGCGTACATATGAACATCACCCCGCTGAAGGACGGCACGCTGCTGGCGCTGTACCGCAGCCGCTGGGCGGATTTCATCTACCAAAGCCGTTCAACGGATGGCGGTAAAACCTGGTCAGATCCCGTGCCGACCGAGTTGCCGAACAACAACTCGTCCATTCAGGTGACAACGCTGGAGAATGGCCATCTGGCGCTGGTGTTCAACCATATGAGCGCCGCCGATGCTACCGAACGCCGTCTGTCGCTGTACGATGAAATCGAGGATGAAGAAGACAAAGCCAGCAATGCCAAAATGCCGGAAGTGCAAGCCGGTGCTCGTAGCGCCTTCTGGGGTGCTCCACGCGCGCCGATGACGCTCGCCATTTCGGAAGACGGCGGTAAAAGCTGGCCGTGGCAGCGTAATATCGAAGTGGGTGACGGCTACTGCATGACCAATAACTCCACGGAGAAGCTGAACCGCGAGTTCTCTTACCCCAGCGTCAAGCAGGCGCAGGACGGTAAGCTGCACGTGGCCTTCACCTACTTCCGTCAGGCGATCAAGCACGTCGTGGTGAGTGAGGAGTGGGTCAAAGCGAACTAAACCACGCTGCTTTTCTCTTTATCAGCGGGGCGCTCCCCCGCAATACCCTAAATAATTCGAGTTTCAGGAAGGCGGCAAGTGAGGGAATCCCGATGAGCTTACTCAAGTAAGTGATTCGGGTGACCGAATGAAGCCAACGCACATGCAACTTGAAGTATGACGGGTATATACCCGGGATATGATTATGATTGCAGGAAACCTCAACGCCCTAAAACTCGCCACGCTGCCCGATGCACTGTGGACCATTCTGTCCGCACCCGGCATGTCGTTAGCTGAACTGAATGCGCTCCCCGAAGGCCGTTATCAGCCGGAAGGCGCCGACTGGTTTTACAACATCGGCACCGTGAACACCGCACCGCGCGCCACGCGACACACCGAATTTCACAGCAACTACCTCGATATTCAACTGATTCTGGAAGGCGAGGAAATTATCGGTTACGGTCTGAATGATGTGCACGGCCAACCCGCGACCGAGCGTAAACCGGATCTCTACATTCTGGATAATCCTCAGGTGCCGCATCAGATCCACCTGCGGGCAGGCGACTTCGTCACGTTCTATCCAGGTGAAGCTCATCAGGCGCTGTGTGCGATTAACGACAGCCCTGCTCCGGTCAAAAAAGCCGTGTTTAAAATCCCCGTCACGTTGTTGTAATTAAGAATGGGCATCAAAGCCGTTAAGTTTGATTAAGGAGACACATGTCAGCGACAGCCCCCAAACACGCCCTGATTACCGGTAGCAGCTCAGGGATCGGTGCCGCCATCACACAAAAATTACTGGCGGAAGGCTGGCGGGTAACCGGCCTGTCACGCAAGCCGGGTGACTATTCACATCCAAACTTTACCCACCGCGCGGTGGATATCATGGATACGCCCGCGCTGACGGCCATTCTGGACGAAATTACGCAGGTTGATGCCGTCATCCATGCCGCGGGCATCATGAAGGCCGCACCGCTCGGTCAGCTTTCGCTGGAAGACGGTGAAACGCTATGGCGATTGCATATCAACGCGGCGCAGGTGCTTGCCGACCGTCTGGTCGATAAGCTGCCGCAAGGTGGAAGAATCGTGCTGCTGGGCAGCCGTACGTCGAGCGGTTCAGCAGGGCGTAGCCAGTACGTCACCACCAAATCCGCGATGATCGGCATGGCAAGAAGCTGGGCAGCGGAACTGGCTCCGCGCGGCATTACGGTAAACATCGTCGCACCGGGTGCAACGGAAACGCCGATGCTGACGATGCCGGGCCGCCAGAGTTCTCCGCCGAAGCTGCCGCCGATTGGGCGCTTCATTCAGCCGCAGGAAGTGGCCGATCTGGTGGGCTATCTGCTCTCCCCGTCTGCCGCAGCCATTACCGGGCAGCAGTTGGTGATGTGCGGTGGCGCGTCGCTGTAAGCCATCACGATTTTCATAACTGCTGTTCATAACTCATAGTTTATAACTACAGGCCAATACTCTTAAACGGAGATTGGCCTGAATTATTTCCCCTCCCTTGCGCCCCCCGTAACTCGCATGATGTAGAGAGATATCACTTCCTTTTATTATGAACACATCCATCCGAAATAATTAACAAAAGAATAATAAAAATAAACCACCCAATAAAATAGAATCAATTGATCTTAGTCAAATTATTAACACCATTATTAACCACCATGAATTAAATATCACCTACACTATCTGAACGTATAAATATAATAAAATATCAACCAAAAAACATTCGTTAACTAAGAGTAATTTACTTTCTATTTTTCTCAAAAAAACAAATAAAACCAATATATTGATATTTAACAAATAAATAATTAAAAAAACAAATAACCAGCATAAATAGTGACACCAATATTCAGGTCGGCATTTTCCTGCCTATTCCACCATTTAGAGATGATGAATTGAGTTTCTCTTATAGCGTTTTACTGATGTAGACAAATAACCGCAGGAGATTGTCGTATGGATAATGACGCATTAGCACCAGAAAGAAATCATTTCCCGTTTAATAACAGTCTATTGAACAATGAAAAAATGACTATGCTGGGTGGAATAAAAAAATCATCCAGCCTAGCGGAGCAAGAAATCCTTACCCCACGCATGCAACGTCTTCGCGCCCGCTATTTAGAGGCCCGCCCCAGTATTTCTATTTATCGCGCACTGGCCTTCACCGAGGTGGCAAAGCACAATCCTGGCCTGCCGCCTATTCTGTTACGGGCAAAATCCTTTCGTAAAGCCTGCGAAACGGCACCGATACTGATTCAGGATGAGGAACTCATCGTAGGCCATCCCTGCGGTAAACCGCGTGCAGGGGCGTTCTCTCCCGATATTGCCTGGCGCTGGGTGCGCGACGAGCTGGACACCATGAGCACCCGTCCTCAGGATCCTTTTCAAATTTCAGAAGAAGATAAAAAAACCATTCGTGACGAGATAGTCCCCTTTTGGCAAGGCCGCTCGCTGGATGAAATTTGCGAGACGCAATACCGTGAAGCGGGCGTCTGGGCATTCAGCGGAGAAACCTTCGTCAGCGATCTTTCTTACCATCAGATTAACGGCGGCGGCGACACTTGCCCCGGCTACGATGTGCTGTTGTTTACCAAAGGCATGGAAGGCATCAAAGCTGATGCGCAGGCGAATCTGGCTCAGCTTGATATGGAGGAACCGGATAATATCGATCGTATCTATTTTTATAAGGCCGCAATTGAAACCTGCGACGGCGTCATGACCTATGCCCGCCGCATGGCGGCACACGCACGTGAACTGGCGGCACAGGAGACCGATGCTTCACGGCGCGCTGAACTGCTGACCATTGCAGAAATCAACGAGAACGTGCCAGCCCATCCTCCCAAAACATTGCAGGAAGCGCTGCAAAGCATCTGGACGCTGGAGTCGCTGTTTGAAGTGGAAGAGAACCAGACGGGGATTTCACTGGGGCGTGTCGATCAATACTGCTACCCGATGTATGAAGCTGATATTCAATCCGGTCGCCTGACGCGCGAACAGGCACTGGAAATGATGCAGATGTTCATTCTGAAATGTGCGGAACTGATGTGGATGTCCAGCGAAAGCGGTGCGAAATATTTCGCGGGCTATCAGCCGTTTATCAACCTGACGGTCGGCGGGCAGAAGCGTAGCGGAGGCGATGCCTGTAACGACTTGACTTACCTGATCATGGATGCGGTGCGCTTCGTGAAGGTGTACCAGCCGTCACTGGCCTGCCGTATTCACAACCAATCCCCTCAGGCGTATCTGGAGAAAATTGCCGACGTCGTTAAATCAGGGATGGGCTTTCCGGCATGTCACTTCGATGATTCCCATATCAAGATGATGCTGCGCAAAGGCTTCGATTTTGAAGATGCGCGCGACTACTGCCTGATGGGGTGCGTTGAACCGCAAAAATCAGGCCGCATTTATCAGTGGACCTCCACGGGCTACACCCAGTGGCCCATCGCTATTGAGTTTGTCTTAAACCGCGGCCGTATGATCCTGTTCGATCGCGTTCAGGGACTGGACACTGGTGAATTGAGTACGCTGGATACCTTCGAGGCGTTTGATCGCGCAGTGAAAACGCAGATTGCGCACATTATCCGCTTGTCCGCGATTGGCACGGTGATCAGCCAGCGCGTGCATCGTGATGTGGCACCCAAACCGCTGATGTCACTACTGGTCGAAGGCTGTATGGAAAAAGGACGGGATGTGGCAGCCGGTGGTGCCGTCGTCAATCACGGGCCGGGGCTCATTTTCTCGGGACTCGCGACTTACGTTGACTCCATGGCAGCCATTCGCAAGCTCGTTTATGAAGACCATCAATACACGTTGGAACAGCTACGTGATGGCCTGTTGGCGAATTTTTCAGGCTATGACGAACTCAGAAGAGACTGCCTGAATGCCCCGAAATACGGCAATGATGATAACGCAGTCGATCAGCTCGCGCGGGATATCACCGAATGGACGGAAAAGGAGTGTCGTCAGTACAAGATGCTCTACTCCACGTTTAGCCACGGCACATTATCGATCTCGAACAACACCCCAATCGGTGAACTGACAGCAGCCAGCGCGAATGGCCGACTGGCATGGGCACCACTCTCCGATGGGATCAGCCCAACGCAAGGGGCTGACAAAAAAGGGCCAACAGCGAGCATCAAATCTGTCAGCAAAATGAATGTGGAAAGCATGAACATCGGCATGGTGCATAACTTCAAATTCCTTAAAGGCATGCTGGATACGCCAGAAGGCCGCAATGGCTTGATTTCCCTGCTGAGAACATCGTCCATTCTGGGTAATGGGCAGATGCAATTCAGCTACGTTGACGATGAAGTATTGAGAAAAGCCCAACAAACGCCGGAGCAATACCGTGATTTGATCGTGCGTGTCGCGGGATACAGCGCCTACTTCGTTGAATTATGCAAGGAAGTTCAGGATGAGATCATTAGCCGCACCATGATCGATAAGTTCTGATCGCCACAACGCCTAAAGGAATTCGCGGCATATCGTCGAGCAGGGACGCTGATGGTCACAGAAGGAGGCATCGCAATGCAACACGTGCAGAAAACCACAGGACGACTCTTCAATATTCAAAAGTATTCGATCTACGACGGAGACGGCGTCCGCACGCTGATCTTTATGAAAGGTTGCAATATCCGTTGCCCCTGGTGTGCAAACCCAGAGGGGATCAGCAACGCCTATCAGATCATGTTCTCTCTGGATAAATGCATCGACTGCGGAAAATGTGCGGACGTTTGCCCGACTGGCGTTCACCGCATGCAAGCGGGCAGCAAGGGCGAATGGCACCATCATCTCGATCGCACAGCGGACTGCATTGGCTGCCGAAAGTGTGAAACAGCCTGTCTGTCCGGCGCGCTGGACGTCATAGGACAAGAGATGACGGTTACGGAATTGATGGAAATCATCATGCAGGATTACCCTTTTTATATGTCCTCTGGCGGTGGCGTCACTCTTAGCGGCGGGGAAATGAGCCTACAAACGGATTTCGCTGTCGAACTGCTCACCGCCTGCAAGCGCATGATGATTCACACCGCAGTAGAAACACAGGGCACGACCCTAAAATCTCACTACAGCAGGCTAGCCGCTGTAACAGATTTATTCCTTTTTGACATCAAACACATTGATACCCAGCAGCACAAGACACTGTTTGGCATTGGGAATGAAAACATACGGCGTAATCTGGAACATCTGGTCGGGCTGGGAGCCGATATCGTCATTCGTATGCCACTCGTTCGCGGCTATAACGATTCGTACGATGCGGTGACCAACGCCATTCACTATGTTCAGATGCTGGCACAGCGCGGCAGTATACGGCGCATCGACGTGCTGCCTTACCACCAGTTAGGCCGTAAAAAGTACGAAAGGTTGGGCATGATTTACCCAATAAAAGAGGATCCCAGTTACAACGAAGAAGAGTTAAATCGTTTGGAGATTTTCTTTAACGAATTTGATTTCGATATTCGTCTGGTTCGTCATTAAAGAGAAAATCAGATAGCGTGTTCTTAACATAAGTCAGGAGCAATATATGTCATTGAGAAAGCAATCATGGCTTTGGATGTTATTAGTTATCCTGTCAGAAACGTCAGCCACATCTACGCTAAAAATGTTTGATGATAGTCAGGGGATAACAAAAATCGCGTTATTGGGGGTTATTATTCTGCTGTACTGCGTCTGCTATTATTCGCTGTCAAAAGCCGTAAAACATCTTCCGGTGGGGTTAGCTTATGCAACCTGGTCCGGCACGGGTATTTTATTGGTTTCGACGCTCAGTATTATTTTTTACGGCCAACGTCCTGATATTCCGGCCATCATTGGCATGATTGTGATTGCCACTGGAATAACAATCATGAATCTTTTCTCTAAAATGGGCGCTGATGAACAGCCAGAAATACTCACGGACAGCGATAAAAATCCGCCATTGAATACAAAAATCATTCATTAAAAATAAGGATAAACATCATGTTAAACGGATTTCTCTGGCTGGCGCTTTCCATTGGTTCAGAAATTACTGGCACGTCGATGATAAAGAAAACCGATGGATTCAAAAAACTTTCGCCTTCTATTATCGTGATTCTGGCTTACTGCCTTTGCTATTTCTCGTTAACGCGTGCGATGGGCTATTTACCCGTAGGGGTTGCCTACTCCCTATGGTGCGGTTTTGGCATCGTCGGCGTGACGTTTATTTCGATGCTGCTTTATAAACAAAAACCCGATCTCCCCGCCCTATTCTCTATAGCGTTAATTATTAGCGGAGGAATTATCATGAATATTTATTCTAGCATGTAAAAGATATTGACTTCATTACACTCCGTCATAAGCACTCATCGTCCCTTTCAGCGCCACGGTAGCTACATCGCGGGGTCATTCAGGCCTCATCTACACTTACTCACTGTTATTGGCGAGTAGAATAATATCTAATAATATTTAATTAAAATATATAAATAAAAATTCAAAAAAAATAAACAACTAATCCATCCATCTTTATGAAATCATTCATTAATAAAAATAAAATCCAATTAAATTAATAATATGCACCCTACTTAATAGCGAAAAATGATTATTTCCCCCTTAAACAAAACAAAGTCACAACTATACTGAAAAACTCTTATCATTAAGAAACCCCATATACTTATTTAATACCATATTTAATAATCTATCGGAGGGGGGAGTATGTCTTGCAATGATAAATTTAATAAAATTATAGAAATGAAATTATTTGATCCAAGAGTAAGGCATCATATTTCATCGCGTGATTATATGGATTTAACGGTAAAAAGAATGCGGGTTATTTTTCAAGAAGGATTGATTAATAACGAAATGTGGTTGGGCCAAGAAAATCAGGCACAGTTTGATGAGCTCTGTAAAAACGTCGCTTTATTCGGTACGTTAGATTTATCATTAGGCATATCCCTTGCGGCGCACCTCATTGCAGGAAATGTAATATTTACGCAATCCAGCCCCAGTCAGATAAGACAATATCGAGACGAGGTCATTAATTTGGATCGTATCTATTCTTTTTGCTGCACAGAAATAGCCTGTGGTACTAATTTACGCAATATAAAGACTACCGTCACTTACGATCATCTGCAGCACAGACTGATTCTCGATTCCCCAACGCCTGATTCTGCGAAATTCTGGATAGGAAATGCACTTTATTCCGCTACCGTCGGTATGGTATTGGCAAGACTGATCGTTAACGGTCGTGATGAGGGCATTCATTGGTTTCGAGTACCGTTGAGAGATAAAGAAGGTGAGAATTTACTTACCGGCATCAGTGCTATTTCTTGCGACCCCAAAGGCGGTGTGGAAGGATATCAAATCTCTGGCCTTCGGTTTAATCAAGTCAGTTTGCCCCTTGAAGCGATGATGCAGCGTCATTCTGAAATTACTTCCGATGGCGTGTTTTATAGTCAGACGTCCAAATCCCAACGTTTTGCGTCACTATTTGAAACCTTTTTGCAGGAACGTATTTTTCCATTGAGCAGCGGTAGCCTGTCTGCAGCAGCAGCACTTTATATTACCTATAAATATTCTGAACACCGAGTCACATCATTAAAGCCAACATATCAAACCTTAATTATGGAACCATTATTTTGTCAACGATTATACCCCGAGTTACTCAAGGCATTCTCTCTGCACGTTTTGAATAATATTATTATTGAGCAATTCAAAATAAATTGGGCAGATAAAAGCACGCATAAACAATTGCAGATTTTAGTCGCCGTCGGAAAATACTTAGGGTCATCACTGGGGTTGGAAATCCTACGCAAATGCCGGGCTATGTGCGGGGCTCAGGGTCTACATCACTACAACCAAATTATGTCTATGCAGATTGACTATGAGGCTAATATTACCTTTGCTGGTGATAACTCCGTCATGTCTTATCAGATTGCCAAGTATATGATTGGATTAAATAGATTTAAAAATCATGATATTAAACCAGAAAACATTGCACAAGAAATAGAAAAAAAGTGGTCACCGCCTGCAATCAGCGCAGATTCACCCATGCAGAAGCACAGGCTCTTACCTATACCTACGCACTGGATCTTATTATTCAAAACATCCAAAAAACAGGCATTTTAGATAGTGACATGCTACAAGATCTCAGCAATAGCTTTACACCGTATATGTCAGATACTCTACCTTTCAATGTCATTAACCCGACAATAGAAAAGATAAACTATTTGATGAAGATACTTACTCCACCCATTGAGTTAATTACCGCACCTATCATTACCCCCAATTACACAGAAGAGTTTACTTCAGAGCTTTACGCGATGTCATAAATAATCAATTAACATTTCACCTGCTTCCCGGAGAAATATACCATGAATGTACCTATATCTAACCTGATAGATATAGATGATAGCGCAAAGTCAAAACAAATCAGAAAAGTCATTATTGAGTATGGTAAGGAACTGCGAAATAAACATCCTATTCTAAATCATCAGGACCTATTAGGATTTAGTGCCTTAACTGCAATCACAGTCGTGATGGTGCTCAGTTCATTATTCTATTTTTATGCTTATATTCCCTGGTGGGCTTGCCTGATAGTCAATACGCTATGTATTTCTGTTGCACATGAAATTGAACATGACCTAATCCACAATTTATATTTCAGAAAAAATCGTTTTATACACCATATGATGATGACCGTAGTCTGGCTAATGCGTCCCAGCACAGCAAGTCCATGGATGAGGCGTGACGTACATCTACTGCACCATCAGGTATCAGGATCTGAACATGATGTGGAAGAGAAATTTTTAGGTAATGGTAGAAAGTGGGGGCTTCTACGAATTTTAATGCTCAGTGATTTAGTTGTCGCCGCCGTTGTTATGATGAATAATGCCAAAACGCCTTTGGAGAAAAAGAAACTGCTTTCATTCTCCGTCAAAGCATTTTTCCCCTTCGCCGTCATCTACTCGGTAATATGGTATTCTTTTTTAATTTTTCACGGCGTAAACCTTTATTTTATATTAACAGAAAATCCAGTAGTCTGGTCTGAAACTATGATGAGTGCCATTCACTTTATTAATATCTCCGTGGTAATCATTGTTGGCCCCAATATGCTATGGTCATTCTGCTTACATTTTATCTCGTCAAACCTGCATTACCATAGTGACAATGAAAGCGGAAATGTCATTCAGGAAACACAGGTTCTTAATCCCTAGTGGCTCTACCCCATTAATTTCTTCTGTTTTAACTTTGGCGGCACACATGCAATACATCATTTTGTCGTGAATGAACCCTTTTATATAAGACAGCTATCAACACCCGTGGCGCATAAAGTCATGAGGGATATGGGCGTTCGGTTTAATGACTTCGGTTCTTTCAGCCGCGCGAACCGCTGGAACCAGAATCAATAACGAAGAAAGGCGGCGCTTTTTGAAGCGTTGCATCGGATAGTGGCTGCCAACCATCGCAATATATCAACGGCCGAAATCTCTGCTTTGGCCGTTGATACTCGACGCGAGTCTCTTTTCAGGAAAAACACGATCATGTTGCCCAATAGCTATGCAACATGCAGCACAACACGCCTCTCCGGCTAGCTGCTGGCGCGAGGTTCAAAGATAAACTTCACTTTTTCGACTACCGGTGGATGCTCGTCGTTGTCCATCATGGCGAGTACCAGACGCCCGACCTCCGCGCCCAGCTTTTCATAATCAAGCCGCATCGCGGTCAGCGCCGGAAACGTGTGCTCACATTGTTCAGAGCCATCCAGACAGGTAATCGCCAGATCGTAAGGGACTTTCATCAGGCGGCGCTGGCATTCAAAGAGCGCACCCAGCGCTATTTCCTCATGGCTACAGATAATCGCATCCAGCTCCGGCTGGTTTTGCAGCAATTCCGTCATCGCATAGCGGCCAAACTGTAGGCTAGGCGCTTCCGGGATCGTAATTTTCAAATCCGCATTGTGATAGTGCGCCAGCATGGCTTTATTCCAGCCGTTCAGTTGCTGTTTTTGCAAACGGTTATCCGTATGCGCGCCGATATAAGCCACGTGGCGATACCCCTTTTCCAGCAGCGACATCGTCAGCTGTTCCGCCGCTTCGGCCAGGGCGATATCAATATTGATATTCGCACTCAGCACGTCAGCACCGGAAACGTTCACCGTAATAACGTTGCTGGCCTGAATAATGTCTCGGGTTCGCTGTGAGAGTTGCGCGCTGAATAACACCAGCGCCGCTGGCCGCTGCTGCAGGAGTTTTTCGACCATTCCCGCTTCGGTATGCTGGCGATATTCATGGCAGCCCATGATTAACGGAACGTTATGTTTGCCCACCGCCTGTTGCAGCGCCTGCACAAAACGCACGCTGGCGCGATCTTGCTGAAAAGGATAAAGCACCGCGATAGCAGGCTGATAGGCTGATGCCAGCGTGCCTGCTGCCTGATTCGGAACATAGCCCAGCGTTTTTATCGCGTCATTGATTTTCTTCTGTGTCGCATCAGAAACCAGACCGGGTTCCCGCAACGCGCGGGACACCGTCATCGCGCCGACACCAGCATGGCTCGCAATGTCCTGTAGCGTCACGCGACTCGTACTCTCGGTGAGCTGGCTGGCCTCTTGGTTGGGTTCATAGCCTAATGCTCTGGCGGCCAGTTCCACTTTGCTGCGTAACTTTTCAGAGACCAGATCGGGTTTGCGCATCACGCGCGATACCGTCATCGTCCCTACGCCCGCGTAGTCGGCGACATCCTGTAGCGTAACCTTACCGGTACTACGACGCTTACGCATGCTCACTTCCTCTCCATTCGTCATGTTTCTCATCGCACGGTCGCGATAACAGCCTGTTACGTCATTGCCTTCAGGCTAGCGTAAAGGGCGAACGCCCCGATTTCCCGACGCATTCACGCCGAACCATCGCCGTTCCTAGTGTGCCTGTGACAACACGGGGGAACAAATAATGGCCCCGCTTGTGCTAAGCAGGTCACAGTTAATGATAGCCATATCAGTTAGCGCTATCTTTTTAGATGTTAATCACATTATTTTCGAGGGCGGCACACTATCCTGCGTTCAGAATGATACAGAGGTGACTCTAATGCTTAACACTTTACTAACACCAGACGTTGTTCAGATTTTACCTGCCTGTGATGACTGGCGTCACGCTATCGCCTTGTCCTGTAAGCCTTTACTGGATAACGGTTCGATTGAACCCACCTATGTTGAAGCGATCTACCGCTCTCATGAGGCTATCGGTCCTTACTATGTCGTCGGCCCGGGGATTGCCATGCCGCATGCACGCCCGGAAGACGGCGTGAACCAACTTGCCGTCAGCCTGACGCTGATTCGCGACGGCGTGGTTTTCCATTCCGAAGGCAACGATCCCGTGCATTTACTAATCGTTCTGGCAGCCACGGACAGCAATAGCCATATCGATATTATTTCACAGCTCGCTCAGTTGTTCGACACGCCTGATGACGTCGCCGCGTTAATTAACGCGACGGAAGTAGAACAGGTGCTTTCCGTTATTTCTCGTTATTAATTGCCACCAGAGGACACAGATTATGAAAATTACAGTCGTATGCGGTAACGGCCTGGGTACCAGCCTGATGATGGAAATGAGCATTAAAAACATCGTTAAAGAACTCGGCGTGGTTGCTGACGTGGACCACGTGGATTTAGGTTCGGCGAAAGGTACGGACAGCGACATCTTTGTCGGTACAAAGGATATTGCCGATCAGCTCGTCGCGCAGGCAGTGGGGGGGAAAATTGTGTCCCTGAATAACATGATCGATAAAGTGGCGATGAAAGAGCGCCTGTCGGTCGCCCTGACAGAACTTGGCGCGTTATAAGCGAGGGATCAAAAATGGAATTCTTCCGTTTTTTAATGAGTGATGTGCTGTCTGAACCGTCCATATTGGTCGGTTTGATCGCGCTTATCGGCCTGATTGCACAGAAAAAACCGGCCACGGAATGCATCAAGGGAACGGTGAAAACCGTAATGGGCTTCCTGATCCTCGGGGCGGGCGCGAGCCTGATCGTGTCCTCGCTGGGCGATTTCGCCCAGATTTTCCACCATGCGTTCGGTATCGCCGGTGTGGTACCGAACAATGAAGCCATTGTCGCGGTAGCACAGAAGAACTTCGGCACCGAGATGGCCATGATCATGTTCTTTGCGATGGTCATTAATATCGCGATCGCCCGCTTTACGCCGTGGAAATACATTTTCCTGACCGGCCACCACACGCTGTTTATGTCGATGATGGTTGCGGTGATTCTGGCAACAGCAGGCATGAAAGGGGTGATGCTGATTACCGTTGGATCGCTGGTCGTTGGGGTATCGATGGTACTGTTCCCTGCCATTATTCACCCGTATATGAAGAAAGTCACAGGCTCGGATGACGTCGCCTTTGGTCACTTCTCGGCGATATCACAGCTGCTGTCAGCGTTTATCGGCAGCAAGTTTGGTAATAAAGAGAAATCAACAGAGGACATGGAAGTACCGAAGAGCCTTCTGTTCCTGCGTGATACGCCGGTTGCCATCGCCTTTACCATGTTTTTCATCTTCATTTTCACCTGTCTGTTTGCCGGTCCGGAAGCGGTGAAAACGATGAACGCTGGTGGGAAAAACTGGTTCATGTTTTCGCTGATCCAATCCATTACCTTTGCCGCTGGCGTGTATATCGTGCTGCAAGGCGTGCGGATGGTGATTGCGGAAATCGTGCCTGCGTTTAAAGGCATTTCTGACAAACTAGTTCCCAACGCTAAACCAGCATTAGATTGCCCCGTTGTTTTCCCGTATGCCCCGAATGCCGTTCTGGTCGGCTTCCTGAGCAGCTTTGCGGCTGGGGTGATCGGTATGGTTCTGCTCTACCTGATGGGATTAACGGTGATCATTCCTGGCGTAGTGCCGCACTTCTTCGTCGGCGCAGCGGCTGGCGTTTTCGGTAATGCCACCGGCGGACGTCGCGGTGCGATTCTAGGTTCTTTTGCCAACGGACTGCTGATTACCTTCCTGCCTGTTTTCCTGCTGCCGGTGTTGGGCAGTATCGGACTGGCAAACACCACGTTCAGCGATTCCGATTTCGGCGCGGTGGGGATTCTGTTGGGCATTATCGTGCGCTAAGCCCGCATTGATGAATGTCATCCAACAGATCGGTTTTAGTTAACGGGGGAAATGATGGAATTCTATTTAGATACGGCGGATGTCGCCGCAGTAGAACGACTCGCTGGCGTGTTGCCGATTAAAGGCGTGACCACCAATCCGAGCATTGTTGCACGCGGAAAATCCGATATTTACAGCGTGCTGCGGGACATGCAGGCCATTATAGGCACGGAAGGACAGCTGTTTGCTCAGGTGATGTCGCGCGATCCTGATGTGATGGTGGAAGAGGCATTGAAGCTCAGAGAGGTGATTCCTTCTCTGGTCGTCAAAGTGCCAGTGACGCATGCGGGTTTGAGTGCCATCAGGCAATTGACGGCGCTCGATATCCCTACCCTCGGCACCGCTGTATACGGTGCGGGGCAAGGGTTTTATGCCGCGCTGGCTGGCGCTCGCTATATCGCGCCTTACGTCAACCGCATCGATGCGCAGGGTGGCGATGGGATTGCGCTCGTGAAAGAGCTGCAAACCCTGATTAACCTGCACAGCCCGCAGACTCAGGTGCTGGCAGCCAGCTTTCGCACGCCGCGTCAGGTGCTGGACTGCCTGCTGGCGGGGTGTCGGGCGATTACCGTCGACCCTGCCGTTGCTGAACTATTCCTGCAAGATCCTGCGGTTGACGATGCGCTTAACCGGTTCGATCACGACTGGCAGGCGCGCTTTGGTCATGCCGATCTTGGCTGATTGATGAAAAACACCACTCGCTCGCCGGGTGGTGTTTTCAAAGCGATCATATTTTCAAAGCGTTCATATTTTCAAAACAATCTTGTTATCAAAATAATCGAATAACTAAAACGATCAATGCAGGACGAAATCGCGGTACTTTTCCACCAGCGTCAAAAAATCATCCAGACCGCATAAAGACAGGCTCTCTTCGTCGTAATAACTCATGCCCTCTTCCAGCTCATCGGTGGTGAAAGACAGCTGATTTGCCTGCACCATCACTTCTTCTTCATCCAGCGACAGCGTGTATTCATGCCCCACGCGCCGCCACTGTCGTTCGCTGCCTGCGACGGAACGCGCAGCCTCTTCAACGTCAGTCAAGATCGTCAGCTGGCCTTTCACTTCTTCATTGAACCAGTGTCCGATCGCTTCATGTCCCATCGACATACGAACGATGACCTGGCCCGTCACATCCCGCAAAAATTCATAGTCCATGATGCCATCCTCACTGTGATGTTTCTTTTGTTCAGTTTAGTCGCCTCTGCCCCCTCTCGTCGTGATACACCTTCACCTTTCATGCTGCAAAGGCACGATGCCAACCGCCGATGCACAGGCAGCGTGAGATATGATGCGTATAAAACGGGCAGAAAAAAAGGAGGCACAAGGCCTCCTTCGGTGTAGAGATGCGAACTATAGCGAGTTAGACCGCCGTCTGGAAGATCACGCTATCCGCTTTCTCGGTATATTGACCTAACTGGTCAAAATTCAGATAGCGATAGGTGTCCTGCGCGGTTTTATCCACCTGCGACATGTAGGTCTGGTACTCTTCCGAGGTCGGCAAGCGACCCAGCAGCGACGCAACCGCAGCCAGTTCGGCAGAGGCCAGATACACGTTAGCGCCGGTTCCCAAACGGTTCGGGAAGTTACGCGTCGACGTGGAAACGACCGTTGCACCATCCGCTACGCGCGCCTGGTTACCCATGCACAGCGAGCAACCTGGGATCTCGATACGCGCGCCGCTCTTACCAAACACGCTGTAGTAGCCTTCTTCGGTCAGCTGTGCCGCATCCATTTTGGTCGGCGGCGCAACCCACAGGCGGGTCGGCAGTTGGCCTTTGTGGCTATCCAGCAGTTTACCTGCCGCACGGAAGTGACCGATGTTGGTCATACAGGAACCGATGAAGACTTCATCAATCTTCTCGCCCTGCACGTCAGACAACCAGCGCGCATCGTCTGGATCGTTCGGCGCACACAGGATCGGCTCTTTGATGTCGGCCAGATCGATGTCGATCACCGCGGCGTACTCGGCATCGGCATCCGCTTCCAGCAGTTGTGGATCGGCCAGCCATTTTTCCATGCCCTGAATACGACGTTCCAGCGTACGACGATCGCCGTAGCCTTCAGAGATCATCCACTTCAACAGCACGATGTTGGAGTTCAGATACTCGATGATCGGCGCTTTATCCAGCTTGATCGTACAGCCAGCCGCAGAACGTTCCGCCGAGGCGTCGGTCAGTTCAAACGCCTGCTCGACTTTCAGATCTGGCAGACCTTCGATTTCCAGAATACGTCCAGAGAAGATGTTCTTCTTGCCTTTCTTCTCAACGGTCAGCAGGCCTTGCTTGATGGCGTACAACGGAATGGCGTGAACCAGATCGCGCAGAGTAATGCCCGGCTGCATTTTGCCTTTGAAACGCACCAGAACGGATTCCGGCATATCCAGCGGCATCACGCCCGTCGCGGCAGCAAACGCCACCAGACCGGAGCCCGCAGGGAAAGAGATACCGATTGGGAAACGGGTGTGTGAGTCACCGCCCGTACCGACGGTATCCGGCAGCAGCATACGGTTCAGCCAGGAGTGGATAACACCATCGCCCGGACGCAGTGAGACGCCGCCACGGTTCATGATGAAATCAGGCAGCGTATGGTGCGTGGTCACGTCAACCGGCTTCGGATAGGCCGCAGTGTGACAGAACGACTGCATCACCAGATCGGCGGAGAAGCCCAGACAAGCCAGATCTTTCAGCTCATCACGGGTCATTGGCCCGGTGGTGTCCTGTGAACCTACAGAGGTCATCTTCGGTTCGCAGTATTCGTCAGGGCGAATACCCGCAACGCCACAGGCACGTCCCACCATTTTCTGCGCCAGCGAGAAACCTTTTTTGCTGACTTCAACCGCTTTGGAAATACGGAAGACATCGCTGTGCGGCAAGCCCAGTGATTCGCGCGCCTTGGACGTCAGCCCACGGCCGATAATCAGCGGAATACGGCCACCGGCACGCACTTCATCCAGCAATACGTCGGTCTTCAGCGCGAAGGTCGCCAGCACTTCATTGGTGTCATGACGACGCACTTCACCTTCATACGGGTAAATATCAATCACATCACCCATATTCAGATCGTTCACATCGACTTCGATCGGCAGCGCACCGGCATCTTCCATCGTGTTGAAGAAGATCGGGGCGATCTTACCGCCCAGCACCACACCACCACCGCGTTTGTTCGGGACATAAGGAATATCTTCGCCCATGAACCACAGCACGGAGTTGGTTGCCGATTTACGCGACGAACCGGTACCGACAACGTCACCGACGTAAGCCAGCGGGAAGCCTTTCTTATTCAGTTCTTCGATCTGTTTGATCGGGCCCACGGCGCCAGGTTGATCGGGATCGATACCTTCACGGGCGTTTTTCAGCATCGCCAGCGCGTGCAGCGGGATGTCAGGGCGTGACCAGGCATCAGGTGCCGGAGACAAGTCATCCGTGTTGGTTTCACCGGTGACTTTAAAAACGGTAACGGTAATTTTTTCCGCCAGTTTCGGGCGGGACAGGAACCACTCGGCATCAGCCCAGGATTGAATTACTTTCTTGGCGTGCGCATTGCCTGCTTTCGCCTTTTCTTCTACATCGTAGAAGTTATCAAACATCAGCAGCGTGTGGGACAGCGCTTCGGCGGCGATCGGTGCCAGCTTGTCGTTGTCTAACGCATCAATCAGCGGATGAATGTTGTAGCCCCCTTGCATGGTGCCCAGCAGCTCGATCGCTTTTTCCTGGGTGACCAATGGGGAAGTGGCTTCGCCTTTGGCGACGGCAGCCAGAAAACCGGCCTTCACGTAGGCGGCTTCATCAACGCCGGGGGGGACACGGTTAATCAGCAGGTCAAGCAATACTTCTTCTTCGCCCGCCGGGGGATTCTTGAGTGACTCAACCAGCGCGGCCATCTGCGTGGCATCTAACGGTTTAGGAACAATCCCCTGCGCAGCCCGGTCGGCTACGTGCTTACGATATTCTTCTAGCACGACGTTCTCCTCGCTCTCATTGTCTTCATTATGCCCGGCGCTCTTGTTCCCGCTTGTGGTGTCCATGCCTGGGTGCCAGCGTGTGGATGTAAGGTAGTAGAGTGTCCGGTCCAGCCTCGTCAGCATATCAGGATTTGAATTGATTGTTAATTCGTTCACATAATAGCAACATTAATTTTTATTCAACTATGCTATGTGCCCAATTTCACTATCACTAAAAAATGCCGACATCAGCAGAATAGCATGTCCCTGACGGCACACACTAACTATGCTGAGTTAACCACATAATAGGTAAGTTTTTAACAACATAGCGCGATTAATCATCGTTTGATGGCGTAGCGATAATCAGAATGTTCGCAATAGAGTCGGGAAAAGTGTTAACAGATGATAGGTGCCTTTACGGCAACGATGCCGGATGACCTCTTTGATAACAGGAAAAAACGCCATGAAGATAACACGGTATCTGCCAATGGTTTTCGTCTCTGCTTTCGCGTTCACCGCATCCGTCTATGCCGCCCCCATCGAGCTGGAGGGTATCGGTTTAACACGCGATATCCCCTGTAATGGCAATAATGTCAATATTTCAGGCAACGGCAACAACATCGTACTGACAGGCAAATGTGCCACGATTTCCGTCGCGGGCTCTGAGCACAACATCACGTTCGATACCGCGACATCGCTTATCGTGACCGGTGCAGAGATTGCCGCTACAGGTCAATCGACGGGTGACCTGACTGTCGCCGCGTATAAAAACACCATCCGCACGAACATTTTTTCCGAGGATAAACCCGCAAAGGTGAATGTGACGGGTACGGAACATCATCTCGATCTGGATTTTAAAGGCCCTGCCGTTGTTTCCTTCAATGGCATCAGCAACCGCCTCTCATGGGGAGGAACAGAACCGAAACTCTCTTCCAGCGGTGCCAACAACGTCATCAAACAAAAGCCCTAATTTGCTGCGTTTATTCCTCTGACAGATGCCTGATAAACGGATTCCGGCAACGAAGAACACACGACCCAATCGACAGCTTGCCGATTGGGTCGTTATTTTTAGTACAAAGAATACCGAATCAATTCCCGCCAGAGCGGGTCACATCAGGCCTTAAACGTCAGCCACGGGCGTAACCGTGCCACAGGTTGAATCAGCCCTGACTGCGCCTGAATATCAATCACAGGCGCAACCGGCTTATAGGCCGCAGGCGCTTCTTCCCGCAGTCGTTCGTCTTTCAGCGTGATGCACTGCCAGGGCAACGTATCTGCCAGACTCGCCGTATCGACCTTGTTACGCATATTTTGCCGACGTTCGGCACGCCCCGCGCCGTGTGAACACGACCACAGCCAGTCGGGATTTCCCTTTCCTGTAACGAGATAAGAGTAATCGCCCATTGAACCGGGAATCAGCGCAAATTCCCCGGCTTTGGCCGGCGTCGCGCCTTTGCGATGCAGGTTCATTCCGTGCTCCGGCAGAATAATGTTATGCGACAGATCGACCACCAGCTTGCTGGCGTCATGCGTAAACACTTGCTTCCAGGAAGAGCGAATCAGTTCAGTCAGCACGATCCGGTTGATCCACGCATAGCGTGCAGCGACGCCCATAGCTTCCATATACTCCGTCGCCTGTTCATCAACCAGACCAAACAGGCCGGACGCCGGATATTTTTCTCCCGCAGGCCAACAGGCTCGCGCTTTATCGATCCCACGCTGGCCGACATAAAAACCCACGTCCCGTGAACCGGTGTGAATCATCACCACAACTTCACCTTCCTGCACGCCAGCCTGATACGCCGCGTGCCTGTCCAACACGGCATCGACAATTTGTAGCTCGACGAAATGGTTACCCGACCCTACCGTGCCCAGACTGGAAGGTCGAAGTATCTCGCGAGGCGCAAAAAACGGCTCAGGCGCATGTCGACTAGCGGCGCGAACCGCATCGGTTCCGGCGATGGAGCCAAGTTCAGCCGACAGCCGTCGAAAGTCCACATCCTGCCAAAGCCCCAGCTGAGGCAGTGCCGCCAGCCACGCTGGCAACCCCTCGTCAAAGAGCGCGGAAAACGAATCCGGCGTAACAGGAACATCACGCCGATCCAGCAGTAACGTGTTTTTGAGCGCCTGAATCAGCGCGGGTTTGTGCTCATCGGCATCCGTATGATGCACGCCCGTCGTCAGCAGTCGCATGCCGCAATTGATATCCGTCCCAATCGCCGCAGGGATAACGAAGTTCTCCGTTGTGGCGACAATGCTGCCGACAGGCGCAAGCGTACCGGGATGGAAATCCGGCGTCGCGCGCGCGGCACAGACACGTGCATCGCTACCCGGCAGGTGTACCGAGGCGAAATCCAGCAGTTGCTGAACCGCCTTTTCTTCCAGCGGCAACGTGTCCGGCAACAGAACCTGCGCTTCTGCATTTTGCCTGCGGAGATGATAAATAGAATGTTGGTAATCGGTGTCTATCCCCAAACGGGATAAACGTTTTTGTAAGCGAGTAAATGTAGACATGGTGCTACCTAGAAAAACAAAAAATCGCTCCTCCCGTTTCGGAGAGAAGGTTGTTTTTCCTGCAGCAGCAGATTCAGGAAAGGATGTCGCGCTATTCTAGGGAGGAACGCCCCTATTGTAAACCGCACGTCACATCGCACAGGCTCCGTTATAAGCTGTTTTATCGATGTTAGTCATTATCCTCGCTCAAGGCCGAGGGTATGATAAGCTCAATACATTAGGCATCACTAAATTAGTCAGTTACGCAGGATGGCAGGAACATGGCGTTGAGCAATTCGGATCGAGAATTCATGCAGGACGGTGCTGCAAAAGCAGCGGCTATGCTGCGCGCGATTGGCAACGAGAACAGGCTACTGGTGCTTTGTCTGCTTATCGATCACGGCGAAATGTCGGTTGGCACGCTGCTTGAACACATCCCGCTGAGCCAGTCCGCCCTCTCGCAGCATCTGGCAAAAATGCGTGAAGAAGGGTTGATTAGCTATCGGCGCGAATCACAAACGCTGTACTACCGCATCGAAAATCAGGACGTGGAAAAAATCGTCGCCACCTTAAAAGGCATTTTCTGTCCCTGATAGCGGCAACGACCCGCAGGGTGGCGGCCAGGCATGCCGCAATAAAAAAACGCCACGGCACAATGGCACCGTAGCGTTCGCGATTCAGTATGACGGATATAAACCTTAGAACGACGTATTCACGCTAACAAAGAAAGTCCGTCCCGGTTCGTTATAGGTTGCCGCACCAGCACCCGCAATGGTAACCACGTTGTTGTTCACCACATCCTGCGCATTACCCGCGCGGAACAGGCGTTTATCAAACAGGTTATCGACACCACCGGTCACGCTCAGGTTCTTGTTAAACTTATAGGTACTGCTTAACCCGAACAGCGCATAAGGGCTTAACTCATTGGTTGCGCTACCCGTTACGCGCTCACCTTTGTAGTTATATTTCTTCGGCTTCTGGCGACCATACCAGGTCACATCGGCCAGGAAGGAAAGGTTCTCCGTTGCCTGCCAGTCCACTGATGAGTTCAGGGTAAACTCCGGCGTAATCGACAGATAATCGCCCGTGGTTTTATTTTTCGATTCCAGCATCCAGGTCAGGTTGTTACGCCAGTTGATGCTTTCCGTGACAGGAACGGTCAGGTTACCTTCCAGCCCCTGAATAACCGCTTTCGGTACATTGCCCCATTGGAAAATATTGGCATTAGCATATTGGGAATTGGTTCCGCCCACCGCTTTGCCAATGACATTGTTACCTGCTTCAATCTTGTTGCGGTAATCGTTATGGAAATAGGTGATGCCCGCGATCAACCCATCACGGTGAAACTCCAGACCAATCTCTTTATTCAGGCTGGTTTCCGCCTTCAGGTCTCCATTGCCGATCAGGTAGCAAGACGTGCCGCCAGCACAGCCCTGTCCACGGCTATAGAGGAGATAATTCTCGTTAGTTTGGTACAGGTTCGGCGCTTTGTAAGCACGAGCAATGCCTAACTTCAGCGTGTAATCGTCACCCAGCTCCTGCGACAGGTTGAGCGACGGGCTCCAGTTGGTGCCTGCCGTGCTGTGATGATCGACACGTAACGCCGGCGTCAACATGGTACTGTCCGTCAGTTGGACGTTATCTTCCACGAAGGCAGAAACCAGACGAGCCGCGGATTTCTCACTACGGCCGCTGCTGCTCAGCGAACCCACACTGCCCGCTTCGGTTGTCGTCTGCGTGTTCGACACCGGATCCGTCATCTTCTGCTCGTTCCACTCAACTCCGAACGTGAGTACCTGCTCGACCCAGAGATTAAGCGGAATATTCACTTCATTGTGCGCAGTGAAATTATCCAGTTTTATCGTGCCATATTGGTTCGGACTATTGGTATCAAAAATCCCTTCTAAACCGCCAGACAGCCCTTCAAGGATACGGGTATTGTGCGTACGTTCGTATTGTAGATACGACGTAGAACTGACGCCGCTGTCCCAGTAGCCGCGATGCGTGACCGCAAAGTTCTGGCGGTACATGCGGTTGGTTTCCTTGCCATAATTACTCACGACAAGCGGGTTGGTGTTGGTATTTTGCGAATCGCCCGCATAGATATTGCCCTGACGGCTGGAACCCGCTTCGAATTCCAGCGACTGCTGCTTGGTCATATCCCAGCGCAACAGGCCGTTGATATCTTTATTACGCACGCCTTCACGCCCGGAAGGCAGTGAAGCTGACTGATTGCCTGCGCGTGCGGACTGATGCCCTTGGTTAATATCGCGCGCATCAGCTTGGGTTTTGTTCAGATTACCAAACAGACGGAAGCTCAGACTGTCAGTCAGGCCGCCCATCAGGCTGAAATCGGTACGCTTGGTTGCGCCTTCTGAACTATGCTCCGGCGCGTTCAGGAAGGTATTCCAGGTGCCGTGCCATTCTTGCGTCGGCTGTTTGGTGATGATGTTAACCACACCACCCGCTGCGCCGTTACCATAGCGCGCCGCGGCTGGGCCGCGCAGCACTTCAATACGCTCGACCATATCGGCAGGCACCCAGTTGGTATCACCGCGAGTATCACGCTCGCCGCGCCAGCCGTAACGCACGGCTGTACGGCTCGACACTGGCTTGCCATCCACCAGAATCAGCGTATTTTCCGGTCCCATACCGCGGATATCGATCTGGCGGTTGTTACCGCGCTGGCCGCTGGTTGAGTTACCGGACAGATTGACACCCGGCATAGTGCGAATCAGATCGGACAGATCGTTAGCGGGCGGACGTTTGCTGATATCTTCAGCCGTAATCACCGACACGCCCGGAGCCTGACGGGTTTGCTCAGCGGCCGTCACTACCATCGTATCGCCCGATGCTTTACTTTCGGCCTGATTCTGCACCTGAGGGGCAGGTTCTGTTGAAGGCGAGGTCTGCGCAGCGCTCAGAAACGACGTCATCCCGCAGCTAACGCCAATGAGCGTCGCCAGATAACGACGCGATTGTGGTAGTTTCATCAAAATTATCCTGCCCTGTAAGAAATGAATAAGTAGCCTGAAAAAGGATCAACATCGCAGCCGGTACAGCGACACCTAACGACAATCAGCAAAAACGCTGAATAACGGCGGAGATAAAACGCGCAAACGTGGCGGTTATCGGGGAGAAGCGTCATGCCAACGGCATCACGTCGTGTTGTTATGAAATGCTGTGTGTAATCAATCAGCCCTTTTCTCCGCATTGCCGGAAATGGAAAATGCATTTATCGTGCAGTGTGATGTCCTCAACGAAAAATGCTATTGAGAAGTATTTGCATTACCATTTTGGCGCGGTCATTGTTACATTTGTCATTCAGGACGGGGTTTGCTCTAGCAGCAAAATGTTTTGCCAAAGCATCAAAATGGAAGGCGCAGGTCGAAGGGTTTAATCAGGTAGGTAATCACGTGCGCAGCTTCACTCAGTCATCAAAGCCGATCTATAAAGATCACATCGTCCAGCAATCGAGTCTGGTCGCGAATAATTACCGTTTTATCGGCCCCCGGCTGATCGATAACACGCCGGTGCTATTCGGGTCGTTCACTGTCGTACAGCTCAATCCCCATCTGATCCTGCATACCGCGGATGTGATTAATCGCCACAACATGAAAACCCAAAACCTGCTGGATGGCGCAATCAAGCTGGCCATCGTGGTAAGTGGCAATGCGCACATCTCCTTTGGTCATCAGGAACTGCATCTGGGAGAGAAGCAGCCCGCCTCGCTGATTGCGCTGACGGAGCCGACGATGTTTACCCGCATCGGCAAGCGCGATGAATATGAGCGAACGATTACGCTGACGTTCGACAGGGAATGGCTGTACGGCAATATGATGGACACCGTTGGCGACTGGCAGGCTATCCACGATTTCACGCAGACCCATCTGGCGACACACCTGTGGACACCGTCCCGGCAGGCGCTGGCGATTGCTTTGCAAACGCTGGATGCAGAACCTTGCCAAACGCCACTCCAGCGCCTGTATCTGGAAATGCAGTGTATGAGCCTGATTATCGAGGCGTTTACCTCATTGACCGCCAGTGTCGCGCAAGAGAAAAGTAGCGGTGTTACCCTGCGCAGCTACCATCGCATTCAACAGGTCAGAGATATGCTGGAAAGCGGCAGCGCCGACCAGCTTTCGATGAGTGAAATCGCTAAAAGCGTCAACATGAGCGAAAGCACGCTACAGCGCCATTTTCGTCAGACGTTCAATATGAGCGTGTTTGAATACCTGCGTAACTGCCGTTTACAGCGCGCTATGCTGGCCTTGCAGAAAGACGGCATCGGTATTGCGCAAGCCGCCAGCATCGCCGGTTACAACAGCCCCGCCAACTTTGCCACCGCCCTGCGTCGTGCGTTCGGTATCACGCCGGGACAGCTAAAAGACCGCTTCTGATTCTCAATCACTAATAACCAAATGGAATTTGTTATTCCGTTTGGTTATTAATCGCTCTTCAGCGATGCGCAGTAAATTAGTGTTTTTCTGCCAGCACATGACTATCCATGACCAATCAGACTGATATCACCGCAACGCTTGCCCACCATATCATCCATAGCGAACCTAATCAGGAAGCGATTGATGCCGCCCGTAACGGGGTGACTGATTTCGTTTCGACCGCACTTCCCATCGTACAGGGTGCGATTGCCGATAGCGGGCTTGCGCCGTTAAAGCAGGTCTTCAGCGTTACGGACAGCCTGACGCGTAGCCTGATTCTGGGTTATGCCGGTCACGTATTGGATTTTGACGATTACCATCCGGCGTTTCGCGGCCACCCCAGCACCGTCATTCTGCCCGCGCTATTTGCCCTGGCCGCAGAAGATTCCTCCGTCACGGAAGAGGCGTTTTTGACGGCGTATGTGATCGGCGTGGAAGCCGCAGGCAGAATCGGGCTGGCATGCGGCCCGCGTCATTACAGCCTCGGCTACCACAACACGGCGACGCTCGGCGCTATCGCCGCCGCTGCCGCTGCTGCACGTCTGTCTGGTGCTTCGGTAGAACAGACGCAGACCATTCTTGGTCTGGCTGCCACACAGGCCGCAGGGCTGCGGGCGCAGTTTGGCTCAGCGGTCAAACCGCTACATGCCGGGCTTTCCGCCAGAGCGGGGCTAACCGCCGTCAAGCTGGGCTTAGCGGGCTTCGAGGGCAACGAACAGCAGGTGATTGACGCCTTTCTTGCCGCGCATGGCGATCAAAAACAGCAGCCGGAGCTGCTGGTTGAAAGCTGGGGTGCGCCGTGGCGCATACTGTCTCCCGGTCTGGAATTCAAGCGCTACCCAACCTGTGGTGGCACCCACAGCGCAGCCGAAGCGGCTTTTTCCCTACGGGAACAGTGGCATCAGCAGAATGGCGCGGATGCCGATCTGGCTGCTGCCATCGAACATATCACGGTGACTTTCCCGCCGGGCGGCGATGTTGCTCCCTTTATCCGTAACGCGACCAACGGCGTAGAAGCACGGTTCAGTCTGGAATATGTGATTGCGGCGGCGCTGATTGAAGGAGAACTGAAGCTGGCTCATTTTTCAGAAGCCCCGGTTGAAACCACGATCGCCGCGCTGGCAAACCGCGTCATACGCCGCGCCGATGAAACCGCGCCACCTGATGAGCTTGACCCAGAGGCGCGCTTTCATGAGGTGACGCTGCACTTGCGTAACGGCAGCACGCTAATCCAGCGCACCACACGTCAGGAAACCTCGGCGCGCCCTACCGATCTCCGTGCCAAGCTGCGGCAAACGATCGGTTCGCTGGCGCATCTCGACAGCAACCGAATCGCTGACCGCTGCGCATTACGGCAGGAAGGCGATCTACGCTATTTGCTTGGGCTGTTGTTTTAACAAGGTACTGTTTTTAGCGGGATGCTGGTTTTAACGGGATGCTGGGATGTTAGTTGCTGTCGATAATCCTCATTATCGACAGCACCATTACCGGAAATTACCACGCCGCCAGATCGGCTTAATCTGCCTGATGGGAAATTAATTTCCCCTTTTCATCAAATACCGTCACGCCCGGCACCCTGGAATAATTCCCTTTCCCCTTTGATTTATAATGGATCGCCTGTATATGGGGGGACTCGTATGTAAATTCAAAGTAGCCATCATCAGGATTCTTGACGATCAGCTTGCCCGTGCTGTCAATGAGGCCTTCTTCTACCTTGAAGTAGCGATTATCAAGGTTGTTTTTAAATGACGTCGCTTCGCCATACGTAAACAGGTTCTTTTTCTCTTGCGCGGCAATAGCTGGGAATCGCGTTACATCAAGCTGACGTAATACATGCAGAAACATCAGGCGTTCCAGTGGCGTGCCTGCATCTTTCGGGACTAAAAATTGTAATGTGAGCCCACTTCCCACATTCACGTTATATTCATAGCCGACAAACGCGCTGTCGCCATAAATAAACAGGTTATCAACTTCTTTACCTTCGGGGACGATCTCTTTGGTTTCGGCCATGAGTTCAGGAATCGATTGAGGAGAAATCGTAAAATAAACATCGTACTTAAACACTTCCGACGGGAACCGTATTTCAATGCGCGTTTTTGACATGCTCCGTTTAATAAAGCGCTCAGGCTTTTCCATACGCTGTTCGAGTGCTTTCCAGATAGCCTGATGCATTTCTGCGATAGTAAATTCATCAGCAATCTTTACGCCATACTTCGCTTCCAATTCCGGCTGAGATAATGCCAGATCGTACATCGACAATGCCTGCTCGCCACGGTAACGTTCATCCATGGTACGCAGTACGGCAAATGCGTTGGCTAACGCGACGGTGTCCTCAGCATTCGCTAACCCGATAAAGTAGCGTTGCTTAGCCTCATCATATTGAAAATAGACGGCTTCCAATTTGCCCTGTTGATTATCATATGCCGCGCCGTTTTCCGACTGGAACAACACGCCCTTTTGCCCCTCCAGCCACGATGCCAGATTAAAATCCTCTTTTGCCGCGCTAACGGTAAACAGGTCAATGTCGGTGTTATTTTGCTTATCCCGATAGGAATAGATCTGCGTGTCTTTATTTTCCCGATCGATGAGTAGACGCCCCATCTTGCGAATATACATCCCGTGCTCTTGTAGGCTCAGCTTGTCGTACATGCTAAACGGCAGCTTAATCGTAAAGTCGTCTTCAGGATAAAAAGGGATACCGGGGAAATCATCCATCGGCGCGCGGTTAAATGTTTCTTTCTCTTCAAGAAGCCACGCCTGATAGGCTTTTTTATGTTCTTCAAAACGCTGCTGGATTTTGAGTAAACCGGGTGACTGTTCTTCCGTCTTTTTCAAGACCATGGTGATTTCACAATAATAAAACGCACAGGCAGCGCTTTTATCCGATACGAACGTAACCGTGTTTTTCCCGGTGATGTTTAGCGTGTGCCACATACCGTTGACCCGTATACGGTTGTCTTTCATCTCCTCGGTATATTCGCCATCCTCGCTGTAGTAACTCACCTGCGTCGGCGTCAGATTAAAATAGAGGTCATTTTTAATGCTCTTGAGGTTTTGCGTGATATGTTCTTGAAGGTTATCTCTGTTTTTATTGGCTTCAGGATTTTTACTGTTATCAAATACCACACTGATATCTTCAACCAGATATTTCCCCTCGCTCAGGGTTTCTTCTCCGTTACAGCCCGACAGCCATAAGGCCATCATGATAATACCCAGGTATTTCTTCATCACTTCATCCCTGTAAAATTAAAAAGCCTCTGAATGCCGCGGCACGCAGAGGCGAGTCATGCATCAGTAAGCTGATGTTATCAAAAAACTTATTGCACTCGTCATACTTCAAGTTGCATGTGTGTTGGCTACGGTCACTCACCCGAATCACTTACCTGAGTAAGCTCATCGGGATTCCTTCCCTTGCCGCCTTCATGAAACTCGAATTATTTAGAGTATATAATGCAGGCACTGACGGCTAGGGTTTTAGCCATTGGTCCAGAAAGCAAAACACCTCTTCCTGCTGTTCCTGATAGAACACGTGCCCCAGCTCAGGCCAGATTTTGGTTTGCAGCTTGCTGTCTGCCCGCTGGGATTGCCACACCTTGTGCATTTTGGCGTAAGCATCTTCAACAGATTGCGTCGGGAACAGTTTGTCTTGGCCGCCATTAAATAACAGCATCGGTTTTGGTGCAGCTACGCTCGCCACATCGGGGAAATCAAAGCGCGTCGGTTGCCCCGGATGCAGCATATAGAATGATGACTGCCCTCTCAGCACATTGTTGCCCGGCGTCATCAGACCGTCATACGTGCCAATCCAGGACACCGCTGCCGTTGCGGCCACTTTGTCGGACAGCGCGGCGAGCTGCCAGGCACGATAGGCCCCCATCGAGAAACCCACAACGCCGATGCGTTGTTTATCAACCTGCTCAAGCGATGCCAGAAAGTCCGTCGCCCGCATGTCTTCGTAGGCCATCAGCCCCGCGAGTGAGCGCCCCAGATTAAAGAAATTGCTCGCCAGCGCCTGCTGCTGCTCATACTTGATCGGCCCGCGCGATCCCCAACCTAGCGCATCGACCGCCAGCACCACATAGCCCCGCTTCGCCAGCTCATCCCCGACAAAACGGCCAGTGAAAAACTTATCGGCCCATGCCTGTGCGGAATCGAGCTGTGCGTCATTGCCCCACGGCTTGATCATCTTCTCTTTGCCGATATCAAACTTCGCGCCGTGATCGTGTAGCAGAATCACCGCAGGATGCGGCCCCGCACCTTTTGGCGTCAGGAGCAACGCGTCTACGCGGCTTTCATCCGTCAGATTGAATGCGACTTTCTCCGCCGTGTAGCTACCGCGATCCTGTTTTTCCATCGCCTGCGGCGCAAAGTCTTTGGTGGAATCCGGCGTCAGGAGCAGCGAACGCAGCGTTTTTCTCGACTGGACTTGCCACTCGCTAAAATCCGTAAAACGCCCAGATAGCCAGGAATCCGTGTAGGTCATCTGCTGTTTAAGCTGCGGATAAAATGAAGGCAGTCCTTCATCCGTCACCGCCTGATCTGTCGCGTGTTGAATCGTAGGGTTCATATCGTTCGCCATCAGTGAAGGGCTGGTCAGCAAAGCCGCCAGTAGCCAGACAGAGGAGCGTAAGGTATTAAGATTCATCATAACCTCAAAAATAAAACATCGTTTCTTTTTGAGGTTTGATTGTAATTGACGTTGCTAAAAATAAACGGACGGAACGCGCATTCTGCGAAGCGTCTGGCAAAAAATCGCACCAGACACCCTACCGTCGCGTCATGGGGAAGCCGTGTTGTCTGGCAGACCACACCACAACAAACGCAATCAATAACAGCACCAACAGCACCGGAGAGAAGGCGGCAACGCCGAGGCGCTCCAGCAGAACACCACCGATGATACCTCCCCCTGCAATAGCCATGTTCCAGGCAGTAACCAACATAGACTGCGCCACGTCAGCCCCCCCTTCAGCCGTTCTGACAAGAGCCGTCTGGAATAACGTCGCCGCACCGCCGAAGGCTAACCCCCAGACGGCCACTGCCGCATAGACCACAGCTGGTACATCACCTGCCACGCCAAGCGCCAGTACGGACAGGCAGAACAATGCCGAGCAGCCAAGCGTAAGAGCTCGCAAATAGCGGTCAATCAGCACGCCGACAATCCAGATGCCCAGCAGTGATGTAACGCCGAATACCAGCAGCACCAAACCGGTTTGTGCAACCATGCCCACCGCCGCGAGAAACGACGCAATGTAGGTGTAGAGAATGTTATGCGCCAGCACAAAGGCCAGCACTGCGCATAGCACGGGTCGCACGCCTGCCATGGTGAACACCTGCCCCAGAGATAGCCTCCTGCTTGCAGATTGCCCAGCGAAATCCGGTACCTGAATCCGTACCCACAACATGAGCACGACTGCCAAACCACTCATCATACCGAAACACATTCGCCAGCCGATCACGTTGCCAAGAAAGGTTCCCGCGGGCACACCGAGCGACAAGGCTAATGGCGTGCCGACCATCGCTATCGCAATAGCCCGTCCCTTCTGGTGTTCAGGCACCATACGGGCTGCATAGCCCGCCAGTAGCGCCCACAGTAGCCCAGCGGCAACACCCGCTAGAAAACGCGCCGCCATCGTTAGCACATAGCTACCGGAAAATGCCGTAATCGCATTGGCGACAGCGAAGTCTGCAATAGCTACCAGCAACAGCAGGCGGCGACGCACACCTTGCGTCGCGGCGGTCAACGGGATCGCAGCCGCCAGAGAGCCTACGGCATAGATAGTGACGGTTTGCCCGACCCAGGCTTCGGACACCGACAGACCTTGCGCCATTTGTGGCAGCAAACCCGCTGGCAGCGCTTCGGTCAGGATAGTGATGAAAGCTGCCGTGGCTAATGCCAGCAATGAGGCAATGGGCAGTCTGTCACGGTGTATATCGGTCATTGAGGCCGTCATCGTGCAGCCTCCAACTCACCATACACGGCATCGCGCAGTTCAGTGACAAAACGCCCCGACATCCCTTCGTACATCGTGTTGGTGAAAGCCACTACGCTCAAACCTTGTGTTCGATCGACAAACCATGAATGACCGTAGGCACCTCCCCAACGCCAGGTGCCAGACGATTCCGGCGACTCGGCTAGCAGAGGATCGCGCAAGACGGAGAAACCGAGGCCAAAACCGCAGCCCGGTGCATTGGGCAGTTCCAGACCCTGTGTATGATCGCGTTCCATCTCCTCGATCAGCGCGTCAGGCAGCGGGACACCGCCCCCTTTACGCAGAGCTTCCAGCAGGCGCAACAGATCCCCGGCGGTGCCTGCCATGCCAGCACCGCCTGATGGAAAGGCCTGAGGATCACAGATGCGAGCGGGACTATACGCGATACCGATGGCTCCCTCGAAGGGAGAAACCGTTTCGCCTTCGGTCAGGCGATGCGGCTGCGGGGTGTCGTTCACGTAAGCGATTGTCAGGCGTGATGGATCACGCACAACGAAGCCGGTATCGTGCATGCCCAGCGGGTCGGTCACCAGTTGGCGAACCGCCTCGCCCAATGACGTACCGTAAATGTATTCGATCAAGGCGCCCAATACATCTGTTGCCAGCGAATAGCCCCAACTCTCTCCCGGCACGTATTGCAGGGGAACGCTGGCGATACGACGCAGGTTCTCCGCCAGGCTGATGCCAGAGGCATCTATACCATCTGAGACACCCGCCTGTGCGTAGGGGCCGTCCGCATGGGTTTCGAAAAAGCGGTAACCCAAACCCGCGGTGTGACTAAGCAACTGCCGCGCGGTAACGCGAGCAGGGCTGCCGTCGGCCAGCCGGAGCTGGAACGTCGGCATCCAGCGAATGATATCCTCATCCAGATCGAGCCGACCTTGCGCCACCAGAACCTGTGCCGCGACTGACACGATGGGCTTGCTGACAGAAGCCAGCCGGAAGATAGCGTCCAGCACCATAGGGCGGGCGCTCTCCCGGTCAGCCCATCCTGCAGCCTGCTGATGAATCAATTCTCCGTTGCACGCGACCAGCACGACAGCACCGACCAAACGCCCATCGTCCAGCGCCTGTTGAACGACGGCCTGAATTCGGGCAGAGAGAGGAGCGGTTGAGGCACCGGTATCCAGAGAAAATACGGGAGTTATCACGGGGTGTTCCTTTTATCAATGGGCGTTCCCGTTACGATAGAAAATCAGCAATTAAAGAAAAAGTAGGCTACTGTTCCTTGATATACGGAACAAACCGTCCGCAATAGAGAGGGAATATGGACAGCCTGAATGGCCTGGCGGTATTTGTGCAGGTAGCCGAAACACGTAGTTTCATTGCCGCTGGCCGGCTACTGGGCGTGTCAGCGTCTGCGGTTGGCAAAAGCGTCGCACGGCTTGAAGAAAAACTGGGCGTGAGGCTATTTCACCGCAGTACGCGCAGCATCACATTGACCGCCGAAGGCTCACTATTTCTGGCGCGTAGCCGACGAATTCTGGCTGAAATCGAAGCAGCAGAACTGGAGCTGTCGCAGACCAGCGCCGTACCGCGCGGACGCCTGCGAGTCAGTCTGCCGTTGGTCAGTTCACTGGTGTTGCCCGTACTCGGCGAATTCATGCGTGAATACCCCGAGATCGAACTGGATCTGGACTTCACCGACCGCATGGTGGATGTCATTGAGGAAGGTTTCGATGCTGTGGTACGGACAGGAGATCCCGTTGATTCACGCCTTACCGCACGGAGGCTGGGAGCCTTCCGTTCTCTGCTAGTCGCTGCGCCAGACTACCTTACCCGGCGTGGCACCCCTCAGATACCCGTCGATCTGATGCAGCACGCCTGTCTGCACTACCGTTTTCCCAACAGCGGCAAACTGGAGCCGTGGGCGCTACGACTTCCCCCCGGCGAACCAGAGTTGCCATTACCCACCTCGATGGTCTGCAACAACATCGAAACGCGCCTCTGTTTCGCACTGCAAGGGTTGGGGATCGCCTACCTGCCAGACTTCTCCATCCGTGAACCGCTGGCCAGCGGCCATCTACAGCCGCTCCTGACCGACTATGTGGAGCGCAGCGGCGTCTTCTATGTGTTGTGGCCTGCCAGCAAACACCCGTCACCAAAAGTACGGGCACTCGTCGATTTCCTCTGCGCGCGAGTATTTCCCGCCTCTGATGCGTAAAAAAAATCCGGCACCTATAAAGGTGCCGGATTAAATTCACGCTATTCGAACCTGAGCGAACTTACTTCTTCTTCGCTTTCGGGTTCGGCAGGTCGGTGATGCTGCCTTCAAAGATTTCAGCCGCCAGACCAACGGACTCATGCAGCGTTGGGTGCGCATGGATGGTCAGTGCGATATCTTCTGCATCACAGCCCATCTCGATCGCCAGACCGATTTCACCTAACAGTTCACCACCGTTAGTACCGACAATCGCACCACCGATAACACGGTGAGTTTCTTTGTCGAAAATCAGTTTGGTCATACCGTCAGCACAGTCAGACGCGATAGCACGGCCAGACGCTGCCCATGGGAAGGTCGCGGTTTCGTAGCTGATGCCTTTCTCTTTCGCTTCTTTCTCAGTCAGACCTACCCAGGCCACTTCCGGTTCGGTATAGGCGATAGAAGGAATTACTTTCGGATCGAAGTAGTGTTTCTTGCCGGAGATCACTTCGGCAGCAACGTGGCCTTCATGCACACCTTTGTGCGCCAGCATCGGCTGACCGACGATGTCGCCGATAGCGTAGATGTGTGGCACGTTGGTGCGCATTTGCTTATCAACGTGGATGAAGCCGCGATCGTCAACTTCCACGCCCGCTTTGCCAGCATCCAGGTTTTTGCCGTTCGGTACACGACCGATAGCAACCAGAACCGCATCGTAACGCTGTGGCTCGGCTGGCGCTTTTTTGCCTTCCATCGTCACATAGATGCCATCTTCTTTGGCTTCTACTGCCGTCACTTTGGTTTCCAGCATCAGGTTGAACTGCTTGCTGATACGCTTGGTGAAGACCTTAACAACATCTTTGTCAGCAGCCGGGATAACCTGATCGAACATTTCAACAACGTCGATCTGTGAACCCAGAGCATGGTAAACGGTACCCATTTCCAGACCGATGATACCACCGCCCATAACCAGAAGACGTCCAGGGACGCTTTTCAGCTCCAGCGCATCGGTAGAATCCCATACGCGCGGGTCATCATGAGGAATGAAAGGCAGTTGGATTGGACGTGAACCCGCCGCGATAATCGCGTTATCGAAGTTGATCGTCGTTTTGCCGTTTTCGCCGTCAACTTCCAGCGTGTTGGCACCTGTGAATTTGCCCAGACCGTTAACCACTTTAACTTTACGGCCTTTCGCCATGCCAGCCAGACCACCGGTCAGTTGGGTGATGACTTTTTCTTTCCACAGACGGATTTTATCAATGTCGGTTTTAGGTTCACCGAACACGATACCGTGTTCTGCCAGTGCTTTGGCTTCTTCAATAACTTTAGCAACGTGCAGCAGGGCTTTGGAAGGGATACAACCCACATTCAGACACACCCCACCCAGCGTGGAGTAGCGCTCTACCAGTACGGTTTCCAGACCCAAATCCGCCGCGCGGAATGCAGCAGAGTAACCCGCGGGGCCGGCACCAAGTACCACTACCTGAGCTTTAATTTCAGTACTCATCATGACCTCTTAATTGATTTCCGGCGGGTCTGTGACGTCATTGTTATTGAGTCTTAACGCCCTCTTCCACCGGGACGTGTCTTTGCCGCAGTAGTTTACAAAATCGTTAACAATTTTGAAACAACAAGCGACTAACGATTTGTCCTTGATCACTGACAGCTGTAACAAATTACAGCTTATCAGAAAAAAGCCGGCCGTCAGGCCGGCTTTTCGATTACATCACCAGACGGCGGATGTCAGACAACATGTTGTTAATGATGGTAATGAAGCGAGCACCATCAGCACCGTCAATGACACGGTGGTCGAAGGACAGAGACATCGGCATCATCAGACGCGGAGTGAACTCTTTACCATTCCAGACAGGTTCCATCGCGGACTTAGACACACCAAGAATAGCGACTTCCGGCGCGTTGACGATCGGCGCAAAGTGCGTAGTCCCGATGCCGCCCAGGCTAGAAATCGTGAAGCACCCGCCCTGCATTTCGCCAGCAGTCAGCTTACCGTCACGGGCTTTCTTGGAGATCGCCATCAGTTCGCGAGACAGCTCAGTGATGCTCTTCTTGTTCACGTCTTTAAAGACCGGAACCACCAGACCGTTCGGGGTATCAACCGCAACACCGATGTTGATGTATTTCTTCAGCGTCAGACGTTGCGCGTCTTCAGACAGGGAACTGTTGAAGCGTGGCATCTGCTCAAGCGCAGCGGCAACAGCTTTCATGATGAAGACAACTGGGGTGAATTTCACATCCAGTTTGCGCTTCTCAGCTTCGGCGTTCTGCTGTTTACGGAACGCTTCCAGATCGGTGATGTCAGTTTTGTCGAAGTGCGTAACGTGCGGGATCATCACCCAGTTACGGCTCAGGTTAGCACCAGAGATTTTCTGGATGCGGCCCAGTTCCACTTCTTCCACTTCACCAAACTTGCTGAAGTCGACTTTCGGCCATGGCAGCATGCCCGGCAGACCGCCGCCAGCGGCAGCAGCTGGCGCAGACTCAGCGCGTTTCACTGCATCTTTCACGTAAGCCTGAACGTCTTCGCGCAGGATACGGCCTTTACGACCAGAACCCTTCACTTTCGCCAGATTCACGCCGAATTCACGTGCCAGACGACGGATAACCGGCGTTGCGTGAACGTAAGCATCATTCTCAGCGAACTCGCTCTTGCCTTCCGCTTTTGCAGCCGGTGCTGGCGCAGCAGATTTTGCCGCCGGAGCCGGTGCAGCCGCTGCTTCTTGCTTGGCTGCTGGAGCCGCCGCAGGTGCAGCGCCTTCCACTTCGAAGACCATGATCAGTGAACCGGTTTTCACTTTGTCGCCGGTGCTGATTTTGATTTCTTTAACCGTACCCGCGAACGGCGCAGGGACTTCCATTGAAGCCTTGTCGCCTTCTACGGTGATCAGTGATTGCTCAGCCGCGATTTTATCGCCAACTTTAACCATCACTTCAGTCACTTCGACTTCGTCACCGCCGATATCTGGTACGTTAACTTCTTTAGCGGCAGAGGCCGCTGGCGCAGCTGCTGCTGGAGCAGCGGCTTGTGCCGGAGCGGCGGCAGGTGCAGCACCCGCCACTTCGAATACCATGATCAGAGAACCGGTAGAAACTTTATCGCCGGTGCTGATTTTGATCTCTTTAACCGTACCTGCGAAAGGTGCCGGGACTTCCATAGACGCTTTGTCGCCTTCTACGGTAATCAGAGACTGTTCAGCAGCAACGGTGTCGCCTACTTTAACCAGTACTTCAGTCACTTCGACTTCGTCACCGCCAATATCCGGTACGTTGACGTCTTTCGCTGCCGATGCCGCTGGGGCAGCAGCCGGAGCCGTTTCTTTCTTCTCTTCTGCCTTGGCAGGTGCAGCGTCAGCTGCACCGTCGGCGGAATCGAAAATCATGATCAGTTTGCCAGTTTCAACTTTGTCACCGACAGAGACTTTAATCTCTTTCACGACACCAGCCTGCGGAGAAGGGACTTCCATAGAAGCCTTATCGCCTTCAACCGTGATCAGCGATTGTTCAGCTTCAACTTTATCGCCAACCTTCACCAGCACTTCGGTGACTTCAACTTCATCTGCACCGATATCCGGCACGTTGATTTCGATAGCCATGTAATCTTTACCTCTTATGCCAGACGCGGGTTAACTTTATCTGCATCGATGTTGAATTTAGTGATGGCATCAGCAACCACTTTCTTATCGATTTCACCGCGTTTAGCCAGTTCACCCAGAGCCGCAACCACGACGTAAGACGCATCCACTTCGAAGTGGTGACGCAGGTTCTCACGGCTGTCAGAACGACCGAAACCGTCAGTACCCAGTACGCGGTAATCGCTAGCTGGGATGAAGTTACGGATTTGCTCAGCAAACAGCTTCATGTAGTCAGTAGATGCCACCGCTGGCGCATCGCTCAGTACCTGAGCCACGTAAGGTACGCGTGGCGCTTCGGTTGGATGCAGCATGTTCCAACGCTCACAATCCTGGCCTTCACGTGCCAGTTCAGTGAAGGACGTCACGCTGAATACGTCAGAACCGATGCCGTAGTCTGTCGCCAGAATCTGAGCCGCTTCACGTACGTGACGCAGGATAGAACCTGAACCCAGCAGCTGCACTTTACCTTTGCTACCTTCAACCGTTTCCAGCTTGTAGATACCCTTACGGATACCTTCTTCCGCACCCTGCGGCATCGCAGGCATGTGGTAGTTTTCGTTCAGCGTGGTGATGTAGTAGTAAATGTTTTCCTGCGCTTCACCGTACATGCGATGCAGACCGTCATGCATGATGACCGCAACTTCGTAGGCAAATGCCGGATCGTAGGAAATACAGTTCGGAATAGTCAGAGACTGAATGTGGCTGTGACCATCTTCGTGCTGCAGACCTTCGCCGTTCAGCGTCGTACGACCGGAAGTACCACCGATCAGGAAGCCACGAGCCTGTTGGTCACCCGCTGCCCAGCACAGGTCGCCGATACGTTGGAAACCGAACATGGAGTAGTAGATGTAGAACGGGATCATCGGCAGGTTGTTGGTGCTGTAAGACGTTGCCGCCGCCAGCCAGGAAGAACCTGCGCCCAGCTCGTTGATACCTTCCTGCAGAATCTGACCTTTCTGGTCTTCTTTGTAGTAAGCAACTTGCTCACGGTCCTGCGGAGTGTACTGCTGGCCTTTCGGGCTATAAATACCGATCTGGCGGAACAGACCTTCCATACCGAAGGTGCGCGCTTCGTCAGCGATGATCGGAACCAGACGATCTTTGATAGATTGGTTCTTCAGCATCACGTTCAGGGCACGTACAAACGCGATAGTGGTAGAGATTTCTTTGTTCTGCTCTTCCAGCAGAGTGCTGAAATCTTCCAGCGTTGGCAGTTCCAGCTTCTCATCAAAGTTCGGCTGACGAGACGGCAGGTAGCCACCCAGCGCCTGACGACGCTCGTGCAGGTATTTGTACTCTTCAGACCCTTTATCGAAAGTGATGTACGGCAGTTTTTCTATATCAGCATCAGACACTGGCACGTTGAAGCGGTCGCGGAAGTAACGCACGCCATCCATGTTAACTTTCTTAACCTGGTGAGCGATGTTCTTACCTTCAGCCGCGTCGCCCATACCATAACCTTTAATGGTATGTGCCAGAATAACGGTTGGTTTGCCTTTGGTGTCCTGCGCTTTTTTCAGTGCAGCGTAGACTTTCTTCGGATCGTGACCACCACGGTTCAGTGACCAAATTTGATCGTCGGTCCAGTCTTTAACCAGTTCTGCCGTCTCCGGGTATTTACCGAAGAAGTGCTCACGCACATAGGCACCGTTTTTGGATTTGAAGGTCTGGTAATCACCGTCAACGGTTTCTTCCATCAGTTGGATCAGTTTACCGCTGGTGTCTTTACGCAGCAGTTCGTCCCAACGGTCGCCCCACATGACTTTGATCACATCCCAGCCAGCGCCGCTGAAGATACCTTCCAGCTCGTTGATGATCTTACCATTACCAGTAACCGGACCATCCAGACGCTGCAGGTTACAGTTGATGACGAACACCAGGTTGTCCAGTTTTTCACGGGTCGCGATAGTGATCGCACCTTTGGATTCTGGTTCGTCCATTTCACCGTCGCCCAGGAAGGCATAAACGGTTTGCTTAGAGGTATCTTTCAGACCACGGTTTTCCAGATACTTCAGGAATTTAGCCTGGTAGATAGCACCGATAGGGCCCAGACCCATAGAGACGGTCGGGAACTGCCAGAAATCTGGCATCAATTTAGGGTGCGGATAAGAAGACAGACCGTTACCGTGAACTTCCTGACGGAAATTGTTCATCTGATCTTCGGTCAGGCGGCCTTCAAGGAAGGCACGAGCGTAAACGCCCGGAGAAATGTGGCCCTGGAAGTAGACCAGGTCGCCGCCGTCCTGCGCAGTGCGAGCACGGAAGAAGTGGTTAAAGCACACTTCATAGAAAGTGGCGGAAGACTGGAAAGAAGCCATGTGGCCGCCCAGATCCAGATCCTTTTTAGAAGCACGCAGCACTGTCATGATCGCGTTCCAGCGGATTGCTGAGCGAATACGACGTTCCAGATCCAGATTACCAGGGTATTCCGGCTCGTCTTCCACTGCGATGGTGTTGATGTATTGACGTGCAGCTGTACCAGCAGCAACGCTGACACCGCCTTTACGTGCTTCACTCAGAACCTGATCAATCAGGAACTGGGCGCGTTCAACACCCTCTTCACGGATGACCGATTCGATCGCCTGCAGCCAGTCGCGGGTTTCGATCGGATCCACGTCATTATTTAAACGATCTGACATGGTTATTCCTTATCTTCTCTAATCAGTTAGTTTATGGAGCCTGTCTTCCTGCATTCTGACTTAGGTTTCGTCCTAAGCAAAACGCATGAAGACAGGCTCATCGTCGTCATTACCGCATTCAGAGCCCCAAATTACGGATGCTCAATCCCTGCGTTGCTGGAGCCGACGCAGCGATCTCTCGCGCCGACTATGTTCCCGGTTAAGATCCAGCAATACTTCCTCAATAAACGCCAGATGACGGTGTGATGCTTCGCGCGCCTTTTCCGGCTCACGGGCAACAATCGCCTCAAAAATGCTGGCGCGATGAATGCTAACCTGAGCCAACACTTCACGGCTCAAATAAAGCAATTCAAAATTCTGCCTCACGTTCTGTTCGAGCATCGGCCCCATACAGCGCACCAAATGCAGCAACACCACATTATGCGTGGCTTCTGTTACAGCAACCTGATACTGCATAACGGCTTCTGACTCGGCGTCCAGATCGCCCGCTTCCCTCGCCTTCTCAATCACGGCATGACAATCCCGGATACGCTGCAGATCCGACTCTGTGCCACGCAACGCAGCATAGTAGGCAGCAATGCCTTCCAGCGCATGACGCGTTTCCAGAAGATCGAACTGTGATTCGGGATGTGTGCTCAGTAATTCTGCCAGCGGATCGCTGACGCTTTGCCATAGATTGGCTTGAACGAAGGTACCACCACCCTGACGGCGCAAAAGGAGACCTTTGGCTTCCAGGCGTTGAATGGCTTCTCTCAGAGAAGGGCGGGAAACATCGAACTGTTTTGCCAGTTCGCGCTCCGGTGGGAGCTTCTCGCCGGGGCGCAAGGTTCCCTCAAGGATCAGAAACTCCAGCTGCTGTTCAATCACATCTGACAGTTTGGGCTGACGGATCTTGCTGTATGCCATAGTGAATTCTTCTCTGCGAATGGCGCGGAGTCAATTGGTAATACCAATTTCAAAAACGTGACGCTAAAGTAACAAAGTATTCACCTTCTGTCCATAAGGACCTTGAGCTAAATCACCAATCCCACCAGATTTTAACAAATGCACGAGAAACATGCGGCAAAGTGATAGCCCGCCTGTGGTATTACCATTAATCCCCTCTGTCTATATTTTAACTTTTTTGAAACGTAAAGCAGGCATTGCTGAACCGTTTAAATACGAAAATAGTGAATTTAAATGCAAAAAATAAGGTTTTTTATTCTCATAAGGAAAACGTAGTTACCCACAGCTTCACATCGTGGTAAACAGCATTTTACAGCAGGGATAAAGAGATAATAAAAGGGAGTAAAACTAAAGGAGTAGCACTCCCCTTCTCCCCTGAAAAATCCTCTCTCAATTTTCTCGTCATCAGGCTCTTAATCAGGGAAAGGTAAAATTTTTGATGTGGCGATAGTTTTTAATTATCAGACGATAAGAAATCAGTGCAATCTTGCGTACTTACCACTATTCTCTGCCAAACGGTAGCGGTTTTCTTATTTTAAGAAATACCACCCCGTAAAAATAAAATTACACAAACGTATAGTCACTAATACGCGTGTTCGTTCACACCGTGTTTTTTACTTGCACTGGCAGAGGGTTAAATTTGATGGATAATCAACAAACGGACGGCACGCTAAAGCGTGGTTTGAAAAACCGTCATATTCAGTTGATTGCCTTGGGTGGCGCGGTAGGTACTGGCCTCTTTCTTGGTATTGCGCAGACAATCAAAATGGCCGGGCCATCGGTCCTGTTAGGCTATGCGATTGGCGGCCTGATCGCGTTTCTCATTATGCGCCAACTGGGCGAGATGGTGGTTGAAGAGCCGGTAGCCGGATCGTTCAGCCACTTTGCCTATAAATACTGGGGCGATTTCGCGGGCTTTGCATCGGGATGGAACTACTGGGTGCTGTATGTGCTGGTCGCCATGGCCGAGCTCAGCGCCGTGGGGATTTACGTCCAGTACTGGTGGCCAGATATTCCGACCTGGGTGTCCGCTGCCGTCTTCTTCCTGCTGATTAACGCCATCAATCTGGCGAACGTCAAAGTCTACGGTGAGATGGAATTCTGGTTTGCCATCATCAAAGTCGTCGCGATTATTGGCATGATCGTCTTCGGTGGCTGGCTGCTGCTCAGCGGTACGGGCGGGCCGGAAGCGACCGTAACCAACCTGTGGGCGCAGGGCGGGTTCTTCCCGAACGGCGTGCTCGGTCTGGTGATGGCGATGGCCGTGATCATGTTCTCATTTGGCGGGCTGGAACTGGTGGGGATTACCGCGGCAGAAGCGGATGACCCAGAGAAAAGCATTCCACGCGCGACCAATCAGGTTATCTATCGCATCCTGATTTTCTACATCGGTTCACTCGCTATCCTGCTGTCACTGTATCCGTGGGGCAAGGTTGTAGAAGGCGGTAGTCCGTTCGTCATGATCTTCCATGAACTGAACAGCAACGTCGTAGCAACGGTGCTGAACATCGTGGTACTGACCGCAGCGCTGTCCGTTTACAACAGCTGCGTGTATTGCAACAGCCGCATGCTGTTCGGTCTGGCGAAGCAGGGTAACGGACCGAAAGTACTGAAAACTGTCGATGCGCGTGGCGTTCCGGTTGTTGCTATCGGTATCTCCGCGCTGGCGACGGCGCTGTGCGTCCTGATCAACTACCTTATTCCCGGCAAAGCGTTCGAGCTGCTGATGGCGCTGGTCGTGTCGGCTCTTGTGATTAACTGGGCGATGATCAGTCTGGCGCACCTGAAGTTCCGTGCGCAAAAGGACAAAGAAGGTACGGTGACCAAGTTTAAAGCGCTGCTTTATCCGCTGGGTAACTATATCTGTCTGCTGTTTCTGGCCGGCATACTGGTCATCATGTTCCTGACGCCGGGCATTCAGATTTCCGTCATGCTGATTCCGGTCTGGCTGGTTATTTTAGGCGTGGGCTACTTTATCAAAAAGAAAAATCAGGCGGCGTAAGCCTAAGCCTCTGCGTTCACCACATCCTTTCCCATGGCCGACTCTGTCGGCCATTTTCATATTTGCCACGTCCATCACACTTTGCCCCACCCGACCCGTTTGTCCATTTTTGCAACCGATTTCATACGCTCTTTTATCCCTATCGAGAGGAATAATCGTGCTTACACGTTAAGCACAGGAGTCGTATTCATGAAGAACAACGCACTGTCCGTTAAAGAAAAGATCGGCTACGGAATGGGTGATGCAGGATGCAACATGATTGGCGGGGCCATCATGCTATTTCTGAGCTACTTCTACACAGATATCTATGGCCTCTCGCCTGCTTTAGTCGGCACCCTGCTACTTTCCATTCGCGTCATCGATGCCGTCACGGACCCGATTATGGGCGCGATCGCCGATCGCACCCAAAGCCGCTGGGGTCGCTTTCGGCCTTATCTGCTTTGGGTCTGCGTGCCCTACGTTCTGTTCAGCGTCCTCATGTTTACCACGCCAGATTGGAGCTACAACGGCAAAGTCATCTACGCTTTCGTCACCTATTTTCTGATGTCGCTGACGTACACCGCCATCAACATCCCCTACTGCTCACTGGGCGGCGTGATCACCGCCGATCCGCATGAGCGGGTTTCTTGTCAGTCATACCGCTTCATCATGGTCGGTATCGCCACGCTCATCCTCTCTTCGACGCTGCTGCCTATGGCTGAGTGGTTCGGCGGCGAGGACAAAGCGCGCGGTTACCAAATGTCGATGGGCGTGATGGCGATCATTGCCCTATTCATGTTTCTGTTTTGCTTTGCTACCGTTCAGGAGCGAATTAAACCCGCCATCCCCACCAACGATGCGCTGAAAGCGGACCTGCGAGACGTCTGGAAAAACGACCAATGGCCGCGCATTCTGCTGTTAACCCTATGCAACGTCTGTCCCGGATTTATCCGCATGGCCGCCACGATGTACTACGTCACGTGGGTGATGGGAAAGTCCGCCTCATTCGCCAGCCTGTTTATCAGCCTCGGCGTGGTCGGCATGATGTTCGGCAGCGCATTGGCGAAACCCCTGACCGACCGTTTCTGCAAGCTGAAAGTGTTTTTCTGGGTCAACATCGCGCTAGCGATCTTCTCCAGCGCCTTCTATTTCTTCAACCCTCACCTGACCAGCTTTATTCTGGTGATGTACTTCCTGCTCAACGTCCTGCACCAGATCCCGTCCCCGCTTCACTGGTCGCTGATGGCCGATGTGGATGACTATGGCGAGTGGAAAACCGGCAAGCGAATCACTGGGATCAGCTTCTCAGGCAATCTGTTTTTCCTGAAGGTCGGGCTGGCGATTGCAGGCGCGATGGTCGGCTTCCTGCTGTCCTACTATGGTTATGATGCCAATGCTCCACAGCAAAATGCAGAAGCCATGAACGGCATCATTATGTTGTTCACCCTTATTCCCGGCGTAGGCTATTTGATTACCGCAGGCGTTGTGCGCTTGCTGAAGGTCGATCGCCAGCTCATGCAGCAAATACAAATCGATCTGGAAAAACGCCGTAATAACTATCGGGAACTGAGCGAGAGCCGCGACAGTCAATCACTCAACGTCAAAAGAGGAGGAGAGAATGATGAACCCACATCAATGGCCTAACCCCCTGATTGAACAACGGGCTGATCCTTTCATTCTTCGCCACACGGATGGACAATATTATTTTATTGCCTCAGTACCGGAATACAATCGGCTCGAAATTCGCCGGGCCAGTTCGCTGGAGGCACTTGCCCACGCGACCCCGGTGACAATCTGGCGCAAGCATGAACGCGGCCCGTTAAGTGCGCTGATTTGGGCACCGGAACTGCACGTGATTCATGGTAAGTGGTATATCTATTTTGCCGCTGCGCCGACGGAAGACATCAAAGACGGCTTATTCCAGCACCGTATGTTTGCGCTGGAATGTGCAGACAGCGACCCGCTAAAAGGCAACTGGGTAGAAAGAGGCCGGATTTATACGCAATTCGATACCTTCTCGCTGGATGCCACCCACTTTGAACATAAAGGCAAACGCTACTATCTGTGGGCGCAAAAAGATCCCGCTATTTCTGGTAATTCGAATCTGTATCTGGCGGAAATGGAAAATCCGTGGACGCTGAAAGGCACGCCGGTCATGTTGAGCAAGCCGGAGCTACCGTGGGAAGTGATTGGTTTTAAAGTCAACGAAGGGCCCGCCGTCATTAAGCACGGCGCACGTCTCTTCATCACCTATTCCGCCAGCGCCACCGATGAAAATTACTGTATCGGCTTACTGTGGGCGAATGCAGACAGCGATCTGTTGAACCCGACAAGCTGGCATAAATCGCAGCAGCCGGTCTTTACCACCAACCGAGCAAACCGACAGTTTGGGCCAGGCCATAATAGCTTTACACAAACAGAAACGGGCGAAGACGTTCTGGTTTACCACGCCCGCAACTACACGGAGATCGAAGACGACCCGCTGTATGATCCGAATCGCCATACGCGGATTAAAACCTTCACCTGGGATCGTGACGGAATGCCCGTGTTCGGCGAACCGCCCGCTGACAGGCAATAAGCGAGAAACGAGTGCGCTGGGATGCCCAACGGGAAATTAAACCAGCGCACCGTATATCGTCAGGAGCGCGACGACGACCACTAATACCAGCGTCACCTTTTTCGCCAGCGTCACAGCGGCTTTGGGCGTCTCCACAGGCTCAACGTGGGATTCACGCGCGAGAGAAAATTGCGCCAGTTGAGTCAACACCCAATACTGTGAACTGCGAGAATCCCCCAGCGAAGCGAACCAGGCTGGCAGCGCTTTCTCGCCGTGTCCCAGCAGTGCGTAAGCGGCACCCGCCAAACGTGCGGGGATCCAATCAAGCCAATGCAGTAAACTATCGACGCCAGACTGCGCGCGCTCCAGCGGGGTGTGGTGGCGGGCAAGCCAGGTTTGTCTGGCGCGTAAAAATGCATACCCCGTCAGCGCAATCGGCCCGTAGGGTCCGGCAGCGATAAACCAGAACAGCGGCGCTAAATAAAACCGGAAATTTATCCACAGCAGCGCATTTTGCAGCTCTTTCAGTTGCTCTTCTTCTCCCGTGCCAACGGGCAGACCGTGAATCAGCGCCAGTTCAGCCGCCATTTCTCGGCTGGCATCCGCCTCGCCGCGCTGCGCCGCCTGCAAATAGCGCCGATAGTGCTGACGGATTTCACCCGCACCAATACACATCAGGCTGATGACAATCCACAGCAAAAGAGAAATCAGGCCGAACAGAATGCCGCTCGTGAGCCATAGCAAGCCCGCTACGATGCTCATGCTGCAGAGCGTCAGGAACAGCGTTTGCAATAAAGACGGAGACGGCACATGCCGGAATACGACCTCAAGCCGATGATCGATCTGCCAGTGCTCGCCCTGTTTGAACAAGCGTTCCCATGCCAGCGTAAGCAACAGTGTAAACAGCGTCATTAATCCAGACTCCCTTTGTTCTCTGTCCCGCTTTCTTGTAGCAGACGATGATAACCGTCCCAGTCAAATGCCGGTCCGGGATCGGTTTTACGGCCCGGCGCGATGTCGCTGTGTCCGGTGATTCGCGATAGCGTAATAGGATAGGCTCGCATTAACAGGCGTGTAATCGCAACCAGCGAGTGATACTGCTGCGCGGTAAAAGGCAGCGTATCCGTCCCTTCCAGCTCAATACCAATAGAAAAATCATTACAGCGTTCCCGGCCTTCAAACACCGAAACACCGGCATGCCAGGCACGCTGCTCGAAAGGCACATACTGGGTGATTTGCCCATCGCGGCGAATCAGGCAGTGTGCCGCGACGCGTAAATGGGAAATATCGGCGAAATAAGGATGCGCAGTAGGATCCAACGTCGCCGTAAACAGTTGATCAATATACGGGCCGCCAAACTCACCAGGCGGCAGACTAATATTGTGGATCACCAGTAGGGAAGGCACCTCATCATTCGGGCGACCATCATAATGCGGTGAAGGCGTGTGTGTAATGTCGGATAACCAGCCATTTTCCAAAAGCATCGGCGATAACCTCGCATCGTATCGTTTGCCGGCTGAATCAGGCGAAAAATCAATTTCAGGAGTAAAAACAATGTCAGATATAAAAATAATGTCAGGTGTAAAACTCATTGTAGCCAAAAGGTCCTTGTATCCAAGATACCATGTTTCACGCCATGCTATCTATTCAACTGGATATCAATAGGTTTTACCGTTTGTTTCGTGATATTCCCGTCGCTTTCCTGCCTGAACGCTATCCCGATAATTTTTTAGTAAGGTGAAATTCCTAACACCATTATGTGATTAAAATCACATTACAAATGTAATGGCATAACAAAAGGCAATCGTTTTCGTGCATTGCGTCTATTTTTACTTAAAATGCATGACAAAATTATCTTCTGATTTTTTTAGATATTACCAAAACTTATTTTGCGGTCTTACGTACGACGTAAATAACGTCTAACACTATGGTACTTAACATGAAAAAAACTTTCGCCGCAGGCGCTTTGCTCGCGCTGTCATGCTCCATGCCTGCTCTTGCCGACAGCAATAAAGCCGAATACCTGTCCGACTGGTGGCACCAGAGCATTAACGTCGTCGGGAGCGCCCACACGCGTTTCGGGCCGCAACTGAACAGCACGACTTATCTGGAATACGAAGCCTTTGCGCGCAAAGACTGGTTCGATTTCTACGGCTACGCCGATGCGCCTAAGTTTTTTGGTGGCGATCCCGACAGCCGTGGCATTTGGGACAAAGGCTCTCCGCTGTTTGTCGAGATCGAACCACGCTTCTCCATTGATAAACTGACGGGCGCTGATCTGAGCTTTGGTCCGTTTAAAGAGTGGTACATCGCCAATAACGTTATTTACGATCAGGGTCGCAACAGCGGTTCACGCCAGAGCACCTGGTACATGGGCTTAGGCACCGATATTGATACCGGCACCGACCTGTCTCTGTCAGTGAACGGCTATGCCAAATACCAATGGCAGAACTACGGCGCCGCTAACGAAAACGAGTGGGACGGCTACCGTGTAAAAGTGAAATACTCTTACCCACTGGGTTCGATGCTGGGCGGCAACGTTTCGTATATCAGCTTCACCAATTTCGATTTTGGCTCAGAACTGCGTGATAAATCGAACTCAAGCCGCACCAACAATTCCATTGCCTCCAGCCATATTCTGGCGCTGGGCTACGACCACTGGCACTACTCTTTCGTCGCACGTTATTTCCACAACGGCGGCCAATGGGCTGATGGCGCAGAACTCAATTTCGGCAAAGGCCCGTTTGAAGTGAAATCTACCGGCTGGGGCTACTATCTGGTCGTCGGTTACAACTTCTAACATCGCTTCCTCTTTCCGGCGACCACGGATGTTCGCCGGAAGACTCATAACAGTAACAGATTGAATTTTAATAAGTATTCATTCTGGATGTCCTGATATAAACAAGGTAGCATAGACCTCCGAATCCCCCTTCGGAGTTTTGTCATGTCAACGCGTCGCTACAGTCAGGAACAACGCCAACAAGCCTTGCTCGCTCGTATTGCACAAGATATCCCCGCCAGCGTGCAACTGGCCTTGCGTGAAGATTTAGGTGGCATCGTCGATGCTAATCAAGACATTACCGCGCTTCTGCTCCCCGACAACGAGACCGCCAGCGCACGCATTATCACGCGTGAAGCAGGTATATTCTGCGGCACGCGCTGGCTTGAGGAAGTCTTTTCTCAATTAGGCAATACAACAACGATCGTCTGGCACGTTGCCGATGGCGACGCTATCACGCCCAACCAAACGCTGTGTGACATCACGGGACCAGCTAAACAACTCCTGACGGGCGAACGCACGGCGCTGAATTTCCTGCAAACGCTGTCCGGTGTCGCCACTGAAGTCAGCCGCTATGTTGCCGTGTTACAGGGAACGCGTACTCGACTGCTGGATACGCGCAAGACGCTCCCTGGGCTGAGAACCGCGCTGAAATACGCCGTATCATGCGGTGGTGGAGACAACCACCGACTTGGCCTATCCGATGCTTTCCTGATCAAGGAAAATCATATCATCGCCGCGGGTTCAATCAAAAATGCGGTAGAAAAAGCACAGTCTCTGCGCAGCGATGTTCCGGTAGAGGTTGAAGTCGAATCACTGGACGAATTACAGCAAGCGCTGGAAGCGGGCGCCGATATCATCATGCTGGATAATTTCAGTCTGGATAACATCCGGGAAGCCGTTAACACCACGCAAGGCCGCGCGCTGCTGGAGATATCCGGTAATGTCACCCTCGACACGCTGCGTGGCTATGCGGAAACGGGCGTAGACTATATCTCCGTGGGAGCGTTAACCAAGCACGTACAGGCACTGGATTTATCCATGCGCTTCGTCTAACCGCCCTTCCATTTCTATCGGCGAGGTGCTAGTTCGCACCTCGTTCACTTCTCGACATCCCATCCTTTCGCACACCACCGTAACAACACAAACGACAAATCTCGCCCGGACGTCCTGTCCCAACAACGTGAAAATTGCGTCTCTGCTCGCAAAAAATTTTCAATCCTCTGCAAGTCGCTAAAAACATGTCGTAGCGCTTTCCTGTTTCACATTTCCCTGCTCGTCAGCCTTCGCTCCCTTTTCTATGCTGCCGCCATCCGTATGAATTTCTGCACCAAAGCCTTTAATTTATGAGCAACAACAGGGAAATCAACATGACAACACAACAAGGATTTACGCTGATTGAGCTGATGATTGTTATTGCGATCGTCGCCATCCTCAGCGCTATTGGCGTACCGGCTTATCAAGGCTATCTGCAAAAAGCAGCGCTAACAGACATGCTGCAAACGATGGTGTCTTATAAAACACCGGTCGATCTCTGTGGTCTGGAAAATGCCGCGTTTACGGCCTGCAATGCAGGTAGTCAGGGCATTCCGGGTAGCAAATCTTCACGCTATGTCAGCGCCGTTAGCGTCGCTCAAGGCGTGATTACGCTGACTGGCCAATCTACTCTGCAAGGGCTGCGCGTTGTTCTGACGCCAACGTGGGATACCGAAATCGGCGCTTCACGCTGGACGAAAAGCTGTGCCACGGATGACAACGCAGAGAGCCTGCAATCTGCCTGTCAGGACGTTTTCCGTTTCGATAATACAGCAGGCTAATCATGACAGACTCCTCCTTCTCCTCCGAGCATACGCTCAGCGAGTTACAGACGCTGTGCCGACGTTATCAGGCATTGTTGCTCGGTCTCGACGAACAAACGCTGTCGGTCGCCGTCACGGCTTCCCCTTCTGCGGAGATGATTGCCGCGCTGCGTTTCGCCAGCAATCGCCGCATTATGGTGGAACAGTGGCCACAAGCCAGAATGGAACAGCAGCTTAACCCGGTGAACGCCGTTGCCGAGCCCGCAGAAACCTACCATGCCAACACTCATAACAATATTCATAACAACAGCACAGGGCAGCAGGATCATGACGATGACTCACCCGTTGCACAATTTATCCATCAAACGTTGCGTCTCGCGGTTCAGCGGCGCGCCTCTGATATCCACTTTGAGCCATTACTGGACGGCTATCGCGTACGCCTACGCATTGACGGCGTGCTACAGGCCATATCCGCACCGCCGCCCGAACTGACAAACCGTATTACCGCGCGGCTGAAAATCATGGGTAAGTTGAACATCGCCGAACGGCGACTGCCGCAGGACGGCCAATTCAGCCTGACGCTGGATCAACAAGCCTACTCATTACGCATCGCTACGCTGCCCGTACAACAAGGCGAAAAAGTCGTACTGCGTATTCTGCAAACGCACCAGCAGGAGCTAGCACTGGATAAACTCGGGCTCAGCGCAAAGGCGTTACAGCAGGTGATTAGCGTGCTGAGTGCTTCACAGGGAATGCTGTTAGTCACGGGTCCAACGGGCAGTGGAAAAACCGTCACGCTTTACAGCGCGATACGCTGGCTAAACGAGTGCAGCCGCAATATCTGTAGTGTGGAAGATCCGGTCGAAATTCCCCTGCAGGGCATCAACCAAACGGCAATTAATCCCAAAGCCGAACTGGGCTTCGGCCGAATTTTACGAGCACTACTGCGACAGGATCCAGACGTCATTATGATCGGTGAAATCCGTGACGCAGAAACCGCAGAAATTGCGGTAAAAGCCGCACAAACCGGCCATCTGGTCATGTCCACGCTGCATACCAATTCTGCCGTAGAAACGTTAACTCGCCTCAGTCATCTGGGCATCCCCGGTTACCTGTTAGCTGCGGCGCTAAAACTCATCATCGCACAACGCCTTGTTCGTCGGTTATGCCCGCACTGTAAAACCCCAGGAGAACCGCTACTTTCACTACCAAACGATGTATGGCAGGGGCCACTGCAACATTGGCAAGCCCGCGGCTGTAGCCACTGTTTTTCTGGCTACTATGGTCGCGTTGCGTTCTATGAATTGTTACCTATCACGCCAGATTTTCAGGCAGCGCTAGCGGGCAACGCCAGCACAGGGGAATTATCTGCACTCTCTCGCCATGCCGGTTTTCCAACGTTACTGACCGCAGGGCTTGAGTTGGTCAACGACGGCCTGACCTCACTTGCTGAAGTCTACCGTGTGGTGGGCGATGAGCGGTCAATGAATCAGGAGGCGAAATGAGGCTACAGCGCTTATATCACTGGCAGGCCATCACATCCGAGGGCGAATTTATCGATGGAGAACTCATTAGCACACATCGCCAGCACGTCTATGCCAGCCTGATTGCACAGGGTTACCAACCGCTTCTCGTAAAAGTCAGCCATTACCTGTCACTACGCTACTGGAAACGTGAACAGCTAGGCGAGTTAATCAAACAGCTTGCTGCCCTGCTACAAGCCGGATTACCACTGCTGGAAGCATTAAAACTGGTGTCGGAACAGCACGATCGTCCCGGCTGGCGCTGCGTATTACGGGATGTTCGTACCCATGTTGCTCAGGGAAGCTCACTGTCTGAAGCACTACAGGAATATCCTCACATCTTTCCCGTTCTGTATCGTTCCCTCATTGCCGTCGGCGAGCTAACCGGCAAGCTGGACGCATGCTGCCTACAGCTCGCCCAGCAGCAAGAAAAACAGTCCAGGCTGCAACAGAAAGTCATCAAAGCGTTACGTTACCCCTGCTTTGTTTTAGCAATCGCCATGCTGGTCAGCATGATGATGTTAACGCTGGTTCTGCCCGAGTTTGCCTCGCTCTATTCCTCGTTCGAGACGCCGTTGCCGTGGTTTACCCGGCAATTGCTTTATCTGGCAGAGGCCATATCTGACTACGGATTCATTGGGGTGCTGGTACTTAGCAGTTTGATAGTGGGGTACGCCCGCTTGAGGCAGAAACGGCCATTGTGGAAAACCCGAGAGCAAGAATGGTTGCTGAAGCTTCCTATCGTATCCAGCCTGTTACGCGTTAAATCACTGAACCAGATATTTCATATTCTCGCCATGACGCAACATGCTGGCTTGACGCTCCCCGAAGGGCTGGATGCCGCCGCGACGATCCGTCACCCACTTTATCAGGCCGCAATTCAACAAATACAGGCGCAGCTGCATCAGGGGACGTCGCTATACCACGCAACACAGCATCACGCCGTACTATTCCCTGCGCCCTGCCCGCAACTGATCCGCGTGGGGGAAGAAACCGGTGCGTTGGATGCGATCTTTACACAACTGGCAGAATGGCATGAAGGTCGGGTACAGCAGCAGGCAGACATGCTGACACAAACGCTGGAACCGTTGTTGATGATGGTCGTCGGGGGAATGGTCGGGGCGCTGGTGATTGGCATGTATTTGCCTATCTTCCAGTTGGGGAATGTATTGGCCGGTGCCTGAACCGGCCAATACAACATACAAACCAATGCAACATACAAACAGCGACAAACTACGCCGTATGCATCACCGCTGACAACGGACGGAAAGACGGCACGTAACGGCGGCAATTACCCGTTGAAAATGCGGTTTTCCTGCTCGGCCACGCGGATAAACGTTGTACGCTTTGTCAGCTCTTTCAAACGGGATGCACCAACATAGGTACAGGCCGAGCGCAGACCGCCAAGAATATCGCGCACGGTATTGTCTACCGGACCGCGCAGAGGCAACTTCACGGTTTTTCCTTCTGCAGCACGGTACTCCGCCACACCGCCAACGTGACGCTCCATAGCGGATGCGGAACTCATGCCGTAGAACAACATCATCTTCTCACCGTTTTCTTCCACGATGGTGCCTTCACATTCGTCATGTCCTGCCAACATACCGCCCAACATGACGAAATCGGCTCCACCGCCGAATGCTTTCGCGACATCGCCCGGCATAGCACAACCGCCGTCGCTCACGATTTGCCCACCGAGACCATGTGCAGCATCAGCACATTCAATAACGGCAGAAAGCTGAGGGTAGCCTACACCCGTTTTAACACGCGTCGTGCAGACAGAACCGGGGCCAATGCCGACTTTCACGATGTCCGCACCGGAGAGAATCAGTTCTTCAACCATTTCGCCGGTCACAACGTTTCCTGCACAGATGACCTTATCCGGGCAGGCCTCGCGTGCTTTTTGCAGGAACGTGACAAAGTGCTCTGAATAGCCATTCGCGACATCGATACAGATAAATTTCAGCTCAGGCGACAGCGCCAAGATTTGCTTTAACTTGATGAAATCAGCCTCAGATGTCCCGGTCGAGACCATGACATGGCGCAATACCGATGCTGGTGTGCGTTGCACAAACTGAGACCATTGTTCGACAGAGTAGTGTTTATGCACAGCCGTCAGAACATCAAAAGAGGCCAAGACTTCCGCCATACTAAACGTACCCACGGTATCCATATTGGCTGCGATAATCGGTACGCCGGACCAGTTGCCGCCGGCATGGAGGAAGGTGAATTGACGTTCCAGTTCAACGTCGGAGCGGCTTTTCAGCGTCGAACGCTTTGGCCGGATGAGAACGTCTTTAAAGCCTAACTTTAAATCTTCTTCAATACGCATGAGGTTCGAGTTCCTGGTTAATGACGGCGGCATACTCAGTATCGTTACTGAGCATAATCATTTCTGAAAAAATAATGCCCTTTACCAGTGACGTTATCATACGCAGGAATAATCCTGCGGCAAGACTGCGATTTTCACTTTATTTGGGATAAAATCAGAGAAATTTACCTATCACCCAGCAAGTGATAACGTGAAGCACACTGCGGTTGATACCTGATTGACTTCAGGGGGACGGGAAGATATTCCTCACCCTTGAAAATAGTAGAAATGTTAACTTTTCAACACGGGTGCAATGACATACATCGTAGCCTTAACGGGCGGTATCGGCAGCGGAAAAAGCACCGTAGCTGATGAATTTGCCAAATTAGGGGCCACCATCGTTGATGCGGATATTATCGCGCGTCAGGTAGTCGAGCCTGGGGAACCCGCACTGGATGCCATCAGGCTCCGGTTTGGCGACGCTATGCTCAATACTGATGGTTCATTGAATCGTGCCGCACTACGCCAGCGGATTTTCTCCTCACCAGAGGAGAAACAGTGGCTGAATAATTTACTCCATCCGTTGATCCACCAAGAAACACAGGCCCAGTTTCAGGCTGCATCCGCACCGTACATTCTGTGGGTCGTCCCTTTACTGGTGGAGAACGGTTTACAGCAGCGGGCACAGCGTATTCTGGTCGTTGATGTAGACAAAGAAACACAGCTTGCACGTACGCTGGCCCGCGATGGCATCAGCCAGCAACAAGCAGAAAACATACTGGCAGCACAGGCTACCCGAGAACAGCGCCTGGCTTATGCCGATGATATTATTGATAACAGTCGCTGCCCAAACGAGCTGGTTCCACAGGTTGCGGAATTACACCGCCAGTACCTGGAGCTTGCCGCCTCCGCAGCCGACAGGATGACTAAGAATGAGTGACGCCCCCTCAACGATTTTATTCGAATACCCGCTGAACGAAAAAACACGTACCTGGTTGCGTATCGAATCATTATTGCAGCAGTTACATCAAAACCACTCCCTGACCGATATGGGAGGCGCTCTGACATTTTTTCGTGCTATCGCCGAACTGCTCGATGTGCTGGAACGTGGAGATGTCCGTACCGAGCTGCTGAAAGAACTGGAACGGCAACAGCAAAAACTGCTGCAATGGAGTGATGTACCGGGCGTGGACATGGAGCGCATCCATACGTTGAGACGCCAGTTGAAAGATCTGGCCAGTACGTTGATGGCCGCACCACGAATGGGGCAGTTCTTACGGGAAGATCGCCTGATTGGCATGGTACGCCAGCGGCTTGGTATTCCCGGCGGGTGCTGTAGTTTCGATCTGCCCACTTTGCATAGCTGGCTGCACCAGCCTCAGGAACTGCGTGAGAAATTGGTTTCCGGCTGGCTTAACTCCTTATCGCCGCTCAAACAAGCCTTGGACATGATCCTGGAACTGATCCGCCATTCTGGCACGTTCCGCCCGCAGACCAGCCTGAACGGTTTTTTCCAGGACAATGCCTCCGATGCTGATCTGCTACGTTTGCGCCTTGAGCAGATACATCAGCTCTATCCGCAGATATCCGGCCATAAGACACGCTATGCCATCCGTTTTCTGCCATTAGATAGCGAAAACGGCCATATTCCTCCGCGTTTAACCTTTGAACTGGCCTGCTGCTAGACTCAGCCCGACCAGCCAGAATGCGTTAAGTAGCAAATATGTGTTAAGTACCAAATAGAGTGAAAAGAATTTTATGACAGCAGAAATTACGACGGTAAAGTGCCCAACCTGCAAGCAGGCAGTCATCTGGGATAAAACCAGCATCTATCGCCCATTTTGCAGCAAACGTTGTCAGCTCATCGATTTAGGGGAATGGGCTGATGAGGAAAAGCGTATTCCAAGTGATGATATGGTTTCTGATAGTGAAGACTGGAGCGAAACGCGCTAACGGCCACGTTTCGCCACGATAGTTTGAAGGCAGGGGCTTTCAGACAGGAAAAAGTAAAGCCAGATTAAAGCGATTTCAGCCAGCGGATCATCTCCGCGTTCGCTGGCGGAAACTCTTCCTCACGTAATTCTTCTACGCCCACCCAGCGAGATTCCTGACCTTCCCGACCATAGGGTTCCCCCTGCCACGTTTCAACCAGAAAGAAATGAAGCGTGATGATTCTCTCCGACGTAGAAAACGTTTTGTCGTTTAGCGGCTGTGGTGCGCTGGCTTCGATACCCGTTTCTTCACGCAGTTCACGAATCAGCGCCTGCTCTGGCGTTTCACCTTCTTCAACTTTACCGCCGGGAAATTCCCACATCCCGGCCATATGAACGCCATCAGGGCGGCGAGCAATGAAATATTGCTGCTCCGCATTGCGGATGATGCCGACCGCGACGGATAACTGTTTTTGCGTCATGACACTTCCTATCAGATTCTTATCAAGTAAAAGGCGGTCAATGACCGCCCTTGTACTTATCACATATTAACTACTGGATCAGCAGTCAATTATTTCTGCAAGCGACCGTGGCACTGCTTATATTTCTTGCCTGAACCACATGGGCAAGGGTCGTTACGTCCAATTTTACGATCTGCTTGCGCCGGTGAACCGGTGTTCAGGCTATCTTCTTCCTGATGGCTAAACTGTTGCTGCTGTGCCAAACGCTCAGCTTCTTCGCGGCGTTGCTGCTCCAGCGCTTCAATTTCTTCCGGCATTCTCACCTGAACTTTGCTCAGTGTACTGATCACTTCATATTTCAGTGATTCCAGCATCGCGGCAAACATAGAGAACGACTCACGCTTATATTCTTGTTTCGGATCTTTCTGTGCATAACCACGCAGATGGATGCCCTGACGCAGATAATCCATTGCCGCCAGATGCTCTTTCCACAAGGAATCCAGCGTCTGCAACATCACGCCTTTCTCAAAGTTGCGCATGACTTCAGCGCCAACCACTTCTTCTTTGCGATGATAAACCTCAAGCGCCTGCTGGAAAATACGCTCACGCAGTGTTTCTTCGTGCAGCTCAGGCTCTTTATCCAGCCACGCCTTGATCGGCATATCCAGATCGAAGTCGTTCTTCAGGCGCTGTTCCAGACCTTCCGTATCCCACATTTCTTCCAGAGATTCCGGTGGAATATAGCTGTCGATGGTCGCTTTAAACACATCTTCACGAATGCTGGTGATGGTTTCACTGATATCGGACACATCCAGCAGTTCGTTACGCTGTGTGTAGATCGCACGACGTTGGTCGTTCGCCACATCATCGTATTCCAGCAGCTGTTTACGAATATCAAAGTTACGGCTTTCCACTTTACGCTGTGCGTTAGCAATCGCCTTGGTGACCCACGGGTGCTCAATCGCTTCGCCCGGTTTCATACCCAGTTTACGCATCATATTAGAAACGCGATCGGAGGCAAAAATACGCATCAGCGCATCTTCCATCGACAGATAGAAACGTGATGAACCCGCATCCCCCTGACGACCGGAACGACCACGCAGCTGGTTATCGATACGGCGAGATTCGTGGCGCTCTGTACCGATAATGTGCAAGCCACCCGCAGCCAGCACCGCATCATGGCGTACTTTCCAGGCTGCTTTGATTTCTGCAATTTGCGCGTCATCTGGATTTTCCAGATGGGCGACTTCGGCCTGCCAGCTACCACCCAATACGATGTCCGTACCACGACCAGCCATGTTGGTCGCGATGGTGACCGCACCAGACTGCCCCGCCTGTGCAACAATGTCCGCTTCCATGGCGTGGAATTTCGCATTCAACACATTGTGTTTGATGCCCGCTTTTTCCAGCGCCTGAGAAACCACTTCTGATTTCTCAATGGAGATCGTACCGACCAGAATAGGCTGACCTTTTACAGAGCGGTCTTTGATATCTTCAATGATGGCATCAATTTTTTCCTGCTCGGTCATGTAGACCAAGTCAGGCAAGTCTTTACGAATCATCGGACGGTTAGTCGGCACCACAATCGTATCCAGCTTATAGATGGAGCTGAATTCGAACGCTTCGGTATCTGCCGTACCGGTCATACCTGCCAGTTTTTCATACAGGCGGAAGTAATTCTGGAAGGTAATGGAAGCCAATGTCTGGTTTTCATTCTGAATGGTCACCTTCTCTTTCGCTTCCACAGCCTGATGCAGACCATCAGACCAGCGACGCCCCTGCATAGTACGGCCTGTGTGTTCGTCGACGATGATGACTTCACCGTCTTTCACAATGTAATCGACATCGCGGGTAAACAACACGTGCGCACGCAGCGCAGCGGTCACATGGTGCATCAGCATAATGTTGGTCGGAGAGTACAGCGACTCGCCCTCTTCCATAATGCCTTCTTTCACCAGCAGTTCTTCTACCAGAACTAGACCACGTTCGGTGAGGTTAACCTGACGCGCTTTCTCATCAACAGAGAAGTGGCCTTCACCGTGGAAGGTATCCGAATCTTCTTTCTCCTGACGGATCAGGTGAGGGATGATTTTATTGACGCTGATATAAAGCTCAGAGCTGTCTTCAGCCGGGCCAGATATGATCAGCGGCGTACGCGCTTCATCGATTAGGATGGAGTCAACCTCATCCACCAGCGCGTAGTATAATTTACGCTGCACGCGTTCTTCCGGGCTAAACGCCATATTGTCACGCAGGTAGTCAAAACCGTATTCGTTATTGGTACCGTAAGTGATGTCTGCCGCATAGGCTTCACGCTTCGCTGGAGCAGGCATTCCCGGCAGGTTGATACCAACGCTCAGGCCAAGGAATTCAAACAAAGGACGGTTATTTTCGGCATCACGCTGTGCCAGATAATCGTTCACGGTAACTACGTGTACGCCACGGCCGGTCAGCGCATTCAGGTACGCAGGCAGCGTTGCCGTCAGCGTTTTACCTTCACCGGTACGCATCTCCGCGATGCAGCGCTCGTTCAGTACCATACCGCCGATAAGCTGCACGTCGAAGTGACGCATGCCAAAGACACGCTTACTAGATTCACGGACTACCGCGAAGGCTTCCGGCAGCAGGTTCTCCAGCGTCTCACCTTTTTCCAGACGGGCACGGAACTCCTGCGTTTTCGCTTGCAGTTCCTCATCTGAAAGTTTTTCCATTTCTGGTTCTAAACGACCAATGACATCAACATTTTTACGCATACGACGCAGCGTACGATCGTTACGGCTACCAAAAATTTTGGTTAGGATATTCATGACCATAATAGTTTTAATCTCACAAGTGCCACGTATCCAGTGGCAACACAACATCGAAAAACTGAGAAACTCAGCAAAAAACGAGAGAAATTTCTTCAGCTAATTATCCACTACACGTTCAGCTGAAAAGAGAGGGCCCTGCGCGGATGCCGCGGATTTGGGCAAGCCAGACGCCGATTTGATGGTGTGCCTGAGGATAAAAAGTGACATGCCCAGCATGGGGGGAGATCACAAAGGGATACTGGGAATCCTGCGTCAACAACGCATTTAGCGTATCCAGCAAAACCAAAGAATGAGGTTGAAGATCGTCAACCTGCTCGGCACTGGCCGTCTGTGGCGTCGTCAACGCAAAAGAAAGATGACGGATTACCGTGCGAATCGCATGCTGATGCCAATAATCAACGCTGTAGGACGAGCGCCGATGCGCTTCCTTCAGCGCGACCAGATCGGTAAGGTTCAGCGAGACGTGATTCTGGCGACTCACGCTGGAGCTTGAATTAGGGAGTGAGGCGATATCCTGTGAGTCGTTCAGGCTTGTCGGCAGGCCAAGACTCGCCGCGACCATCCCTAATAAGAGATGCGGCCAGAAATAACGTCTGCCAAATTGTCGCCAACGATTTAGAATACCAATCACGAGTAACATCCACCGGAGCCAGGTCTATGCGTGATAGCCGCCCACAATCACTGGAATTTCTGTTTGATAGCGCATCTATGTCGGGTAAAGGCCCGCTACAAGATGTGCAACAGCGCGCTATCGCCTTATTAAAACTCAACCGTGCCGTACGCGGGTTACTGCCTGCACCGTTGCACCCATGGTGCCGCGTCGCTAATTACCGGCAAGGTTTACTGATACTGGAAACCGCCAACGCCAGTTGGCTGATGCGATTACGTTACGAACAACCTGCGCTGCTCTCTGCATTACGCGCACAAATACTACCATCATTGGCTTCAATCGACATCAGGATTAATCCAACGCTTGCCGCAAAAGGGCATGAAATCGTGAAAAATAATGACATTACGCCGACGGAAAATACCGATGACAAACCGTTGCGTCAGTTGAGTGAACAAAGTGCGGAGACATTGAGGACATTAGCAGGCAACAGCCCGGAAAAACTCAGAAAGATATTAGAACGACTGGCTTCACTGGCCGGAGAGAGTACCAATAAAACCAGTCGTAATAAGAAATGATTACTTCAAGTTCAAGCGTTACGCCAGCACGATAGACGGTGCTTTAAATGCCAACGGCATCTCAGCTTCGTCTTCAAAGGTCACGTATTCCCACGCTTCCTCATTTGCCAGCACAGCCTGCAACAGTTTATTGTTCAGTGCGTGTCCAGATTTAAACGCAGAGAACGCACCGATGATGTTGTGGCCACACATAAACAGGTCACCGATGGCATCCAGCATTTTATGGCGGACAAACTCATCTTCAAAACGCAGACCGTCTTCGTTCAGTACGCGGTAATCGTCAACGACGATGGCACAATCCATACTGCCGCCCAGGCACAACCCACGAGACTGCAAGTATTCGATATCGCGCATGAAGCCGAATGTACGCGCACGGCTGATCTGGCGAACAAACGCATCAGCGGAGAAATCCAAACGATAGCGCTGGTTGCCCGCATCAATCGCCGGGTGGTTGAAGTCGATAGTGAAATCCAGGCTGAAGCCGTTAAACGGTTTCATCTCGGCCCACTTGTCGCCGTCTTCAACGCGAACGGGCTGTTTGATACGTACGAATTTCTTGGCACAATTCAGCTCTTCGATACCGGCATCTAACAGCAGGTAAACGAACGGGCTGGCGCTGCCATCCATAATTGGAATTTCTGGCGCGTCAACATCAATGACAATATTGTCAATGCCCAACCCTGCAAGCGCAGCGTTAAGATGCTCCACCGTAGAAATACGGACGTCATGCTCATTAACCAGGCAAGTACAGAGCATGGTATCACGCACGGATTTTGCATCAGCCGGAAAATCAACCGGGGGATTCAAGTCTGTGCGGCGATAGATGACCCCGGTATTTGCCGGTGCAGGACGCATGGTCAACGTGACCTTCTTGCCGGTATGTAACCCGACACCAGTCGCCTGAACAATACGTTTTAATGTACGTTGTTTGATCATCATTTTATCTCGCATGTTACTGAACCTACCGACCTAGTATACACCAGGCTCGGCGGCACAGTTTAGCACAAAGAGCGGAGATTCCAACGTTATCTGGCAGCAAATTAGTCTGCCTGCTTACGCAGAAACGCCGGGATATCCAGATAATCTGGCTCTTTATTCGTCTGCGGATTCTGGTCGTTAACCACTTTAGCAGCCGGTTTTTCCTGCGCCAGTGGCGTCATACCGTGTTGCTGATAACGATGATCCATCACAGGCTGGCTGGCCTGCTTGTTCGTCACCAGAGTAATCTCAGGACGCTTGTCCATGCCGATACCCGTCGCAACAACCGTGACACGCAGTTCATCATTCATTTCCGGGTCAAGCGACGTACCGATTACGACTGTCGCATTATCGGACGCGAATGCACGGATGGTGTTACCAACCGTCTCGAACTCATCCAGACGCAGATCAAAGCCCGCCGTGATGTTGACCAACACGCCACGTGCGCCGGACAGATCGATATCTTCCAACAACGGGCTGGAGATCGCCATTTCAGCCGCTTCTTCTGCACGGTCTTCACCACGCGCAACACCGGAACCCATCATGGCATAACCCATTTCGGACATCACGGTACGCACGTCTGCAAAGTCGACGTTCATCAGGCCTGGACGCGTGATCAGCTCGGCAATACCTTGCACCGCGCCTTTCAGTACATCGTTTGCCGCGCCAAATGCATCCAGCAGGGAAATACCGCGTCCCAGCACTTTCAGCAGCTTGTCGTTTGGAATAGTGATCAGCGAGTCGACGTGCTTAGACAGCTCAGCGATACCCTGCTCGGCAAACGCCATACGCTTTTTGCCTTCAAAGTTGAAAGGCTTGGTCACCACAGCGACGGTCAGAATGCCCAGGTCTTTTGCGACTTCAGCCACAACTGGCGCAGCACCTGTACCTGTACCACCGCCCATACCTGCGGCGATAAACACCATGTCCGCACCTTCCAGTGCTGAACGCAGTGCTTCACGATCTTCTTCAGCCGAATTACGGCCGACTTCAGGGTTAGCGCCAGCGCCCAGACCTTTCGTGATACCACTGCCGATCTGAATCGTCTGGCCCACAGCCGTTTTACGTAATGCCTGCGCATCCGTGTTGACCGCGAAGAATTCGACGCCTTCGATGCGCTCACGCACCATGTGTTCGACGGCATTACCACCACCGCCACCGACGCCGATGACTTTAATCACCGCGTCGTTGGTTAATTCCATTGGTTCAAACATAATTTCTCTCCGTTTGTGCCTGTAACTGCGAGATCATAAAACTGTGCCAGGTGATCTCTTTGATAAAATTAAAATTCTTTCCTCAACCAGCTGTTGATTCTCTTGAACCAGTTGCTCACTGAGGCACGTTTTTCGACTTCATGCTCACCACCCAGATGAGATTCTTTTCCGTAATGCAGCAACCCAACCGCCGTTGAGTAATAAGGCTCTTGGGCATAATCCGTCAGCCCTGTTATATTCATTGGTTGTCCAATACGCACCTGTGTATGGAACACACGCTGCGCACAGGCCGCCAGACCGTCTATTTGCGCGGCACCGCCCGTCAGCACGATCCCGGCTGCCAGATGGTGTTTCACGCCTTGTTGACGCAACTGCTCCTGCAACTGTAAAAGTTCATCGTTCACCAAGTTCAACAGCTCGGTGTAACGTGGTTCAATCACTTCCGCCAATGTCTGTCTTTGCAGACTGCGGGGTGGACGTCCTCCAACGCTCGGGACTTCCACATTCTCATCTTTGCCAACGATCGCGCCTAATGCACAACCGTGACGAACCTTGATCGCTTCGGCATCCGTCGGCGGAGTACCAAATGCGTAAGCAATATCGCTGGTAACCACATTACCCGCATACGGAATCACTTTAGTGTGTCGCAATGCGCCGCCGGTATAGACCGCGATATCCATTGTACCGCCGCCAATATCAACGACACACACGCCCAGCTCACGTTCATCTTCTGTCAGAACCGCATAACTGGAAGCCAGTCCCGCAAAAATCAGCTGGTCGACCTTTAAGCCGCAGCGTTCAACGGCTTTAACAATATTCTTCGCCATATCGTTATGGCAGGTTATCAGGTGGACTTTCGCCTGCATGCGCACGCCGGATAAGCCAACCGGGTTTTTAATCCCTTCCTGATAATCGATCGCGTACTCCTGTGGAATCACATGGAGAACACGATGTTCATCACGCACGCGCACGGATTTAGCGGTATGCACCACGCTTTCCACGTCGTCCTGCGTAACCTCTTCTTCTGAAATAGGCACCATCCCTATTTCATTCTGGCAGCTGATGTGTTTTCCCGAGAGCGCCAGATACACGGAAGAGATCTGGCAGTCTGCCATCAACTCAGCCTGATCAATAGCACGCTGAACACATTTAACGACCGATTCCAGATCGTTTACACCGCCTTTATCCATACCGCGTGACGGGCAACTGCCTACGCCAATAATGTTGACCATGCCATCGGGCAGAACTTCCCCTACCAGCGCAGCCACTTTTGCTGTACCGATTTCCAGCCCAACTACCAGTTTTCTGTCCGTCGACTTGATCATTGTTGTTTAGCCTGTGCCTGTTTCTGGTTACTGTTCTGTTGCTGATCAATGTCTTAGTGCTGACCAACTCGTTGCCGATCACCGTGTTGTTGTTGATCACCCTGTTGCTGATCAAGCAAAGCTGGAGCCCAACCTATCGCGGCCCCGCTGTCATACCGCAAATCCACATGGCTGATACGTTTGTTTTCGCTCTGAGCCTGCCGCTGCAACAGCGGATACAGCTCGATAAAGCGTTGCAGACGTTTAGCCCTGTCGTCCCGCCCCAATTCGAGGCGAGTATCATCGTCTAATCCTAGTTGCCACGAATGCCGCGCACTCATCGCCACCATTTTTAACGTAAACTTCCCGGCGGCCAGCGTCTGATTCATTGTGCGATAGCCTTCCAGCACTTCTGCTTCACTGCCTTCCGGGCCATACAGCAGCGGCATTTTGCGATTGCCAATACGTTCGGCGGGTACACTGAACGAATTTCCTTCTGCATCAACCATTAGCTGATCATTCCAACGCGCTACCGGAACATATTCAACCAGATGAATCTTTAATTCGTCCGGCCACTGCTTGCGCACGCTAGCCTGTTTTATCCACGACAGACGCTCGATCTGCTGCTGGATCACGTTCACATCCTGTGTCATGAACGTTCCCGGCGACCCCAACGACAAAATAGCCTGACGGATATCGTCGTTGGTGGTGTACTGTCTTTCCCCTGTCACTGCCATGCGGGAGAGCGGTAAGCGGCTGGCATCTTTCATCCACCCCACAACCATCCAGCTTCCCCAGACGATCGTCCCTATCACCATCAGCAGGAAAATCATCCCTGCCAATTGGCCTCCATTACTGCGACGTGTTCCTTTGGTTTCAGGCTCTCGTCCGCGTGTATTCAGCGCTGCCTGCGACATATCAGCCAGCGAGCTCTAAAATTTTCACGACCAGTTGCGAGAAAGTCAGCCCACGTTGGCGCGCTGCCATAGGAACCAGACTGTGGCTCGTCATCCCCGGAGACGTATTCACTTCAAGCAGATAGAAGGCACCGTCGCTATCCAGCATAAAATCGACGCGTCCCCATCCGCTACAGCCCACCGCACGATAAGCCGCCATCGCCAGTCCAGCTAGCGCCTGCTCTTGCTCGTCCGGCAAACCACTCGGACAGAAATACTGCGTATCATCCGATAAATACTTCGCTTCATAATCGTAAAACGTACCCGCAGGTTGAATACGAATAGAAGGCAACACGTCATCACCCAGGATAGCCACCGTATACTCTGGGCCGCTCAGCCACTTCTCGATCAGAATATCGTCATCGTGACGGAATGCTTCTTCCAGTGCAGCAGGCAGTTCGCTCAGCGTATTCACTTTGCTCATCCCCACGCTGGAACCTTCACGGCTTGGCTTGACGATCAGCGGCAGCCCGAGATGGGTGAATTTCGCCAGCAGCGCGTTTGCCGCCGTTTCTGAATATTGGCGACGATCCAGCGCCACGTATGGCGACACCGGTAATCCCACGGCTTGCCACACCTGTTTGGTGCGGAGTTTATCCATCGTCAGTGCAGATGCCATGACGCCGCTACCGGTATAAGGCAGCCCCAAGAACTCCAGAACGCCCTGCAATGTACCATCTTCGCCACCACGACCATGTAAGGCGATGAAAATCTTGGTAAAGCCTTCTTCCTTTAACGTCGTCACAGAGACGTCACGGGTATCAACCGCATGCGCGTTGATGCCCGCTTCTTTCAGGCCAGCCAAAACCGCCTGACCGGAAAGTAACGACACTTCACGTTCGGCAGAGGTTCCACCAAGCAATACAGCAACTTTCTCAGTCATGATGTTCCTCATTCACTCATCTGTGGCTGTAATCTGGAATCAGCCAGTTTACGCGCCAGTTTACCGATGTTGCCGGCGCCCTGAACCAAAATCAGGTCTTCACCTCGCAGCGCCTGTGACAACAGTTCCGGTAAAGTATCCACATCCGTCACCAGAATCGGATCAATCTTACCTCTTCCGCGAATCGTACGGCACAGCGAACGGCTGTCCGCGCCCGGAATCGGCGACTCTCCAGCAGAATACACATCCAGCATCAGCAGCACGTCAACCTGCGATAGCACATGTGCGAAATCGTCATACAAATCACGGGTTCGCGTATAGCGATGCGGCTGAAAAATCATGACCAACCGCTTATCTGGCCACCCGGCGCGGGCGGCTTTAATCGTGGCATCGACTTCCGTCGGATGGTGGCCGTAATCATCCACCAACATCGCCGTACCGCTTTGACCATTCACCAGCTCAAGCGGGTATTCACCGAGAAAATCAAAGCGACGACCGGTGCCCTGAAAACGCTCAAGCGCGCGCAGAATCGCCTCGTCATCAATGCCTTCATCGGTCGCCACGGCAACCGCCGCTGCCGCGTTGAGCGCATTGTGACGCCCCGGTGCATTCAGCGTGACAGTAAGCAGCGGTTTATCTTTCCGCTCCAGCGTGAAATGCCCTTGCGCGCCAGTCTGGTGATACCCTGAAATACGCACATCAGCATCGTCGCTAAAACCATACGTGGTGATATGACGACCCACGCGCGGCAGCAGTTCACGGATTACCGCATCATCAATACACATCACCGCTTGCCCATAAAACGGCAAGTTGTGCAGGAAATTGATGAATGTCTGCTTCAGGTTCTCAAAATCACCCTGATACGTGTCCATATGGTCAGCTTCGATATTGGTCACAATCGCTACCATCGGCTGCAAATGCAGGAAAGACGCATCGCTTTCATCCGCTTCCGCAATCAGGTAACGGCTTGAGCCCAAGCGCGCATGCGTTCCCGCCGCCTTCACTAATCCACCGTTCACAAATGTCGGATCCAGTCCCGCTTCCGCGTAAATACTGGAGACCATCGCCGTCGTCGTCGTCTTACCGTGCGTACCTGCGATCGCAATACCGTGACGAAAACGCATCAGTTCCGCCAACATCTCGGCACGACGGATCACCGGAATACGTGCGTCATGCGCGGCGACAATCTCAGGGTTATCCGCAGTAATCGCACTTGACACCACCACCACGCTGGCGTTCAGAACGTTCTCTGCACGGTGGTGGAAGTAAATCTGCGCGCCAAGTTCAGTCAACTGCTGCGTCACCGCATTTGGAGCCAGATCGGAACCACTAATTTCATAACCTTCGTTGGCCAACACTTCGGCGATACCACCCATGCCAGCACCGCCGATGCCGACAAAGTGTATGTGCCGGACGCGATGCATCTCGGGCACGATTGAACGTAGTTTCGCCAGTTGTTGAGTATTCACTTTATTCTATCGCTACCTTGTAGCGTCGTCGCACAGCCTTATGTCCGACAACGTTGTATTAATTAACCATGAGCCACATGTGTGGCCCGACTGCCTGCCGCTGCACTGACTTCCGCCGCAACCCGGTCGGTTGCATCTGGAATGGCCACTGCGCGGGCTTTTTGTGCCATTGTCAGCAAGGTTGCGCGCTCCCAACCGGATAGCACCTCGCTAACAGCCGCCACGCTGAACTGTGGCTGCTCAATAATTTTTGCCGCACCTGCCTTTTCCAGCGGCAGCGCATTCCAGTACTGCTGCCGATCTTTATGCTGGAACGGGACAAACAGCGCCGGTAACCCAGCCGCTGCAATTTCACTGACGGTCAATGCGCCGGAACGGCACACCACCACATCCGCCCAGGCGTAAGCTGCCGCCATGTCATCAATAAATTCGGTAATCTTGTGCTGCGTCTGTCCAACATCCTGATAGGCCTGCTGAACGGTTGATAACGCTCCTTTACCAACCTGATGCCAAATCGTCACGCGATCGCCTAACTGTGCTGCCACGCCGGGTAGCGTTTGATTCAGCACTCTTGCGCCCTGGCTACCACCAACAACCAGCACCCTCACAGGGCCTGAGCGATCGGCTAATCGTGTTTCCGGCGCAGGCAATACCAGCACATCGGTTCTGACCGGGTTCCCCACAACATCTGCTTTAGGAAACGCGCCCGGGAATGCCTGTAATACCTTTTTGGCGATATGGGATAACCAGCGATTGGTTAGCCCTGCAATACCGTTCTGCTCATGCAGGACAACCGGAATGCCGCACAGCCAGGCAGCCAAGCCGCCGGGACCGGAAACATAACCGCCCATCCCCAGCACCACGTCAGGCTGGTAACGGCGCATAATCGCGCGAGCCTGACGCACTGCCTGAAAAATACGAATCGGCGCGCTTAACTGCGCCCGAATGCCTTTACCACGCAAGCCAGAAATGCGGATAAAATCAATTTCGATACCATGCTTAGGCACCAAATCGGCTTCCATACGATCCGCCGTACCTAACCAGCGAACCTGCCAGCCCTGCGCCATCAGGTGGTGCGCAACCGCCAGCCCGGGAAAGACATGCCCGCCCGTACCGCCAGCCATCACCATCAAACGCTTGCCTTCGCCACTCATCGGGCACCTCTCGTAAACGCCTGCGCTTTCGTCAGACGCGTTTCAAAATCAATGCGTAACAGCAACACTATCGCCGTCGACATAATCAGCAAACTCGAACCGCCGTAACTGATCAGCGGCAACGTCAGTCCTTTTGTCGGTAGCATCCCCGCCGCCGCGCCTACGTTCACCAGCGTCTGAAAGCTGAACCAGATACCGATGGAACACGCCAGAAAGCCCGAAAAACGCTGATCGATCTCCAGCGCCCGCTTCCCGATAGACATCGCGCGAAAAGCGACGAAGAATATCATTAACAACGCTAAAACCACACCGATATAGCCGAGTTCTTCACCTAAAATAGAGAAAATGAAATCGGTATGTGCTTCCGGCAAATATTCCAGTTTCTGTACTGAATTCCCCAGCCCTTGCCCCCAGAATTCACCGCGCCCAAATGCCATCAGGGACTGCGTTAACTGGTAGCCGCTGCCAAACGGATCGTCCCATGGATTCCAGAAAGACGTCACACGGCGCATACGGTAAGGCTCAGCGACAATCAGCAGGCCAACGGCAAACACGCCACAGCCGATGATCGCCAGAAACTGCCACATCTTAGCGCCAGCCAGAAACAGCATCGCCAGCGTCGTAATAAACAGTACCACCACGGTACCGAGGTCCGGCTGTGCCAGCAGCAGCACCGCCAACACCACCATCACGCCCATTGGTTTACAAAAGCCCCAGAAGTTATTTCGCACTTCTTCAACTTTGCGCACCATGTAGCTGGACAGGTAGCAAAACAGCGCCAGCTTGGATAATTCCGCAGGCTGAATACGCAATGGCCCCAGCGAAATCCAGCGTGACGCACCGTTGACCGAGCTTCCCACCGCGAGCACCACCAGCAACATAACCATGGCGAGCAGTAGCAGTACCGGGCTGTAACGTTGCCATATCTCCATCGGCACACGCAGCGTGATTAACGACAAGCCAAATGCCAACCCGATATAAATCGCATCACGTTTCGCGAACAGGAACGGGTCGCTGGCAAGACGCTGCCCAACAGGCATAGAAGCCGACGTCACCATCACAAAGCCAATCACGGCCAGCCCAAGCGTCAACCACACCAGCGTCCTGTCGTACAGAACAACGCTGAGCGTATCGCTTTCGCGCGTTCCCATAACCCAGCTCTTGATGCGCTCGATAAACGCCAGCCCGAAGAACCGCATCAGCCTAACTCCTCCGCCAGACGAGCGAATTCATCGCCTCGCTGTTCAAAACTGCGGAACTGATCCAGACTTGCGCAGGCTGGCGACAACAGCACCATATCGCCCGGCTTAACGCGTTCGGCGATGATACGCATTGCCTGTTCCATCGTTTCTGTCTGCTCGGCAATTTCCGGGCGCAGCGCAGCCAGCTGTTGCCCATCCTGACCGAAGCAGTACAAATGAATGTGCTCGCCCTGCAAATACGGCACCAGCGGCGAGAAATCGGCAGATTTACCGTCACCGCCTAACAGCAGGTGCAACGTGCCTTCTACCGCCAAACCGCTCAATGCGGCCTCGGTGCTGCCCACATTGGTGGCTTTAGAATCATTGATCCACCGCACGCCATTACGCTCGAAAGCCATTTGAAAGCGATGAGGCAGTCCGGTAAATGACGTCAACGCCGTCAACGCAGACGCACGTGGAATCTTCACTGCATCAGCCAACGCCAGCGCTGCCAATGCATTCGTATAATTGTGCTGCCCAACCAGCTTGATTTCACGGGTATTGAGCACACGTTCACCGTCAACCCGCAGCCAGGTTTCTCCCTGCTGGCGGTTAAGATGGTAATCGCCGACATCGACTCCAAAACTGCGGCAGCGTGCATCCGCACCGCGAACAGGCATGGTCAGCGCATCATCAGCATTCACAACACACAAATCCGCGTGTTCATAAATACGCAATTTCGCCGCCCGGTACTGCTGTAGACCAAACGGGTAACGGTTAGTGTGATCTTCCGTCACGTTCAAAATGGTTGCCGCAGCAGCATGCAGGCTACTCGTCGTTTCCAATTGGAAACTCGACAGCTCCAACACATACAGCTGAGCAGGCTGTTCAAGCAGTTGCAGTGCAGGTAGACCGATGTTGCCCCCCACACCCACCTGCCAGCCTGCGGCACGCGCCATTTCGCCGACCAGCGTCGTCACCGTGCTTTTACCGTTGGAACCGGTAATCGCCACAATCGGGGCTTGCGCTTCACGACAGAACAGTTCGATATCACCAACAATCTCAATACCAGCGTCGGCGGCGTCACACAGAATCGGCGTCGCCAAGGCAACACCAGGACTGGCGACGATCAAATCTGCGCTCATCAGCCAGTCTTCATTCAGGCTACCGAGGTGTCGTTCCACCTGCTCCGGCAGCTTATCCAGACCTGGCGGACTGATACGGGTATCCACCACGCGCGGTACGACATCGCGCGCGAGAAAGAAATCAACACAGGAGAGCCCGGTCAGACCCAACCCGATAATGACGACTTTTTTACCCTGATAGTCCACCATGTCTTACCGTACCTTCAGCGTTGCCAGGCCAATCAGCACCAGCATCAACGAAATAATCCAGAAGCGCACAATCACGCGCGGTTCCGGCCAGCCCTTAAGTTCATAATGGTGATGAATCGGCGCCATGCGGAAAATCCGCTGCCCGCGCAACTTAAAGGACCCGACTTGCAAAATCACCGACAGCGTTTCGACCACGAAGACACCGCCCATAATCACTAACAAAAACTCTTGGCGCAGCAGGACCGCAATAGTCCCCAGCGCGCCGCCCAGCGCCAGAGAACCTACGTCCCCCATGAAAACCTGAGCCGGATAGGTGTTAAACCACAGGAACCCAAGCCCTGCGCCCACAATCGCGGTACAGACGATCACCAGTTCACTGGCATGGCGGATATACGGAATGTGCAGGTAACCGGCAAAGTTCATGTTCCCTGTTGCCCATGCCACCAGTGCAAAACCTGCCGCAACAAACACAGTCGGCATGATTGCCAAGCCATCCAGACCATCAGTCAGGTTTACGGCATTACTGGTGCCGACAATCACAAAGTAGGCCAGCGCAACATAGAGCAGGCCCAGTTGCGGCATTACGTCTTTGAAAAACGGCACAACCAGCTGCGTGGCTGGCGTATCTTTACCGATGGAATACATGGTGAAAGCCACCACGAGCGCAATCACCGACTGCCAGAAATATTTCCAGCGGGCAATCAGCCCCTTGGTATCCTTACGGACCACTTTGCGGTAGTCATCAACAAAGCCGACCGCGCCGTAGCCCGCTAACACCAGCAGTACGCACCAGACATACGGGTTAGACAGATTCGCCCACATCAAAACGGAAACGATAATCGCCACCAGGATCATCACGCCCCCCATCGTCGGGGTTCCGCGCTTACTGAAATGTGATTCCGGCCCTTCGTTACGCACAACCTGCCCAATCTGCAAACGCTGCAGCCAGGCAATCATGTGCGGCCCCATCCATAAGGAAATAACCAATGCGGTCAGCAGGCTGACAATGGCGCGGAACGTCAAATAAGAAAAGACGTTAAAGCCGGTATAAAGTTTGGCCAAATGTTCGGCCAGCCATACTAACATTGCGCATTCTCCTGTAATGCATGTACAACCTGCTCCATCGCAGCACTGCGTGAGCCTTTGACCAATACGCTGATGACGTTATGTTCTGACATCAGCACCTTCAAACGTGAAACCAGCGCGGCTTTATCCTGAAAATGCTCACCATTGCCACTGGCAGTGCCGATCAATTCACTCAACTTTCCCACACTCAATACGCGATCGATGCCCGCGGCACGCGCCGCTTCGCCCACTTGACGATGGCACTCAGGGGCTTCATCCCCCAACTCGCCCATATCACCAACGACCATCACACGGTAGCCCGGCATCTCTGCCAGCACCTGTGCCGCCGCCGTCATTGAACCGACATTGGCGTTGTAGCTGTCATCCAGCAGCAGCTTGCCTTCAGACAAAGCTATCGGGAACAGCCGCCCCGGCACCGCCTGAAGCTGAGATAATCCGGCTTTAACGGCTTCCAGCGTCGCTCCGACGGACATCGCCAGCGAAGCCGCCGCCAGTGCATTAGAAATGTTATGTCGACCCGGTAAAGGCAGCAGAACCTGCGTTTCACCAAACGGTGTATGCAGCATGAAACGCGTGCCTTGCGCCAAAATCTCTACGTCGCTGGCAAAAAAATCGATATCGCAAGCAGCCTGCGGTGAGAAACGCCAGACGGTTTTATGATTCAGCATGACCTGCCAGTGCGGGAAATCGTTGCTGTCTGCATTCACGATCGCTACGCCGTCTGCTGGCAAACCAGAAAATATCTCACCTTTCGCCTGCGCCACACCGGCCAGTGAGCCAAAGCCTTCCAGATGCGCGGCAGCCAGATTGTTGACCAGCGCGCTTTCCGGCCGCACCAGATCGGTGGTATAGGCAATCTCACCAATGTGATTTGCCCCCAGCTCAATCACTGCGAACTGGTGTTCCGCCGTCAGACGCAACAGCGTTAGCGGCACACCGATATCGTTGTTGAAGTTACCAGCGGTATACAACACGGAGCCACACTGGCGCAGAATCGCCGCCGTCATCTCTTTAACCGAGGTTTTGCCGGAAGAGCCTGTCAGGGCGACAACACGCGCCGTTGACTGCTGACGAACCCAGGCACCCAATTGGCCCAGCGCCAGACGCGTATCTTTCACCAGCAGTTGCGGCACATTGATAGGTAAGTGCTTACTGACTAGCAGAGCCGCCGCACCGCCTTTCACTGCATCCGCAGCGTAATCATGCGCATCGAATTTCTCGCCTTTCAGCGCGATAAACAAACCGCCAGACGTCAGCTTACGCGTATCGGTTGAAACATTTTCAATATCAATATCTTCGCCAATCAGCTGCGCATTCAGCACCGTGACAAGCTGCTGCAAGGAGACGCGAATCATGCAATCACTCCCAGCAGGCGGGCAACGGTGATGCGATCGGAATAATCGAGACGCTGATTGCCCACCAGTTGGTAGTCTTCGTGCCCTTTACCCGCAACCAGCACCACGTCATTTTCCTGCGCCTGCATAATCGCGCTAGTGACCGCTTCAGCCCGACCGTGAATCACCTGAACGCGCCCAGCATCCAGCAGCCCGGAGAGAATATCGGCAACAATTGCCTGAGGCTCTTCACTACGCGGGTTATCATCGGTAACCACAACGCGGTCGGCCAGTTGTTCTGCGATACCGCCCATAAGTGGGCGCTTACCTTTATCACGATCGCCACCACAGCCAAATACACACCAGAGTTTCCCCTGACAGTGCAAGCGTGCCGCTTCAAGCGCTTTTTCCAGCGCGTCTGGCGTGTGGGCGTAATCCACAACGACCGTTGGTTTTGCTTCAGCATGGAAAACTTCCATGCGGCCACATACCGGTTGCAGCTGAGAACCCGCGATAACCAATTTATCGAGCGGATAGCCCAGAGACAGCAGCGTTGCCAGCGCCAGCAGCATATTGCTGACGTTAAACGCGCCCATCAGGCGGCTTTCAATTGCGCCATGCCCCCAGCTTGAATCAAACGCAATCGTGGCACCGTTATCGTGATAATCAATCTGTGTCGCTTTCAGCCAGCGCCCACGGCAGCCGGGGACAAGATTGTTTTCCATAGTAACGGCAACCGCATCCGGCAACTTCGCCAACCAGCGCAGTCCGACGTCGTCATCCGCGTTGATAATCATCTGCCCCACGCGATGCTCGGAGAACAGCGCCCATTTGGCCGCTTCGTAGCTTTCCATATCGCCATGGTAATCAAGATGATCGCGGCTCAGGTTAGTGAACACCGCCGCCGCGAACGGCAACGCAGCCACACGATGCTGCACTAGGCCGTGGGAGGACACTTCCATGGCGGCGAACGTCGCACCTTGATCGACCAGTTGGCTCAGCACCTGCTGAACATCGACAGCAGACCCTGTCGTATTCTCTGTCGGAATCGCCCGACCTAATAGGCCATTGCCTACGGTCCCCATCACGGCACTCGTTTCGCCTAATGCCTGACTCCACTGCGCCAGAAGCTGAGTTGTCGTCGTTTTTCCGTTGGTTCCCGTTACGCCAACCAGCTGTAACTTTTCCGCAGGCTGCTGATAAAAACGGCCTGCCAGCGCGGACAGCCGCTGATTCAGGTTGCTGAGATACACCACTGGCACACCGTGCATTTCGCGAACGGTGCCATCAGCGGCCTCACCTTCAGCTTCGGCAACAATCGCTGCTACGCCTTGCGCAATTGCCTGCGGAATATAGCGCCGTCCATCTGCTTTGTGCCCGACAATCGCGACAAACAGATCCCCGGCAGCCGCAACGCGGCTGTCTAATGTCATTTCCCGCAGCGCGCGCGCCGGAGTGTCTTGCACCCACGGCGCAAGTAAATCGCGCAAATTACGATCTGCCACCTGATCCCTCTTCTCTATTAATTACAAACTCGTTTTTGTCGCCTGTCGGCAGCGCATCCGGTTCGATATTCATCGTACGCAGAACGCCGCCCATGATGGCGCCAAAGATTGGCGCAGAAACCGCGCCGCCGTAGTACTTCCCTGCCTGCGGATCGTTAATCACGACAACCAGAGCAAAACGTGGGTTACTGGCTGGTGCCACACCCGCCGTGTAGGCAATATATTTGTTGATGTACTTGCCATCCGGGCCGACTTTTTTAGCCGTACCGGTTTTAATCGCGATACGGTAACCCTTGATGGCCGCCTTAGTACCGCCGCCGCCGGGCAGCGCCACGCTTTCCATCATGTGCACCACGGAACGCACCAGCGCTTCAGGGAAGACGCGTTCGCCAGGAACCGGTGGATCGACTTTGGTAATCGACAGCGGACGGTAAATACCGAAACTGCCGATCGTGGCGTAGACTCGCGCTAACTGTAACGGTGTTACCATCAGCCCGTAGCCGAAAGAAAAGGTGGCCCTCTCTATGTCAGACCACCGTTGTTTTTGAGGGTATAAGCCACTGCTTTCTCCGACCAACCCCAAATTGGTCGCTTTTCCTAATCCAAAGCGCGAGTAAGTATCTACCAACGCAGAGGAAGGCATCGCTAACGCCAGTCTGGAAACACCGACGTTACTCGATTTCTGTAGCACGCCCGTCAGCGTCAACTCGCTGTAGCGCGCCACGTCTTTGATTTCATGACCGTTGACGTAGTAAGGCAGCGTGTTGAGCACGCTATTTTCTTTGACGACACCGCGCTGCAACGCCGTCATTACCACCATCGGTTTAACCGTAGAACCCGGTTCGAAGATATCGGTGATGGCGCGGTTACGCATAATCTCTTTCGGCGTATCCGCCAGATTGTTCGGGTTATAAGACGGGCTATTCGCCATCGCCAGCACTTCACCGGTATTCACATCAACCAGCACAGCCGTTCCTGACTCAGCTTTGTTAAAGGCAACCGCGTTGTTGAGCTCGCGGTAAACCAGCGCCTGCAGACGCTCATCAATGCTCAGCGCCAGATTGTGTGCAGCCTGGCTATCAACAGAAGAGATATCTTCAATCACGCGACCAAAGCGGTCTTTACGCACGGTTCGTTCACCGGGTTGCCCGGTCAGCCAGCGGTCAAAACTTTTCTCAACGCCTTCAATACCCTGGCCATCGATATTGGTGAAGCCGATGAGGTGAGAGGTCACTTGTCCAGAAGGGTAATACCGGCGAGATTCCTGCCGCAGATTAATACCCGGCAGTTTCAGTTTATGAACATATTCGCCAATGGCAGGATTCACCTGGCGAGCGAGGTACACGAAGCGCCCTTTCGGGTTAGCGTTGATCTTGGTTGCCAACTGATCCAACGGAATATCGAGCGCATCAGACAGTGCTTTCCAGCGCGTATCCAACGTAATACCGCCACGATCGTTCACTTCTTTCGGATCGGCCCAGACGGCATTCACCGGCACGCTGACGGCCAAAGGACGGCCAGCACGATCGCTTATCATGCCGCGTGCCGTTGGCACTTCCTGTACGCGCAGAGAACGCATATCCCCTTCGCGCACCAGTTTGTCTGGGTTGATAACCTGAAGATAAGCCGCACGCGCCATCAAGCCAACCATCGCAAGCAGGATACAGCCGCAAAGCAACGCAAAACGCCAGCTAACAAAGCTGGCTTGATCTTCCTGGCGCTTTAACTTTCCTGTACGGGCTGCTTTCATGCTTAGCTGGTTGCCTATTTAGTTCATTGCTTAACCACAATGTTTTCCTGTGACGGATCAACGTGCCCCATTTGCAGTTTTTCCGTCGCGATCCGCTCCACGCGGCTATGATCCCCTAGTGAGTTTTCCTCCAGGATCAGGTTTCTCCATTCGATATCCAACGCATCACGCTCCAGCAGCAGCTGTTCGCGTTCTGCTGTCAGCAGACGTGTCTTATGCGCCGTGGTGACCACAAAGACCGCAGAAACCAGCACGGCAATCATCAGCAACACCGGGAGCTTTGCATTACGCAGCAAATCCTCACCGATGACGCCGACCAGAGTATGCCGCTCGTTACCGATCACGCTGGCAGTCTCTCAGCGAAGCGCAGAACAGAACTGCGCGCGCGTGGGTTTTCCGCAACTTCTGCTTCCGAAGGCATCAGTTTCTTGCCGACAGCTTTTAGCGTCTGTCCACCCTGGCTGCGTAACTGTTCTTCCGTTAACGGCAGGCCTGCTGGCACCTGTGGCCCGCGGCTCTGATGGCGAATAAACCGTTTCACAATCCGATCTTCTAACGAGTGGAAGCTAATCACAGACAGACGTCCTTGCGGAGCCAGTACGCTCAGTGCGCCTTCTAGCGCACGTTCGATCTCTTCCAATTCGCTATTGATGTAAATGCGGATCGCCTGAAAACTGCGCGTTGCCGGATGCTTATGTTTTTCTCTAATCGGACTGGCGGCAGCGATCAATTCAGCGAGCTCTTTTGTCCGCGTCATCGGGTCGAGACGATTACGCTCCACAATGGCGCGGGCAATGCGCTTGGCAAAACGCTCTTCGCCGAACGTTTTCAAGACCCAGACAATGTCGTCAGCTTCCGCTTTCATCAGCCATTCCGCGGCAGACAAGCCACGTGTCGGATCCATACGCATATCCAACGGGCCATCGCGCATAAATGAGAACCCACGCTCAGGGTCATCAAGCTGAGGAGAAGAAACGCCAAGATCGAGCAGAACGCCATCGATCTGCCCGGTCAGTCCGAGTTCCGCAACATATTCCGCCATCGCGGAAAACGGCCCGTGAATAATAGAGAAACGAGGATCGTCAATTGCCTTGGCGGCTTCAATTGCCTGAGGATCGCGATCGATAGCTAACAGACGTCCTTCCGGCCCCAGTTGGGAAAGAATCAGACGAGAATGACCACCACGGCCAAATGTGCCGTCGATGTATATGCCGCCGCTGCGAATATTCAGGCCATTTACTGCCTCATCCAACAGGACGGTGGTATGTTTATAATTTTCCAGCATGGCTATAGCGATAGGTCCTGCAACCGCTCAGACAAAGGTTCCTGAGTCGACTGTTCAGCGTCAATATCATCCCTGACCTGTTGATACCAAGTCTGTTCATCCCACAGTTCAAACTTGTTGAACTGCCCGACTAGCATCACTTCTTTTTTGAGGTCCGCATGCTGCCTTAACGTATTCGCAATCAACAAACGCCCTGCACTATCCATTTGGCACTCGCTGGCATGCCCCAATAACAAACGCTGAACACGACGTTCAGCAGGGTTCATGCTCGACAAGCGCGACAATTTTTGTTCAATAATTTCCCACTCAGGTAAGGGATAAAGCAGCAGGCATGGCTGATGCAGGTCAATGGTGCAAACCATTTGACCTTGCGATTCCCCGTTCAGCATTTCCCGATATCGGGTAGGCACAGCAAGGCGCCCTTTACTGTCGAGGTTAACCAGCGTAGCCCCACGAAACATACCTGAGTTACCCCTCCATAACCTTTTTCACCACTTTACCCCACAAAATCCCACCTTTAAGAGTGTACGGAGGGTATGAAAACCTTGTCAAGCCAGAGCTGGCGCGCTTTGGGATTATTCCTGAATGAATTGGGGCCGTCATAGAGGTAAAAGGAATAAGGAGTCAGAATTAACAAAGATTAACGTCATGATAATTTGAGGAAAATTCATAACGGAACGGGAACATTGCAAACATATAGCCACCAACTCCGGCATATCGATTATTTTTATTGTCACAAGCTGATACCAAAGGTAGCGGTTTTCAGAATAGTCTTACCAGGCCGAACACCTTGAATACCAAGGCCTATACAAGCCCGCAGCATCATACCGTAGCGGTTAACATCTGCTCAATGTCACATTTTTAACATCAACATCGCCGATTCTTCATTAATCAGCCGATTTACGTTAATTGATGCCCCACCGACGAATGCGGTTTCCTGAAAAGAAAAGCAGGCTCAGGAAATGTGTCGAATACATTAAGCGCCTCTCATCCTCAAAACGCATTAAAAATGGAGTACCACAAGCAACCCTGTTTTATCGGTCATCTACTCACTTCCTTTAATGCTTTAACGCAATTCCTTCCCGCGCAGAAAGGCCTTTCACCAAAAAACCATAACGATTTGTTTTTAAATAATTTTAAATCCCTTGTCGCGATAAAAAAACGGGAAAATTGCCGGGCAGATATAAAGTAGCGGGAAAGTATAAAAAACACTCACAAATAAATATTTTTACCTAGTACAAAGCCAATCATGCAGTGATGTAAACTACACAAACAAAATAAGGCATGACAAAAAACCACACTAAACCATTACACCAGTTTATCCGTCCTAAGAATGGAGCAACCAGGCATGTTTTCCCCGACGTCACGATTGCGAAGTGCCACTGCAGATACCTTTGCGCTCGTTGTCTATTGTTTCATCACCGGCATGGCGATAGAAATCATGCTTTCCGGTATGAGCTTCGAGCAATCGCTGTCTTCACGCTTGTTATCTATCCCCGTCAATATTGCCATTGCCTGGCCGTATGGGCTTTACCGCGATCGCGTGTTGAATATGGCCAGACGTCACGGCGGTGAGCATTTTCTGGTACGCAGCGTCGCCGATCTGTTTGCCTATGTCAGTTTCCAATCCCCGGTTTACGCCATCATTCTCTGGTCTATCGGGGCGAACCCCGCGCAAATCCTGACCGCAGTTACCAGTAATTTGGTGGTGTCGATGGTGACAGGCGTGATATATGGCTACTTTCTGGAATATTGCCGTCGGCTATTCCGGGTCGCCTTGCCGTAAAAGTGAATTGAGGCTGGGTAAGGAAGAAGCGCCATAGCAATCTATGGCGCAAAAAGCAGGTCGAAATTACGCGCGGCTCAAAGAGCCACGACGATACAGATTACGCCGGATGCGATTCAAACCAGGTTTCGGCCTTTTCGGCTCATCCAGACTGGCCAACACCAACTCCAGTACGCGTTCCGCGACTTCACGATGGCGCTGAGCGACAGACAATACCGGACACTCCAGATAATCCAACAGTTCATTGTCCCCAAAGGTCGCGATAGCCAGATTATTCGGCAAACGCCCGTTAATCTTCAGGTTGACGTCCATCACTCCCTGCAATAGCGGGAATGAAGTGGTGAATAACGCTTCGGGCATAGGATTATTTTTCAAATAATCCATAAACGCGGCAGCGGCAGCCACGCGTTCATAGCTATTAGAATAAAGGTAATTCACTTCGCGCGGATCGCCCGCCCACGCCTGACGGAACCCCTGCTCACGCAGGAAGCTGACGGAAAGCTCAGGCAAAGCGCCAAGATAAAGTACCGATTTCGCAGGCACTTTTCTTAATTCCTGCGCCAGCATTTCAGCATCTTCAAGATCGGCTCCCACCACGCTGGTGAAGTGCTCACGATCTAACGCCCTGTCTAACGCAATAATCGGCAGGCTGCCATTTATCCAACGTTGATAAAACGGGTGCTCCGGCGGTAATGCGGTAGAAACAATAATCGCGTCAACCTGGCGCTGCAACAGATGCTCAATACACCGCATCTCATTGTCTGGCTGATCTTCTGAACACGCAATTAATAGCTGATATCCGCGCTGTCTGGCCTGGCGCTCCAGATAATTAGCGATGCGTGTATAGCTGGTATTTTCCAAATCGGGAATAACCAAACCAATTGAACGCGTACGCCCGGCACGTAATCCAGCCGCGACGGCGTTGGGATGATAATTATGCTCCCTGACGACAGCCATGACTTTCTCAACGGTCTTATCGCTAACGCGATATTGTTTTGCTTTCCCGTTAATGACATAGCTGGCTGTCGTGCGTGAAACACCCGCAAGACGCGCGATTTCATCCAGTTTCACGGTAACCCCTTAGTAGGCCGGAAAATAAGTAGGCCGGCTCAATAAATAGTGTGATGACCATAAAATCATCATGGATATGGCGTAGATCTAACAGCAGAAGCTTTTGTACGGCAACTGCTTTTATCACGTTACCGACATATTTCAAGCTGCCATATCAATAATGGATGTCTTTTAAGCTGAATATATTGTGTCTATATAAGATAAGGGAAATAAAAAGGCCCGATACTATTATCGGGCCTCTTAAAAGAAAAAGCAGCGAAAAGTCGATTAACGCATGATTTTATCGCCGCGTGATACGCCGACGATACCAGAGCGCGCCACTTCAACAATTTCGGAGACTTCACGTACGGCACTCAGGAACGCATCCAGCTTATCGCTGGTGCCAGCAAGCTGTACGGTATAAAGCGAAGCGGTGACATCCACGATCTGACCGCGGAAAATATCGGCGCAGCGTTTCACTTCTTCACGACCATAGCCTGTAGCCTGTAGCTTCACCAGCATGATCTCACGCTCAACGTGCGCGCCCTGCCCCAGCTCGCTGACGCGCAGGACATCCACCAGCTTGTGCAGTTGCTTTTCGATCTGCTCCAGCACTTTCTCATCGCCTACCGTCTGGATAGTCATACGAGATAGCGTTGGGTCTTCGGTTGGTGCCACCGTCAGACTTTCGATGTTGTAGCCGCGCTGGGAAAACAGGCCGACGACACGTGACAAGGCGCCTGATTCATTCTCCAGTAATACTGATAAAATCCGACGCATGATCAGGTCCTCTCCGTTTTGCTCAACCACATTTCATCCATCGCCCCGCCGCGAATCTGCATGGGGTAAACATGCTCGCTGCTGTCGATGTTGATATCAACAAACACCAGACGGTCTTTCTGCGCCAGCGCTTGCAACAGCTTGCTTTCCAGTTCGTCCGGCGTATCGATAGAAATCCCGACGTGACCGTACGCTTCAGCCAGCTTGACGAAATCCGGTAATGATTCCATGTAAGAACTGGAATGGCGGCCAGAGTAGATCATGTCCTGCCACTGCTTCACCATGCCGAGGAAACGGTTGTTCAGGTTAATGACCACCACAGGCAGATCATACTGCAGAGCCGTAGAAAGCTCCTGAATATTCATCTGAATACTGCCATCGCCCGTTACGCAAATCACCGTTTCTTCCGGCAGCGCAAGTTTGATGCCCAATGCCGCAGGCAGGCCAAAGCCCATCGTGCCCAGTCCACCGGAGTTCACCCAGCGGCGCGGTAAATCGAACGGATAATACAGCGCAGCGAACATCTGGTGCTGGCCGACATCCGATGCCACATAGGCTTTGCCTTCGGTCAGCCGATGCAGTGTTTCAATCACCGCCTGCGGTTTAATCTTGTCACCTTCGGTGCTGTATTTCAGACAGTGACGCCCACGCCACTGTTCGATACCCTGCCACCAGTCACGCAGCGCATCAAACTGCTGCGGTGCGCCATCCTGTGCCAGCAACTCCAACATCAGGGTTAATACTTGTTTAGCATCGCCCACGATAGGGATATCGGCGTTTACCGTTTTGGAAATCGACGCGGGGTCGACATCAATGTGCAGAACCGTCGCATTCGGGCAGTACTTCGCCAGATTGTTCGTTGTTCGGTCGTCGAAACGTACCCCTACGGCGAAAATCACATCGGCGTTATGCATAGCCGTATTGGCTTCATATGTCCCGTGCATCCCCAGCATACCGAGGCACTGACGGTGCGTGCCAGGAAAGCCGCCCAGACCCATCAGGGAGGTTGTCACTGGCAGATTAAGTTTTTCCGCCAGCGTCAGCAGTTCTTCGTGACACTCCGCATTAATTACGCCACCGCCGCTGTAGATAATCGGTTTTTTTGCCGCCAGCAGGGTTTGCAACGCGCGACGAATCTGACCTTTGTGCCCTTGAACCGTCGGATTATAGGAACGCATGCTGACGCTTTCAGGATAAACGTACGGCAGTTTATTCGCCGGATTCATGACGTCTTTCGGTAGATCGACCACCACCGGTCCTGGACGTCCAGTCGATGCCAGATAAAACGCTTTTTTCAGAATCGTCGGGACATCTTCCGCTTTCTTGACCAGAAAACTGTGCTTCACAATAGGGCGGGAAATGCCCACCGTGTCGCATTCCTGAAAGGAGTCATAGCCAATCAGCGAAGTCGCAACCTGACCGGACAACACCACCATAGGAATGGAGTCCATATAGGCAGTAGCGATACCGGTAATCGCGTTGGTCGCACCAGGACCAGACGTGACCAGCACGACGCCGACCTCACCCGTCGCGCGCGCATAGCCATCCGCCATATGTACCGCACCTTGCTCATGCCGCACCAAAATATGCTCGATACCACCAACCGTATGCAGGGCGTCGTAAATATCCAACACCGCACCGCCCGGATAACCGAACACATGTTTTACGCCCTGATCGATCAACGATCGGACCACCATTTCGGCGCCTGACAACATCTCCATGGGTCTGCCTCTTTTGTTCAGAAAGCGGAATCCGCTTCTGTATTGATCGGGAGAAATCCCCGAGCTCACATTGTATTAATACTGTTAACTTTTAGTACAAGAATACGAAATATTATAGGGATTACTGATAACCCATTAACATAACGCCAGATTATGACGCAGACAAACGGCAAAAAACCACCGCCCTTAATCGTGCCTAGGGGAAATCGAACGTGAGGGAAAAAGGAACTGAGATAAAATACTAACTGGAAACCTTCAGACCTGAGAGATCGTCCATGAAGGCCATAAATTACAGAGTGAAATATTGAGGCCGAAAACCACATTTCTTTTCAGGAAACGCGCTTCTCGGCCTACGACATCATCAAGACTCGGCGTACATTGCATCAATTTCCAGCTGGTAACGCTGGTTGATGATCTTCCTGCGCAGCTTGAGCGTTGGCGTCAGCTCCCCTTCTGCCATCGAAAACGGCACAGGCAGCAGCGTGAATTTCTTCACCTGCTCCACGCGGGAAAGCTCTTTCTGCATCTCCCGCAAGCGCTGCTCGAACAGCTCAATAATATGGCTGTGGCGCAGCAGCTCCAGACGATCGTGGTACTTCAGATTGATGGAATGAGCGTATTCTTCCAATGCTTCGAAGCAGGGAACAATCAGCGCAGACACGTACTTACGCGTGTCCGCAATAATCGCAACCTGCTCGATGAAGCGATCCTGTCCCAGCGTGCCTTCCAGATGCTGCGGGGCAATATATTTACCGCCGGAGGTTTTCATCAGATCTTTCAACCGTTCGGTAATAAACAGGTTACCGTTGGCATCCAGTTCCCCCGCATCGCCGGTTTTCAGCCAGCCATCTTCGGTAAAAGTGTCTGCGGTTTCCTGCGGACGGTGGAAATAACCCCGCATGATGGTCGCACCGCGCACCTGAATCTCTTTTTCCTCGCCAATGCGGACCTCAATGCCCGGCAGCGGCGTACCAATAGAGCCCAGGCGGAAGCGACCTTCCTCCCAGCAGGAAACCGTCGCACAGGTTTCGGTCATGCCGTAGCCATAAATGATGCGAATCCCGATCGACCGGAAAAACAGAATGATGTTGTCATCCAGTCGCGCGCCTGCGGCTGGCATAAAGCGAATCTCGCCCCCCAGCAACTGGCGCAGTTTTCCTAACACCAGACGGTCTGCATAGTGGTGCATAACGCGACGGAAAAGACCGCCCTTCTTCGCGGTCTGGCTCGCCAGAAAAGCGCGTTGCCCCTGCGCGATAGCCCAGTTAAATAGCCGCTGGCGATACCACGGCGCCTGCGCCACTTTTTCATGGATGGCGCTATACACTTTCTCATAAAAACGCGGTACGGCGCACATCACGGTAGGCTTCACCGTCTGCATTGCCTCACGCACCAGATTCGTGTTGCTGAGATACACGTTCTGCGCGCCGCGGTGCATAATGACAAAGCTCCAGGCGCGCTCAAATACGTGGGAAAGCGGTAAGAAACAGAGCGATACGTCATTTTCTGACATATCCAGACGATCGTCATGCAGCTTAAGCTGCATCGCCATGTTGGTGTAATCCAGCATGACGCCTTTTGGCTCACCGGTAGTGCCAGAGGTATAAATCAGCGTAAAGAGATCGTTGAGATCGCGGCTGTCGATACGCGCTTGCCATTCATCACGCCAGAAATCGTCTACCGCCTGCGCTTCAAATTCATGCAGGGATTGTGCGATGTCGCTACCGCGCAGGTTAACGCCTTCATCCATCACGATGATGTTTCGCAGTTGCGGGCACGTGTCCCGCAGCGCCAGCAGCGCATCCAGTTGCTCCTGGCCACCGACGAATATCGTACGGATATCCGCATCGTTGATGATGAATGCCGCCTGTGCCGACGTATTCGTGGCATAGATTGGCACGCTGATCGCACGCAGGTGCAACAGCGCCAGATCGGCCAGCGACCAGTTCATTGAGTTATGAGAGAAAATCGCAACCCGTTCCTGAACATCCAGCCCTAACGCTAAGAGCGCGCTGGCAATGCGCTGAATGCGCTGCCCGGCCTGTGTCCAGGTGAGCTGCTGTTCGCCCGCAGGCGTCCACTCGCGCAACGTAATGCGGCCTGCGCAGTGATTGATTCGATCTTGGACCCGGTGCACCACATGGTATGGCTGTAAATGATTATTCATCTGTAAAAGAATTTCTAAGGGGGAAGAATTTGACAGCGTTTCAGCGTACAGCTGTACATTATTTGGCGTGCAGTCTACCGCCAATGTTCAAAACCGCAACGATCTTTCGTTCATTCGGCGCAGGCTATCGCTGGTTTACTTGATGCACGTCACACCAATCAAAAGTTGACATAACCCTGATAATCGCGTACCAATAAAGGAACACCGAATTTTAGATGACGAGACACTATGTTCAACTTTACTGTCCTACTAGGCCTACTACTAAACGCATCCTTCTTGCGCGGTAGGTTTGTGGGCAGAGTTCAGAACTAAGTTTCTCGCCACACGATACAAAAACCCGCGCTGATGCGCGGGTTTTTTTTTACTCGCCGAGCGCCAAGTACAAGTAGACACGACAAGGAACTAAACCGATGAGCGAGCAAGTCATTATTTTCGATACCACATTACGCGATGGTGAACAGGCTTTACAGGCGAGTCTGAGTGTAAAAGAAAAGCTGCAAATTGCCTTCGCCCTGGAACGTATGGGCGTTGATGTCATGGAAGTCGGCTTTCCTGTTTCCTCTCCCGGCGACTTTGAATCTGTTCAGACGATCGCCCGTAACATCAAAAACAGTCGTGTGTGTGGCCTGACCCGCTGCGTCGAGAAGGACATCGATGTCGCAGCAGAAGCGCTGCGTGTCGCAGAAGCGTTCCGTATCCACACCTTTATCGCGACCTCGCCGATGCACATCGCCACGAAGCTGCGCAGCACGCTGGATGAAGTGATCGAACGCGCCATTTACATGATCAAACGCGCGCGTAACTACACAGACGACGTTGAATTTTCCTGCGAAGATGCGGGCCGCACGCCGATCCCAGACCTGTGTCGCGTGGTTGAAGCTGCTATCAACGCCGGTGCTCGCACCATCAATATTCCTGACACCGTCGGCTACACCATGCCGCATGAGTTCGGCAACATCATCTCCTCTTTGTACCAACGCGTTCCTAATATCGATAAAGCCATTATTTCCGTTCACACTCATGACGATCTGGGTCTGGCCGTTGGCAACGCTATGGCAGCAGTGCACGCCGGCGCTCGTCAGGTAGAAGGCACCCTGAACGGTATCGGCGAACGCGCGGGTAACTGTTCACTGGAAGAAGTCATCATGGCGATCAAAACCCGCCATAACATCCTGAATGTGCACACCAACATCAATCATCAGGAAATCTACCGCACCAGCCAGTTGGTCAGCCAGATTTGCAATATGCCTATCCCCGCTAACAAAGCGGTTGTGGGTGCCAATGCTTTCGCTCACTCCTCTGGTATTCACCAGGATGGCGTGCTGAAGAACCGTGAAAACTACGAAATCATGACGCCGGAATCCATCGGCCTGAAAGAAGTCCAGTTGAACCTGACTTCCCGTTCCGGTCGCGCGGCGGTGAAACACCGCATGGAAGAAATGGGCTATCAGGACAGCGATTACAATCTGGACGATTTGTACTCTGCCTTCCTGAAACTGGCAGACAAGAAAGGTCAGGTCTTTGATTACGATCTGGAAGCGCTGGCCTTTATCAGCCGTCAGCAGGAAGAGCCTGAGTTCTACCATCTGGATTATTTCAGCGTTCAGTCCGGTTCCAGCGTGATGGCAACCGCCTCTGTCAAACTGATCTGCGGCGAAGAAACCCAGTCAGAAGCCGCAACGGGTAATGGCCCGGTAGATGCCGTTTATCAGGCGATCAACCGCATTACGGGTTATCAGGTTTCGCTGGTCAAATACCAACTGACCGCCAAAGGTCAGGGGCGCGATGCACTGGGTCAGGTTGATATTGTCGCGGATTATCAGGGGCGTCGCTTCCACGGCGTCGGTCTGGCAACGGATATCGTTGAATCTTCCGCGCAGGCAATGGTAAATGTATTAAACAACATCAAACGTGCTCAGCAGGTAGAAAAAGAAATTCAACGTCTGCAGCAGCACAGTAACCAACAACAAAACGATAGCAAACAACAAAACAGTCAGGAAACAGTGTGATGACAAAGAGCTACCATATCGCCGTTTTACCCGGAGACGGCATTGGCCCGGAAGTAATGGCGCAGGCCCATAAAGTACTGGATGCGGTACGTCAGCGTTTTGGCATCCGCATTACCACCAGCGAATATGACGTTGGCGGTATCGCCATTGACCGTCAGGGCACACCGCTGCCGCAGGCGACCGTTGCAGGCTGTGAGCAGGCCGATGCGATTCTGTTTGGTTCCGTGGGCGGCCCGAAATGGGAACACCTGCCACCGGCAGAACAGCCGGAGCGCGGTGCGTTATTGCCTCTGCGTAAGCACTTCAAACTGTTCAGCAACCTGCGCCCTGCTCGTCTGTATCAGGGGCTGGAAGCGTTTTGTCCGCTGCGTAGCGATATCGCCGCGAAAGGCTTTGATATCCTGTGCGTCCGCGAACTGACGGGTGGGATCTACTTCGGCCAACCAAAAGGTCGTGAAGGTAGCGGTCAGTATGAGCGCGCTTTCGATACCGAGGTGTATCACCGTTTTGAAATTGAGCGCATCGCGCACATCGCGTTTGAATCTGCTCGCAAACGTCGCAGCATCGTGACCTCCATCGATAAAGCCAACGTGCTGCAAAGCTCGATTCTGTGGCGCGAGATCGTGAATGAAGTTGCCAAAGCCTATCCAGATGTGAAGCTGTCCCATCTGTATATCGATAACGCGACAATGCAGTTAATTAAAGATCCGTCTCAGTTTGACGTGATGCTGTGTTCTAACCTGTTCGGAGACATTCTGTCCGACGAGTGCGCCATGATTACCGGTTCAATGGGCATGCTGCCTTCCGCAAGCCTGAACGAACAAGGCTTCGGTTTGTACGAGCCAGCTGGCGGTTCCGCACCGGATATCGCGGGTAAAGATATTGCTAATCCGATTGCACAGATTCTGTCGCTGGCGCTGCTGCTGCGCTACAGCCTGGGTGCAGATGATGCCGCAGAAGCGATCGAAAAAGCCGTTAATACCGCACTGGCTGAAGGCTATCGTACTGCCGATCTGGCAAGCACCGGCAGCGCGATCGGCACTAATGAAATGGGCGACGTGATTGCGCGTTTTGTCGCGCAAGGGGCATAACCATGGGTAAGACGTTATATCAAAAATTGTTCGAAGCGCACGTGGTTCATGAAGCGCCGAACGAAACGCCGCTGCTGTACATCGATAGGCATCTGGTACACGAGGTGACTTCCCCACAGGCCTTCGACGGCCTGCGCGCGATGAGCCGTAAGGTTCGTCAACCGGGGAAAACCTTCGCGACAATGGATCACAACGTGTCCACGCAGACCAAAGACATCAACGCCAGTGGCGAGATGGCCCGTATTCAGATGCAGGAGTTAATCAAAAACTGTGCGGAATTCGGCGTTCAGCTGTATGACCTGAACCACCCGTATCAGGGCATCGTTCACGTTATCGGGCCTGAACAAGGGATGACCTTGCCGGGCATGACCATCGTCTGCGGTGACTCGCACACGGCAACGCACGGCGCATTTGGTTCACTGGCTTTCGGTATCGGTACGTCGGAAGTGGAACATGTGCTGGCGACGCAAACCCTGAAGCAGGGTCGCGCTAAAACCATGAAGATTGAAGTCACCGGCGATGCACCACACGGCATCACCGCGAAAGACATCGTGCTGGCGATCATCGGTAAAACCGGTAGCGCAGGCGGCACCGGTCATGTGGTTGAATTCTGCGGTACCGCTATTCGTGCGCTGAGCATGGAAGGCCGTATGACGCTGTGTAATATGGCGATTGAAATGGGCGCGAAGGCAGGTCTGGTCGCACCGGACGAGACGACCTTCAGCTACCTGAAAGGCCGTCAGTTTGCACCGAAAGATGCCAACTGGGATGCCGCCGTTGCGTACTGGAGCACGCTGAAATCCGATGATGACGCGCAGTTCGACACGATCGTCACGCTGGACGCCGCTCAGATCGCGCCACAGGTCACCTGGGGCACCAACCCCGGTCAGGTTATCGCCGTCAATCAGGAAATCCCTAGCCCTGACTCTTTCAGCGATCCGGTAGAACGCGCCTCCGCGGCCAAAGCACTGGCCTATATGGATCTGCAACCCGGTATTAAACTGACTGACGTGAAGATCGATAAAGTCTTCATTGGCTCCTGCACCAACTCGCGTATCGAAGATTTACGCGCTGCGGCAGAAATCGCCAAAGGGCGTAAAGTCGCCGCTGGCGTTCAGGCTATCGTCGTACCCGGTTCCGGCCCGGTAAAAACCATGGCGGAGCTGGAAGGGCTGGATAAAGTGTTCATCGAGGCGGGCTTTGAGTGGCGTTTACCGGGCTGCTCCATGTGTCTGGCGATGAACAATGACCGTCTGAACCCCGGCGAACGTTGTGCATCAACCAGCAACCGTAACTTTGAAGGCCGTCAGGGTCGCGCTGGCCGCACCCATCTGGTCAGCCCGGCAATGGCTGCGGCTGCCGCAGTGACGGGTCGCTTTGCCGACGTCCGCGAGTTGAATTAAGAGAGAAACCGACATGGCTAAATTTACTCAACACACAGGTCTGGTGGTTCCTCTGGATGCCGCTAACGTCGATACTGACGCCATCATTCCCAAGCAGTTTCTGCAAAAGGTGACGCGTACTGGTTTCGGCCAACACCTGTTCCACGACTGGCGCTTTCTGGACGATGCGGGCCAACAGCCTAACCCTGATTTTGTGCTGAATCAGCCGCATTACAAAGGGGCGAGTATCCTGCTGGCGCGGGAAAACTTCGGCTGCGGCTCTTCCCGTGAGCACGCGCCGTGGGCGCTGACCGATTACGGCTTCAAAGTCGTTATCGCCCCAAGCTTCGCCGATATCTTCTACGGTAACTCGTTTAACAACCAGCTGCTGCCGGTGAAACTGAGCGACGAGGAAGTGGACGAGCTGTTCAAGCTGGTTGACGGTCAGGAAGGGATTACCTTCACCGTTGATCTGGAAAATCAGGTTGTTCAGGCGGGCAGCAAAAGCTATCCGTTCGAAATCGACAGCTTCCGCCGTCACTGCATGATCAACGGATTAGACAGCATCGGCCTGACGCTGCAACACGAAGCGTCTATTACCGAGTATGAAAAGAATCAGCCTGCATTTTTGAACTGATTCAAGATTACAGATAGCCCGAAGCCCGCACACTTCCCCTGCGGGCTTTTTCTTTTGGAAGAATGGGTGGATTACAGCAGCGAGGCTATCAGATAAAAAGCCAGCATACTCAAGAGCACCGCGCCCACAATATTTCTGATAAAGAATGAAATTACGACACTCACTATCGCGCCGAGAAAATACGGGTTATCAGGAAAGGCGCGAATCACGCCGTGGTCCATTAAAATAATCGGTCCACAAATCGCAGTGAGTAAACAAGGTGCTGAATACTTTAATGCACGATGGAGTAAAACCGGAATTTTTACCGGTACGGCGGGCTCAAGAAAAATATAGCGATTAAAAAACACGATCCCTGCCAAAACGAATATCAATAACCAGCTCATTTTTCTTCCTTAAGCACAGACGCAATGAACACAGAGAAAAACATACCGCCGACGCCAGCAATAGCAATGGCACCTTCTACCTTGAAATAGGTCAACAGCATCGACAACAACAGAGAAAACAGGACGCCAGAAAAGGTGCTGATTTTCTTTATCATCGGCACAACAATGGTGATAAACGTGGCAACGATAGAATAATCAAGATGATACTTATCCAAATCGGGCACAGATGACGCCATGACCACGCCAAGAATACTGAAGATATTCCAAAAAATATAAAAGGTGAAACCCGCACCAATTAAATAGCTGGTACTAACGTTGTTCTTTCTGTCTTTCTTTTCACTGAGTGCAAAAAGCTCGTCTGATAATAAAAAACCGATAGGAAGGCGCTTTCTCAATTTCAACGTTGAAACGTATTCACGTAACGTCAGGCCATATATCAGGTGCTGCGCGGTGATAAAAAAAACGGAGATTAATAGCGTCGCGACATTCGCCCCGGACATGAGCAACCCGAGCGAGACAAGCTGCGCCGCCCCCGCGAAAATAATCGCGGACATCCCGATACTTTGCCCAACGGATAATCCCGACTGGATAGCCATAGAGCCAGCTAAAATTCCCCAGGGCACCACGGACAAACAGAGCGGAAGCATTTCAACTACCCCCGTCATAAAATGCTTCCACGGACTAACAGTGTTTTTTGATTCAGACGATGAACGGGCTACGGTGTTTTCCATATCACATTGCACTACCATAAAAATATCGATAGCGGAAAACTAACAAAACGTTTTTTAAGAGTATTGGATGAATTTGCTGCGCCCCAGAATAGGGGGCGAGTATAACTACAGATTGCCTTTAGCAAACTCGCCCGGCGTCAGCCCCAACGAATTTTTGAAATGGCGATGGAAGTGGCTCTGATCGGTAAAACCGCACCGTACGGAAACATCGAGGATCGCATCGCCTTTACGCAACAGTGCCTTAGCCTTGCGTAGCCGTGCCTGAATCAAGTAGGCGTGAGGCGTAATCCCCACCACCGCTTTAAACTGTCGTAAGAAGTGCCACACACTGAGTTCGGCCAGCGCAGCCAATTCAACGAGAGCCAGTTCTCTTTCAGGATAGCTATCCATAAACGCTTTAACGTTCAATATATTTTGGGTCGCAACGGGCAGCATCTGTGGCGTCAGACGCGTCTTGCTGTAGCGCATCGTCAGCCAGGTTAATGACGACAACAACAGCGTTTCTTTCAAGAGCATATTGCCCGGCTGAGCGAGCATATTGAACGTCATGAGCAGTTGATCAGACAGCCCTGGGTCGTGAACAACCGCATCGGGAAACCACGGGATGGAATCCTTTGAGCGTTGCAGATCTTGATTAATCGAACGAAAAAGATCGGGATGCGGATAAATGGCGCGATAGGCCCAGCCGGTTTCGACCTCCGAACTCCCCGTGTGTACATCGTCCGCATTCACCAGAATGATGTCACCTTTAGGCGCAACATGTTCTGCACCGGAGCGATAAAAACGCTGAGCTCCCTGCTCAATCACACTGATGCAATACGTATCATGCACATGGCGAGGAAAACGCTGCTGGTAGTACTGCGCCTGCAACATATCCAGACCACCTAATGCCTCCAGGTGTCTGAAATGTGTTTGCTCTTGCACTACCGGCTTTTTATGCACGCGTTAATCCTCTTATCGTTTGTACAAAATTGCTCTGGCGGAAGCGACATGTGCGTACTTCTTTATAGCCAGAAACAGCTGACCTGTTTCACTGATTCTATCAGAAGCGGATTCACATCCCCATGCTCGAAAAAACAACGAAAAAAAAGCCAGCGACAAAGCCGCTGGCCATTGATGACGCATTCTCGTCTTTATGTCTTTTACCAACCGGGTTACATCAGATGAAATCGGGACACGCCAAGATTCAACCGTTCGGCCTGCTGCTCAAGCGATGCAGCAGACGAGGAAGCCTCCAGCACCAGCGTCGCGTTCTGTTGTGTGACCCGATCCATTTCTGATATCGCTAACGACACCTGATTGATACCACTGCTCTGTTCATCAGATGCCAGCGCGATCTCATTCATGATACGGGTGACGTTATTAATTTCAGCCACAATCTCGGCCATCGCTTTACCCGCTTCGGATGCCAGCGTCGTCCCCTCAGTCACTCTGGCTTCGGATTCTTTAATCAGCGCGGCAATTTCCGTTGCGGCGTTAGCCGAGCGCTGTGCCAGATTACGCACCTCTCCTGCGACTACCGCAAATCCTTTACCCTGCTCGCCCGCTCTCGCGGCTTCAACCGCCGCATTCAGTGCCAGAATATTGGTCTGGAATGCAATCCCGTTAATGAGCGCAATAATCTCAGAAATCTTGTCTGAACTCTTGGCGATATCTGCCATAGATCCCACAACCTGTTCAACAATGCCGCCACCGTTCACCGCTTTGGATGAGGTCTCCGTCGCCACAACACTTGCATGGTGCGCATTATCGGTATTCTGCTTCACGGCAGCCGTGAGCTGCTCCATGCTGGCCGCCGTTTCCGCCAACGCTGCAGCCTGCTGCTCCGTTCGTGCAGACAAATCCGTATTACCGACGGCAATTTTCGTCGAACTGCTGTGAATCGACTCTGCACTGTCGCGTACCGAGCCAACCGTTTCGGAGAGCGAGTCCTGCATTTGCTGGATGTTGTTCCCCAAAATACCGATTTCATTCCGTCCGGCATCCACACTCGGGCGTGTTAAATCTCCGTGCGCAATTGCCTGTATGCGTGATACCCAATACTGCACTGGATTAATAATGACCCGACGAATGACGAAGAACGTCATGCCCGTTAATACGATCGCCAGAATAAAGGCGCCTATCATGAGCGTATAGCCCAGAGTGGAATTCCTTTCAGCCGTCACATTAATATTTTTTGCCATCTCAACCCGATAAAGATAAGACGCTTTCAACGGCACATCATACTCATCATCCAATTTAGACAGGGTCGTCGACTCAAATGCATTGAGTTCTTCAACATTGCCCTTCTTCGCTATGTCAAACATGGGTTTAATACCGCGTTCAACATAATCGCCATAGCGCGCTTTTAATTCATTATCGCGGGCGAGTTCAACATCTGAGCGAACTGACCTATTTTGATACCCATTAAACATTTGCTGAGACAGCGACAGACGCTCTTCTGCCGCTTTCATACTCGCATTGTAGTTATCCGTAAGGCCATTACGTAAGTGATTCACAGCATGGAGCAAATTCATACGCGCTGCACGCATATGATTAGCACTATCAACCAGTTCCATTCGAACATTCAATTCCAATGTCGAACTATTTAACGATTGTTCAGCCTGTTTAAGAAAATAGGACGATGTGGAAACTGCCAAGGCAAAAAGAAGTAAAACACCAGCAAAAACAATGACGAAAAGGGGCGTCAGTTTGATATTGTGCACACCAGGTGCAGCGTGCCAGGGTTCTGGTTTTTCGTAAATCGCTATTGACTGATAAGGAACATCGCTCATTTTTACATCCGTCGAGTTATTCAAAAAATTGCTGTGAAGTAAATTGCTGGTAAGCAAGAAAAAAATAAAACGCTGCTATATGTTACAGACTATTTAAAGATTGTGACAATGTGCGTTAAACGCAAGATAAAAAACAATGGACTATAAAAAATAATTTTATCCATAGGAGCGTCATCACAAAAAACCACCTATAATTTCAACAAAAATAGTTTCCCCAAAAAACAATTCATAATAAAAACCATTACACTCAATTAGTGAATTATTTTAGTCATTATTCTTACATTAATATTAATTATAAGAGAAAAAAATAGATTAACGGCGTCATTCTTTTTTATTGAGAATAAACACGCTTTAACATTCAATATTACTGACTGATTCACTATTTCGTCATCCTGAGTACAGAACCCCACATTACCCCGCACGATGAGCACACAAGGCGTCACACGCCGAGAAAAAGCAGTAAGCCGAGTTGCCATTTCGATCACGGTATTTTCCCGCGGACGTACTATGCTGAAAACGTTCAACTCAATGTGTGAGAGGAGCCTATGGCGCGCACTATTCAGCGTTACCGTTTAAGCATCTCTGGCGATTGCCGGGCCTGGTTCAACATCGACCATCGCCTCACCAATGACTTCCCTCGTCCGCCTCATGCCTGAATCAGCGCCACGCTGATCATTTCCTGTTCCTGCATTCCTTACTTCGGCGTCACATAACGTGTCGCGACGGAATTCTTTTTTCTGGAGATCTATGGCATGAAACGCATCCCTGAACCATTCCGCATTAAGATGGTAGAAAATATCCGCATGACAACGCAGGCGGAACGTGAAAAAGCGCTGGCAGAGGCGGGGTACAATCCTTTCCTGCTACGTAGCGAAGACGTCTACATCGACCTGTTGACCGATTCTGGCACTGGCGCGATGAGCGACCGCCAGTGGGCTGGCTTAATGATGGGTGATGAAGCTTACGCAGGGTCACGCAATTACTATCATCTGTGCGAAAAAGTCGAAACCTTGCTGGGCTACCCGTTTACGATTCCCACCCATCAAGGGCGCGGCGCGGAACAGATTTTATTTCCGTGTCTGATAGCCAAGAAACAGCGTGCTGGCGGCGCGAAAAAGCCCATCTTCATTTCCAACTTCCACTTCGATACCACCGCTGCGCACGTCGAGCTAAATGGCGCTAGGGCCATTAACGTCGTCACACCAAAAGCTTTTGATACGAACACGGCCTATGACTGGAAAGGCGATTTCGATCTGGACCAGTTACAAAGCGTGATTTCACAGCATGGCGCGGAGAATGTCGTCGCCATTATCACCACGGTAACCTGCAACAGTTCAGGCGGACAGCCCGTCTCGATGAGCAACATGCGCGCCGTTTACCATATTGCACAGCAGCATCAGATCCCTGTGGTGATTGATTCGGCACGTTTCTGCGAAAACGCCTGGTTTATCAAGCAGCGCGAAACGGGCTATGCGGATAAATCCATTAAAGCCATCGTGCATGAAATGTATGAATACGGCGACATGCTGACGATGTCCGCGAAGAAAGATCCGATGGTCAATATTGGCGGATTATGCTGCTTCCGCAGCGACGAGGACCTGTTTAACGAGGTGCGCATTCGCTGCGTCCCGATGGAAGGCTTCGTCACCTATGGCGGACTGGCTGGACGAGATATGGAGGCGCTCGCCATCGGTCTGGAAGAAGGGATGGACGAAGACTATCTGTCCTACCGTATTGGACAGGTCGCCTATCTCGGAGAACGCCTGAAAGCCGGTGGAATTCCGATTCAGTATCCCGTTGGAGGACACGCTGTCTTTGTTGATGCCGCACGGCTATTGCCTCATATTCCGCCAGAGCAATTCCCTGCGCAGGCCCTTAACAATGCGCTGTATCTGGAAGCCGGTATCCGCAGCGTTGAAATCGGCTCACTTCTGCTGGGGCGCGATCCAGACACCGGGCAACAGAAAGCATCACCGCTTGAGCTACTGCGTCTAACTATCCCACGCCGGGTCTACACCAACGACCACATGGACTACATTGCAGATGCCCTTATCGCATTAAAAGCCCGGGCCAGCGATATTAAAGGGTTAACGTTCACCTATGAGCCCCCCGTGCTGCGGCACTTTGTCGCCCGTCTAAAACCAGTGGAATAACCCGCTGTAAGCATGCCCGGAGCCTTTCTCTGCGGGCATGCCTCCTTTCCAGTCTTCCTCTTCAATTTGCTTTTGCGAAGCTGCGTGCAGGCCGATCGCGCCGTTTAAATGTCAGCTAAATAAGCAGGTATATTTCATTCTCGACCAACACCAGCGTTGACAATTGTCAACACGCGACTTTACCATGACCCTATATAGCGATGAAAAAACATCCAAATAAGCATATTCAGGCAGCTATTGAATACGCACTAGCGCAAGGCTGGCGTTTTTATCCCAGCAACGGGCATGCATTTGGCAGACTTATCTGTGGCACGCCGGATCACAGTACCCATATGATGAGTATTTGGTCCACGCCATCAGTCCCGGAAAATCACGCAAAGCAGATCCGCCGCAATGTCGATAGCTGCCTGATAACGTTGAAACAATAGAAGGTCTATACGGCTTACCGAGGAATTTATGACAACGTATCACTTTTCTCTCACGCTAGCGGGCGTTTCCGCAGATACGGCTGGGCTGGAAGATGCGCTTTTTGCCAGCGGCTGCGACGACGCTCTGATCTGCTTCTATGGCAATGCCGTCTATCTCGAATTTGATCGAGAAAGCCCCCGTTTTTCTACCGCGGTTATCAGTGCTATTCATGATATCGAGTCCGCAAGCATCCAGGCCAAAGTCCACTCCGTCGATGCAGTCTGGGTTGGGATCAGTGACATCGCAGCCTTGTCTGCGCTGTCGCGTCAGGCGATCGCGCTTCTCAAAGATGGAAAACGTGGTGCGGGCGATTTCCCCTCTCCGGTCCAGCGCTTACGCGGTACATCACCGCTGTGGGAATGGAGCGATGTCGCCGACTGGCTGGCCAAACAAAAAAAAATCCCCCAAGAATTAGCCGATAACGCCCGGGTGCTTGCCACGATTAACCTGGCTTTACAGATACGCAATACCCACCAGCAGGACGAATTAGCACGTTATTGTGCATTACTCAGCGCAGGCAAGCCATTACGTGAACAAATCATCACGTAAACAACGCCGCTGATACCTCACTACCCTGCAAACCACCCGCAGCAGACAAAGCTAGCGGCAGGTAAACACCATAAAAAAAGCCAGCGAAAAACTCGCTGGCTGGTGAAACATCACCATTACTCAGAATACATTGTTTTACTCAGAATAAATTGTTTCGCACCACCTAAAGCCAATGACGGTACTCTTCATCAGACATGTCGTTCAGGTGCCACTGCGTTGCCTGCTGCAATAGTGCAACGCGCTGTTGGGTAGACATCCATCGCAACCACTTTGCCTTACAGGTCGATAAGTAGGTTTGATAGAACTGGTACAAACGGGAAATCGCCATCAGCCACCTCCTCTCTTTTCTTGTTGCAAAGTATCGGCGTAATATAGGGAAAGATAAATTGATGACTTTAGTGCAGGGAGTTCCTCTTTTATGTCTTCCCCTCGATTGCAACAACAGTTCATCCGCCTGTGGCAGCACTTTCAGGGGCAAACGACCGACACCACGCTGCAAGAGTTGACCGGGGTGTTGAACTGCTCCCGCCGCCATATCCGCTCATTGCTGAACGCGATGCAGCAGGAAGGGTGGCTGATCTGGCAGGCAGAAGCCGGAAGGGGAAAACGCTCGCAGCTATCGTTTGTGTATACCGGATTAGCGCTACAGCAGCAGCGCGCCGAGGATTTGCTGGAACAGGATCGCATTGAGCAACTGGTGCAGTTGGTCGGTAATAAAGAAGCGGTACGCCAGATGTTACTTGCCCATCTTGGGCGCAGTTTCCGGCAGGGAAAACATATTCTGCGGATTCTCTATTACCGCCCCTTACGCAACCTGCAGCCAGGTTCGGCGCTGCGGCGTTCGGAAATGCACATTGCACGGCAAATTTTTAGCGGGCTAACCAATATAAATGAGGAAAATGGGGAACTAAAACCCGATCTTGCTCATCATTGGCAGATGCTGGCCCCGCTGCACTGGCGTTTTTATCTGCGTCCGGCCATCCGCTTCCATCACGGTCGTGAGCTCACGATGGAGGATGTCATCACCTCCCTCAAGCGCCTCACCGCATCGCCGCTGTTTTCGCACCTTGAAACCATCACATCACCGATGCCCTTCGTGATTGATATTCGGCTAAACAGCCCGGATAACTGGCTACCGTGGTTATTAGGCAGCGTGCACGCCATGATTTTGCCGCAGGAATGGCAAACGCTACCCGATTTTGCCCAACACCCGATTGGCACTGGCCCTTACGCCGTGGTGCGCAATAACAGCAACCAGTTAAAGATCCGCGCCTTCGATGATTATTTTGGCTATCGGGCGCTCATTGATGAGGTCAATATTTGGGTCCTGCCCGACGAGCCGGAGGAAATGCCGGTATCTATCCAACTCCAGTCTGACAATTCTCGTCACGAACAGCTGGAAAGCCGGATGGAAGAAGGTGGTTATTTCCTGCTGTTCGATAAGCGTTCGCCGTTAGCATCACGACCGGAAGTTCAGCGATGGCTCAGGCAGGTCTTTAACCCTATTTCGCTACTCAACCACGCCAATACCAGCAACCAGCGTGACTGGTCGCCCGCCTACAGTTTGCTGCCGCGCTGGCACCATCACCATCCCGATGTACCGCAATCCATGCCGAAAGGGCTAACGGACGTCACGCTCACGTTCTATCAGGCACACCCTGAATATCGGATATTAAGCGAGATAATGCGTACACTGCTGGCACAACACGGTGTCACATTACATATTCAGACGGTCAGCTACGAAGACTGGTATCAAGGCAATGCCGACAGCGATATCTGGTTTGGTAGCCTGAATTGTTACCTGCCGATCGAATTCTCCCTGTTCGCGATGCTCTACGAACTCCCGCTGGCGCAGCACTGTCTGAATGACGATCTGCACGCGGACGCGCAGCAGTGGCGTAACCACACGCTGCCGATGGCAGAGTGGTGTGAAAAGCTGATCGCCAGCGGTCAACTGCACCCTCTGCTGCACCATTGGCTGCAACTTCAGGGGCAGCGCAGTATGCGCGGTGTCAGGATGAATATGCTGGGCTGGTTTGATTTTAAATCTGCCTGGTTCGCACCGCCGGAACGCTGAGAGCCTTTCGCTGCCCGACTTAACCCTTTACAATGTGCCGTTCTCAACGGGGTGCGGAAAATTTTTCGCTGAGAAGATACCCGTCGAACCTGATCCGGTTAATACCGGCGAAGGGATTTGAGAGTGCTGCTCATTGCTGCCTCAAAGTCCTTTGCCACCCTATGATTCTCAGGAGTGCAAAGTGTTAAATCAATTATTACCGCGTTCAGCCACCGTGCTGAAAACCAGCCTGTCTTGCCTGCTACTGCTCTCTGCTTCGGCGTTCGCCAAGCCTGCGCTTACCGTATATACCTACGATTCATTTGCTTCCGAGTGGGGTCCAGGCCCTGTCATCAAGACCGCATTTGAAAAAGAGTGCGAGTGCGAGCTGAACTTCGTCGCGCTGGAAGATGGTGCCTCGCTGCTGAACCGCCTGCGTATGGAAGGCAAGAACAGCAAAGCGGATATCATTCTGGGGCTGGACAACAACCTGCTGCAGGCGGCGGAACAAACCGGCCTGTTTGCGCCACACAATCTGGACACCCGCGCCGTCACGGTGCCGGGCGGCTGGAACAATAAGACGTTCGTGCCTTATGACTACGGCTATTTCGCGTTTGTGTATAACAAAAACACGCTGAAGAACCCGCCGAAAAGCCTGCATGAGCTGGTGGATAGCAACGAACCGTGGAAAGTGATCTATCAGGATCCACGCACCAGCACGCCGGGACTGGGGCTGCTGTTGTGGATGCAGAAAGTGTATGGCAATGATGCGCCGCAAGCCTGGCAGAAACTGGCGAAAAAAACCGTTACCGTCACCAAAGGCTGGAGCGAAGCCTACGGCCTGTTCCTGAAAGGGGAAGCGGATCTGGTGCTGAGTTACACCACATCGCCGGCCTATCACATCATTGAAGAGAAGAAAGACAACTACGCGGCAGCGACCTTCAGCGAAGGACACTATCTGCAAATTGAAGTCGCCGGGCAGTTGGCTTCCAGCAAAAATCCCGAGCTGGCAAAACGCTTTATGCAGTTCATCCTGAGCCCAACGTTCCAGCAGGCGATCCCTACTACAAACTGGATGTATCCGGCGGTGAAAACCGATCTGCCAGCAGGTTTCGCGACGCTCGCGGTACCGGAAAAAGCCATGCAGTTCAGCGCACAGGAAGTTGCTGACCAAAGGACGCAGTGGATTCAGGCATGGCAACGCGCCGTCAGCCACTGATCGGCGGACGTCTGTGGCCAGGGCTACTGGCCACCACGCTGTTAATTTCCGTTGCCACACTGGCTTTCGGTGCCCTGTGGCTACAGGCACCCGAAAGCCAGTGGCGCACGCTATGGCATGACAGCTATCTCTGGCATGTCATTCGGTTTACCTTCTGGCAGGCCTTTCTCTCCGCACTGTTCTCTACCGCTCCGGCCATGTTTCTCGCCAGAGCGCTGTACCGGCGACGCTTTCCCGGCCATCGCTGGCTGCTGCGCCTGTGCGCGATGACGCTGGTGCTGCCCGTGCTGGTCGCCGTTTTTGGCCTGCTCAGCGTTTACGGTCGCCAAGGCTGGCTGGCCTCTGCGCTGGGCTGGTTTGACCTGAAATACACGTTTTCGCCCTATGGGTTGCAGGGCATCCTGCTGGCGCACGTCTTCTTTAATCTGCCGCTGGCAACCCGATTGCTGTTGCAGTCGTTAGAAGGCATCGCTACCGAGCAGCGTCAGTTGGCCGCGAATCTGGGCATGAACAGCTGGCAGCATTTCCGACTGCTGGAATGGCCCGCCCTGCGCCGGCAGATTTTACCCACTGGCGCACTGATTTTTATGCTCTGCTTCGCCAGCTTTGCCACCGTGCTGTCGCTGGGCGGCGGCCCGCAGGCAACCACGATCGAGTTGGCAATCTATCAGGCATTAAGCTTTGATTACGATCCGGGACGCGCGGCGCTGCTGGCGTTAATCCAGATGGTTTGCTGTCTTGGTTTGGTACTGCTGAGCCAGCGGCTGGGGCGCATTCTGCCCGTCGGCAGCACACAGCAGCTTGCCTGGCGCAACCCTCAAGATAGCGCTTTAAGCCGCCTCACCGATGGCGTTCTGATTGGTGCACTGCTGCTGCTGGTCGTCCCTCCTTTGCTGGCCGTGGTAGTGGATGGCGTAAACCGCTCGCTGGTTACCGTGCTGCAACAGCCTGTGCTCTGGCAAACGCTGTTTACCTCACTGCGCATCGCCTTAGGCGCAGGGCTCCTGTGTCTGGTACTGACCATGATGCTGCTCTGGAGCAGCCGCGAGCTCAAGCTACGCCAGAAGCCACTCTACGGGCAGTTGATGAACCTGAGCGGAATGCTTATCCTCGCCATGCCCGGTATTGTGCTGGCAACCGGCTTTTTCCTGCTTCTAAATAACAGCATCGGGTTACCGCAATCCCCTTACGCACTGGTGGTGTTCACCAACGCGCTGATGGCGATTCCCTACGCGATAAAAGTGCTGGAAAACCCAATGCTGGACGTTGCCGAGCGCTACAACCGACTCTGCACGTCGCTGGATATTCGCGGCTGGCAGCGATTGAAGCTGATCGAACTCGCCGCGCTGAAACAGCCGCTGGCGCAGGCGTTAGCCTTTGCCTGCGTGCTGTCGATCGGGGATTTCGGCGTTATCGCGCTGTTCGGCAATGAGCAGTTCCGCACGCTGCCGTTCTACCTGTACCAGCAAATTGGTTCCTATCGCAGCGCCGACGGCGCAGTCACGGCGCTGCTCTTAATGCTGCTGTGCTTTATGTTATTTACCCTGATTGAGAAACTGGCAGGCCGTCATGATCGCGCTTGAGAAATTGACCTACTTTTATCAGCACTTGCCCATGCGTTTTGATTTTCACGTCAAACCGGGCGAGCGCATCGCCATCCTCGGCCCCAGCGGCGCAGGGAAAAGTACGCTACTGAATCTGGTTGCCGGTTTCCTGATGGCAGACAGCGGGGAGTTACGACTTAACGGCGAATCTCACCGCGAGACACCTCCCGCTAAACGACCGGTGTCGATTCTGTTTCAGGAAAATAACCTGTTTCCTCATTTGACGATCGGACAGAACATCGCGCTGGGGCTACATCCCGGCCTGCGACTGAGTGCCACACAGCGTGAAACGCTACGGCAGATCGCCGATCGGGTCGGTCTGGCGGATCTTCTGGATCGTCTGCCGTCGCAGGTGTCCGGCGGGCAGCGCCAGCGCGCGGCATTGGCACGCTGTCTGGTGCGTCACCAGCCCATTCTGCTGCTGGATGAACCGTTCTCAGCGCTCGATCCGGCGCTGCGTCAGGAAATGCTCGATCTGGTTGAAAGCGTGTGTCAGGAGCGTGAGTTCACACTGTTGATGGTCTCTCACAATCTGGATGATGCCATGCGGATCGCAAAACGTACGGTGCTGATCGTGGACGGGCAGATTTATTATGACGGGCCGACTCAGGCGCTACAGGATGGCAGCGCCGAGGCAGCCGCCATCCTGGGAATTTCACGTCCGTCTTCGGATTGAGAAGTTAAGGCAACGCCTGATAGCGCAGGTTGCTGAACGTCACCTCGCCTTCGCCTGAAGCATACAGGGCAGGCCGCAGACTGAGGAAATCATACGCGACGTTGTGGTGGTAGCCGGACACTTCCATCTGCACCGGGTATTTTTTCCACGGTTCCTGATCCGAGGTTCGGGTGTAGAACGTCACGATATGGCGATCGTTTTTCATCCGAATCTGCACCTCATTGCCCGTAATATGTGGCAATTTCTTCTCCGCCCTTTCCAGCCCATAGCGATGCATGACGGTGCCATCCTGATTAAACGACAGCCCGACATATAGCTTCGCATTGTAGAACAGCAATAAACCAGCCTGTGCACCGGACGCAAAGTTCGCTGTCACTTCAATCTGGTAAGCCTGATCGCCGGGGATCATCGTCAGCGGCGCGCTATCTTTCGGCGACGTGCCTTTTGCCTTCAGGTGCAACTTGCCGTCGCTAAGCGTAACCCGCTTTAGCTCTTCCGCATTGGCGCGGTAGAAATGCCAGCGTGCCGGAAATTTCTCGTCGGTAAAGCTATCAGACCAGCCGATGCCGTGAGGCACCGCTTCGCCCCCTGTCGGCTTGCGAATCGGTTTGCCGGTATCGAATCCGGCAGACGTAAACCAGCCGTCATCGCCCCAGACAATTGGCTCCAGCATCGCCTGCCGCCCCAGTGTCATAAAGCCGTTTTCATAACCGTGATACACCATGTACCAATTTTTATCCGGCCCGTCGATCAGCGTGGCATGACCGCGTGACCACCACTTCTCTGAACGATCCTGCGTGCGGATAATCGGGTTATGCGGCGAGTTTTCCCACGGTCCGTTGATCGATTTAGATCGCGCGGCAATCACCATGTGCCCGGTTGGTGGCCCAGCCGTCCCGCCTTCCGCCAGCACCATGTAGAAGTAGTCGCCGTGGCGCAGCATCTTAGGCCCTTCCTGCGAGAAGCTTTCCACATCCCACTCTTCCGGGTACTGCCATCCCTGATAGACCACCTCCATGTCGCCGACCGTCGACAGCCCGTCGTCCGTTAATTGCACGCGGTTGCCACCAGACATAAAGATGTAACGCTTGCCATCCTCTCCCACGATGTGGCCGGGATCGCTGGCCGGGTTTTTCAAGCCCGTATCCTTCGGCGGCGTCCACGGGCCGTGGATATCATCGGCGGTAATCACATACAGCGTTTTCTTTTTCGTCCCTTTGGCGTCGATAATCCGGTTTGTGGTGAAGTAGATATAATACTTGCCGTTGTGCTTCACCAAATCCGGTGCCCAGATCGCATCGACAGGCGTCGTGATCGCGGGGCCAAGTGGTTCCCAGTTCACTAAATCGCGTGAATGCCAAATCAGCAGCCCGGGGATGTCGTCAAATGACGAGAACGTCATGTAATAGTCATCCCCGTCTTTGATAATCGTGGGATCAGGATGATCGCCCGCAATAATCGGATTGAGATAACAGCCATTGCCCAAATCAGCCTGACGCTGCTGTTCAATACCCCGCTTCCATTCGTTAGCAGGGCCAGCCTGACAGGCCATCGCCGTGCCGATACCCATTGCCATCAATAAGATACCGCTTAATACGCCTTTCCCTACCGCTCGGGACACGCCCATTTATCACCACCCACTATCTCAATGATTATTTTATAATTTATAACATTGAAACCCTGTTCCAATTGTGAAAACAGTCACGCTTCTCTCGGTTATACGGCGAAAAATCAGGCGGTAATCGTGCGGTGAAATACCAATATATACCCTAAATAATTCGAGTTTCAGGACAAAACGTAGCGTTTTGAACAGCGCTTGCGCTGACCCCGAAGGGGTGAGGCCATAGGCCGAATAACGCGGCAAGTGAGGGACAAATTCGTCGGGAACGAATTTGACCAGCCAACGGCTGGCCTTCGGTGAGAGACAGGATGTCTCTCATTTAATCCCGATGAGCTTACTCAAGTAAGTGATTCGGGTGACTGAGCGCAGCCAACGCACATGCAACTCGAAGTATGACGGGTATACTGTGACCAATTCGACATATTCAGTTTTTATCCCTTGTAGGTATTGTGTCTTTTTGTGCTGCTGTGCTTATATGAATTGGCGATTGAATAACTCATTCGAACACAACACTCGGCCATAAATAAATTTACTAGAACATAAATAGGATTCCCGTGACGCACTATTCTTCTTCCACTTCAGCACTACTAAGCACCGCGCATGTTGACGCGGTCGTCGTCGTGCGCGTGGCAGTCGTGGTCGTCGTCGGCAGCGCGCCGTAACGGGTTCCGAATCGAAGATTCTCAAACCCCGCCGGCGCAAGCCGAGCGGGGTTTCTTGTTTTTACCCTCCCCGCTCCGACACCGCACCGGCCCTGATGAAGGATGTAAACATGCGTTATACAGGCGCTCAGTTAATTGTTCGGCTGCTCGAACAGCAGGGCATCACCACCGTAGCGGGCATTCCCGGCGGCGCGGCCCTGCCGTTATATGATGCACTGGGTCAGAGTAAGACTATTCGCCACGTTCTGGCTCGCCACGAGCAAGGCGCTGGATTTATGGCACAAGGCATGGCGCGCGCCAGCGGACGCGCGGCGGTTTGTATGGCGTCCAGCGGGCCGGGGGCGACCAACCTGCTCACCGCCATCGCCGATGCCAAACTGGATTCGATCCCGCTGGTGTGTATCACCGGTCAGGTGCCTTCCAGCATGATCGGTACTGATGCGTTTCAGGAAGTCGACACCTACGGCATCTCTATTCCCGTCACCAAACATAACTATCTGGTTCGCGACATCAACGAACTGCCGCGCGTGATCCCGGAAGCCTTTCGCATCGCGCAGTCGGGCCGCCCTGGCCCCGTGTGGATTGATATTCCAAAAGACATTCAGAATGCGACCATTGAACTGAGCGAACTGCCGGACGTCTTCCCTCTCGATACGCCGCCCGCCATCGCCCAGCAGGAAATCGAGCGTGCTGCGGCCATGATTAATGCGGCTCAGCGTCCGGTGCTTTATCTGGGCGGTGGGATCATTAGCAGCGCCGCGCACGAACAAGCGGTTCAACTGGCGGAACGCTCCAGCCTGCCAACCACCATGACGCTGATGGCGCTGGGAACCATGCCCGTCGATCACCCTCTGTCGCTCGGGATGCTGGGTATGCACGCCGCACGATCAACCAATCTGATCTTACAGCAGGCAGATTTGTTAATTGTGTTGGGAGCGCGTTTTGACGATCGCGCGATTGGTAAAGCGGAACAGTTTTGCCCGCAGGCCAGCATCATTCACATCGATATCGATCCCGCCGAGTTGGGCAAGATCCGCCAACCGCACGTGGCGATCAACGCAGATGTCGCACAGGCGCTGGATCAGTTGCTGCCACAGATTACGCCGCAGCAGCGTGACGTATGGCGTACCACCGTCCGTGGTCTGCAACAGGAATTTCCGTTCAGCATGCCGGGCGCTGACGATCCATTGAGCCATTATGGTCTGGTTCAGGCCACGGCGCAGGCGCTGACGGATGATGCCATCATCACGACCGATGTCGGCCAGCATCAGATGTGGGTCGCGCAGTCTTATCCGCTGCGTCGTCCACGCCAGTGGCTGACATCCGGCGGGTTTGGGACAATGGGCTTTGGCCTGCCTGCGGCGATTGGCGCGGCGTTGGCTGAACCGGATCGCACCGTGGTGTGTTTCTCGGGTGATGGCAGCCTGATGATGAATATTCAGGAAATGGCGACCGCGGCAGAAGAAGGACTCAACGTAAAAATCGTCCTGATGAACAACCAATCGCTCGGTCTGGTTCACCAGCAACAGGATATGTTTTTCCAGAAACGCATCTTCGCGGCCGATTACCGCTACAGCGCGAATTTCCTCGCGATTGCCGCAGGTTTTGGCTTTGCAACTTGCGATCTGAACGCCGCCACCGACCCACAGGCCGCGCTGCAAGAGATGCTCAATCAACCAGGTCCTGCGCTGATCCACGTACTTATTGACGCCAATGAAAAAGTGTTACCCATCGTGCCACCGGGCGCAGCGAACATCGATATGATCGGAGATTAATGACTATGTCAACTCAACTAACTTCGTCAACTCAACCAACTTCAAATCAGGTCACGCTAGAACTCTCTGTGCGCAACCATCCCGGCGTCATGTCACACGTTTGCGGCCTGTTTGCCCGCCGGGCATTTAACGTGGAAGGCATTCTGTGTATGCCGCTGGCCAACGGTGAAGAAAGCCGCATCTGGCTACTGGTCAAAGATGACCAGCGGCTACCGCAGATGATCAGTCAGGTGGAAAAGCTGGAAGACGTCCTTCAGGTTCGCCGTCACGGTGAAGAAATGCGTATTTTCGAGCAGGTCGCCGAGTTTTACTGCTAACTGGCTTGGCCGGGTCTTTCCCGGCCTGCCCAACATTACCCGTTTAACACCTGCCATAGCAGATGACGGTAAACTGGCATCAGCGGGTGCTGTAGTAGTACGATCAGCAAGGCAACCGCCGCCACGGACATCACGGGCGCGACCCAGCGCAGACGTCTGAGTGGCATCTTTCTGCTAAACCAGTCATGATGTTTACGCTTATCACTGCGCCACCAGCGCCAGTTTAGCCAGCCTGCGCCCCACAGCATGATGGCAGTAATCAGCAACAGCCACTTAAATCCTGCGCTGTTTGTCCCCGCGGGAATATCAATCGCAACGCCAGCCAAAATGCCCGGTAAGAAATAGGCTGGCGGCCACAGCAGGCAGCCAATGATATTCGGTACAGCAAATTTATAAGGTGGTAACCCCAGCATCCCCGCCACCATCGGGATGAGCGGACGCGTCGGGCCGACAAAACGCCCGATCAGTATCGTCGGCATCGGGTGCTGATACAGGGCATATTCGGTTTTACTCAGCAGCGCCTGATGCTTTTTCAGGAAAGACCAGTTATGCAGCGGCGCCTTAAAACGCATGCCAATGAAATAGGAAATCCAGTCCCCTAGCAGGCAACCGATAATCCCTGCCGCCCACGCCGGATAAAGCCCCATTTGTCCGCTGCCGATCAGTGCTCCCAGCGTTGCCATCATCACCGTTCCCGGCAACAGCAGCCCCACCAGAGCCAGAGATTCGAGAAAGGCAACCAGCATGACGGCGATCAGTGAATACGCTAGCGATTGGGTAACCAGATGATCCAGCCACGCTTCCATAAAATCTACCCGTACGTTATAAAAACAAGGATTGTCTGGATCATAGCAGAAGCCGTCAACTCCTGATTTCACCTCATCATCCGATTAGGATTAATGTAAAAATCCAACACACCGGATTACCACACGATTTCGTCTCTCAGGCGATATTGATCTCCGTCCACTAGCACGAAACCCAGCAATATCCTACCGAAAATATGTAGCATGATTTATCTATCCTGCGTTGAAGCGATCTCAGCTCGCAGGTATAGAAAGCCTGTACGTTCTGATAAATATCAACTATTCCCCTTATCAAGGCAGACGCAATATCATTTTCCAATTCAAGCCGTTAGCACCACTTCAGTAATGGTGTTTTATGGTCAATTCTTTTGCACCGACGGGCATCAACACTTATGATAGCGGTCATTTTTTGCCACCGTGCCACACTGCCACTATGTTTTTTAAACTATTCAAACATTTCGGATTACGACGTCTTATCCTACTCTTGGCAGTGGCGAGCGCCTTGGTAACACTGGCAAACAGTTTTTATGCCAGCTATCGAGTCCAACGAGAGCTGCTGATTGATAACACCCTTGAAGCCAACCGCGTTTACGCCACCAAACTCGCGGCAATGACCCATTCCTTCTTTAAAGAATCCCAGCAGCAGCTCGCCTACAGCGCCAATATCGTCGCTACCCAAATGGATGATAAGGCCGGCCTGTTTAAAGAAGCCGAGCGCCTGCGGTTACAGACCAGCAATTTTAACTCAGTCGTCATTGCAGATGAAAAAGGGATCATCAGAGCCACATCGCCCGATACGTTCCAATTAATCGGGAGAAGCCTGACCACAGAAGGCGCACTCGAAGCCTTGAAAGAAAAACAGCCGCTTATCAGCCAGCCCTATGTATCCGCCGCCAATAACCTCATCGTGCTGATATCTTCGCCGATATTCACACGAGATGGCCGCTATAAGGGGTTTATCGGTGGTTCGATCTATCTTAAGCAGCCCAGCGTGCTCAATACGCTCTTAGACAAACACTATTACCGTGATGGCTCTTATATTTATGTCACCGATAAGAACAAAACAATGCTGTATCACCGTGACATGGAGCGTATTGGCAAAACAGAAACCAATAATCTGAAGATCGATGCCTATCACGAAAATAATGGCAGCCAGCATATGGTGAACTATCTGGATGAAACCATGCTGGCGGGTTACGCCGTTGAAGCCACCTCACAGTGGCAGATTGTGGCGCTTCGCCCGATGGACATTACGCTGAAACCTCTCGATAGCCTGATGCTGAACGTACTGCGTCACACACTTCCACTCGCGCTGTTGACCATCTTCTGCGTCTGGCTGCTGGCCCGGCTCATCGCCCAGCCTCTGTGGCTGCTGGCGCGCAGTGCCAATAAGATGGATGCACTCGATGTCTCCGACGACATCAGAAATATCCACTCCTGGTATTTCGAAGCCTCACAGCTCAAACAGGCCATGCTTCTGGGTATCGATTTACTCCAGCGCAAAATTGGTAAGCTGCGTTCAGAGGCACATTCAGACCCCATGACCGAACTGCTCAATCGTCGTGGGTTGGATAGCGTGCTCCGCTACTGGCAAATGGGACAGAAAAGCTTTGCGGTCATCGCACTGGATATCGATCGCTTCAAGCGCATCAATGACACTCACGGCCACGATGTCGGCGACAACGTCATCCGCTATCTCTCACAGCTTATTCGCACCAGCTCACGCGATGCCGACATTCTGTGCCGCAGCGGCGGTGAAGAATTTTTGATTCTACTGCCGGAAACCAGCCTCGACGTCGCACTCAGCATTGCTGAACGGTTGCGGCAACGCGTGCAGGAATCGACCATTCCTGTCGTGGGCAATATCACCATCTCATTAGGCGTTGCCCTGTGGGAACCGGGCGTCAGCAATATGCCAATCGATCGCACCTTCAAGCTGGCAGATGAAGCCCTGTATCAAGCCAAGCAAGAAGGCCGCAACCGCGTGGTCTCTGCCTCTGGCAGCGAGCAGTAATCCATTTTCTCCTTATTTTATATACCCTAAATAATTCGAGTTGCATGAAGGCGGCAACGGCGCGAATCCCCAGGAGCTTACTCAGGTAAGTGACTGGGGTGAGAAAGGGAAGCCAACGCACAAGCAGCTTGAAGTATGACGGGTATACAGGTGATGTCGCTGGACATCACCTGTATAAATAACCATACTTATCCCTACCATCTTTCCTTATCCCGCTCGCTATAAAAGGCCGCTTAGTGACTCAGGTTCGTCAGGGGTTTCTACTGACCCGCCACTGGAACGACACACCAGCTGGCACGCAGGTTGAATTCTGGCTGGCCACCGATGAGGGCCCGCTGCTCGCACGTCTGCCAGTACAGCAGGCCGTTGCCTTTATTCCCGCACAGCAGGAAGCCCGCGCAAGAACGCTCTTACAGCAGGAGAAACGCTGGCAGTTAAAACCACTCGCCATGCAGGATTTCCACCATCAGCCGCTGCTGGGGCTGTATTGCCCGCAATACCGACAGCTGCTGCGGCTGGAAAAATTGCTGCGTGAAGGCGGCGTTCAGGTCTACGAAGCGGATATTCGCCCGACGGAACGCTTTTTGATGGAACGCTTTATCACCGCCCCCGTGTGGTTTAGCGGCAACGCCGTTTCAGATAGCCTGCTGACGGACGCCCGCATGAAATCCAATCCTGATTACCGCCCGACGCTCAAACTGGTGTCGTTGGATATTGAGACCACCCGCCACGGCGAGCTTTACTGCATCGGGCTGGAAGGCTGCGGACAACGTCAGGTTTACATGCTCGGCCCACCGAACGGCACGCCTGCCGAGCACGAGGATTTTACGCTGGAGTACGTCGCCAGCCGCCCGTTGCTACTGGAAAAGCTGAATACCTGGATGCAGCAGCACGATCCTGATGCCATCATCGGCTGGAATCTGGTGCAGTTTGACCTGCGCGTCTTACAGAAACATGCCGAGCGCTACAATATTCCGCTCAAGCTAGGGCGCAACGGGCAGGCGTTAGAATGGCGGGAGCACGGCTTTAAACAGGGGCATTTTTTTGCCAGCGCCACTGGCCGTTTGATTATCGACGGCATTGACGCGCTCAAATCCGCGACGTGGAATTTTGCCTCGTTTAGTCTGGAATTCGTCGCGCAGTCGCTGCTGGGGGAAGGCAAAGCCATCGATACACCCTATCAGCGGATGGATGAAATCGACCGCCGTTTTGCTGAAGATAAACCGGCACTCGCACGCTATAACCTGCAAGACTGCGAACTGGTCACGCGTATTTTCGACAAAACCGAGCTGCTGCCTTTCTTGCTAGAGCGCGCCAGCGTCACCGGTCTGGCGGCCGACCGCAGCGGCGGTTCCGTGGCGGCATTTTCCCACCTTTATTTACCGCGCATGCATCGCATGGGTTACGTCGCTCCGAATCTGGGTGACGTCGCACTTGAAGCCAGCCCCGGCGGATTTGTGATGGATTCACGTCCCGGCCTGTATGATTCAGTGCTCGTACTGGATTATAAGAGCCTCTACCCTTCCATTATCCGTACGTTCCTGATCGATCCGGTTGGGCTAGCGGTAGGAACGCAGAATCCAGACGCTCAGCACGCCGTCCCCGGCTTTCGCGGGGCGTGGTTCTCCCGCGAACAGCACTGCCTGCCGGCGATTGTTGAACAAATCTGGCAAGGGCGTGAAGCGGCAAAGCGTACTAACAATAAGCCACTGTCGCAGGCGCTAAAGATCATCATGAATGCCTTTTACGGGGTGCTGGGCGCAACAGGCTGCCGTTTCTTCGATCCGCGTCTCGCCTCCTCCATCACCCTACGCGGCCATGAAATCATGCGCAAAACGCGCGAGCTGATCGAGGAACAGGGCTATCAGGTGATTTATGGCGATACCGACTCCACCTTTGTCTGGCTGAAGCACGCGCATAGCGAAGAAGAAGCCGCAAAGATTGGCAATGCGCTGGTGCAGCACGTTAACCAATGGTGGACACAGCACCTGCAAGACACTCAGCAGTTGACCAGCGCGCTGGAGCTGGAGTTTGAAACACATTTTCGCCGCTTCCTGATGCCAACGATTCGCGGCGCGGAACAAGGCAGCAAAAAGCGCTACGCCGGCATGATCGACACGCCACAGGGCGAAAAGATGGTGTTTAAAGGGCTGGAAACCGTGCGCACCGACTGGACACCGCTGGCGCAGCAGTTTCAACAGCAGCTCTATCTGCTGATTTTTCAACAGCAGCCTTATCAGGACTGGCTGCGGGATTATGTCGATCGCACCCTGAATGGGGATTTTGACGATCTGCTGATCTACCGTAAACGGCTGCGTCGCCGGCTCGATGATTACCAGCGCAACGTACCGCCCCACGCCAGAGCCGCGAAAATCGCTGATGACTATAACCGCCAGCAAGGACGACCGCTGCAATACCAAAACGGCGGCTGGATCAGCTATGTGATGACCGTCAACGGCCCCGAACCGCTGGAAACCCGGCATTCTCCACTGGACTACCAGTTCTATGTAGAACGCCAGCTTCAGCCCGTCGCAGATGCCATTCTTCCTTTCCTGCACGACGATTTTGCTACACTGGTAACAGGTCAGATGGGCTTGTTTTAAATGGCAGATATTCATGTTTTTAAATGACAGGGGTTAATTCGCGCCACAGCAAGTTTGAGGGGTGACGAACGCACCGTCATCCATTACCATAACGCCCTTTCTGAATTTGCATCAGCAGCATTATCGGCACCCGGTAATGTAATCAGACATTCCTCCGACACAGACGAACATCGAGCTAAGAATTTATGCCTTTTACACTTGGTCAGCGCTGGATCAGCGATACGGAAAGCGAACTTGGACTGGGAACGGTTGTTGCCGTCGATACGCGTATGATTACGCTGCTTTTCCCTGCCAGCGGTGAAAACCGACTTTATTCCCGCAGCGACGCCCCCATCACCCGCGTGATGTTCAATCCCGGCGACACCGTCACCAGCCATGAAGGCTGGCAGCTCAAAGTTGATGACGTGCGAGAAGAAAAAGGGTTGCTGGTGTATTGCGGCCAACGACTGGACGATGAAACGTCGGCGGAACTGCGTGAAGTCTTCCTCGACAGCAAACTGACATTCAATAAACCGCAAGATCGCCTGTTCGCCGGGCAGATCGATCGTATGGATCGCTTTGCGCTGCGCTACCGCGCCCGCAAGCATCAGAACGAACAGGCGCTGCAACAATGGGGCGGATTGCGCGGCATGCGTGCCAGCCTTATCCCCCATCAGTTGCATATCGCTCATGAAGTCGGCCAACGCCACGCACCACGCGTTTTGCTGGCGGACGAAGTCGGTCTGGGGAAAACCATTGAAGCCGGGATGATCATCCACCAGCAGTTGCTGGCAGGTCGTGCCAGTCGCGTGCTGATTGTCGTGCCGGAAACTCTGCAACATCAGTGGCTGGTCGAAATGCTGCGCCGCTTTAACCTGCTGTTCTCACTGTTTGACGACGAACGCTATGCCGAAGCCAAGCTGGACAGCAGTAACCCGTTTGAAACCGAACAGTTGGTCATCTGTTCACTGGGATTTGTGCAACGCAGCGCCCAGCGCTTTGCGCAGCTCGTCAACGCCGACTGGGATCTGCTGGTGGTGGATGAAGCCCACCATCTGGTCTGGAGCGAAGAAAGCCCTAGCCCGGAATATCAGGCCATCGAAACGCTGGCACGCGCCACGCCGGCCGTTCTGCTCTTAACCGCGACGCCGGAGCAGCTCGGCCAACAGAGCCACTTTGCGCGCTTACGCCTGCTCGATCCCAACCGTTTCCACGACTACCAGGAATTCGTTGCCGAACAGCAGCAGTACCGCCCGGTTGCCGATGCCGTCACGCTGCTGTTAGCGGGCGAAAAAGCCCAAACAGCTGAACTGAATGCGTTGAGCGATCTGCTGGGCGAACAGGATATCGAGCCGCTGCTGAAAGCCATCAACAGCGACAGCGATGACAATCAGAAAGCGCGTCAGGAACTGATCACCATGCTGATGGATCGCCACGGCACCAGCCGTGTGCTGTTCCGTAACACGCGTCAGGGGGTTAAAGGCTTCCCACAGCGTATCCTGCATCAAATCCGCCTGCCGCTGCCGGCGCAGTACCAAACGGCGATTAAAGTGTCCGGCATTATGAACGCGAATAAAGCGCTGGAAGTCCGCGCCCGCGACATGCTGTACCCGGAACAAATTTATCAGCAGCTCGAAGGGGACGATGCCACGTGGTGGAACTTCGATCCGCGCGTGGAATGGTTACTGAACTACCTGACTGCACATCGTGATGAAAAAGTGCTGGTGATCTGTGCACAAGCAGCCACCGCGCTACAGCTGGAGCAAGTGCTGCGCACGCGTGAAGCCATCCGCGCCGCCGTCTTCCATGAAGGGCTGTCGATTCTGGAGCGTGACCGCGCCGCCGCCTATTTTGCTTCTGAAGAAGAAGGCGCACAGGTGCTGATCTGTTCAGAGATCGGTTCCGAAGGCCGTAACTTCCAGTTCGCCAGCCATTTAGTGATGTTCGATCTGCCGTTCAACCCCGACCTGCTGGAGCAGCGTATTGGTCGTCTGGACCGTATCGGACAGGCCAAAGAAATTCAGATTATGGTGCCCTATCTGGAAAGCACCGCACAGGCGTTGCTGGTGCGCTGGTATCATGAAGGGCTGGACGCATTTGAGCACACCTGCCCGACAGGCCGTACCATCTATGATGCGCACCACACGCAGCTGATCGAGCGACTGACGACCGTTGGTGAACAGCAGGGACTGGATGAGTTTATCCATGTTTGCCGTCAACAGCACGACAGCCTGAAACAACAGCTTGAACAAGGCCGCGATCGCCTGTTGGAAATGCATTCTAACGGTGGCGAACAGGCTCAACTGCTAGCGCAGGCCATTGCCGAGCAGGATAATGACGTCAATCTGGTGACATTCGCCCTGAACCTGTTCGATATTGTTGGCATCAATCAGGAAGATCGCAGCGATAACCTGATCATCCTGACGCCATCCGATCATATGCTGGTGCCAGACTTCCCGGGCCTGCCGCAGGACGGCTGTACGATCACCTTCGATCGCGATCAGGCGCTCTCTCGCGAAGATGCACAGTTTATCAGTTGGGAACACCCGCTGATCCGTAACGGGCTCGATCTGGTGCTGTCCGGCGATACCGGCAGCTGCGCAGTGTCGCTGCTGAAAAATAAAGCGCTGCCGGTCGGCACATTGCTGGCAGAATTGGTTTACGTGGTGGAAGCGCAGGCACCGAAACACCTGCAACTGACTCGCTTCCTGCCGCCTACGCCGGTTCGCCTGCTGATGGACCGTAAAGGCACCAATCTGGCGGCACAGGTTGAGTTTGAAAGCTTCAACCGCCAGCTCAATGCGGTAAACCGCCATACGTCCAGCAAGCTGGTGAATGCCGTACAGCCTGATGTTCACGCCATGCTGCAACAGGCAGAAGCGCTGGTGGAAACGCAGGCGCGCCAGCTCATCGCCGAAGCTCAGGAGCAGGCTGACCTGCAATTGCGCCGTGAGCTGGAACGTCTGGAAGCGTTGAAAGCCGTCAACCCTAACATTCGTGAAGATGAGCTGACTGCACTGGAAAACCAGCGCGAGCAGGTGCTGAGCAACCTGCATGAAGCCAACTGGCGTCTGGATGCAATCCGTCTGGTTGTGGTGACGCATCAGTAAGCGTTGCTGACTGCGGTATCGGCATCGTGCTATACCGCAGCTATAAAGACATGTTGTTTGCAAAATCGAGATACACGGGCCTACCACGGGGCGAGGTCTCCCTGCGGGAACCTCATCCCCGTGTTCTTCCTAATATCACACATTATACGTTGCCTGAAAGGTGCTCCGATGGAACCCTATAATCCGCCTACCGATCCCTGGTTGCATATTCTGTATCAGGATCAGCACATCATGGTGGTGAATAAACCCAGCGGTCTGCTGTCGGTTCCCGGCCGCGCGCCAGAACACAAAGACAGCGTCATGAGCCGTATTCAGGCTGACTATCCGACCGCAGAATCTGTACATCGTCTGGATATGGCAACCAGCGGCGTGATTGCCGTCGCACTCACGAAAGCCGCCGAACGCGAATTAAAGCGTCAGTTTCGCGAGCGTGAACCCAAGAAATCCTACCTTGCCCGTGTCTGGGGACATATGGCACAGGATGAGGGCGTCATCGACCTGCCACTGATCTGCGACTGGCCGAACCGCCCGAAACAGAAAGTCTGCTTTGAAACAGGAAAAGCAGCGCAGACGGAGTATCAGGTACTTTCACGTGACGCTGACGGTACAACACGCGTCAAGCTGATGCCGATTACCGGTCGCTCCCACCAACTGCGTGTTCACCTGCTCGCGTTAGGTCATCCTATCCTCGGCGATGGCTTTTATGCGCATCCCGATGCCAAAGCACTTGCCCCCCGCCTTTTACTGCACGCACAAGAACTGGCTATTACCCACCCTGAATTCAATACCCCAATGCACTTTCGTTGCGAAGCGGATTTTTGAGGCAGATACGCCGACGGTATTTGCAAATCGGTGTTTGCTGGAGCGGTAAAACAGGGAAGGAGTAAGAAGAGGAAGGATGCGGATTATTTTGTCTGATTCGCGCTTTTCAGCAGTTCATAGGCGGCCTGAATATCCTGCGCTTTGCGCTTGGCCATCTCCATCATCCTCGGCGAAAGCTTCTTGGCGACCAGCTTATCGGGATGATGCTCGCTCATGAGTTTGCGGTAGGCACGCTTAATCGTCACGGCGTCATCGCTGCTGCGCACGCCTAGCGTACGACAGGCACTTTCGACCGTTGGCCCACGCGGCGGTGAAGCCGGGCGTTGGCCGCCATAAGAGTGTCCGTTGGAGTAGCCCCCGCTGGAGTGGCCGTTACTGCGTCGTTGATGCGATTTACCGTTCTGGCGTGACTGATTCTGCCGCGACTGTTGCCCCGTGCTACTTTCCATATTCCGCAAAAAGAACTCAAACTGCTCGCGCGTTACGCCCAGCTCATCGGCAATCACATACAGCACGCGTCGTTCATTTGGATGCAAAACGCCATCAACAAACGCGACCTGAAGCTGAATTTCCAGAAACATCTTAATTAAATCAAAACGTCCCAGACAGGCATCGCGTAGCTTGCGTAATTTTATTCGCAGAGGGAAATGACTGGTCTTTCCTTCACGGAAAGCCCGTTGAGCGGCGGTTCTGGCCTCACCAAACAGCTCAAGGCGATCCATCATTTTGGTTGCAATCTTGATATCGGCTTCCGTCACCCGGCCTTTGGATTTGGTCAGGTGTCCCATAGCCTGAAAGGTCGTGAGAAAGAACAATGACTGACGGGTAGACTGAGCGGAGAAATAATCACGGCGACGCGATGCCCGGGCTTTGTCAATCCAATGCCCCATCAGTAAGCCCATGATCATTCCCCAGATGCCAGCGCTTGAGACGATTCCCAGCGCCAACCCCAGCAACTTTCCCCAATACCGCATATACTCCTCAAATCCTCATGCCGTCAGCCAAAAATTGCTTTATCATACCTGTCATTTATCTTTGCACCTAACGGCGGTGCGTATAGGCGGTGGGGATTTAACACTGGCGCAACGCTAACGAGTGATATAGTCTCTGACCGTTTGCCGGCATGATGCCCCTGATGACGGAACACCTGATACCACGTATGAAAAAAAGTTTCCCAACTCTGCTGGCCACTCTGGTTTGGTCGGCGCTTTACAGCCAGCACGCGCTGGCCGATCTCGCTGAACAGTGCATGCTGGGTGTACCTACGTACAACAGACCGCTGGTAACAGGCGATCCTAATCAGCTGCCGGTCAATATTCAGGCCGACAAAACCGAAGCCAACTATCCCGACAACGCCAAATTCATCGGCAATGTTAACATCCAGCAGGGCAACAGCGTCATGACCGCCGAGCAGGTGGAACTGAACCAGCTGGATCCGACAACGCAGGGTAGCACGCCTACGCGTACCATTACTGCGACGGGAAATGTCCACTACGACGACAATCAGGTTATCCTGAAAGGCCCTAAAGCCTGGGCCAACCTGAACACCAAAGATACCGACGTCTATGAAGGCGACTATCAGATGGTGGGCCGTCAAGGGCGTGGTTCCGCCGACAAAATGAAAATGCGTGACAGCAATCGCTACACCATTCTGGAAAACGGCTCCTTCACTTCCTGTCTGCCGGGAGATAATAGCTGGAGTGTCGTCGGTTCGGAAGTGATTCAAGACAGAGAAGAGCAGGTTGCTGAAATCTGGAACGCACGTTTCAAGATTGCTGGCGTACCTGTGTTCTATAGCCCGTATTTACAGCTTCCTATCGGCGATAAACGACGCTCTGGCTTCCTGATCCCCAATGCGAAATATGGTAGCAGCAATGGCTTCGAACTGCTGACGCCCTATTACTGGAATATTGCCCCTAATTTTGACGCCACGATCACACCGCATCTGCAAACTAAACGTGGTATGCAGTGGCAGAACGAATTCCGCTACCTGACCACACCGGGCCTTGGTGTCATTCAGTTCGACTGGCTGCCCAGCGACAATGAATATGCCAAAGTCTCCCCGCAAGATAGTAACGATACCCGCTGGCTGTTCCACTGGGGTCATAGCGGCGTGATGGATCAGGTATGGCGTTTTAACGCCGATTACACGAAAGTCAGCGACGATCGCTACTTCACCGATCTGGAGTCGAATTACGGTTCAACTACCGATGGCTACGTCACCCAAAAATTCAGTGCGGGCTATGCGAACCAAAACTGGAACACCTCGCTGTCCACCAGACAATTCCAGGTTTTTTCCAATGCGACCAGCCGTGATGTCTACCGTGCTGAGCCGCAGCTCGATATCAATTATTACCAGAATGATATCGGCCCGATTGATATGCACCTTTATGGTCAGGCGGTAAAATTTACCAACGTCAACGACAATCGGCCGGAAGCGACTCGTCTGCACGCTGAGCCAACGCTGAATCTCCCGCTGGCAAACCGCTGGGCCAGTCTGAATACCGAAGCCAAGCTGTTAGCGACGCACTATCAACAGGACAATCTGGATCGCTATCGCGCCGATCCTACCGTCACCGACGTCAATAAAAACGCGCTCCAGAGCTCCGTTAACCGTGTCATGCCGCAATATAAAGTGGATGGCAAAATGGTCTTTGAGCGCGAAATGGACTGGTCGCAGGCCTATACCCAGACGCTGGAACCTCGCGCGCAGTACCTGTATGTGCCTTATCGCGATCAGAGCGGCATTCATACCTATGACTCCACGCTGATGCAGACCGACTATTCCGGCCTGTTCCGCGATCGCAGCTACAGCGGCCTGGATCGCATCGCGTCCGCGAACCAGATTGCGACCGGTGTCACTACGCGTATTTATGATGATGCGCTGGTTGAACGTTTTAACGCTTCTATTGGTCAAATCTATTACTTTGATCGTCCACGTACCGGTGACCGCAATACGTCACTCGATAAAAGCGACAACAACGGCAGCCAGGTGTGGGCCGGTGACTCCTTCCTGAAAATCGATGACAGGTGGGGCGTTCGCGGGGGTCTGCAATATGACAATCGTCTGAACGAAGTCGCGCTGGGCGACGCCGTGTTAGAATACCGTCGCGATGCGGAACGTCTGGTGCAGTTGAACTATCGTTACGCCAGCCCTGAATACATTCGCGACATGCTGCCGAACGTGACAAATCAGGGTTCTCAGCAAGGTATTTCGCAGGTCGGTATCACCGCGAGCTGGCCGATCGTCGAACGTTGGGCGGTGGTTGGGGCTTATTATTACGACACCAAGGCTAATCAGCCAGCAAATCAGCTGATTGGGCTGCAGTACAATACCTGCTGTTGGGCCGTGAGCGTTGGTTATGAACGTAAAATTACCGACTGGAACAGCGCCAGCCGCAGCAGCGACTACGACAACAAAGTGTCATTTAATATCGAATTACGTGGTCTAAGCAGCAATTACAGTCTGGGTTCCGAAAAAATGCTTCGCTCGGGTATTTTGCCTTACCAGCGCGCATTCTGATGCAATACGGAGTGCTTAGCCGATAAGGATGTGGCAAACAGGCTGTCTCACTGAAACGTTGGAACTTTTAACCCGCCTTGCGGATGAAATAATGGGAAAGGTATGAAGAACTGGAGAACGCTTATTCTCGGATTGGCACTGAGTGCCTCTACCGCGTTCGCAGCACCACAGGTGGTTGATAAAGTCGCAGCAGTGGTCGACAACAGCGTCGTGTTGGAAAGTGATGTAAACAGTCTTTTGCAGTCGGTAAAACTGAACGCCCAGCAGGCTGGGCAACAGTTACCGGATGACGCCACGCTGCGTCATCAGATTACCGATCGCCTGATCATGGATAACATCATCCTGCAAATGGCGCAGAAGATGGGTATCCAGGTGACGGATGAACAACTGAATCAGGCGATTACCAATATTGCCGCTCAGAACCGGATGTCTCTGGATCAGCTAAAAAGTCAGCTGGCTTATGAAGGTCTGAACTACAACACCTACCGTAACCAGATTCGCAAAGAGATGCTGATTTCGGAAGTGCGTAACAACGAAGTCCGCCGTCGCATTACCGTGCTGCCACAGGAAGTCGATACGCTGGCTAAGCAAATCGCCACCCAGACCGGCGAAAACGATGAGCTGAATCTGAGCCACATTCTGATCCCATTACCGGAAAACCCGACTCAGCAGCAGGTTGATGAAGCGGAAAACCTGGCAACGTCGCTGGTGAAACAAATCAATGAAGGCGCGGATTTTGGCAAGTTGGCCATTACCTATTCTGCAGACCCTCAGGCGCTGAAAGGCGGCCAAATGGGCTGGGGCAAGTTGCAAGAGATCCCAACGCTGTTTGCTGAACGCTTAACACAGGCGCAGAAAGGTCAGGTCGTTGGCCCGATCCGTTCTGGTGTGGGTTTCCACATTCTGAAAGTGAACGATATTCGCGGCGGTAACAAAAGCGTATCGGTAACCGAAACGCATGCTCGCCATATTCTGATCAAACCGTCTGTCGTCATGACGGACAGCCAGGCACAAGCCAAGCTGGCCGAAGTGGCACAGCAGATCAAAAACGGCAGCACCGATTTCGCCTCACAAGCCAAACTGCTCTCTCAGGATCCTGGTTCAGCGAATCAGGGCGGCGACCTTGGCTGGGCTTCTCCAGATATGTACGATCCGGCCTTCCGCGATGCGTTGTTGAAACTGAAGAAAGGCGAAATCAGTCAGCCTGTTCATTCCTCTTTTGGCTGGCACCTGATTCAGTTGCTAGACACCCGTCAGGTTGATAAAACCGACGCGGCGCAAAAAGAGCAAGCGTACCGTATGATCTTTAATCGTAAATTCGCTGAAGAAGCGCAAACCTGGATGCAGGAACAGCGTGCAGCGGCCTATGTCAAAGTGATTAATGGTGCCAGTAACTAATGCAGACTGAGAGCAATACGCCACGCGTTGTGATCACCCCCGGCGAACCCGCCGGGATTGGCCCCGATCTGGTGATTGCTCTGGCTCAGCAGGCCTGGCCTGTAGAGCTCGTGATCTGTGCGGATCCTGACCTGTTACTCAGTCGCGCATTACAGCTGTCTATGCCGCTGACGTTGCGTGACTATCAACCCGGCCAGCCCGCACAGCCACAACAGGCGGGTAGTCTGACCATTCTGCCGATCGCCGCACCGGCAACCATCATTCCAGGCCAATTGAATGTCGCTAACAGCGCTTATGTGGTTGAAACGTTGGCGCGTGCTTGCGATGGCTGCCTGAACGGTGAATTCGCCGCGCTGATTACCGGACCGGTGCATAAAGGCATTATCAACGATGCTGGCGTCCCCTTCAGCGGGCACACTGAGTTTTTCGCCGATCGCAGCCGCTGTGACCGTGTCGTTATGATGCTGGCAACAGAAGAACTGCGCGTTGCCTTAGCGACCACGCATCTTCCGCTTGCAGCCGTTTCTGCGGCGATTACCCGCCAGAGCCTGCACGAAGTCATCACGATTTTGCATCATGATTTGCAGACAAAATTCGGTATCGCTCAACCGCAAATCTATGTGTGTGGGCTAAATCCTCATGCCGGTGAAGGCGGCCATATGGGCCGTGAAGAGCTGGATGTGATTAACCCAGCGCTGGACGAACTCCGGCAGCAGGGTATCACGCTGGTTGGGCCGTTGCCTGCCGACACACTTTTCCAGCCAAAGTATCTGCAACACGCTGACGCCGTTTTGGCGATGTATCACGATCAAGGGCTCCCGGTTCTGAAATATCAGGGCTTCGGGCGAGCCGTTAATATCACGCTGGGGTTACCTTTTATTCGTACGTCGGTCGATCACGGTACAGCGCTTGAGCTGGCCGCAACTGGCAGCGCCGACCCCGGCAGCTTCATCACGGCATTAAATCTTGCCATTAAAATGATAAAACACAGTAATGAATAATCGCGTACACCAAGGTCACTTCGCCCGTAAACGTTTTGGGCAAAACTTTTTAAACGATCACTTCGTGATCGATAGCATCGTTTCGGCGATTCATCCTCAACCGGGTCAAGCGATCGTCGAGATCGGTCCCGGCCTCGGCGCGTTGACCGCGCCCGTTGGCGAACGGATGGATCGTTTTACCGTTATCGAGTTGGATAGGGATCTGGCAGCGCGCCTGGAAACGCATCCGACGCTGAAAGACAAGCTGACGATTATTCAGCAAGATGCCATGACGATCGATTTCGCCGCGCTCGCTGAACAGGCTGGGCAACCGCTGCGTGTTTTCGGCAACCTGCCGTATAATATTTCCACACCGCTGATGTTCCACTTGTTCACCTATACTCAATCTATCCGCGACATGCACTTTATGTTGCAGAAAGAGGTGGTTAACCGCCTGGTGGCAGGGCCGAACAGTAAAGCCTTTGGACGCCTGAGCGTCATGGCACAGTATTATTGTCAGATAATCCCAGTGCTTGAAGTACCACCAGAGGCATTCAAGCCCGCGCCTAAAGTTGATTCCGCCGTAGTGCGACTCGTTCCTCATGCCGAGATCCCCTGCCCGGTCAGCGACATTCGCGTGCTGAGCCGCATCACGACGGAAGCGTTTAACCAGCGCCGTAAGACACTGCGTAACAGTCTGGGCAATCTGTTCACCCCGGAAATTCTCACCGAGCTGGGAATCGATGTCTCCAGCCGCGCAGAGAATGTGACCGTTGAACAATATTGCCGATTGGCGAACTGGTTGAGCGAGCATCCTGCAAAACAGGAATAACTGGAGTTCATCATGATTAATGCGCCCCGTGTTTGTGTACAGGTTCAGAGCTTCTACGTGGAATCACAGTCTGAGCCTGATGAAGAACGTTTCGTGTTTGCTTACACGATTACGGTTCGCAATCTGGGGCGTCATGAAGTCCAGCTTTTGGGACGCTATTGGCTGATCACCAACGGTAACGGTCGCCAGACTGAAGTTCAGGGTGAAGGCGTCGTCGGCGAACAGCCGATTATCCAGCCCGGCGGCGAATTCCAATATACCAGCGGTGCCGTCATCGAAACGCCTCTCGGCACGATGGAAGGCCACTACCATATGGTTGACCATCAGGGTAAAGCGTTTCAGGTTTCCATCCCCGTTTTCCGTCTGGCTATTCCTTCACTGATACATTAATTATGTCTACCTATTTAGTTGGCGATGTTCACGGCTGTTTCGTGGAACTTAATGCGCTATTGGCGCAAGTTTCCTTTAATCCAGAGCAAGATACGCTCTGGCTAACTGGCGATTTAGTCGCACGCGGGCCGGATTCCCTCCAGGTTCTACGCTTTGTTCGCTCCCTCGGTTCCTCTGTTCGCATGGTGCTTGGCAATCACGATCTGCACCTGTTGGCCGTTTATGCGGGTATCAGCCGCAACAAGCCGAAAGATCGGCTCAACGAGCTCCTCACAGCACCGGACGCCGACGAACTCATCAACTGGCTACGTCGCCAGCCGATCTTGCAAGTTGATGAAGAGCTGAAGCTGGTGATGGCGCACGCGGGCATCACACCGCAGTGGGATCTGCCGACGGCGCTTATGTGCGCACGCGAAGTCGAATCGATCCTGAGCAGCGACAGCTACCCGCTTTTCCTCGATGCCATGTATGGCGATATGCCGAACCACTGGAGCCCAGAGCTCAGCGGTCTGGCTCGTCTACGCTTTAGCACCAACGTCTTTACCCGTATGCGCTACTGCTTCTCTGGCGGGCAGTTGGATATGCTGTGTAAAGAGCCGCCGAGCCAAGCCCCTTCTCTGCTAAAACCGTGGTTTGAGCTGCCGAGTCAGGTTACCGGGGAATATGCTATTGCGTTCGGCCATTGGGCCTCGCTGGAAGGGAAAGGCACGCCGGAAAACATTTACGCGCTGGATACCGGGTGCTGCTGGGGGGGAGAACTAACTATGCTGCGTTGGGACGATAAGCGCTATTTCACGCAACCGTCTCTTTCATCAAACACGTCATCAACTGCCGAGCTTTCTGGCGATAGCACGCCCTTATCGGGTGAGTAAAGGCTCGAAAGCCGTTGCACCATCGCCAACCGTGCCAGAGTCATAGAAAAGGGGAAGTCGTCTCAGACTGAGCCTTTTTGGATGACGGTACGGCCAACCCCTCGGCGGGAATCGACCAGATGCCACCGCCAAGAAACCCGGACAGGCCGACGGCTTCTACGCCGCCTGGCGGCAATTCACGGCGGCGTGGATCGCTCAGGCGGTCAGTATTCAGATTACGATTTCTATTCGTCATGCTTACTGTCTCCTATCTATCAAATACAGCGGCTTAACGACATCTCAATTGAACGACGGAAGCCGCTACTCGTTTTCATACTAGCGATGATAGATGACGGAAATGTGACCCATTTCCGCTAAAAATGGAGAATTCATCTCTCACTATGGCTGCTGGTGGGTTGCCGCGGTCGATTTTGTCAGCGGTTGAGAAGCCGCAGAATATTGCACCACCAGCATCCCCATCACGATTAACGCGACACCCGCGATTCGCCCCAGCGTCGCAGGCTTCACCGCTAACCCCATCAAACCAAAATGATCGATGATCAGCGATGCCACAACCTGCCCAACAATCACGCAGACAATAAAACCTGAGGCTCCGAGCTTTGGCGTCAGCAATAAGGCGGCGGTGATATAAGCCACGCCCGCCACGCCGCCCAGCCAGATCCACCACGGCCCCTGCAAGGCATTACCCAGTGCTGGCGTGGGCACCCGAGCAGCAAACAGAATCGGCAACAGCACGCAGATGCTGACCAGCAGTGAGACCAGCGTTGCCCAAAGTGGATGGCCTAACGAGCGCCCCAGCATCGCATTACTGGCGGCCTGAAAAGGCACAATGCTCCCGGCGAATACCGCAATACCCAGCGGCAGCAATAATGAGAGAGAAAAAGAAGAGAATAACGACATGGAGCCCCCTGATTCACAATATTAAGTTCACAACGTAATTGGGATGTTCCAATACTCCATCATCCATTAAACTGATGGAAATTCGTAATTCATACGGAAGACATTCACAGAATGGATGATTTACGTCGTATCGATATGAATCTGCTGCTAACGCTTCATGCGCTGTTGACGGAAAAACACGTCACACGGGCGGCACTGCGCCTGCACCGCAGCCAGCCTGCCGTCAGCCATTCACTAGCACAGCTTCGCCAGATTTTTAACGATCCGCTGTTAGTTCGACGTGAAGTCGGTCTGACGCTGACGACCCGTGCACAGGCGCTACTCGGCCCGCTGGAACTCGCGCTTGAACAACTAAATGGCCTCATACAAGCTCCGCAGTTCGATCCGCGCCATAGCACGCGACATTTCCGTTTGGCGCTTTCTGATTACGGTACGAATGCCGTTTTGCCAACGCTCATGCGGCATCTACGCCTGCAGGCTCCCGGCATTTCGCTGGCCGTCAGTCATGCCGGCCGTGAAATGATGCTGGCACAGTTGATTGATGGAGAAATCGATTTAGGCCTCGGCGTATTTCCTGAACGCCCGTCTGAAGTACACGCCGAGCTTCTCTTTGAAGAACAGTTTGCCTGTCTGGCCGACCGCGCCACGCTGCCGGAAAACGGTATGCTATCGTTTGAGGCATGGCTGGAACGCCCACATGTTCTGGTCACCATGCATCCCGATTCAGCCAATGAAGTGGACAGCGCGCTTGCTGCAAGCGGCCTGTCACGCAATGTCGTGCTGACGCTGCCCCACTGGCACGCCGCCATCAATCTCATTGCCGGTACTGACCTGATTTTGACTGCCGCACGGCGCAGTATGCTCCACATCACTACGCCAAATTTGCACATTTTTCCGCCTCCGCTCGCGATACCCAACTTTGCCTTCCAGCAGGTGTGGCATACGCGACGCGAGAGCGATCCTGCGCATCGCTGGCTGAGACGCGCCATTTGGGAAAGCTGTCAGGCGGGAGAAGTAAACATCGGGTAAGAAAACGAAAAAACCCGCCACAAAGGCGGGTTTAGCGAGTCATCGACAGAACGTTATCGCAGGAAAGGCGCTTAGCGGCGTTCCAGAATTTCGAAGCAGTAACTGTGTGAGTTGCGCTCGTCAGCATCATGGAATTCGCTGAAAACAGACTGCCACTCATCCGGCTCATAGTCAGGGAAATGCGTGTCGCCTTCCACTTCAGCATCAATGTGCGTCAGATAGAGGCGATTAGCCTGCGCCAGCATTTGTTGATAAATACTGCCGCCGCCAATCACCATCACTTCCTCGACGTCACCCGCCGCCGCCAGCGCAGCGTCCAGCGAAGAGACCCAGGTCACACGATCGTCATCACCGGGATGATTGCTGACGACAATGTTCAGTCGGCCGGGCAGCGGCTGACCGATAGAACGGAAAGTATTACGCCCCATAATAATCGGCTTATTAAGCGTATTACGCTTAAACCATGCCAGATCGGCTGGCAAATGCCACGGCATCGCGTTTTCCATACCAATCACGCGATCCACTGCCAGTGCAGCAATCAAACTAATAACCATGGTGAAAAAACCCTGTAGGTCAGAAAATTGCTGACACTATACGGAAAGCCCTTTCGCTCGTCGATATAGATACAAGACCGAAACGTAATATAAGAGTTTTATACTCCCGGCCGTTTACGGTAAAGCCAGATCCCCGGTAAAGACAGGCCGATAGAGAGCGCACCGACGATAAAACTGGCCTTCAGAAAATTGGTTATCATGACGCTCATCAGCGCTTCGCTGTAGCCAAGATGCGAAATCTCCACCACCGAAATCATCGCGGTATAGGCAGAAATACCGGGAAACATCGGGATCACCGCCGCTACGGTAAAGACTTTCGGATGCGCCAGCAGCCAGCGTGACCAGCGAATACCGATGATGCCGATCAGGATCGCCGCCAGAAACGACGCCCACTCGATATTCATGCCGAAATGTATCGCCAGAAACCGTACGCCATGCCCGACACCGCCCAGCAGCGCACAGTAAGGCAGCACTTTCAGCGGCACGTTGAAGACCATCGCAAAGCCCAACGCAGGAACCGCCGCCAGCACCATATCCTGCAAGAGTGCCCACAGTAAACTTAAGCCCATCCGCGTAACCCCCACAGCGACATCGCCATCACGACACCAATACAGGTTGCCAGCGTCAGTAAACTCGCGACCGTCCAGCGTGCCAGACCGGTATTCACGTGCCCTTTAAACATATCCGCCACGGCGTTAATCAACGGAAAGCCGGGAACCAGCAGCAGCACGCTCGCCGCCATCGCGACCGTTGAGGTTTGTCCAAAAGCAGGCAAACGCATCAACAGCCCGGATGCCGACGTCGCGACAAATGCCGTAATGCAGAAGTTGATCAACGGATTCAGGTGTCGCGCCGTAAAGACCTGTCGGACGTACATCGCCAGACCGCTGGCAATCAGCGTGACGATAAACGCATCCCACCCGCCGCCGTTCAAACGGCTGAAGCAGCCGCAGGAGAGCGCCACAACGGAAACCATCAGCCAGCGCGGATAGCGCAGCGGTTTGATATTTCCCAGACGTTTTTCCACCCCCGCCACATCCAGCAGCTTATGCTCGGCCATGATGACCGCATGCTGAACCTCAATGACGACGTGCATATTAATGCCGCGATCCACATTCTTCCGCGTTGACGTCAGGCAATGCCCTTGCATGATAGTGGTCAGCACAATCGAATTTGCCGAGATTGAACTCTCAACGCTATCAGCGCCGAGCGCCATACCCAGCCGTGACGACAGCTGTTCTACCACCATACTTTCTGCGCCATGCTGTAACAGCAGCAGCGCACACTGGATGCACAGTCGGGTTATTTCCCGCTGCTGTGGCGCTTCACCCATCCGTTTTTCGCCACATAATGGTTCACGGTTCTCACATTCACTGACCATGTTGTTATCTAACCCGCCCCTGAAATTAACCACAAAAAATGAAAGGATAATTGTTAACATATCGCCGCCGAATAACCAATAAGTGTGATGCGAATTCATTATTCTGGCGCTATGATTTCCCTCGGCCCTCTCTTTCTTCACTGCCTGGAATGACCATGTTAGAAACATCACTGTTTGTCGCGACCATCGCCACGCTGGGGATGCTCTCTCCCGGCCCCGACTTTTTCCTCGTTATCAGGAATGCGGCGCGCTATCCACGTGCTGCTGCAATGATGACCGCCTTTGGCGTCATCTGCGGCGTAGCAACTCACATGGCTTATTGCGTCGCCGGGCTAGCCGTCGTCATCACCACCACGCCTTGGCTGTTTAATGTACTGAAATATGCGGGTGCCGCCTATCTAATCTGGATCGGTATTCAAGCGCTATTCGCGCGCGGCGGAAGCAAAATGGACGTATCAAATCTGACACAGCAAAGCGTCAGCCTGAAAAAAGCGTTCCTGCAAGGCTATCTCTGCAACCTACTGAATCCGAAAGCCACGCTGTTCTTTCTGGCGATGTTCACTCAGGTTCTGAACATTCACTCAGGCCTCGGTGAAAAACTGTGGTACGCCATGATTATCTGGCTGCTTTCTCTCGTCTGGTGGCCACTGTTGGTGGTACTTTTCCAAAGCGAACCGGTACGCCGTGGATTGGCTAAAGTGCAGAAACTGGTCGATAAGCTGCTGGGAACGGTGTTGATCGCGTTAGGTATCAAAGTCGCGCTAGGTTAACACTCAAAACGCGCCCCATGAAAAAAGCCAGCGCTGTTACCAACGCTGGCCTTTATTATCCGCTTACTGCCTACCGAAGTTGGTCAATCAGCCTTTAATCATCGCATGCATTTCCTGCACGGAAGTCACCTTCTCCGTCGGATCTGCCGTCAATGACATGGCCGTAGCGAAACCGCCGTTCAGCGTCGTGTCGTAGTGCACCTTGTATTGCAGCGCGCTGCGGCGAATCAGCTTGGAATCTTCAATCGCCTGACGCCCTGCGGTGGTGTTGACGATGTAGGTGTACTCGCCGTTCTTGATGCGGTCCTGAATATGCGGACGACCTTCATGCACCTTGTTCACCAGACGCGGATTAATGCCCGCTTCGCCCAGCTCAATCGCCGTGCCGTGCGTCGCATCCAGCTCAAAGCCGTACTTCAACAGCTTGGCCGCCAGATCCACTACGCGAGCTTTATCACCTTCACGCACTGACAGCAGCGCACGTCCGGTTTTCTTCATGTGCGAGTTACTGCCCAGCATCGCTTTAGCAAAAGCTTCAGCAAACGTGCGGCCCACGCCCATCACTTCACCGGTTGAACGCATTTCTGGCCCCAGAATCGGGTCAACGCCAGGGAATTTGTTGAACGGCAGCACCACTTCTTTTACGGAGTAGTACGGCGGGATAATTTCTTTCGTGACGCCCTGCTCAGCCAGCGTTTTGCCTGCCATCACGCGTGCCGCGACTTTCGCCAACGGAACGCCCGTCGCTTTCGAGACAAACGGTACGGTACGCGCCGCACGTGGGTTCACTTCAATCAGATAAACTTCGTTATCCTTCACCGCAAACTGCACGTTCATCAGGCCGCGAACGCAGAGTTCAAACGCCAGTTTCTCAACCTGCTGACGCATCACGTCCTGAATCTCTTTGCTCAGCGTATAAGCCGGCAGTGAACAAGCCGAGTCACCGGAGTGAACGCCCGCCTGCTCGATGTGCTCCATAATGCCGCCAATCAGCACGCGCTCGCCGTCACAAATCGCATCAACGTCGACTTCGATAGCATCGTCAAGGAAGCGGTCTAGCAGCACCGGCGCGTCGTTGGACACGCTAACCGCGTTTTGGAAGTAGCGACGCAGGTCGATTTCGTCGTACACGATTTCCATCGCGCGGCCGCCCAGAACATAAGAAGGACGGACAACCAGCGGGTAGCCGATGCCACGCGCTTTTTCTACCGCCTGCTCAATGGTCGCGACCGTGGCGTTAGCCGGTTGCTTCAACCCAAGACGATTCACAGCCTGTTGGAAGCGCTCGCGGTCTTCTGCACGGTCAATCGCATCCGGGCTGGTGCCAATAACCGGCACACCAGCGGCTTCCAGCGCACGCGCCAGTTTCAATGGCGTCTGGCCACCGTACTGCACGATAACGCCTTTTGGCTTCTCGATGCGGACGATTTCCAGCACGTCTTCAAACGTTACCGGCTCAAAGTACAGACGGTCAGACGTATCGTAGTCTGTTGAAACGGTTTCCGGGTTGCAGTTGACCATGATGGTTTCATAACCATCTTCACGCAGCGCCAGTGAAGCGTGGACGCAGCAGTAGTCAAATTCGATCCCTTGACCGATACGGTTCGGCCCACCGCCCAGTACCATGATTTTGTCACGATCCTGAGTCGGATTGGCTTCACACTCTTCTTCGTATGTGGAGTACATGTACGCTGTATCGGTCGCAAATTCTGCCGCACAGGTATCGACGCGTTTATAGACGGGATGCAGGTCGAACTTATCGCGCAGCTTGCGAATTTCGCTTTCCGCCACGCCAGCCAGTTTCGCCAGACGCGCATCGGCAAAGCCTTTACGCTTCAGCGTACGCAGGAATTCGGCATCCAGCGCAGTTGCGCCTTTTTCAGCGACCTGCTCTTCCAGACGCACCAGCTCTTCAATCTGCACCAGGAACCAGCGGTCAACGTTGGTCAGGTTAAACACGCCATCGACAGACATCCCCGCGCGGAAGGCATCGGCGATGTACCAGATACGCTCGGCACCGGCATCTTTCAGCTCGCGGCGAATTTTGGTCAGCGCTTCTGGATCGTCCAGATCCACTTTCGGATCGAAGCCCGTTGCGCCCACTTCCAGGCCACGCAGCGCTTTCTGCAAGGATTCCTGCTGCGTGCGGCCAATCGCCATCACTTCACCCACAGATTTCATCTGCGTGGTCAGACGGTCGTTGGCACCCGCGAATTTCTCGAAGTTAAAACGTGGAATCTTAGTGACAACGTAGTCGATAGCAGGCTCGAAGGACGCTGGCGTACGGCCCCCAGTGATGTCGTTCATCAGCTCATCGAGCGTGTAACCTACAGCCAACTTGGCCGCGATTTTCGCAATCGGGAAGCCCGTCGCTTTAGACGCCAGCGCGGAAGAACGTGATACACGCGGGTTCATTTCGATAACAATCAGACGGCCGGTTTTCGGGTTTACCGAGAACTGAACGTTGGAACCGCCCGTTTCTACGCCGATTTCACGCAGTACCGCCATCGAGGCGTTACGCATGATTTGATACTCTTTATCGGTCAGCGTTTGTGCCGGTGCGACGGTGATGGAGTCACCCGTGTGGATCCCCATGGCATCGAAGTTTTCGATTGAGCAGACGATGATGCAGTTGTCGTTCTTATCACGCACCACTTCCATCTCATACTCTTTCCAACCGATCAGCGATTCATCGATCAACAGCTCTTTGGTTGGAGACAGATCCAGACCGCGCTCACAGATCTCTTCGAACTCTTCACGGTTGTAAGCGATACCGCCACCGGTGCCGCCCATCGTAAAGGAAGGACGGATGATGCACGGGAAGCCGACGTCAGCCGCAACCGCCAGCGCTTCTTCCATATTGTGTGCAATACCGGAACGCGCGGTATCCAGACCGATCTTTTTCATTGCCACGTCGAAGCGGCGGCGATCTTCTGCTTTATCAATCGCATCCGCCGTTGCACCAATCATGGTAACGCCGAATTCGGCCAGCACGCCCTGACGTTCCAGCTCCAGCGCACAGTTCAGCGCAGTCTGGCCGCCCATCGTTGGCAGCACCGCATCTGGACGCTCTTTTTCAATGATCTTGCGCACCACTTCCCAGTGAATCGGCTCGATGTAGGTCGCATCGGCCATTTCCGGGTCGGTCATGATGGTTGCCGGGTTGGAGTTCACCAGAATAACGCGGTAACCCTCTTCACGCAGCGCTTTACACGCCTGTGCACCCGAGTAGTCAAACTCACACGCCTGGCCGATAACAATCGGGCCTGCGCCCAGAATCAGGATGCTTTTAATATCTGTACGTTTTGGCATTTTCTCGCTCCTGATTATTTAGCTGAAGAACGGTAAGTCTGAATCAAGTCAATAAAGTGGTCGAACAGCGGCGCGGCATCGTGCGGGCCTGGGCTCGCTTCCGGGTGACCCTGGAAGCTGAACGCGGGCTTATCCGTGCGGTGAATCCCTTGAACCGTATGGTCAAACAGGGATTTATGCGTGACGCGCAGCGTGGCAGGCAGATTATTTTCATCAACCGCAAAGCCGTGGTTCTGCGCGGTAATCATCACACAGTTGTTATCCAGATCTTTGACCGGATGGTTGCCACCGTGGTGACCCAGCTTCATTTTGATGGTCTTGGCACCGCTCGCCAGTGCCAGCAGTTGGTGACCCAGACAGATGCCGAATACCGGAATATCCGTTTCCAGGAAGGTTTTGATCGCGCGAATCGCGTAGTCGCACGGTTCCGGGTCTCCCGGGCCGTTAGAGAGGAAAATACCGTCTGGATTCAGCTTCAGTACGTCCTCAGCAGGTGTCTGCGCCGGAACCACCGTCAGGCGGCAGCCGCGATCTACCAGCATACGCAGAATGTTGCGTTTCACACCGTAGTCATAAGCCACAACGTGGTAAGGCAGTTCGCTTTCGTTTTTCGCCGCAGGCAATTCGCCTTCCAGCGTCCAGCTTCCCTGTAGCCAGCTGTAGCTTTCTGCCGTCGTCACTTCTTTTGCCAGATCCATGCCTTTCAGCCCCGGGAAGGCTTTCGCTTTCTCCAGCGCGACGGCAGCATCCGGCGCATCGCCCGCAATGATGCAGCCATTCTGTGCGCCTTTTTCACGCAGCAGACGGGTTAGTTTACGGGTATCGATATCAGCAATGGCGACGATGTTGTTGCGTTTGAGGTATTCAGACAGGCTTTCTTCACTACGGTAGTTGCTGGCAATCAGAGGTAAATCGCGAATAACCAGACCTTGAGCCTGTACAGAGGGGGATTCTTCATCGTTGGCATTGGCGCCGACATTACCGATATGGGGATAAGTGAGAGTGACAATCTGGCGGGAATAGGAAGGATCAGTAAGGATTTCTTGATAACCGGTCATCGACGTATTGAAGACCACTTCCCCCACTGCCGACCCTTCTGCCCCAATGGCCCGACCGTGGAATTGGGTTCCGTCTTCCAGAACCAATAGCGCTGACTTAATCAAAACACCCTCCAAGGAATAAACAATCACGTTATTTGCATATTAATTCAGATCTGAGTCACTAAATCAATGCAAAAACTACCTGTAAGGCCAATTTTTGGCAAATTGGGCGCATTTTAATGATGGTCTTCCTGATTGTCTACCCAAACCGCTTTTTTTCTCTTATTTTTATGCTTTACGAAATAAATAGTGACCCACTGACGTAAAAAACGCTATCAACTTAGATAAGTAAACGGTTGCGAGACAACATCGTTAAAATAAGGATAACAAATCGCCAGCAAAGGGGATTTCGGTAGTCACAAGGAAGAATTACTGCTAAAAAATAGAATAAAAAAAGATAAATAGAAACAATAAGATTTAATTTACCTGAAACATGTAAAAGTAAAGGTGATCATAAAAATAACCACCTTTATCAGTTAGATATAATATTTATATTAAAAATTAAATACTATAAATCATCCAGAGAAAGCACATCTCTCATATCAAAAATCCCACTTTCTTTCGAGCTAATCCAGATAGCAGCTCTTACTGCACCATTAGCAAATGTCATACGGCTGGATGCCTTGTGGGTAATCTCAACGCGCTCGCCAATGTCAGCAAACATCGCCGTATGTTCACCGACAATGTCACCCGCACGCACGGTCGCAAACCCAATGCTTTTCGGATCGCGTTCACCGGTATGGCCTTCACGCGCGTACACGGCACAGGACTTCAGATCGCGTCCCAACGCATCGGCGATCGCTTCGCCCATCGCCAGCGCGGTACCCGATGGCGCATCCACTTTGTGGCGGTGGTGTGCTTCAATAATTTCGATATCAGTATAGTCGCCCATGACCTTGGCCGCTTTTTCCAACAGCTTCAGCATGACATTGACGCCAACGCTGAAGTTCGCCGCAAACACAATTCCAATATCCTGCGCAGCCTGCTTAATCGCCGCTTTCCCTGCGTCATCAAAGCCGGTTGTCCCAATAATCATGCCTTTACGGTGCTGACGGCAAAACGCCAGATGCGCTAGGGTGCCTTCCGGGCGGGTGAAGTCGATCAAAATATCGAAATCATTCTGCACGGCATCCAGACTTTCATTCACGGTAATACCGCTTTTACCCAGCCCGGCGAGTTCACCGGCATCGCTTCCTATCAGAGACGAACCAGAACGTTCCAGCGCCGCGCCCAATACCACGCCGTCCATTTGCTCGATAGCCTGAATCAGCTGGCGTCCCATACGGCCGCCCGCACCTACAACCGCAATACGGATGGATGAATCCTTCATAATGTCTCTCTCTTTTTGATCCTGACGACATAAAAATAACATCAGGTTAACGGGCGCTGCGCACTATCGCCAGCGGATTTACCGCCAGATTAGAAAATACTGTTTGAAGCCGCAGAAAATCAGCAAAACTGTCTAACCACAGACAGCAAAATGGCGCATCAGAGCGATGAAAAGCCGCAAGGTATTTGAAGATAAGCAAAAGTGGTCAAAATTAAACCATATGGCATAACGCATAAAAATTCATTTTTATGCATTAACATTTTCATGGGTGAATAACAGAGAAGAGATATACCCTAAATAATTCGAGTTTCAGGAAGGCGGCAAGCGAAGGCATCCCGATGAGCTTACTCAAGTAAGTGATTCGGGTGAGTGAGCGTAGCCAACGCACATGCAACTTGAAGTATGACGGGTATAAAATGGAAGGGGATAAAAGCGGTAAGGCCAAAGCCCTACCGCAGAAACAGCATTAATCTATCTGTTTGACTTCAACACGCAGTTCTTTCGGCACTTCAAAGACGATGTTTTCTTCACGTCCCTGCATTTCAACAGCCACCTTGCCGCCTAATTCTTTCAGGCGCTGAATCACCTGTTGTACCAAAATATCCGGTGCCGATGCGCCTGCGGTTACCCCAACATGCGAAGCGCCCGCTAGCCATGACTCCTGGATATCTTCCGCTGAATCTATCAGATAAGCCGCTTTCCCCGCGCGCTGTGCTAATTCAGCAAGGCGATTGGAATTTGAGGAGTTTTTAGAGCCGACGACAAAAACGACATCCGCCTTATCCGACAAGTGGCGAACGGCTTCCTGACGATTGGTCGTGGCATAGCAGATGTCATCTTTACGCGGGCCGACGATCTGCGGGAAACGCTCACGCAATGCATCAATCACCGCATAGGTATCATCAACAGAAAGCGTGGTCTGCGTCATAAAACACAGATTGCTTTCGTCTTTTACCTGTAGCTGCCAGACATCCTCAGGGGATTCCACCAGATACATGCCGCCGTCCGCATTGCTGTATTGCCCCATCGTCCCTTCGACTTCAGGGTGTCCGGCATGCCCGATAAGAATCGCTTCTACGCCTTTCTTACTGGCTCTGGCCACTTCCATATGCACTTTGGTTACCAGCGGACAGGTCGCATCGAATACCGTCAGATCGCGGTTTTTGGCTTCATTACGTACCGCTTGCGAAACGCCATGTGCCGAGAAAATCAGAATCGCACCGTCCGGCACGTCTTCAATCTGCTCAATAAAAATCGCACCACGTTCGCGTAATCCATTAACCACATAGCGGTTATGTACCACTTCATGACGGACGTAGATCGGCGTACCAAAAAGCTCCAGCGCACGTTCCACAATGCTGATAGCCCGATCGACACCGGCACAAAAGCCGCGCGGATTAGCCAGCAGGATCTGCATGTGTCACCTCCTGTTGTACGGGATCGATATCCAGCACTTCAAGATCGAAGGTTATCGCCTGGCCGGACAGAGGATGGTTGAAATCCACGGTGACCGACTCTTCGGTCACATCGCGGATAATCCCCGGCATATCATTTCCGGCAACACCGCTGAACAGCATGATGGTGCCGACTTCCGGCACGCCGGTCTGGGCGAAATCACGACGCAGGAAGAACTGGATCAGGTTCGGATTGGTCGGCCCAAAGGCCGACTCCGGCGGTAGCGTAAACTTGCGTTTATCGCCACGCTTTAATCCCAACAGATGTTGCTCCAACGCGTCAGACAGGCTGCCGTCGCCAAGGCGAAACAGCGCTGGTTTGCCGCGCTCACGCGTAGATTCAGCCGCTGAGCCATCCTCTAGCGTCAGAATAAAATGCACCAGCAGCGCGCTGTTATGCTGAACACTCTCGGACATCAGTGACCCTTTTGCTTAACGGTATCAGTATCATCATGCATACTGAAAAAACCTTCCAGTACGATGAGTGCCGCACCAATACAGATAGCGGTATCGGCAAGGTTAAACGTGGCGAAATGCCAATCACCGACATAGAAGTCGATGAAATCGACAACAAATCCGTGCCATGTCCGGTCGAACAGATTGCCCAGTGCGCCGCCGATAATCAACGAATACGCAATGTTATTGAGCCGCTGTTTGACGCTGCCACGGTACATCATCACCAGCAGTGCAACCACGATAGCAATCGCGATGCCAGCAAAGAACCAGCGTTGCCAACCGCCTTTATCCGCCAGGAAGCTGAATGCTGCGCCGTAGTTACGGGCGTAATGCAGATTCAGAGAAGGCATCACTGGCACCGTATCTCCCAGCGCAAAGTGGGCAAGGATCCACTGCTTGCTGCCAAGATCGACAATTAAAACCAGTATCGCCAGCCAGAGCCAGCGCAGTCCACTCGAACAGATCTTATTCATCAGACAAATTTACGCTCTTCGCCGTTACCGCCCACGTTAGTCGCACAGCGACCACAAACTTCAGGATGCTCGGCATTGCTACCGATATCCGTCTCGTAATGCCAGCAGCGTGGGCACTTGTGCCCTTCTGCCTCACTTAAGGCAATTTTCAGTCCGGTGAGTTCCGTTGCCTGCGCGTTATCCGGCGCATTTTCATAACGTTCCACCTGCGCTTTTGACGTCAACAGCGCAAAGTGCAGTTCCTGACGTAGCTGATTCAACTTACCCGCCAGATTGGCATCGGCGTACAGCGTAACGGAGGCTTCCAGCGATCCACCGATACGTTTGTCATTACGCGCCTGCTCAATGACTTTGTTCACTTCGCTACGCACTTTCAGAACATCTGTCCAGAACGCATCGTTCATGGTTTCTGCGCTATCCAGCGCGAACAGACCGTCATACCACTCTTCGGTAAAGACGTACTGCGCACGCTCGCCCGGCAGGTAGTTCCAGATCTCATCCGCGGTGAAAGACATAATCGGTGCCATCCAACGCACCAGCGCTTCTGAGATATGGTACAGCGCAGTCTGGCAGCTACGGCGCGCCACGCTGTCGCCTTTTGCCGTGTACTGACGATCTTTAATGATATCCAGATAGAACGAACCCATTTCAATCGAGCAGAACTGCATTAGACGCTGTACGACGCGGTGGAAATCATAGCTTTCATACGCTTCGAGGATCTCTTCCTGTGCCGCTTTCGCACAGCCGACCGCCCAGCGATCCAGCACAACCATGTCTTCTGGTTTCACCATATGCTGCTGTGGATCAAACCCATTCAGGTTCGCCAACAGGAAACGCGCGGTGTTACGGATACGGCGATAGGCATCGGCGGAACGCTTCAGAATCTCATCGGATACCGCGATTTCACCGGAGTAATCCGTTGAACCGATCCACAGACGCAGAATGTCGGCACCGAGTTTGTTCATCACGTCCTGCGGGCTGACGGTATTCCCGATCGATTTGGACATCTTGCGGCCCTGACCATCAACGGTGAAACCGTGGGTCAGCACCTGACGGTAAGGCGCTTTGCCTTTGATCGCCGTAGAGATCATCAGGGAAGACATGAACCAGCCACGATGCTGGTCGGAACCTTCCAAATACATATCCGCCGCGTGACCGCCGAATTCAGGGCGTACATCCACGACAGACGCGTGCGTTGATCCAGAATCGAACCACACGTCCAGCGTGTCCGGCACTTTGACGTAGTTATCCGCGTCTGCGCCCAGCACATCGGCCGGATCGAGATCCCACCATGCCTGAATGCCATCGGCTTCAACACGTTTCGCTACCGCTTCAATCAGCTCAGCGGTGCGCGGATGCAGCTCTTCCGTCTCTTTGTGGACAAACAGCGACATCGGCACGCCCCAGGTACGCTGACGGGAGATACACCAGTCAGGGCGGTTGGCGACCATCGCTTCGATACGCGCCTGGCCCCAATCCGGGATCCACTGCACGCCTTTGATTTCAGACAGCGACTGCTTACGCAGGCCTTTCTGATCCATGCTGACAAACCATTGTGGCGTCGCACGGAAAATGATCGGCGACTTGTGACGCCAGCAGCACGGATAGCTGTGCTGCAATTTCTCTACGTGCAGCAACATGCCTTTTTCACGCAGGATTTCAACGATCAGGTCGTTGGCTTTGAAAACGAATTTGCCATCCAGTTCAGGATAGGTGCCGCTCAGGTAGCAGCCGTTCGGCCCCACCGGGTTGGCGATTTCCAGATTATATTTCTGACTGATCACATAGTCGTCAGGGCCGTGGCCACCGGCGGTATGCACCGCACCGGTACCCGCATCCAGCGTGACGTGCTCGCCCAGAATAGCCGGTACGTCAAAGCCCAGGAACGGATGTTTGAAACGCAGCAGCTCAAGATCTGCGCCTTTACAGTTGCCCAGCACTGTCCACTGCGTCACGCCGACGCGTTTCATCACGCTTTCAACCAGATCGGCCGCCAGAATCAGCGCCTGACCGTCAATCTGCACCAGCTGATAATCGAATTCCGCATTCAGTGAGATCGCACGGTTTGCTGGCAGCGTCCACGGCGTGGTCGTCCAGATCACCAGCGAAACAGGGCCGTCTACGCTACTCACGCCAAATTTGGCTAATACCGCAGCCACATCGCTGGCGTTAAACGCGACATCAATGGACGGAGAGGTTTTGTCGTAATACTCAACTTCCGCTTCCGCCAGCGCGGAACCACAGTCGGCACACCAGTGAACCGGCTTAGCACCCTTGTGTAAGTGGCCGTTTTCAATGATGCGGCCCAGCGCACGGATGATGTTCGCTTCGGTTTTGAAATCCATCGTCAGGTAAGGACGATCCCAGTCGCCCAGCACGCCGAGACGAATAAAGTCGGCTTTCTGACCGGCAACCTGCTCTGCCGCATATTTACGGCACTCCGCACGGAATTCTGCGGCGCTGACTTTCTCACCCGGCTTACCGATCAGCTGTTCTACTTTCAGCTCAATCGGCAGACCATGGCAGTCCCAGCCCGGCACGTACGGGGAATCGTAGCCAGACAGACCTTTTGATTTAACAATAATATCTTTCAGAATCTTGTTAACTGAGTGACCAATGTGAATGCTGCCGTTTGCGTACGGAGGGCCATCGTGCAGAATGAAGGTCTTCTTTCCCTTCTTCGCATTGCGAATAATCCCGTACAGATCCTGCTCATACCAACGTTTCAGCATGTCAGGTTCGCGCTTGGCCAGATCGCCACGCATCGGGAACCCTGTTTCCGGCAAGTTCAGGGTAGTCTTATAGTCACTCATTAGATTCTCGATTTCGTTTCGGCTAGAAAAATTAAACCGGTGTCTTTAACCCGAAGAACGTCCGGGCTGTCACCACATCATCGGCGATTTGCTGTTTTAACGCATCGAGCGAAGCAAAACGCTGTTCATTACGGATCTTTTTACGCAGTACGACTTCAATATGACGACCATAGAGGTTCATCGTCACGTCTAGCAAATGCACTTCAAGCTGCTGGCGTTTGTCACCGTTTACGGTCGGACGCGTGCCAATGTTGGCAACGCCCGGTAGCGGTTCTTGCCCTAGCCCATAAACGCTGACGGCATACACGCCGCTAACAGGCGAAACCTGACGTTTCAGCGGCAGGTTGGCGGTAGGGAACCCAATGGTTCGCCCCAATGCTTTGCCATGTTCCACACGCCCGGAAATGCTGTAAGGATGGCCCAACAGACTTTCTGCCAGCTCAAGTTCATCACGACTGAGCGCTTCACGTACGGCAGTGCTGCTAACCCGTTTGCCGCCATTACAGAACGAATCGGTGCTGATGACATCAAATCCCGACTCACGTCCAGCCTTCTGTAATAACAGGAAATCTCCCTGACGACCAGCCCCGAAGCGGAAGTCATCTCCCACCACCAGAAACTTCACGCCCAATTTTTTCACCAGCAGGGAAGAAACGAACGTCTCAGCATCGTTGGCGGCAAAACGTGCGTCGAATCTGACGCACAACAGATAATCCACGCCGGCCTGCGCCAGATATTTCACCTTGTCACGCAGACGCGTCAGACGGGCGGGCGCTTTTTCCGCAGCGAAGAGTTCCAGCGGCTGTGGTTCAAAAATCATGACCATCACCGGCAGCCCACGAGCGCGACCTTCCTGCTTCAGTCGTTCAAGCAGCATTTGGTGTCCGAGGTGCACGCCGTCAAAATTACCAATAGTGAGCACACAGCCGTAATGGTGTGCCCGAAGATTGTGTATACCGCGAATTAGCTGCATGGCTGGCCCAGAACAAAGGGTTAATATTATGGAAATCGGCGGATTATACCTTGTACAGCGAGTAAGGTTAACCCGCGATTCGCGCCTTTTGCAGCCACCTTGTAAATCGTGCCAGTATTTGCACGATTTTTAGCTGAATCATCGATGGATGACGCCTATACGCAGAATATCCAGACGGCGGACGGCACATGCAATCCGACTTTACCGATGACAGACAGGGTTTTATCAAATTCAGGATGAATTTATGATGCGAAAAGCTGTATTCCACCGCGTGAAGCTGCTAAAATCCTGCGCCATCACAACGTAACAAGTGTCGACGTACAAACGACGCTTATTTGCACAAATCCATTGACAAACGAAGGCTAAACGAGCATATTCCACGGCCTTTGAATTGTCCTCGATTGAATATATTTGGGAGTTGGACCTTGGCTAATATCAAATCAGCTAAGAAACGCGCCGTACAATCTGAGAAGCGCCGTAAGCATAACGCAAGCCGTCGCTCAATGATGCGTACTTTCATCAAGAAAGTATACGCGGCGATCGCTACTGGCGATAAAGAAGCGGCACAGAAAGCATTTAATGACATGCAACCGATCGTGGATCGTCAGGCTGGTAAAGGCCTGATCCACAAGAACAAAGCTGCACGTCATAAATCCAATCTGGTTGCGCGCATCAACGCCATGCAATAATCACGCATCTGCGTGTTGTTGCTAAGAAAAAACCGGCCTAGGCCGGTTTTTTTGTGTCTGTGGTATCACAGAAGAGCGCTGAAAAATCCGCGTTACAGACGCGCTGCACCGCCGGATGTTGGATCATTCTGGCCGCAAAAATCGCATAATACTCATCCTGAATGTTCTCGATCCTACCGATCTCAACGATATCGCCCTGCTGGTAGATTTCATTGGCATACAGCGACGGTGCAACGAAAATCGCGTCGTTATTAATGCCGAACGCGGTCATCAGCGCCGCATCATCAAACTCGCCCAAAATAGTCGCCTGAATATTCTGCGCCGTAAACCAGTTCAATAGTTTCCGTCCCAGCATGGTTCGCCGCCCGGGAATCAGCAGCTTACGTTGTTCAAGGCAGGCGGGAAAAGGCTGCTCAGGCTGCGGACGTTTACAATAAAAACTCACACCACATTCGCCCAGCTTGATTGAAAACAGCCCTTCCTGCTGCGTCGAATCCACCGGACAATCTGACAGAATCATATCCAGCTTATGCTGACTCAACTGCTCTAGCAGCATTTCGTGCGTCGACTCAAAACAACGTAAATGGATATGTTCCTGTTCCGTTACGACCGTTTCCAGCACCCTGCTCACCAGCCGTTTGGACAGCGCATCAGCCACGCCGACATCGAATAACAGGTTCGATTCTTTGCGGTAGTTCACAATATCCAACATTTCCTGGCTAAGCTGGAACATGCTATCCGCATAGCGAAAAACAAGCTGTCCCAGCTCCGTCGGTTCCAACCCTCGTCCCTTACGCTTGAAGAGCTTGCCCTGTAAACGCTCTTCCAGGCATTTGATTTGCCCGGTAATAGTCTGCGGCGTTAAGAACAGCGTCTCTGCCGCACCCGCAACGGATCCCGACTTATAAACCTGCCAGAAATAATAGAGATGATTAAAATTCAAATGAGACACACCCGCCCCCTCTTCGCGCCTCCGGCATAGCATCAACCCTTACACGGTTGCATCACCTTGTCCAGCGTAGGCAACACGACGCGTAGTGCCAGATAGCCAAGCAGCGCAGCCAGCCCCGATGCCAGCAGAATTCCCAGCTTGGCATAGGTAATCAATTCCGCATCGCCGCCGGAGAAGGCCAGTAGCGTAATGAATATCGACATGGTAAAACCGATGCCGCACAGCACTGACACCGCTACAATCTGGCTAAAATGAACACCAGCGGGCAGACGCGCGTAGCCCAGTCGGATAGTTAGCCAGCTGAACAAGGTAATGCCCAGCGGTTTACCAATCAGCAATCCAGCGGCAATGCCAAGGCTCAAAGGGGAAAATAGTTTTTCCAGCACAATCCCCTGCAATACAATGCCTGCGTTAGCGAAGGCAAACAGCGGGATAATCAGAAACGCGACCCACGTTTGTAAGCCATGTTCCAGCGTGGTTGCCGGAGAAGATTCGCCGTTGGACGTACGTAAAGGAATAAAGAATCCGACAATCACTCCCGCCAGCGTTGCATGAACGCCACATTTCAGGATGCAAACCCACAAGACGATCCCCACAAGCAAATAGGCGGAGGTTTTACCAACCTGCTGCCTGTTCATATAGGCCAGTGCCGCAATCGCCAGCACCGCCCCACCCAGTGCGGGCCAGAAGATCTGCTGCGTATAAAACAGAGCGATGATCAGGATCGCTCCCAGATCGTCAATGATCGCCAGCGCCAGCAGGAAGACTTTCAGCCCCGCGGGAACCCGCTTGCCCAATAGCGTCAGCACGCCAATGGCGAACGCGATATCTGTCGCGGCGGGAATCGCCCAGCCAGCGCGCGTCGCCTCATCATTGCCGTTGAAAAGCAGAAAGAGCAAGGCAGGAAACATCATTCCGCCTACCGCAGCCGCCAATGGCAACATCGCCTGCTGGCGACTGGCTAACGTGCCTTCAACGAGCTCGCGTTTCACTTCCAGGCCAATCAGCAGGAAGAAAATTGCCATCAGCCCATCGTTAATCCACAGCAGCAGATTCTTATTGATTTCCAGTGCGCCAAACCGCATTTCCACTGGCATCATCAGGAATTGTTGATAGCCAGCAGCGGTCACAGACCAGTTGGCAAACGCGATTGCCAAAACCGTTGTCATCATTAGCATCACACCCGCGGCGGCATCCAATCCAATAAAGCGACGAATCATTGTTATCATTGACTTAATCTCCCATGAGGCACGAACGCCAATACCGTACGTTCGCTTTCTTACTGGCAAGATTACGTGACCTAACCACTCGTTAAAAGCAGATTAAAACTGGCTTAATCATCGTAAAAAACGATCTATTGAATTGAGGCTATCGAGAGAAGGGAATAAAAAATGTTGGGAGCGTTTTTCAACGTTGCACAGCAACGGCCGCAAGATGACGGACGGATGTCAATCATAAAAAAACCGGCAGGTTTACCCCACCGGTTTCTTATCACGCGTTAACGACAAATCATTAACGGGTTAAATCATCGAAAAATTTCTTCACGCCATCGAAAAAGTTTTTCGAGCGTGGGCTATTTCTCTCGCCAGACGGGCCACCGAAGCTCTCATCGAGTTCTTGCAGCAGTTGTCTTTGACGCTCGTTCAGGTTAACCGGCGTTTCTACAACCACACGGCACAGCAGATCGCCCTGCGCACCGCCACGTACCGATTTAACGCCCTTGCCACGCATACGGAACAGTTTCCCAGTTTGCGTTTCCGCAGGCACTTTCAGCTTCACGCGGCCATCCAGCGTAGGAACTTCAATCTCGCCACCTAATGCTGCCATCGCAAAATTGATCGGCACTTCGCAGTACAGATTGTTTTCTTCACGCTGGAAGATCGGGTGCGCTTTAACCTGCACCTGAACGTACAAATCACCTGACGGTGCACCGTGCTCACCCGCTTCGCCTTCACCAGACAAACGGATACGGTCGCCCGTGTCCACACCCGCCGGAATTTTCACCGACAGCGTTTTGCTCTTCTCTACGCGACCATGACCGTGACATTTGACGCACGGATCTTTAATGATCTTACCGCGACCATGACAGTGCGGACACGCTTGCTGCACGGTAAAGAAGCCCTGACGCATCTGAACCTGGCCGTTCCCATGACAGGTTGGACAGGTAATCGGGGAGCTACCCGGCTTCGCGCCGTTACCGTGGCACACATCACACTCTTCGAGTGCGGGAATACGGATCTCTTTGGTGACGCCACGTACCGCTTCTTCCAGCGTCAACTCCATGTTGTAGCGTAAATCGGATCCACGGCTCGCGCGCTGACGGCGACCGCCGCCAAAGATGTCTCCGAACACGTCGCCAAAAATATCACCAAAATCGGCACCGCCGCCGCCAAAGCCACCGCCGCCTCCGCCCATACCACCTTGCTCAAACGCCGCGTGACCGTACTGATCGTAGGCTGCACGTTTTTGCGAATCGATAAGGATTTCGTAGGCTTCTTTGATCTCTTTGAACTTGGCTTCTGCCTCGCTATCACCAGGATTACGATCCGGGTGGTACTTCATCGCCAGACGCTTGTAGGCTTTCTTTATTTCGCGCTCATCTGCGTTTTTAGCAACGCCCAGGCTTTCGTAATAATCTTGCTTCGCCATTTCTTTTCCTGCCCCTCAACATGCGTGCACGGGCGCAGAGTTTCCTCGACGCCCGTGCTGATTGCCAGCAGTAGCCTTGTGGCTGCTACTGCGCCCGCTCAAGGGCGATTACTTTTTATCTTTGACTTCTTCAAACTCAGCATCGACGACATCGTCGTCGCGACGAGCAGAAGCATCATCAGCGGCACCTTCAGCACCTGGCTGTGGCTGAGACGCTTCCAGCAGCTTGCCGGAAACCTGAACCAGCGCCTGAATTTTCGCTTCGATGTCTGCTTTGTCTTCGCCTTTCAGCGCGCTTTCCAGCGCTTTCAGTGCATCGTCAATGGCAGTTTTATCATCAGCGGCCAGTTTGTCGCCCACTTCTTCCAGCTGCTTACGCGTGCTGTGCAGCAGGTGATCGCCCTGGTTACGCGCCTGAACCAGCTCTTCAAACTTACGGTCAGATTCCGCATTTGCTTCTGCGTCACGTACCATTTTCTGGATTTCTTCTTCGTTCAAACCAGAAGACGCCTTGATGGTGATTTTCTGCTCACGACCGCTGTTTTTGTCTTTCGCGGAAACGTGCAGGATACCGTCAGCATCGATGTCAAAAGTTACTTCGATCTGTGGCATACCGCGCGGTGCAGCCTGAATACCATCCAGGTTAAACTGACCCAGAGATTTGTTATCGTGCGAACGCTTACGCTCACCCTGCAGAACATGGATCGTTACCGCAGACTGGTTGTCTTCCGCCGTCGAGAACACCTGACTGTGTTTAGTCGGGATCGTCGTATTTTTGGCGATCAGCGGAGTCATCACGCCACCCATCGTTTCGATACCCAGAGACAGTGGGGTTACGTCCAGCAGCAGAACGTCTTTCACGTCACCCGACAAGACACCACCCTGAACCGCAGCACCGATAGCAACCGCTTCGTCCGGGTTCACGTCTTTACGTGGCTCTTTACCGAAGAAGTCAGCAACTTTCTTCTGTACCAGAGGCATACGCGTCTGACCACCAACCAGAATCACGTCCTGAATTTCAGAAACGGACAGGCCAGCATCCTGCAACGCCACTTTCAGCGGCTCCAGAGAACGGTTCACCAGCTCTTCTACCAGTGATTCCAGTTTCGCACGCGTCACTTTGATGTTCAGGTGCTTAGGACCGGTCGCGTCTGCCGTGATGTACGGCAGATTAACGTCGGTCTGCTGAGCAGAAGACAGCTCGATCTTGGCTTTTTCTGCCGCTTCTTTCAGACGCTGCATCGCCAGTGGATCGTTGCGCAGGTCGAAACCTTGCTCTTTCTTAAATTCGTCAACCAGATAGTTGATCAGACGGCTATCGAAGTCTTCACCACCCAGATGGGTGTCACCGTTGGTTGCCAGAACTTCAAAGGTTTTTTCGCCATCAACTTCGTCGATTTCGATGATAGAAATATCGAACGTACCGCCGCCCAGGTCGTAAACCGCGATAGTGCGGTTGCCAACTTCTTTATCCAGACCGTACGCCAGCGCTGCCGCCGTCGGTTCGTTGATGATACGTTTGACTTCCAGACCCGCGATACGGCCGGCGTCTTTGGTTGCCTGACGCTGCGCATCGTTGAAGTAAGCTGGTACGGTGATAACCGCTTCGGTGATCGTCTCACCCAGATAGTCTTCCGCCGTCTTCTTCATTTTTTTCAGCACTTCAGCTGAAATCTGCGGCGGAGCCATTTTCTGATCTTTCACTTCCAGCCACGCATCGCCATTATCTGCCGCGATAATTTTGTACGGCATGATGTTGGCATCGCGCTGAACTTCTTCGTCTTTGAAACGACGGCCAATCAGGCGCTTGATAGCAAACAGTGTATTTTTCGGGTTGGTCACTGCCTGACGTTTAGCCGGTTGGCCAACCAGAGTTTCACCGTCTTGCGTATAAGCAATGATTGAAGGCGTGGTGCGATCGCCTTCGCTATTTTCCAGTACTTTTACCTGAGTACCGTCAATAATCGCGACACAAGAGTTGGTTGTACCCAGGTCGATACCAATAATCTTACCCATCTAAACATCTCCACTAAAAAGTCATATTCGGTATGGTGGTTAAACCTACTGTGCGGGCGAAATGTCGTTTTTCAACAAGATTTCTCGTTTTTCCAACGACACACCCTCGTTTTCATCAGCAGCACACGTTTCATTTTCATGCTAACCACCGATGTAACGGCCCGACACACGCCTTTGCGGCAGGTCAAACTGTTTCGGTTGGAAATAAGATGGGGCCAACATTTCTATCATCAAGGGGGGAAGATGAAAAAAAATGACCTTTATCCCTCGTACGATCAAACTATTCTGCCTTCCCCATGTTGTGTCCGTTCCAAACGCCCGATATGATGCCGCGCCCGCCGCAGAAATGGGGACATTTCCCTACATAATGGCGGGCAATAACACCTAAACGACACCTATCCCAACGTGATTGGCGCACTCGCTAACCTTAATGCCGCGCCCGACGCGAAGGGACTATTAATAATCTGTTATTGCAGAGGATTTATGAGCACGAACACGTTGGCAAATCCTGGTCCATTAGGACTGATGGGCTTCGGGATGACCACTATTCTGTTGAACCTGCACAACGCAGGCTTTTTCCCACTTTCTTCCATCATTCTCAGCATGGGTATTTTCTACGGCGGTATTGCCCAGATTCTGGCTGGCCTGCTGGAATATAAAAAAGGGAATACGTTTGGCGTGACCGCATTTACGTCTTATGGCGCATTCTGGCTGACGCTGGTTGCCATTCTCGTATTGCCAAAAATGGGTCTGGCGGAAGCCAGCGACGCGCAGTTCCTTGGCGTGTTCCTTGGTCTGTGGGGCGTCTTCACGCTGTTTATGTTCTTCGGCACCTTCGGCACTAACCGCGCCCTGCAATTTGTCTTCGGCAGCCTGACCGTGCTGTTTGCGCTGCTGGCCGTAGGCAACTTTACCGGCAACCACGCCCTGCTGACCTTCGCGGGTTACGAAGGCATCATCTGTGGCGCTAGCGCGATTTATCTGGCGATGGCTGAAGTGCTGAACGAGAAGTTTGGCCGCACCGTACTGCCAATTGGTGCTCGTGGCGCGTCTCACTAAGTTCTGACGCCATACCCGTACCGACGCAATCCTGCGTTCCATGCAAACGAGCCCTGTCAGGTTGACAGGGCTCGTTTGTTTTTGATGCCGCGCTATTTTTTGATAATAGCGTGCTTAAACTTCGACGGGCGAACGATCGCGCGCGTCGCTATCGGCCGAAGCATGCGAGTCCGCATCCAGATCGCGCTGCAAATAAATCCCCAGCAGCAGCCCTACCGCAGCTAGCGTCAGAACATAGAAGGCAGGCGCCATCGGCGTCGCCTTCATAATCAGCGTCACGAAGACGGGCGTCAGGCCACCGAAAATGGCGTAGGAAACGTTGTAGGAAAAAGAAATCCCGGAGAACCGCACCGCCGCCGGGAATGCCCGCACCATGACATACGGTACGCCGCCCACCACACCAACGCTGAGCCCCACAATCGCATAGCTGACAAAGAGCAACGTCGTACTGCTTGCTGCCGAGCTATAAAAGAACCAGCTACAGGCAGCCAGCAACAGGCTACCCACAATGAACAGCTTGCTCGCACCGAAGCGGTCAACCAGCAGCCCCGCGCCGACGCAGCCCACCATCAGAGCAATCGTTGCCAGACAGTTCGCCTGCAATGCCAGCGCGGCAGGAATGCCGTGGACTTTTTGCAGGTAGGTCGGTGCCATCAGAATAACGACGACAATGCACGCAGACAGCAGCCAGGTCAGCAGCATTGAAACTACAACCGCGCGTTTATGATTTAAGACGACAGATTTCAGCGGCAGCTCTTCCGCCAGCTTTTTCTGCTCACGCATCTCCATAAAAATGGGGGTTTCCTGCAACCAGCGACGCAGATACATGGCGACAAGACCGAATACCCCGCCAATAAAGAACGGCAAACGCCAGCCGCCGCCAGACATCTGCTCTGGCGTGAGCACCGTGTTCAGCAGCGTCGCAATCAGCGAGCCCAGCAGGATCCCCATCGTTAAGCCGGCAGTCAACGTACCGCAGGCAAACCCAATACGGGCGCGAGGCACATGCTCCGCAACGAAGACCCATGCACCAGGGACTTCCCCACCGATTGCGGCACCTTGCAGCACACGCATTAACAGCAGTAAAAGTGGTGCCGCAATACCAATAGCTTCATAGGTTGGCAGCAAGCCCATTGCCAGCGTCGGTAACGCCATCAGCAATATGCTCAGGCTGAACATTTTCTTACGTCCGCTCTTATCGCCAAAGTGGGCCATGATGATGCCCCCAAGCGGGCGGGCCAGATAGCCTGCGGCGAAAATACCGAAAGTCTGTACCTGCCGCAGCCATTCAGGGATATCGGGTGGGAAAAAGAGATCGCCAATCACGGCGGCAAAGAAGACGAAAATAATAAAATCGTAAAACTCTAACGCGCCACCCAGCGCAGCCAGAGACAGCGTTTTATAGTCCTGCCGGTTCAACCGGCGAGGATGGGCGTGTTGGTCCTGAGTCATAAGTTACCGTGCATTGCCAGAGTGAGAAAGAAACATCACCGCAGTGTGTAAAGTAGAAATTACTATATCGGCAAAATTTTTATACACCAGCAAAGCTGAATCTTATGTTTCAAATCGCCTAACTTCAGTTTTTTATTTCGCGCACGGCATTTTTAGGGCGAAAAGCTGCTACCACATCCGCATTGGTTTCAATATAAGGGCCTTCCAGCAACTGGATACAATACGGTACGCTGGCAAAAATACCGGCGACAACGACCTTGCCATCTGCATCTTTTAAACCTTCCAGCGTTTCCTTAATCGACTTGGGTTGCCCTGGAAGATTAAGAATCAGCGCCTGTTTACGCAGCACGCCCACCTGACGGGAAAGGATCGCGGTAGGAACAAAGCGCAGGCTGATCTGACGCATTTGTTCGCCAAACCCCGGCATTTCTCGATCGGCAACGGCCATCGTGGCATCCGGCGTGACATCACGACGTGCAGGCCCCGTTCCCCCGGTTGTCAGCACCAGATGACAGCCGCGTTCATCAACCAGTTCACACAGCGTTTGTTCAATCATCGGCTGTTCATCCGGCACCAGCCGGGTTTCCACTTCAAAAGGCGTGGTCAACGCGCTGCGGAGCCAGGATTCCAGCTCTGGGATGCCTTTATCCTGATAAATCCCGCCGGAAGCACGATCGGATACGGAAACCAAGCCAATACGCAATACGTTCATAAGCACCTCAGTTTAAACAAAACACCAATTTTATCAGGATATTGACGGCTTTTAGCAAACAATTCGCTCTCATGAGGAAATTCACACGACGTTCGTTATTTCACGCTGAGTGCGGTATGACACTTGATAATAATTATTAAATAGCGTCTCAAAAAAAGTCAGGGCATGACTTAAATTAATAATAACGCGGCGCAATTAAAATTTAAGAATAGTAGGCAAATAAAAAAGATCGCTAACCCATTAAGAGCGGGTGAAATACGCCGATAGATTAAAGAGAAAAGGATGATATCCACCACGACAGAGCATCACGTTAAATCAGATCATATGATAAAATTAAAGCACTTCTTTAGTATCACAATAAGTAAAAAAGCCCTATCAAGGAAGTCGTCATGACCGATCTTAAATATAAGATATTAAAGTTATTTTCACACCCCACCTCGGCCTTCTTCCTTTTTGGGTTTATTTCTTTTTTTATCGTTATCTTTCTTACTCATGAAGCAAGCAGAAACGCATGGAAAGTAGAACGGCAGAATCTGGACATCACCATCAAGACATATGAGTCTTATAATGCGGGTGGAGAAGTAACGGAGAGTGATATCACCCGAAAAACGGGTTCCTACATTTCTTCACGGGTGAGAACGTGGGTATTCAATACACGCGACGTTCGTAGCGAATGTATTAATCGATTATCATCGTCTGAGCTTACATTTAATGATATGGCGATTATCCGTGTCTGCCAGAATAAACTGCCATCAATTGGTGAATATGCAGGTAAAGGCAGCCTTACTACCATATTTCCGGTGCTATCGCCTACGGATGAATTATTGGGTATCCGGATTAGAACCACGTCAGAAACGCCTCCTCCTACGTTTTTTTATACACTGACATCCCTTGGTTCCGCGGCCGTCATTCTCAGCGTTGTGCTGCTTTCTGCGATCTTAGGCAGCTTGCTCTCACTTCTGGCAAAAAAGTACCTGATAGAGCTGCCCATCATCGCGCGGTATGACGATCTCACCGGTTATTTGCGGCGAGACGCGTTCTTTCTGGCCGCCAATAAAGCCTTTAGTATCGCTAACCTGACCAAGCGCCCCGTTAGCGTCATTCTGATCGACATCGATTACTTTAAGCAGGTGAATGATAGCTTTGGGCATAGCGTCGGAGATGATGCGTTGAAGTTTGTTGCTGACACCTTCAAGAAATCATTTCGCCGTGAAGATATTTTTGGTCGAATTGGCGGCGATGAATTCGCGATCGTATTACCGAATACCGGGTTAGACGATGCGTACACCATCGTGGACAAAGCAAGAGAACGCGTTAGCGACACGCCTTGTGAAACCACTGCGGGGAAAATCAGGCTAACGGTCAGTATTGGGTTGGTTGAATACTATATCGCTGGGGAAGATCTTAGCGAGGTCATGAAGCGTGCCGATGACAATCTTTATATCGCGAAGAAAACCCGTAACGCGACGGCAAAATAGGCTTTATTCTCTCCACGAGACCAAACTGCAGACAAAAAAATAGCCGGGAATCCCGGCTATTTTCATCAGCAAAATGCTTACAGTAAATCGGCAATCATCTTTTCCAGTTTTTCCTGGTCGATAGCAAACTTACGGATCCCGTCCGCCAGTTTATCAATCGCCATTGGATCCTGGTTGTGCTGCCAGTAGAACTCAGCTTCCGTCATTTTCGCCGGACGAACTTTCACCTCACCGACGTAAGACAGTTTGCGAACGACTTCGCCTTCGCTTTCTGACAGCTCTTTCAGCAGGGCTGGCGCAATCGTCAGGCGATCGCAACCGGCCAGTTCCAGAATCTCACCGACGTTACGGAAGCTTGCGCCCATCACGACGGTTTCATAGCCGTGCTCTTTGTAGTAGTCGTAGATTTCGCTAACGGAAACCACGCCTGGATCTTCATGCGGTGCGAATTCTTTCTTATCGCCATTGGCTTTGTACCAGTCAAGGATACGGCCAACGAACGGTGAAATCAGGAACACGCCCGCTTCAGCACAAGCGCGCGCCTGTGCAAAGGAGAACAGCAGCGTCAGGTTACAGTTGATACCTTCTTTTTCCAACTGCTCCGCCGCGCGGATGCCCTGCCAGGTGGAAGCCAGTTTAATCAGGATACGCTCGTTGCTGATGCCCGCGTCGTTGTACAGCTTGATCAGGTGTTTTGCCTTCGCCACGCTGGCTTCGGTGTCATAAGACAAACGCGCATCCACTTCTGTGGAGATACGGCCAGGGATCAATTTTAAAATTTCGAGACCGATATTGACCGCCAGTTTATCTGTGGCATCCACGACCTGCTGTTTGCGATCGCCGCTCTGCTCACGCGCCCAGGCAATTGCCTCGTCGATCAGCTTGCGGTATTCAGGAATTTGCGCCGCATTAAGAATCAGTGAAGGGTTGGTGGTCGCATCTTGCGGTTGGTACAGTTTCATTGCCGCAATATCGCCGGTATCAGCTACAACCGTGGTCAGTTGGCGTAGGGAAGTCAGTTTATCCGTCATGTTGGCATGTCTCGTTGTTTATACGTGGTGCTCGTGAATGAAAATAGCTCGTATATGAATCGACTTGTTATCTAATCTGGTGGCCGTCTGTTTTGCGCCGAAATCTGATAATAACACGCGCACTTTCCCGTGCAAGCCAGCCTTTTCCCACTCGCCCCTGCAACGGCGGTTACACGCCGATAAGACGCCATATTTTCCCCTTCTCGAACGCGCGAGAACGAGAAAGACGAGGCGTATTATAGCTATCGCCGTTTTCTTACTACGTTCTTGCTATAGTAGAGCCATCAGAAACCAGACCGACAGGACATGGCGCATGCTTATTACTATTTCACCCGCAAAAACGCTCGACTACACCAGTCCTTTGGCAACGACGCGTTATACCCAGCCGGAACTTCTGGACTATTCCAGCCAGTTGATTGATGTGTGTAAAAAACTGACGCCGGCACAGATCGCTTCGCTGATGAGTATCAGCGATAAGCTGGCTGACCTGAACGCAGGCCGCTTTAGCGATTGGCAGCCGGATTTCACACCGGAGAACGCGCGTCAGGCGCTGCTGGCGTTTAAGGGCGACGTCTATACCGGATTGGCCGCAGAAGATTTCAGCGAGGATGACTTCGATTTCGCTCAACAGCATCTGCGTATGCTGTCAGGCCTGTATGGCGTGTTGCGCCCGCTGGATTTGATGCAGCCGTATCGGCTGGAAATGGGCACCAGGCTGGAAAATAAAGCCGGCAAAGATCTCTACAGTTTCTGGGGCGACACCATTACTGAAAAGCTGAATCAGGCGTTGCACGATCAAGGCGACGATGTGCTGGTTAATTTGGCATCGGACGAATATTTCAAAGCCGTTAAACCGAAAAAGCTCAATGCCCGTCTGATCAAGCCCGTTTTCCTGGATGAGAAAAACGGTAAGTTCAAGGTAATCAGCTTCTACGCCAAGAAAGCGCGCGGTCTGATGAGCCGTTTCATTATTCAAAACCGCCTGACTCAACCAGAACAGTTGAAAGCATTTAATCTGGAAGGTTACTTTTTCGAGGCTGCGGACTCTTCAAATGATGAACTGGTATTCAAGCGCCACGAACAGTAAATAAGGTAGTACGATAGGTAAAGAAGATAAGACGAAATTGCTGACAAAGGCCATCGAGCGGTAGTAACGGATAGATCGTAAAGACGCTGTAAATACATCCCTGTACGCTCGGATTGCGCCATCCATGGCGCAAACGCTTTACTCTTCTATTCCGTTACTACCGTTTCCGTTTAGCAAATAGGTTCGTCAGCAATCTTATTCCGGCAGTGACATCAGGAACTCACGCAGCTTCGCGAAATCATCCGGGAAGTTGTGCGACAGCAGATCCAGATCGGCACGCTCAGCGAGCGCTTCTGGCAGATCCAGTTCTTTGCCAAGAATGTCTTCTACGCTTTCCTTGAATTTCGCTGGGTGCGCCGTACCCAGGAACAGGCCAAACTCACCGGCTTGCAGCTGATCGCGCAGCAGACGGTAAGCAATCGCCGCGTGCGGCTCAGAGAGATAGCCTAACGCATCCAGCTCATGCATGGTTTCTTTCGTCGTCTCATCGCTCACTGCGCCAAAGCCCAGTGTTTTCAACTGCCAGTTCTTACGACGGAACAGCTCTTCCACGCGCGGCCAGTTGTTCGGCTGACTCACGTCCATCGCGTTGGATAAGGTTGCCACCGTTTTATTCGGTTCCCAATTTCCGCTACTCAGGAAACGCGGCACGGTGTCATTGGCGTTGGTCGCTGCGATGAAGCGCTTAATCGGCAGACCCAGCGATTTCGCCAGCAGGCCAGCCGTCAGATCACCGAAGTTACCACTTGGTACAGAAACCACTAGCTGGTTACGAGCTTCCTGCGGCAGCTGTGCAACGGCTTCAAAGTAGTAGCAAATCTGCGCCAGCAGACGGCTGATGTTGATGGAGTTCGCTGAGTTCAGGCCAATCGCCTTTTTCAGTTCTTCATCATCAAACGCCTTTTTCACTAACGCCTGACAGGCATCGAAATCGCTGTCGATCGCGATGGTGTGAATATTGCCACCCAGCGTACAGAACAGTTTTTCCTGCAACGGGCTGATCTTGCCCTGCGGATACAAAATCACAACGCGGACATTTTCCAGACCGTAAAAGGCGTGCGCCACAGCGGCACCGGTGTCGCCAGAGGTTGCCGTCAGAATAGTGATTTTCTCGTCGCCAGACACTTCCGTCAGCATTTGCGCCATAAAGCGGCCGCCGAAGTCTTTAAAGGCCAGCGTCGGACCGTGGAACAGCTCCAGCGCAGCAATGTCTTCCGCAACTGGCGCAACGGGTGCCGGGAACGCAAAAGCAGCTTTTACGCGCTCGAACACCGTTTCAGCCGCGATCTCATCGCCAATGTACGCAGACAGAATACGGCTGCTGCGAGTAACGAAATCCAGATCCAGCAGTGCATCGATTTCGGTGCGCTCAAATTCCGGCAGCTCCAGCGGGAAGAACAGCCCTTGCTGGCTACCCAGCCCTTGCTTGATAGCCTGAGCAAAACTGACCTGCTCGTTATGATCTTTAAGGTTGTACAGTTTCATGCGTTATCCCAGTTGTCGTGCGCCAGTCGTATCAAGACGGCAAATATGAACAAAACCTTCATCGTTCTGCAAATAGTTATCCCGCAGCCAGTCGGCTAAGCGCTGTGCGCTTGCCATGTCGTTGCAGACGGAGAATAACGTTGGGCCAGAGCCGGAAATACCGCAGGCCAGCGCCCCGATATCTTCAGCAGCCTGGCGAGCGGCAGCAAAGCCGGGCAGCAGTTTCGTACGATAAGGTTCTGCGATGACATCCTTCATCAGTTTCGCCGCCAGCTCAGCCTGTCCGGTATGGCAAGCGTGGATAAAGCCGGCCAGATAGCGGCCGTGGCTGATACAATCCTGACGACGATATTGCGCAGGCAGAATCGCGCGCGCTTCAGCAGTGGAGACTTTAATCCCCGGATACGCCATGACCCACAGCCAATCATCGAATGACGGCACAGGCTGGCTGATGATGCCGTTCTCTTCCAGCATCAGTTGGACGCCGCCAAGGAAACACGGGGCAACGTTATCGTAGTGAACGCTGCCGGAAATGCGTCCTTCCAGCTCACCCATCAGCGTCAGCAGACGGGTATCATCCAGCGGCTTACCGCAAAATTCGTTCATCGCCATCAGCCCAGCGACGACAGAACAAGCGCTGGAACCGAGTCCGGAACCAATCGGCATGTTCTTTTCGAGCGTCATCGCTACTGGTACGGTTTTGCCAATTTCCTGACAGAACAGTTCCCAACATTGATACACAATGTTTTCTTTTGGGTTGTCTGGCAGCTTGCTAACAAAACGCCCTTCATTACGCAGGCTGAACAGATCGGCGGCTTCAACAGAGACGCAATCCCCCAGCAGTGAACCGTCTACCGGCGAGACGGCCGCACCCAGCACATCAAACCCGACGCTGACGTTACCGATTGATGCAGGTGCATACACCTTAACCATAATTATGCTCCCAACTTCCATGACAAGGTGCGCAGCAGATCTGCGAACACACCAGCAGCGGTAACATCGTTACCCGCGCCATAACCGCGCAACACGAGCGGCAGTGGCTGATAATAACGGCTGTAGAATGCCAGCGCATTCTCGCCATCTTTGACTTTAAACAGCGGATCGTTGCCGCCAACAGCACTGATTTTGACCTTGCAGCGGCCTTCTTCAATCACGCCGACATAGCGCAACACTTTACCTTCATCACGCGCTTGTGCAACACGGCTGGCAAACTCATCGTCTGCCGACGGCAGGCGCTGCATGAAGCTGGCAACATCGCCGGAGGCATCGAAGCTGGCAGGCAGAACAGATTCCACTTCAATATCGCCCAGCTCCAGCTGATAACCCGCTTCACGCGCCAGAATCAGCAGTTTACGCGCCACGTCCATACCGGACAGATCGTCACGCGGATCGGGCTCGGTATAGCCTTTTTCTTTCGCCTGTGTGGTCGCTTCCGACAACGACATGCCTTCATCAAGTTTACCGAAAATAAAGGACAGCGAACCAGAAAGAATTCCGGTAAAGCGAATCAGCTCATCACCCGCATTCAGCAAATTTTGCAGGTTCTCAATCACCGGCAGGCCTGCACCGACGTTGGTGTCATACAGGAAACGACGACGGGATTTCGCCGCAGCGCTACGCAGTTGGTGATAGTAATTCATCGACCCCGTGTTGGCTTTCTTGTTTGGCGTCACGACATGGAAACCGTCGGCCAGGAAATCCACGTACTGATCGGCCACGGCCTGATTCGACGTACAGTCAACGATCACCGGGTTCAGCAGATGGTACTCTTTAACCAGACGGATCAGACGGCCCAGATTAAACGGTTCGCGGGCTTTACCCAGCTCTTCATGCCAGTTTTCCATCGAGATGCCGTTAATATTGGTCAGCATCGCTTTGGAGTTGGCGATCCCACACACGCGCAGGTCGATATGTTTGTCTTTCAGCCACGGCTGCTGGCGGTGGATCTGATCCAGCAGTGCGCCACCCACGCCGCCGACGCCGATAACAAACACGTCGATCACCTGATCGGTGTTAAACAGCATCTGGTGGGCAACACGTACGCCAGTGGTCGCCACATCGTTGTTCACCACGACAGAGATAGAGCGCTCAGAGGAGCCCTGCGCGATAGCCACGATATTGATATTTGCCGTCGCCAGTGCGGAGAACAGACGCGCAGACAGGCCGCGCAGCGTGCGCATGCCATCGCCCACCACAGAGAGGATAGCCAGACGCTCCATCACATCCAGCGGTTCCAGCACGCCTTCTTTCAGTTCCAGATAGAATTCGTCTTCCAGCGTTTTTCTGGCGCGCGCCAGCTCGTTTTGCGATACGCAGAAGCTGATGCTGTACTCGGAAGATGACTGCGTAATCAGAACAACAGAGATTCCCGCACGTGACATCGCGGCAAACACGCGTGCGGCCATGCCGACCATGCCTTTCATGCCAGGACCGGATACGTTAATCATCGCCATGTTGTTCAGGTTGGTGATGCCTTTCACCGGATACTGGGTATCCGTGCTGTCCATGCCGATGAGCGTGCCGGGAGCCTGAGGATTTTCGGTGTTTTTGATAAGGCAAGGAATTTGGAACTGGGCGATAGGTGCGATGGTGCGAGGGTGGAGGACTTTGGCGCCGAAATAGGACAGCTCCATCGCCTCCTGATAAGACATCGACTTCAATAGTCGGGCATCCGGCACCTGACGCGGATCGCAGGTATAAACGCCGTCCACATCGGTCCAGATCTCACAACAGTCGGCACGCAAACATGCAGCCAGTACCGCAGCGGAATAGTCAGAACCGTTGCGGCCCAGCACGACCAGTTCCCCTTTGTCATTACCGGCAGTAAAGCCTGCCATCAGGATCACATGATCTTTCGGGATGGCGCTTTCAGCGATGCGGCGAGTCGACTCCGTGATATCCACGGTGGATTCAAGATAGTGTCCCTGCGCCAGCAGCTTCTCAACCGGGTTGATAACGGAGACCCCATAGCCGCGTGCCTGAAAGACCGCTTCCATGATGGCGATAGACAGTTTTTCACCTCGGCAGATGATCGCAGCGTTCACGCTATCAGGGCACTGGCCCAGCAGCGCGATGCCGTGCAGAACGTGTTTCAGCTGTGCAAATTCCTGATCCACGAATGCCTTCAGGCGGGCATGGTCAAAGCCGGGTTGAGACGCGGCAAGGCCTTGCAGCAGCGAAGAAAAGATCGTTTCGGCGTCGTTTAAATGAGGCAGGATATCTTGTCCGGCGACGGTTTTCTCAATCATGGCAACCAGATGGTTGGTAATTTTCGCCGGAGCGGACAATACGGTAGCCACCTGTCCCTGGCGCGCGTTGTTCTCGATAATGTCGGCAACGCGTGCAAAACGCTCCGCATTTGCTACTGAAGTCCCGCCAAATTTCAACACTCGCATTTTTATCTGTTCTCCTGAATTTCTGCCAACCAAACGCCGGAAGCGTTTTTTGTATGCCGCTTACAGACGGCGTTGAGGGATAACCTGCCATAAAAAAAAAGCCCGCACTGTTCGGTGCGGGCTTTTTCTGGAATCTTTATATGCGTCAGCCCGCACCGTTACTGGTTGTATCGGTGATGGTAATAATCGTGGTGATCAGGCTGATAGTGCGCATGTTAAAATCGAATCTCATTAGAAGTAGAGTTATCTGCCCTATTAGTTAGGCCAATCGCCCTTTGAAGTCAACGGATTTCTTTTTTTTCTTCTCGCCGAAGGAGAAATCCCTGCCGCTCAACCCACTGCCTAAACAGGAATAAGCCGGACAAACCGTTGTCAAAATACGTGACTCAAGATGTTCGACTGCCAAAAAAGCCATCTCTGCTATCTTATTTCGGTAATCTTTTTTCAATGTCGTGTAGCAACCGATGGAGCATCGCCGTATCGCGTTGCTCTAAACGTCCCAGCCGCTGATGCAGCCAGTCTCGCAGTTTTTCATCGTCCTCAACCGCCAGAGTAACCAAAAGCCGATCCATACGATCGCGCAGCGCCGATAACTGCCCCGCCACCGCTGGCTGTGTCGCTTCCGGTTTGACCTGCATGAGTTCAGCCAGTTGATAACAGTACACCATCACCGCCTGACCAAGATTCAGCGAGGGATAATCCGCTTTCATCGGCACGCCAGTCAACACATCCGCCAGTTCGAGCTCTTCATTCGTCAGGCCAACATCTTCCCGACCAAACACCAGCGCCGCAGACGCCATCCATTGAACCTTCTCCTGCAATACATCAGTCAGTTCCGCTGGCGTGCAGTAATAATGATATTTAGCCCGGCTGCGCGCGGTGGTCGCGACCGTAAAATCGACATCTGCCAGCGCTTCGGCCAGCGTGGAAAACGTCTGTACGTTATCCAGAATATCCCCCGAACCGTGCGCCACCCAGCGAGCCGCTGGCTCCTGATGTACCGTGCTACCGACAATACGCAAGCTGCTGAACCCCATCGTTTTCATCGCACGAGCGGCCGCCCCGACATTTTCAGCCCGAGCGGGCTCAACCAAAATAATATGAAACTGCATAGGCTCCTCAGTATGGGTTACATGCGTTTTGGCAATAGTTCATCTGCTCGCCAAACAACACGACCTTGTAATCGATAACAATTTATTGATGACTACGATTTATTGATAGCGACAATTTGTTGAGTATCACGGTGAAAAGTTAACAATAAATCAACAACATTTCCGGCATCAACACAGCCTTAGATAGGAAACATCGGTGAGTCCAAAAAATGGGCGGGAAGATAAAACCCTAAGAAAAATAAGGTAAATTATTTTATTTCAATAAGTTATAAAACTACCAGCGACTGTGTAGCGCCAATTATGATTATTGGCATTTGCTATGCTAAATCGTTCATAAAAAGTGCTAAATTGTGACGTAAACTGGCAATCCTATAAGTGTTTATCACAAAATAGTTAACGTGCTAAAATGAAATTTGATATATGTCAACAGAACCGTAGATTTATCAGCAGGCAAAATCTGTGCTTACTGTTATGTTGCTGTTAATAAGGTTAAACTGTGCGCCACTTTGAGCGCAGCTAAATTAGCGCCACGCTCACCCGCTAGCAGTACCTCTAAGCGGGTAGAGAATGAACACCAGTAACGCATTTACGTACTTGAGTCTGACGTTGAGCGAGAGCGTAGTCTACCTCGATAAGCTCCAAGGAAATACCCGGAATAACTGGCGTTGTAGCCAGCGGGCCAGCAGGGTATGACAGCGACTTCTGTACTTCCGATTTCTATAATTTAAGTTGGCAATTTTAGGTAGCAAACATGCAGACGCCGCACATTCTTATTGTTGAAGACGAGCTAGTAACTCGTAATACCCTCAAAAGCATTTTTGAGGCGGAAGGATACGTTGTTCACGAAGCCACTGATGGCGCAGAAATGCACCACATTTTGTCCGAGAACGACATCAATCTGGTGATCATGGACATCAACCTGCCAGGAAAGAACGGCCTGTTGCTGGCACGTGAATTGCGCGAGCAAGCCACCGTTGCCTTGATGTTCCTCACCGGCCGCGACAATGAAGTCGATAAGATCCTCGGTCTGGAAATCGGTGCGGATGACTACATCACCAAACCGTTCAACCCACGTGAACTGACGATCCGCGCACGTAACCTGCTGTCACGCACCATGAATCTGGGCAGCGGCACGGAAGAGCGTCGTCTGGTGGAAAGCTATCGTTTCAACGGCTGGGAACTGGACATCAATAGCCGTTCTCTGATTAGCCCGGCTGGTGAACAATACAAGCTGCCACGCAGTGAATTCCGCGCCATGCTGCACTTCTGCGAAAATCCGGGCAAGATTCAATCCCGTGCAGAGCTGCTGAAGAAAATGACGGGCCGTGAGCTTAAGCCGCACGACCGTACCGTTGACGTAACCATCCGCCGTATCCGCAAGCACTTTGAATCTACAGCCGATACACCGGAAATCATCGCGACGATCCACGGTGAAGGCTACCGCTTCTGCGGCGATCTGGAAAATTAATTCCCCTCAGCCGGAGCAGTCTTCTGTTCCGGCTGTTTTCCCTTCTTACCGCACGTTATTCACTCTTTCCCCACGGCATAACCGGCACTGCGCTTAACGCATTCTTCGGCGATCCATCGACTAAACGATCGGAGTAAGCAAGATAGATCAGCGAATTGCGCTTTTGATCGTAAAATCGCACAACCTGCAATTTCTTAAAAACCAGCGATGTTCTTTTCTGGAACACCACAGATCCGCGATCGCCGCCGTTTTTAATTTTATCGGACAGTGTAATCGGCCCAACCTGCTGACAGGAAATGGCAGCGTCCGACGTGTCTTCCGCCAGCCCTAACCCGCCTTTGATTCCGCCCGTTTTGGCTCGGCTAATGTAGCAGGTCACGTTTGATACATCCGGATCGTCAAACGCTTCCACTACGATCTTATGATCCGGCCCCAGCAATTTAAAGGCCGTATCGACAGATCCCACTTCTTCCGCACTGACAACGCCAGCGGTGGACAGCAATAGCAGACCCGCTCCCATGATGCGCTTTATGTTCATATTTCAGGTCCTGTGACAATTCATAACAAACGGTTAATAACCACAATTAAAAAGGGGATGAGCAAAATAAACCGCTATAATCTCCCTCCTTATCCAAATTACCTGCGGAACATTTTCAAAAATCTTCGGCAGTACCAAAGTGAAAATATTGCTATGATGCGGGATCTCAATACGCTCGCGCTCAATGTGTTTGATGAGGAAGATTATGGATCAAGCCGGTATCATACGTGACTTGCTTAACTGGCTGGAAAGCCATCTCGACCAGCCGCTATCACTCGATAATGTGGCGGCGAAAGCGGGTTATTCCAAGTGGCATCTGCAAAGAATGTTCAAAGATGTGACGGGCCATGCCATTGGTTCATATATCCGAGCGCGGAGATTGACCAAAGCGGCGGTTGCACTCTGTCTGACCAGCCGCCCTATCCTTGATATTGCCCTGCAATACCGTTTTGATTCACAACAGACTTTTACCCGCGCGTTCAAAAAACAGTTTGCACAAACGCCAGCGTCTTATCGTCGTTCCGATAACTGGAACACGTTCGGCATTCGTCCGCCGATCCGGCTTGGTGCGTTTACCCTGCCACAGCCGCAGTTTGTCACCCTGCCAGAAACGCAGTTGCTTGGGCTAACGCAAACCTATACCTGTCGCCTGGAACAGATTTGTAATTTCCGTACGGAAATTCGCGTCCACTATTGGCGTCAGTTTTTGGGAGAAACCCGCTGTGTCCCACCGGTGCTTTACGGGCTACACCATTCACAGCCGAGTAAAGAGAAAGACGACGAGCACGCAGTGCTCTACACCACCGCGCTGGAGCCGCAGTATCTGCCTGATGATATCCACACGGGCGAACCCATCACACTACCGGGCGGCGACTACGCGATGTTCGTGTTTGACGGCCCGACCGACGAGCTACAGGATTTTATTATCAGCCTGTATGACACCTGCCTGCCGACCTTCCAGCTCACGCGCCGTAAAGGGTTCGACGCCGAGCGTTTTCACCCTAGTCGTGATGCAGACGGGGAAATACCCGACATCATCCGCTGCGAGTATTTTATCCCCATCCAACATCCAGAACCGCTCTCAGCGCTGTAACTCATCCAGTGCCGGAATATCCAAATGCGAAATATCTCCGGCCGTTTCCACTACCCATCCCGGTGCCAGCCACGGACTTTGCTGATAATCAATGCGCGACAGGGAGCAGTTGCGTAGGCGCAGTCGCCGTTCGGCCGATGCGGGTAACCCCAGAACCGTACTCAGCAAGCACCCCAGCGCCATACCGTGGCTAACCAGCAAAGGACGACTTCCCGCGGGCAACGCCAGACAACGTTCCAGAACGCCGTGCATACGCAATGCCACATCAACCATCGACTCGCCTTCTGGGATGCGGCCATCGGGCGTGCCATCCACCAGCCCTTTACGCCATTTTTCTTCCTCGGCGGTCAGCGAATCCAAATCACGGGCTTCTAAGACGCCCATGTTCAATTCACGTAACCCGGGCTCTAGGATTATCTGGCAATCACCACAAGATTTAGCGATGATTTCTGTCGTCTGACGCGTTCTTCCGAGATCGCTGGTAAAAATATGCGTAATCCCTAACGTCCTGATTCGTCCAGCAACTTGCTGTGCCTGTTGCTCACCTCTTGGCGTCAGCGCACTGTCCGATTGACCTTGAATACGTCGAGCCACATTCCATTCTGTTTCGCCGTGGCGAACAAGATATACCTGTAACATGGTTATTTTCCGTTATACTGCGTCAAATTAACTAAAGGTACGAAACTGTTATGTATCACGTTGTTGCTGCAACTACCAACCCGGCAAAGATTAAGGCTATTACTCTGGCATTCACCGATGTCTTTGGTGCAGAAAACTGCCGCATCGAAGGCGTTGACGTCGACAGTGGCGTCCCGCGCCAGCCTCTCGGCTCTATCGAAACCCGTACAGGCGCAAGAAACCGCGTCATGATGGCACGCCAGGTGCGACCAGAAGCCGATTTTTGGGTCGGTGTCGAAGCAGGCATTGAAGAAAGCATGACGTTCGCCTGGATGGTGATCGAAAACGCCCACCTGCGTGGCGAATCACGTTCTGCAAGCCTGGTTCTTCCAGAAAGTATATTACATGGTATCCGTGAAGGGCGGGAATTAGGCGATGAAATGGAGCGTTTGACGGGCGTTCAGAATATCAAACATAAAGGTGGTGCCATCGGCGTCTTTACCGACGGCAAATTGTCACGTACCAGCGTGTACCATCAGGCGCTGCTGCTGGCACTGGTGCCGTTCCATAATCCGATCTATCAGATTCCCGTTCAGGCAGCAAAACCGTAACGGCTACGCGTCATCACTCAACGGCTTATCTGCCGACAGCAACTGCGCTTCCAGCCAGCTTTTTAACGCGGGGGGCGCGGCTTTCAGACTGTTTGAACCGCGCGTAATCGTCGCAATTCCCGCACCTAACTCGCTTTTCAGCTCACGCTGGCTCATTTCACCCCGCATTAGCTCCTGTATAATTCGCACCCGCGTTCCTAACGCTGTACGCTCATCCGGCGTCAGCAGGAGTTGAAGCAGCGGCAATTGAAGATCCTCTGCGATAGACTGCTGCAATAACGCGACAAAGCGTAACCAATGCTCATTGTCTTGTTCAGAAAGTGCCGGGTCGATAAGCGATAACGGAGTCATAACGGGCTGCCATACTATTTAACTAGTACGGCAGCATAACACAATTTCAGGCAACGAGCGCAACGCCACGTCTCAATAACGCCGCTGCCATTCCGCATCCGTCAGCACACTGGCTGGCTGATTCAGGAAATAACGATAGAAGACGTCATACGCCAGCACATTTTTCACGTAACCCCGTGTTTCCGAGAACGGAATACTTTCGATAAACGCAACGGGATCGATGCGCCCAGCGCTGTTCCTTAGCCAGGTATTCACACGCGATGGCCCGGCATTGTAAGCCGCGGAAGACAGAATGCGGTTACGGCCGAATGTCTGGTACACGTACTCCAGGTAGTTCGTTCCCAACAGGATATTGGTTTCGGGATCGAACAGTTGGCTGCTGTTCGTATAGAACGTGATATTACTCATTTTGGCCGTATGCTGCGCCGTCGCGGGCATCAACTGCATCAGGCCCGATGCACCCACTGGGGAACGCGCTTTCGGGTTCCAGGCGCTTTCCTGACGAGCAATCGCCATTGCATAGCTCTGGCTGATGCCTTTCCCCTGTGTTTCACGGCGGAATTCATCGTTCCAGGCCAGCGGGAAACGCTCTTCCAGATGATCCCACAGCTTCGCGACAATCGTCGCCTGCACGCTCAAATCCGCCCAGCGCTGTTCAAACGCATAGCGAGCCAGAGCCTCCTGCTGCGGCTTGCTGCGATTCGCCACCAGCCCGACCCATTCGCTGCGCGCCAGATTATCCATCTGCCAAAACATCAACTCACGCACGCGGGTGATTTCCGGTAGCTGAGACAAAGAAGGATCCGGCTTCACCGCCGCCATAATAGTCATGGGATAGCGCTCGTTCAGCTTCTGCGCCGCTGCCATCGGATAGAACCCGCGTTCCTGCATCAGGCTGCGTAATAGCGTCTCGCCTTCCTGCCGCTTGCCCTGCTCCAACAGCACCACCGCACGCCAGTAGCGCCATTCGTCTTTCTGTAACGCATCCGCGGGTAAACGCGCCATCCAGCTCGTTAGCCCCTGACGATCGCCGGCTCCCAGCGCCATACGTACGCGGCGTTCCAGCAACGTGGTCGACGTGCTCTGCCGCACCACGCCATCCCGCCACTGTGCCTGTTCTGGCGTGGCATCGTTGCCCATCAAACGCCAGGCAATGGTTTCTTCCATCCCCTGACGTTCTGCTGCGCTCATTTTCTGCAAGCGGGCAATGACTGGCAGCATCGAGCGGGCATTATCAGCATCCTGACGCGCCGTGCGCGTGAAGGCCGAGAGCGTGACTTTACGTGTAAAATCCGTTGGTCCGACGGTACGGGCGAAGCTCTCCAGCGAATTCGGATCGTTCTGGAGTTTCAGCAGCGCATCGCCCATCGTTTTATAATCGTCGGGTAACTGCTTGATGAGATAACTCACCAGACTGCTGCTACCTTCGTCCATCGCCAGACGCGCGCGTTCCAGCGTCGTCAGCGGCGTCTGTTCGCCGGCCTGCTGCCAGACGGAGAAGAGTTTATCGCACACGGTAGGGAGCGAACGCCCTGTCAGCCAGATATCCCGCGTGGCTTCCCACACGCCCTGGCGCTGACCGGTTGCCCACTGGGCGTAATAAAAGTTACAGCGGGCGCTGACCGGCTTCGGCGGCTGAGGACTAAATGCCAGCAGCCCAATCCAGTCCTGACGACGCGCCAGTTCATTCACAAAGCTGGTCGTCAGGTTACGGGCGGGCGGCAACGTCGGGTGCGTTACCATAAACTGCTTCACCTGCGTCGCACTGACCTGACTCAGATCCTGCGTGAGCGAACGGTATTCAAGATAAGGATAAAGTGGGTAACTGCGCAGCGTCGGCATCAACTGCGCAACCGTGTCCATCTGGTTGCTGTCCCATGCTTGCTTAACCTGCTGATAGCGCTGACGCTGTTCGTCCAGAGAATCCGCCAGCGCATGGCCGGAAATCCCAGCCAGACATATCGCCGAAACGGCGTACCACCAATGACCCGCTTTTCTCACCTGCATTAACCTCATCCGTTATCGAACTTGCTATCGGCATCCTTCATCGTATCGATACCCCTATCCTATCGGGCAGATCCAGTGTGGCACATCATGCCAGACAACGATATGCCGATCCGCAAACCGATTCTGAAATTCATCACGCGGGCCTACGTCTCAGATCGGCCATGGCAAATCGCCGGATAGCTGGGATCGCGGGCTGAAACCCGCTACACTTCATACTTAGAATAATCGATCCGCTGCCGGGGTATTTCCCTGGCTGCACCACTGAGTATTAAGTAGCACAGTGCTACATATGGTCACCCGCTTATGGTGACAAATCATAGAGATAAGAGAGAGGCGAAGTCGCAACGTGGCTCAATATGTTTATACCATGCATCGCGTCGGTAAGGTCGTACCGCCGAAGCGTCACATTCTGAAAAACATCTCCCTCAGTTTTTTCCCCGGTGCCAAGATCGGCGTGCTGGGTCTGAACGGAGCCGGTAAATCAACGCTGTTGCGTATTATGGCTGGCATTGATACGGACATCGAGGGCGAAGCTCGCCCACAACCTGGAATCAAAATCGGCTATTTGCCGCAGGAACCGCAGTTAAACACGGAGCACACCGTACGTGAATCCGTGGAAGAAGCGGTGTCTGAAGTCGTCACCGCGCTGAAGCGTCTTGACGAAGTCTATGCGCTGTATGCTGACCCGGATGCAGACTTCGATAAATTGGCCGCCGAACAAGGCCGACTGGAAGAAGTCATTCAGGCGCACGACGGCCATAATCTGGACAACCAGTTAGAGCGTGCCGCCGATGCGCTGCGCTTGCCGGAGTGGGATGCGAAAATCGCTACCCTGTCCGGGGGTGAACGTCGCCGCGTGGCACTGTGCCGTCTGCTGTTGGAAAAGCCGGACATGCTGCTGCTCGACGAACCAACGAACCACCTGGATGCCGAATCGGTAGCCTGGCTGGAACGCTTCCTGCACGATTTCGAGGGCACCGTGGTGGCGATTACCCACGACCGTTACTTCCTCGATAACGTCGCAGGCTGGATTCTGGAGCTGGACCGCGGCGAAGGTATTCCGTGGGAAGGCAACTATTCTTCCTGGCTGGAGCAGAAAGATCAGCGTCTGGCACAGGAAGCTTCTCAGGAAGCGGCACGCCGTAAATCCATTGAGAAAGAGCTGGAGTGGGTGCGTCAAGGCGCTAAAGGCCGTCAGTCCAAAGGTAAGGCACGTCTGGCACGCTTTGAAGAGCTGAACAACACCGAATACCAGAAACGTAACGAAACCAACGAACTGTTTATTCCACCAGGTGCTCGCCTCGGCGATAAAGTGGTGGAGGTCACCAACCTCAGCAAGTCTTACGGCGAACGTCAGCTCATCGACGGGCTTTCCTTCTCCGTACCGAAAGGCGCGATTGTCGGCATTATCGGCCCGAACGGTGCCGGTAAATCGACTCTGTTCCGCATGATGTCCGGTCAGGAACAGCCGGATGGCGGCTCGATTGAGCTGGGTGAAACGGTAAAACTGGCGTCAGTTGACCAGTTCCGTGACGCGATGGACAACAGCAAAACCGTCTGGGAAGAAGTGTCTGGCGGACAGGACATCATGCGTATCGGCAACACCGAAATGCCAAGTCGTGCTTACGTTGGCCGTTTCAACTTCAAAGGGGTTGATCAGGGCAAACGCGTTGGCGAGCTGTCCGGTGGTGAACGCGGTCGTTTGCATCTGGCGAAGCTGTTGCAGGTCGGCGGCAACGTGCTGCTCCTCGATGAACCAACCAACGATCTGGATATCGAAACCCTGCGCGCGCTGGAAAACGCCCTGCTGGAATTCCCAGGCTGTGCCATGGTGATCTCGCATGACCGTTGGTTCCTCGACCGTATCGCAACACACATTCTGGATTACCAGGATGAAGGTAAAGTGGAATTCTTCGAAGGTAACTTTACCGAATACGAAGAATACAAAAAGCGTACGCTGGGTGCCGATGCGCTGGAACCACACCGCATCAAATACAAGAAGATCGCTAAATAAGCCGTCATCGAACGTGATAAAACAAATGGCCCGCAAGTTGCGGGCCATTTTTCTTTCCAATACGGCTTCACTTATCCGATCAGAACGTTTCCCAGTTTTGACTATCGCTGCCTTTGCTACTGGTTCCGGCGAGGGCCATCGCTGGCACTAAGCGCGGTTGCGGTACAGCCTTCGGTAAGGACGATTTCAGTCTCTGAGCCACACCAGCCAGTTTGAATACCGCGACAGCCTGCGTTAGACGTGCCGCCTGTTCTTCGAGTGAAACAGCCGCCGCCGAGGCTTCCTGTACCAGTGCCGCATTCTGCTGCGTCGCGCTATCCATTTCAGAGACGGCCTGACTCACCTGCCCGATGCCACGGCTCTGTTCGTCAGAAGCGGAAGCAATTTCTCCCATGATGTCGGTCACGCTGACAACCGCGCGGACAATCTCGCCCATGGTTGTACCCGCCTGAGACACAAGCCCAGACCCGGTATCCACCAGCCGACTCGATTCGCCAATCAGCCCTTCAATCTCTTTCGCTGCCTGCGCGCTGCGCTGTGCCAGGCTACGGACTTCACCCGCCACCACGGCAAAACCACGCCCTTGTTCACCCGCTCGCGCGGCTTCTACCGCCGCGTTCAGCGCCAGAATGTTGGTCTGGAAAGCGATGCTATTAATGACGGACGTGATTTCGGAAATACGACGTGAACTGGTAGCAATATCCTGCATGGTATCCACTACGTTCTTCACGATTTGTCCGCCCTTCTCCGCTTTTTCAGAGGCATTTTTCGCCAATTGGCTGGCGTGATGGGCATTGTCAGAGTTCTGTTTCACCGTCGCGGTCAGCTGTTCCATGCTCGCGGCGGTTTCCTCCAGCGCGGCCGCCTGCTGCTCGGTACGCGAAGAGAGATCGACGTTACCCGCCGTAATTTCTGACGACCCTTGATAGATCGAATCCGCACCTTCGCGCACGATCGTCACCGTATCTGTCAGCTCCGCCTGCATGTTCTGGATATTCGTTCCCAGAATGCCGATTTCATTGCGTCCCATCGCCATCGGCGGCTGCGTCAAATCACCCGCCGCGATCTTCTGGATACGATCAACCAGCCTGTTGACCGGCGCGAGAATCACATTGCGCACCATAATGTAGGCCATGATCGCCATAATGATAGACAGGACAAACGAACCCGCCATCATCCAGTAACCCAGCTTGGCATTATCCGCCGCACGATGATTGATATCCTGCGCGGCTTGCGTGAGTTCATTCACTTTCTTGCGTACTGGAACACTGAACGCTTCATCTAACTGACGAGCCAGCGTACTTTCCAACGTGATCGTATCTTCAAATTCCCCGTCGTTTGTCGCTTTCTGCATAGCCAGAATCGCGTTATCACGGTAGTTGGCGTATGCCTTAAGAATCTCGTCATCCAGCGCGTTTTCGCTCTCCAGTTTGTCTGGACGCGCGATATATTCATCCAGACGCTTCTGTGAGGCTCTGACTCGCCCAGCAGCCTGGTCTGAAGCGGATTTAAAGACGTCGTGATCGCTAATACGGTTTGCCGCCCCCGCCTGAATAAGCAGCAATCTGGCAACGCGCAGTTGATCGAGGCTGCTGCTGATACCAGCGCGGATATCAGACAATTCATTAGCCTTATCCAATGAATCATTACTTTGCTTTAAGAAATAGCTCGCTGTGCCAATAGAAAGCGCAAATAAAATCAGGATAATTGAAAAAAGAGTAATAAATAACGAAACGAGACGTATATTGTTGATGTAACTCAACTTCTCTTTTTGAACAGACATCGGTTGCATTCTCATTTTCACCATCACTGGTCTACATTATCTCTGCCATTGCTGGTGCGGCAGAGCCCAGATATCACTGTGACAATAATGTCACGCAGGACAAACCTTTCATAAGAAAGTCAAAAGGAACCACAATTGTTATCGGCATTTTCAGTCTAAAACGTACCTAAAATAAGTTGATGGAAATCACGTTTCAATAAAAATTAAAAAATACCCGTAAAAATGAAACAAAAATATTATAGGTACGACAATCCCTACTGCTTTTTCAAAAACGTTGAGTAATCGTCCCACGCGCGATGCTGTAAAACAAAGTCGATAAAACACGCCAATGCGGGCGAATTCAGCTTGCGGCTGGGGTACACCAGATAAAGCTCGTTGGCTTCCACCTGCCAATCCGGCAAGACCCTGACCAGTTTTCCAGACACCGCTTCATCCAGACAGAGGAAATCCGGCAATAGCGTAATCCCCGCCCCCGCAATCGCGCACTCACGGGCGTAAGGCAGGTTATCCGTAATATGCGAATCGGGGAGTAACCAGCGATAAAGTTCCGAACCGCGATGCAGCAGCCACTCCGTCCAGGCATGATGCGCAATACAGCGGTGTTGCTGGAGCTGTTGTGGATGAAGTAGTGCCGAGTGCCGCGCCAGATAGTCAGGCGATGCCAGCAAGTATCGCGGGGTTTGCCCAAGCGAACGCCCAATCAGCGAAGAGTCATGCGGTTTACCGGTGCGAAAAGCGACATCAAAGCCCTCCTGCACTAGATCGATCACATCGTCTGAAATCAGCACATCCAGTGATACCGCCGGAAAGTGCTGCTGAAACTCGGCGGTGAGCCGCGCCAGCAGCGTAGACCCTAATCCTGCCGGGCTAGTGATGCGCAGTCGCCCGCTGGGGTTATCACGCAGGCGCTGTATGGCGAGATCGGCACGCTCACTGGCTTGCAGCATCTCCTGACAGTGAATCAGGTAGCGCTCACCGGCAAACGTCAGATTAAGCTGGCGCGTAGTTCGGTTCAACAATCGCAGGCCAATCTGCTGTTCAAGCTGGCTAATGCGCAAGCTCAGGCTGGATTTTGCCAGCCCCGCTTTTCGCGCCGCCTGTGTAAAACTGCCACACTCGGCCACCAGCGCAAACAGCGCCATATCCTGCAATTGCTTAAACATGATTGTTCACCCCAGACGAACACTGCATTATTTATTGTCCATCTTATCAGCCCTATCTCTGTGTTCTACACTTTGGCTTATGCAAAAATAGGTTTTATTCACAAGACCGCATTCTGAAAATAATGAGGAACAGACCATGACCGCTCATGCGATAGCCGTTGATCCACAACAGCCAGAAAATTTCATTGCCATCACGCAGGATATTCCCGAGCCCGGTGAATACGATCTGTTGGTCGGTGTAAAAGCCATTTCCGTCAATCCGGTGGATACCAAAGTTCATGCTGGGTTACGTCAGAATGGATTACAGCAGCCACGAATTCTCGGCTGGGATGCCAGCGGCGTCGTACTGAAAATCGGCAGCGCGGTTAACAACATTCAGGTCGGCGATGAAGTCTGGTACGCCGGCGATATCACCCGCCCCGGCAGCAACACCACCCATCAGTTAATTGATTCACGTATCGTGGCGCGCAAGCCGGTGTCGCTAGACTGGGCAGCGGCGGCCGCACTGCCGCTCACGGCGCTGACCGCCTGGGAAGGCTTATTCGAGCATTTGAAAATACAGCAGGCCGACAGCAACAAAACGCTGCTGATTATCGGCGGTGCAGGCGGCGTAGGATCTCTCGCGATTTCTCTGGCGGCATTGCGCAGTTCGGTGAACATCATCGCCACCGCGTCACAGCCTGACTCGGCAGAGTGGTGCCGCCAACGCGGTGCCCATAAGGTCGTGGATTACCGTAATCTGGTCGAGTCTCTGGAAAAAGAAGGGATCAAACAGGTCGACTATATTTTCTGCCTGAACGACACGGACGGCCACTGGGATGCCATCAGCAAACTGATCGCGCCAATGGGACACATCTGCACCATCGTGGAAAACAAAAATCCGCTCGACCAAACGGCGCTAAAACTCAAAAGCGCGGCGCTGCACTGGGAACTCATGTTTACCCGCAGCATGTTCACCACGCCGGATATCGCGGAACAGGGGAATATTTTGCACGAAGTCGCACAGCTGGTTGATGCAGGAAAACTTCAGGGAACCGCCAGCGAAATGCTGCAAGGGTTAACGGTAGACACGCTGAAGCAGGCTCACGGTAAAGTGCTGGAAGGGCATATGCGCGGCAAGATCGTTATCGCGCTTTAAAAACGCAACCAGCCCCAAAAGGGGCTGGCTGTTTATTCACTGATTAAAACGAATCAGAACAGCAGACGGGCACGAATGGTGCCTGGAATCGCCTTCATCAGTTGCAGTGCCGTTTGTGCGCCGTCGGTTTCGACATCAATGACCACATAACCAATTTCAGGTGTCGTTTGCAGATACTGCGCGGCAATGTTAATGCCCTGCTCAGCAAAGATCTGGTTAATTTTGGTAATAATGCCAGGACGGTTTTCATGGATGTGCAGCAAGCGGCTGGCGCGTGCGCCATGGACAGGCAACGACACTTCCGGGAAATTCACCGCAGACAGCGTAGAACCGTTGTCTGAATATTTCGCCAGCTTTCCAGCGACTTCATCACCGATATTTTCCTGCGCTTCCTGTGTAGAACCACCGATGTGCGGCGTCAGCAGCACGTTGTCAAACTCGCACAGCGGCGACAGGAACGGATCGCTGTTGGTTGCTGGTTCCTGTGGGAATACGTCAATCGCCGCACCGGACAAATGCTTGCTGCTCAACACGTCGCACAACGCTGGAATATCAACTACAGTACCACGAGCGGCGTTAATCAGGATTGAGCCCGGCTTCATCAGCGCCAGCTCTTCCGCACCCATCATGTTATACGTGCTTTCATTTTCCGGCACGTGCAGGCTCACCACGTCGCTCATATTCAGCAAATCAGACAGGTGACGCACCTGCTGAGCATTGCCCAGCGGCAATTTACTTTCGATATCATAGAAGTAAACGTGCATACCGAGGCTTTCAGCCAAAATACCCAACTGCATACCGATATGGCCGTAGCCGATGATCCCCAGCTTTTTACCGCGCGCTTCAAACGAGCCCACAGCCAGCTTGTGCCAGATACCACGGTGCGCTTTCGCGTTGGCCGCCGGGATACCGCGCAGCATCAGCAGCATTTCGCCGATCACCATTTCTGCCACGGATCGGGTATTGGAAAAAGGTGCGTTAAATACCGGGATACCACGCTTGGTCGCGGCCGACAGCTCAACCTGATTAGTCCCGATACAGAAACACCCTACCGCGATCAGTTTTTCCGCAGCAGCAAAAATCTCTTCTGTCAGATGGGTACGCGAGCGGATACCCACAAAATGCGCATCGCGGATGGAGGCTTTCAACGCCTCAGGATCCAGCGCACCTTTATGGAACTCGATGTTGGTGTAACCCGCTGCACGCAGGTTATCCAGCGCGCTCTGATGCACGCCTTCCACTAACAGAAACTTAATCTTGTCTTTTTCCAATGATACCTTTGCCATTTCCCGACCTTATTTTCAGACTTCAAATGTGACAGAGTGCTCAATAGCTTCTGCCAACATAACAAAAATTACGCAGTCAGCAATACAAACGATTGCTTCGCCCAAATCGCGCCACAGAGGAGCGCGCCTGATTTATGGCAAAAAATATTGCCAAAGATGTTCATCGCCATATCGACGATAAACAAAATAAGAAAATGTGATATTAAGTACCAAAAATGAGCCGTTAACTAAATGGATTTTTTTAGCTAAAAAATTTCTGACGTGTGGGTTCACCACGCCAGAACGATCGCGTACTCATTTAACGACGGTTTTTACACCCTCAGCCGTACCGACTAACGCGACATCTGCACCGCGGTTGGCGAACAGCCCTACGGTTACGACGCCAGGGATGCCATTAATGTGGTTTTCTACCGCGACCGCATCCATGATATTCAGATTGTGTACATCCAGAATGACGTTGCCGTTATCCGTCAGTACGCCCTGACGATAGACTGGCTGCCCGCCCAACTTCGCCAGTTCACGCGCCACGTAAGACCGCGCCATCGGGATAACTTCAACCGGCAGCGGGAATTTACCCAGCACATCAACCTGTTTGGATGCATCGACAATGCAGATGAACTGGCGCGACATTGCCGAAATGATTTTCTCACGGGTCAGCGCTGCACCACCGCCTTTGATCATCTGCATGTGGCCGTTGATCTCATCCGCGCCATCCACGTAGACATCCAACGAATCCACATCATTGGCGTCAAAAACGGGGATACCCAGACTTTTCAACTTTTCCGTTGAGGCATCCGAGCTGGAAACCGCGCCTTTGATTTGATGTTTTATCGAACCCAGCGCATCAATAAAGTGTGCTGCCGTCGATCCGGTTCCTACTCCCACAATGGTGTCGGGACGGACGTAGTCGAGCGCTGCCCATCCCACTGCTTTTTTCAGTTCATCTTGCGTCATAATCTGCTTCTGGCCTGTAGAATCGATATACGAAAACGTGTGCGTATTATAGAACATGCACGTTGGGGAAAGCGTGCAAATTCACTTCACCGCCGATGCATTATTTCATGCGTACCATTTCACACATACCGTGCTGAATCGTGATTGCGCACAACAGCCAAAATAAGATTTCTGCATGGCAAATCTGCAAAATGTGGCATAGTGAAAAAAAAACAGACTCATTCAGAGGATTTTGACTTTCATGAAACGCCCGGACTATCGAACGCTTCAGGCTCTGGATGCCGTCATCCGCGAGCGTGGTTTTGAACGCGCTGCCCAAAAACTGTGTATTACCCAATCTGCCGTTTCACAGCGTATTAAACAATTGGAAAACCTGTTCGGCCAGCCGCTATTAGTCAGAACCATCCCGCCTCGCCCGACAGAACAAGGGCAGAAACTGCTGGCTCTGCTTCATCAGGTCGAGCTGCTGGAAGAAGAGTGGCTGGGCAATGAAACCAACAGCGACATCCCGCTGCTGCTGTCGCTGGCGGTGAACGCCGACAGTCTGGCAACCTGGCTGCTACCTGCGTTACAACCGGTGCTGGTTGATTCACCGATTCGTCTTAATTTGCAGGTAGAAGATGAAACGCGCACGCAGGAAAGGCTGCGCCGGGGTGAAGTGGTCGGTGCGGTGAGTATTCAGTCCCAGCCGCTGCCAAGCTGTCTGGTGGATAAACTGGGTGCGCTGGACTATCTGTTTGTCGCATCGCCGACCTTTGCCGCCCGCTATTTCCCGAATGGCGTGACGCGCTCGGCGCTGCTGCGTGCACCAGCGGTCGCCTTCGACCATCTGGATGATATGCATCAGGCCTTTTTACAGCAGAATTTTGATTTGTCACCTGGCAGCGTTCCCTGCCATATCGTGAATTCGTCGGAAGCGTTTGTACAACTGGCGCGTCAGGGCACAACCTGCTGCATGATCCCGCATCTGCAAATCGAAAGAGAACTTGCCAATAACGAGTTAATCGACCTGACGCCAGGGCTGTTTCAGCGCCGGATGCTCTACTGGCACCGCTTCGCGCCGGAAAGCCGGATGATGAGGAAAGTGACGGACGCCCTGCTCTCGCACGGTCATCAGGTACTGCGGCAATCATAACGTACTGAGAAAGTACAAAAAATAACAGGCCTGTCTGAGCAGGCCTGTTGGTATCATCAATGGTTTACGCAACCGTATTTTAGCGTGAACGTTACTGCGTGCGCTGCAACTCAAACACCACATCCACCTGATCGTCAAAGTGAATAGTTTGCTGTTCATAGGTTTGTGCTGCTTCGCTTTGAACCGCTGCATCTGCCGTTTTAAACATCCGTGCCATTGGCATCGGCTGATAGTTAGCAACGTGGTAGCGAACGCTGTAGATCGGCCCCAGCTTGGCGTTAAAGCCCTGCGCCAGCGCTTCCGCCTGACTCGTCGCCTGCTCGATGGCTTTCTTACGCGCTTCATCACGATAGGTTTCTGGGTTAGCAACGCCTAATTCTACCGTACGAATCTCATTCAGCCCCGATTTCAGCGCCCCATCCAGCAGCTCATTCAGTTTGTCTAACTGGCGTAGCGTGACTTCCACCTGACGCACCGCACGATAGCCTTTCAGCACCGAGCCGCCGGTTTTCAGATAGTCATATTCTGGCTGCGTACGTAAATTGGCGGCATTAATATCTTTTTTCTCAATGCCATTTTTACCCAGAAAATCAAAATATTGTGCAACGCGGGCATCGACCTGCTTTTTCGCTTCCGCCGCATCCTTCGATGACACGCTCACTTCAATCGCCAGACGCGCGATATCCGGTGTCGCATCTACGCTAGATGTCCCTGACGTCACGATATGCGGGCCATCCGGCAATTCCGCAGCCTGCGCGGCTATCGACACACCGCCAAGTCCTATCGCAGCGGCCAACGCCAGTGCATTGAGCTTCATCATACCTCGCTTCACACTCTCTCCTTACTTATGTTTCGTCACGCATGCCGTTCGCAGATTACCTGTATCAATAGATCGTCTGTATCAATAGATTGTCCGTATCAATAGATTATCTGTGTCCACACGGTATCTTCCAGAATGAAAGAGACAAGACGGATTGCTTTACCGACCAACATAACGCATTACCAACTCCACACAATATAGGTGAATTTCTGAAACACAGCGTAAGGTGAGGTTATTTATTTCCAACCATCATTGCCAACCGTGACGCGCCAGCTGCAAAGCAATGCCCCACATCACTACACCGACAAAAAAGTTGATGACCCGCTGTACCCGCGGCGTATTCAGCCACGGTGCCAGCCAGGAGGCCAACAGCGCCAGCGCAAAGAACCAGGTGAAGGAAGCCGTCATCGTCCCTAGCGCAAACCAGCTGCGGGCATCGTCCGCAAACTGGCTACCCAGACTCCCCAGCACCACAAAGGTATCCAGATAGACATGCGGATTAAGCCAGGTCACCGCCAGCATGGTAGCAATAATGCGCCAGCGGCTTTGTTTCATCACTTCGGCGCTGGCGAGGGCAATATTCTTGCTGAAGGCCGTTTTCATCGCTCCCCAGCCAAACCAGAGCAGAAACGCAACACCGCCCCAGGTCACCGCCCCCAGCAGCAGTGAAGACTGGCTAAGCAACGCGCTGCCGCCAAAAATACCAGCGGCAATCAGCACCATATCGCTCACCGCACATAACAGCGCCACCATCAGGTGATACTGCCGGCGAATTCCCTGATTCATCACAAACGCATTCTGTGGCCCTAGAGGCAGAATCATCGCCGCTCCCAACAAAACGCCCTGTAAATACACCGCCCACATACTTCTCTCCTACACCGTTTGTTGTTATCGCGGGGAGTGTATGGAAGCCGATTAGATAAGTGAAATTGAATATTCTAACGCTACATTAGCTAAGCTAATGTGCTGAAGGCAGAGGAAGTCCGTGTCGGACGAGAAGATAATTTCTGACGATGCACCACGCCGATAAGGACATGGTGCATACCTGAAGGCTTATGTCAGAGAGGTTATTCTGGCTGTTTCGCTGCGGATGGTAAGTTATGCAGGTGTACATCCATCTGCGGATAAGGGATACCAATACGGTGCTCATCCAGCACGCGTTTAAAGCTTTCCAGCAGATCCCAATACACCGCCTGCGCGTTGCCGTTGGTTGTCCACACCCACACCACAAAATTCAGTGATGACGCCGCCATTTCATTCAGACGGATCGTGACGCCCTTGTCGTGCTGGATGCGTTCATCCGCCGCGACAATATCACCCAGCAGCTTTTTCACCACGTCGATATCGGCATCATAGGCTACGCCAACAATAATTTCGGTACGGCGATCCGGTTCACGCGAACTGTTGATGATGTTACCAGCAATGATCTTGCCATTCGGCACCACGATAATTTTGCCGTCAGACGTGCGCAGCGTCGTCGAGAAGATCTGTACCTGCGTGACCGAGCCGGACACGCCGCCCAAATCCACCCACTCGCCGGTACGGAAAGGCCGGAAAATCACCAGCAAGACTCCCGCTGCAAAGTTGGCTAACGACCCCTGTAATGCCAGACCAACAGCCAAACCCGCGGCACCCAACACAGCAATCACCGATGCCGTCTGTACGCCAACCCGACTCAATACCGCAATCAGCGTGAACGCGATAATGCCATAGCGCACCAGCGCAGACAGGAAATCTGCCACGGTTGAATCGATAGAACGGTTAATCATCAGCTTATTGATGGTGCCGGAAACGATCCGAGCGATCACCAGACCAACGATGAGGATCACTAATGCTGCGACGATATTCACGGCATACTGCAAAAACAGGCTCTGGTGTGTCACCAACCAGTCCCCTGCCTGATCCAACCCCGTATTAAGTTCTTCCATTTGAAAGCTCCTGTTTTTTAATCACTGGGAAAGCATAACGCCCCTAACTGAAACCGCAACATTGAGCCCCAAAAGCCCAAAAAATTAAGGCTCCCGTAGGAGCCTTAGCATCAAACCATGTTTACGTCGTCTGACTTACAGCACGTCAACGGCATTAAGCTCTTTGAAAGCTTGTTCCAAACGAGTCACCATGCTCGCCTGAGCGGAACGCAGCCACACACGCGGGTCATAGTATTTCTTGTTCGGCTGATCTTCGCCTTTCGGGTTGCCCAATTGGCCTTGCAGATACGCTTCGTTTTCTTTGTAGTATTTCAGGATACCTTCCCACGTTGCCCACTGGGTATCGGTATCGATGTTCATTTTCACTACGCCGTAGCTAACGGAATCTTTGATTTCCTGAGCGCTGGAACCAGAACCACCGTGGAATACGAAGTCCAGGCTGTTGTGCGGCAGGTTATGTTTCTTAGAAACATATTCCTGAGAATCACGCAGGATGGTCGGGGTCAGTTTCACGTTACCTGGCTTGTATACGCCATGCACGTTACCGAAAGAAGCCGCGATAGTGAAACGTGGGCTGATCGCGTTCAGTTTGGTGTACGCGTAGTCAACATCTTCTGGCTGGGTGTACAGAGCAGAAGCATCCATGTGGCTATTATCCACACCGTCTTCTTCACCACCGGTGCAACCCAGTTCGATTTCCAGAGTCATATCGATTTTGGCCATACGTGCCAAATACTTAGAGCAGATCTCAATGTTCTCTTCCAGAGACTCTTCAGACAGGTCGATCATGTGAGAAGAGAACAGCGGTTTGCCGGTAGCAGCAAAGTGTTTTTCACCCGCGTCCAGCAGGCCATCGATCCACGGCAGCAATTTCTTCGCGCAGTGGTCGGTGTGCAGAATCACCGGCACGCCGTAGTGTTCAGCCATTTGATGCACATGATGAGCGCCAGAAATCGCACCCAAAATTGCCGCCTGCTGACCTTCTGCTTTCAGGCCTTTACCGGCGATAAATGCTGCACCGCCGTTAGAGAACTGAACGATGACCGGCGCACGCACTTTGGCTGCGGCTTCCAGCACAGCATTGATTGAGTCGGTACCGACACAGTTCACTGCTGGCAAAGCGAATTGGTTTTCTTTTGCTACTGCGAAAACTTTCTGAACGTCATCACCAGTGATGACACCGGGTTTTACGAAATCAAAAATTTTAGACATGTTACGTGTCCCGTTTCGTTGGCCGTGGAGGGGTTAGAGAAATCGATGTTAAATCGACAAGGTTGTCTCGACACGATATTGCGAACATCACATATCGAGACAACCACAGGAAAGAGGAAAAGCGCCCCTTACCTTAAATTATTGCTTGGCACGTTCTTCCAGCATAACTACTGCTGGCAGTTTTTTCCCTTCGACAAATTCGAGGAATGCGCCGCCACCGGTAGAAATGTAGGAGATTTTATCTGCAATACCAAACAGATCGATCGCAGCCAGCGTATCGCCGCCACCTGCGATAGAGAACGCGTCGCTCTCTGCGATAGCACGGGCGATGGTCTCGGTTCCTTTACGGAAATTCGGGAATTCGAAGACGCCAACCGGGCCATTCCACAGGATAGTCTTGGCATTCTTGAGAATTTCAGCCAGACGCTCAGCGGATACATCACCCAGATCCAGAATCTGCTCTTCGTCTTTGATTGCCGTAACAGACTTCAGCGTTGCCGTTGCAGTTTCAGAGAATTCTGACGCAACACGCACATCGCTTGGTACAGGAATATCACAGGTTTCCAGCAGCTTCTTCGCTTCAGGAATCAGATCGGCTTCGTACAGAGATTTGCCCACGTTGTGGCCTTGTGCGGCAACGAAGGTGTTGGCGATACCGCCACCGACGATCAGCTGATCGGCGATTTTAGACAGGGAATCCAGCACGGTCAGTTTAGTGGAAACTTTAGAACCACCCACGATAGCGACCATCGGACGTGCTGGCTCGCTCAATGCTTTACCCAGCGCTTCCAGCTCACCAGACAGCAGCGGGCCTGCACAAGCGATAGTGGCAAATTTACCCACGCCGTGGGTTGAAGCCTGCGCACGGTGTGCCGTACCGAATGCATCCATTACGAACACGTCACACAGCGCCGCGTATTTCTTGGACAAGACTTCGTCGTCTTTTTTCTCGCCTTTGTTAAAGCGGACGTTTTCCAGTACAACCAGCTCACCTTCGGCGACATCAACACCGTCCAGGTAATCTTTCGCCAGGCGCACAGGAGAAGACAGTTTTTCTTTCAGGTAGTCAACGACGGGCAGCAGAGAAAATTCTTCGTTGTACTCGCCTTCGGTCGGGCGTCCCAGGTGGGAAGTGACCATAACACGAGCACCTTGTTTCAGCGCGATTTCAATGGTCGGCAGAGAGGCACGGATGCGCGCATCAGACGTCACTTTCCCTTCTTTTACCGGTACGTTCAGATCCGCACGAATAAGAACACGTTTACCAGCCAGATCCAGATCGGTCATCTTAATTACAGACATGGTGAATCCTCTTGTTGATTCTCTTTTAAAGTTGCTTGAGCGAGATAGCGACCCCAGATCGCCACCGTCGTACTAGAAACCGCTGGCCGCCATCGCCCGTGTTGTATCCAACATCCGGTTGGCAAAGCCCCATTCGTTATCGCACCAGACCAATGTTTTAATCAGATGCTGACCACTGACCCGTGTCTGCGTGCCGTCGACAATGGCACTGTGCGGATCGTGGTTAAAATCAGCCGACACTAACGGCAATTCAGTGTAATCAACTATACCACGAAACGACTCATGCGCTGATTTTTGCAATAGTGCGTTAATTTCATTCACATTTACGGCTTTCCTGACGCTAACGCTCAGGTCAATTGCCGTGACGTTAATCGTCGGTACCCGCACCGAGATCGCCTCAAAACGATCGACAAACTGCGGAAAAATACGGGTGATCCCCGCCGACAGTTTAGTATCTACCGGAATGATCGACTGGCTGGCGGCGCGTGTACGCCGCAGATCGTGATGATAAGCATCGATCACCGGTTGATCGTTCATCGACGAGTGAATCGTCGTCACCGTCCCATTCTCGATACCAAACGCATCATCCAGCAGTTTGATTACCGGGATAATGCAGTTGGTCGTGCAGGACGCATTGGAAACAATACGGTGCCCGCTTTCCAACTGGTGGTGATTGACGCCAAACACCACCGTCGCATCCAAATCTGTCGTTCCCGGATGAGAAAACAGCACTTTCTTCGCACCTGCCGCCAGATGGGCTTCTCCATCTTCCCGGCTACCGTAAACGCCGCTGCAATCCAGCACGATATCAACACCGAGTTCTCGCCAGGGCAATGGCTGAATCTCTGCCTGATGCAACAGCCGAATACAGTCATCACCGACATAAAGCTGGTCGCACTCCTGACGCACATCCCACGAAAAACGGCCGTGGCTGGAATCATACTTGAGCAAATGCGCCATACCTTCCGCGCTCGCCAGCTCGTTAATAGCCACAACGGTAATCTCGGCTCGGCGGCCTGATTCATACAACGCACGTAAAACACTGCGGCCGATGCGGCCAAAACCGTTTATCGCAATACGGATCGTCATGGCGTTCTTTGTGATTCCTTGTGTCGTGGCAGGGTTACCCAGCCCATAGGATATACCCTTCTTAGACACCAGAGAACCCCTGGAGAAACGCCGTCAGCACAACAACTGAAACGCTTCAGCTAGCATAAACGAATTAACGCATAAAAGAAATATTCTCGTCTGGCACACACAAGAAGAGTGACCTGCGTCATAAAAATGAAAAAACCGCGATCGAGGGCAGGCAAAGCGCATTGAGAGGTGGATTAAATTAAAGATGAAAAAAAGCCGCCAGCGCTAGCTGACGGCTTCTCATATCGAGATTAATGCGGCGTGATTACTTCAGCAGCGCCTGCGCTTTTTCAACGACGTTATCGACGGTGAAGCCGAATTCTTCGAACAGCAGCTCAGCCGGCGCCGATTCGCCGAAGCTCGTCATGCCGACAATCGCGCCATTCAGGCCGACGTACTTGAACCAGTAGTCCGCAATACCCGCTTCAATCGCTACGCGTGCCGAT
>NZ_JBIXKO010000002.1:0-413286 GCF_044751765.1 Pectobacterium sp. CHL-2024 | reverse complement strand
CGGGATCGAACCGCCGACCCCCTCCTTGTAAGGGAGGTGCTCTCCCAGCTGAGCTAATCACCCCCGCTGTGTGGAGTCGCATTATAGGGATCCTTGAATGTGAGTCAACGCTTTTTAAAACTAAAATGATTGTTCGTTGCAAAATTAGTCAAGACGTCGTATTTATCGCCGTTGGTGCTGCATCCTTGCGCAATTCAGCCTGTTATCTTGCCATCGCTAGCAGAATAAAAGCATGTGCGGCATGTTACGGCGTTGAGGAATCGAAGCAGAGTGATAGAATGTTGCCCACTTTTGTTCTCTGAGCTTATGTCGGTCTATGCCGACAGCCGTTGCGTAATAAGGCTGTAATCCCAAATGAAAATCAAAACCCGTTTCGCCCCTAGTCCTACTGGCTATCTCCACGTCGGCGGCGCTCGTACCGCACTGTATTCCTGGCTGTTTGCCCGTCATCATGACGGCGAGTTCGTGCTGCGTATTGAAGATACCGATCTGGAGCGTTCAACTCAGGACGCGATTGATGCCATTATGGATGGTATGAACTGGCTGAGCCTGAACTGGGATGAAGGCCCGTACTACCAGACTAAACGTTTTGACCGTTACAACGCCGTAATCGATCAGATGCTGGAAAACGGTACGGCCTATAAGTGCTATTGCTCTAAAGAACGTCTGGAAGCGCTGCGTGAAAAGCAGATGGAAAACGGCGAAAAACCACGTTACGACGGCTGTTGCCGTGGCTCTCACGAACATCATGCTGATAATGAGCCGCACGTCGTGCGTTTCCTCAACCCGCAGGAAGGCTCGGTCATCTTCAATGACCGCATTCGCGGGCCGATCGAATTCAGCAATCAGGAGCTCGACGACCTGATTATCCGTCGTACTGACGGTTCACCGACCTACAATTTCTGTGTCGTTATCGATGACTGGGATATGGAAATCACGCACGTTATCCGTGGTGAAGACCATATCAACAACACGCCGCGCCAGATCAACATCCTGAAAGCGCTGGGCGCACCAGTGCCGGAATATGCGCATGTGTCGATGATCCTGGGCGACGACGGTAAGAAATTGTCCAAGCGTCACGGCGCTGTGGGTGTAATGCAATACCGCGATGACGGCTATCTGCCGGAAGCACTGCTGAACTATCTGGTGCGTTTAGGCTGGTCGTCTGGCGATCAGGAAATCTTCTCTATAGATGAGATGAAATCGCTGTTCTCGCTGGATGCCGTCAACAAATCGGCGAGCGCTTTCAATACTGAGAAGCTGCAGTGGCTGAACCATCACTATATTAACCATTTACCCGCAGAATACGTGGCGACGCATCTGTCATGGCATATCGAGCAGGCTGGAATTGATACCCGCACTGGGCCGCAGCTGAGCGAACTGGTTGGTTTGCTGGGCGAACGCTGCAAAACATTGAAAGAAATGGCGGACTCTTGCCGTTATTTCTATGAAGATTTTGCTGAGTTTGATGCCGATGCTGCGAAGAAACACCTGCGCCCGGTTGCCCGTCAGCCGCTTGAGCTGGTACGCGAGAAGCTGGCCGCGATAACGAGCTGGACGCCGGAGAATATCCATCATGCCATTCAGGGCACGGCGGACGAGCTGGGTCAGGGCATGGGTAAAGTCGGTATGCCACTGCGCGTTGCGGTAACCGGCGCGGGTCAGTCTCCGGGCGTTGACGTGACTGTGCATGCGATTGGTCAACAGCGTTCGCTGGCGCGTATTGATAAAGCGTTGGCATTCATTGCTGAGCGTGAAGCGCAGCAATAAGCCCTACTGCATGAATAGACAAGAAGCCCCGGCCAAATGCTGGGGCTTTTTATTTATGACTTAGCGCATTATTGACCGGCGATAGCAACCGCTTTACCGATGGCATCGGGGATCACGTCGCCGTGCCCTTTACCGGGGAACAGAATAAAGTCGGCTTTTGTGCCTTGTTCGTTGAGCTGTGCGATCAGCGCTGTTGCTCTTTCCACCATTTTTCTTTGGCTGAGACGCTCTGCCCGCTTTTCATCAACAGGTTTACCCGCCTGCGTTTTGGCTGGCTCATCTTCATTTGCCCCTGCCGTGACGGTAATGGATTGTGGCGGTGTCGCGAGCAGCGGCGTTCTTGTCGGAATCACAACGCCATTTCCCCACCAGATAGACGGGCTTGCGGCAACATAACGCTGGAAAGATTCGGTGTGGTTAAAAAGCGTATAGAGCGTAAACAGACCGCCGAAAGAGTGTCCGGCCAGCGTTTGTTTTTGCTTATTCACGGCGTAGTTCGCTTCAACCCAGGGTTTTACCGTGGATTGCAGGAATTGATAAAACGCCTCAGCTTCGCCGCCTGCGGCAAAATCTGGGTCGGTGAGCGTTGTCGGTGGCGTGTAGTCACGCGTTCTGGCGGGGACATCGTAAGGCTTATCGATCGGATAACCCACGGCGACAATCAGCGGTGCAGCGCCATTTTTTGCATTATAGCTATTTACGGCAACGGGAAACTGAGCATTGCCGTCCAGCATATACAGAACCGGATAACCCCCTTCAGGTGCCGGTTGGCGGGGAAGTGCGATAAAAAGCCGATAGGCATGCTGCGCATCGCTTTTCATCTCAATTTGCCTGATCTCAAATTGAGCTTTCGCTTGTTCGGTCATATCGGGAATGGTGGGCTGTGCACGAACAGGCAACATGCCAGAGGCAGATACCATCATAGAAAATACAATCATAGGAAAATAGCGCATGTGATGGGGCTTATATAGGAGGCAGAAGCGTAACGTGAAGTGATGATAATAAATCGCGTTATCGTTAGCAGCTTTTTATTGTGCTTATGATGAGATGACATCGAAATGGCCGCCTGTTTTTTCTTACCTTTGGCGTCTTTTTCAGCGGTTAATCGGATAACCGGATTTAGCCGTTGACACTGCGAATCGGGTTTCATATTATGCGACGCGTTCGCACAGTACTTGCTTTCACGGTGATGCTGTAAGATACGGGGCTATAGCTCAGCTGGGAGAGCGCTTGCATGGCATGCAAGAGGTCAGCGGTTCGATCCCGCTTAGCTCCACCAAACACTCCCTCTGTTTGGTTGATTATCACGAACATTCCACACGTTGTGGGGCTATAGCTCAGCTGGGAGAGCGCTTGCATGGCATGCAAGAGGTCAGCGGTTCGATCCCGCTTAGCTCCACCAAACACTCCCTCTGTTTGGTTGATTATCACGAACATTCCACACGTTGTGGGGCTATAGCTCAGCTGGGAGAGCGCTTGCATGGCATGCAAGAGGTCAGCGGTTCGATCCCGCTTAGCTCCACCAAATCATCGCATTACTCCTTGTTTCATTCCGTTTTTTCAATTTCTCCCTATTCAATTAACGTTTTTCATTTGCTTAATACGTTCGTCAGTGATTACTTGTAAACCATTCTTTATAAACGATTTTTTGTGAATCATTCTTTGTAAACGACAGTTGGCTGCCTTCATTTTTTGAAGACAACCAAACCGTTATCGCTTAAGCCTCTTCCGGGAGCCTTGGCGTCCAGTCTATTGGTGACAGCCCTTGCTGTTCCAAAAGCTGATTAGCCTGCGAAAAATGCTTACAACCCAAGAAACCGCGGTGTGCAGATAGAGGGGAAGGGTGCGGTGATTTCAGAATATGGTGACGCTGCTGATCAATGATGTTGCCTTTTTTCTGTGCATGCGATCCCCATAGCAGAAAGACCAGACCTTCCCGCTGCTCATTCAATGCCGCGATGACGCGGTCAGTAAACGTTTCCCAGCCCAAATTAGCATGAGAGTGTGCCTGTCCTGCTTCAACGGTTAATACCGTGTTGAGCAGTAAAACGCCTTGCTCCGCCCAGCTTTGTAGAAAACCATGCCGTGGAATTTCAAATCCAGGGATGTCGCTCGCTAATTCTTTATAAATATTGCCCAGAGAAGGCGGAGCGGGTACGCCAGGACGTACCGAGAACGACAGTCCGTGTGCCTGATTTGGGCCGTGATAGGGATCTTGTCCCAGAATGACGACTTTGACCTGATGCAGTTCGGTAAAGCGGAACGCGTTGAAAACATCCTTCTGCGGAGGATAGATAGTTTTACCCGCTGCGCGTTCTTTCCCAACGAATTCAAGGGTGTTAATGAAGTAAGGCTGCTGCTTTTCTTGTGCCAGCACGTCATGCCAGGTGAGAGAGGTCGCCATCATGCACTCTTTTTTTACAGGTTGAATGGTGTTGCGGGTAGCTTACCGATCTATCGTGCCGAGGTAAAACCGTAACCGTTGCTGTCGCAATGAAAACGCCTTTTTTGAAAAAAAATTGAAAATTTACAAAAATATTTGCAATTCGGCGTCTTGGTAATATTGATATAAAACAATAAATTGCCTTCGTGTAGTTAAGTGGTGGGGTTTTAAAATTGATTTAAGTCAAGGATGTCCCGTTATCAGGCTGGTATATAAGGGGGTAGATACAAACAGTTTTATACGACCGTTACGAAATCTGGCCGTTTTTAACTAAAACCGTTTTTAACTCAGTCAGTTTTAACTAAGTCAGTTTTTAACTACGTTCGTTTTTAACTAAGACAATAACACGCCGTTTTACGGAGGCAATTATGGTTACTGGTATTCAAATCACCAAGGCTAACGACAGCGCGCTGATCAATTCTTTCTGGTTGCTGGATGAAGAAAAATCACAGGCGCGTTGCGTGTGTGCTAAATCGGGTTATAGCGAAGATCAAATCGTTCCGGTGAGCGATCTGGGTCAGATCGAGTATCGTGAAATTCCGCTGGAAATCAAACCTGAAGTGCGTGTGGAAGGCGGTCAACACCTGAACGTAAACGTTCTGCGCCGTGAGACGCTGGAAGATGCCGTTAAGCATCCGGAAAACTATCCGCAGCTGACTATCCGCGTATCTGGCTACGCTGTGCGTTTCAACTCACTGACGCCAGAGCAGCAACGCGACGTTATCGCTCGTACTTTTACCGCAAGCCTGTAAGTTGTTACTCAAGCCTTAACAAAAAGGGAGCCGAAGCTCCCTTTTTTATGTCTCTATTTTATCGAGGTTTTACTCGGCAGAGGGTTCGTCGGTTTTCTGCGTTGGTTGACGACGCTTACCAATATTTTTAGCATCGCGATGACGAACTTTTACCTTAACTTTTTCTTTTTCCTTCTCTTTTTTCTCTTGTCGCTTAGCCAGCACTTTTTTCGACGGTTTGCCCGTCGTTTTGGCGCTTGGCGCTTTAGTCGCCGGGCGGAGTTCTTCAATGACGCGCGGTTTTAGCGGTTCATTCAAGTAGCGACTGATTTTTCCCAGCAGCAGATGGTCGTGCGCTTCGACAAAAGAGATAGCACAGCCTTTACGACCGGCGCGACCAGTACGGCCGATACGGTGAAGGTAAGTATCGGCTGTGCGCGGCAAGTCGAAGTTAAATACGTGGCTGACATCGTCAATATCAATACCGCGCGCGGCGATATCGGTTGCCACCAGCACGTTGACACGCCCGTCGCTCAGACGTTTGATCGCCTCATTACGTTTGGCCTGCACCATTTCGCCTTCGAGATAGCAGGAGTTAATGCCCGCTTCACGTAGCCAGGCAACCAGCTCATGCACACGCTCACGCTTGCGTACAAAGACGATAGAACGCGTCACATCCGGTTGTTTTAACTGGTGGCAGAGCAGCGCCGTTTTGTGTTTGAGATCGTCAGCGCGGTAATACCATTGCAGAATTTTTTTACGTTCCCGACGCGATGGGTCGGATTCGATTTCAACGGGCTCGTTGAGCAAGCGCTCGGCGAAATCTTTGATCGCGTCCCCTTCCAGCGTCGCAGAAAACAGCATCGTTTGCTTGCGCCAGCGGGTTTCTCCGGCGATGTGTTCAATATCCTGAGCGAAGCCCATATCCAGCATTCTGTCTGCTTCATCCAGAATCAGCGTTTCTACCGCGCGGCAATCGAAGTTTTCTTCTTTAATGTATTGCAGCAGACGGCCCGTCGTCGCGACGACGATATCCTGATTTTCACTGAAGACTTCTGCGTGGTTCATGTAGGCCACGCCGCCGGTGATCGTGGCGATATCAAGGTGCGTATGCGCTGCAAACGCTCGCGCCTGATCGGCTACCTGCATGGCGAGTTCACGGGTTGGTGTGAGGATCAGAATACGAGGTGGACCCGATTTTTTACGAGGGAAATCGATAAGATGCTGCAAAACCGGCAGCAGATAGGCGGCGGTTTTACCTGTTCCTGTTGGCGCGGAGCCCAGTACGTCGCGGCCTTCCATCGCCGGAGGGATCGCCTCAGCTTGAATCACGGTCGGGCGCTCGTAGCCCATGTCGCGCAGGGCGTCTAACAGGCTTTCATCAAGATCAAGCTCGGAAAAATTGGTTACAGTCATGGTCTACCTCTATTTGGGGCGCCGATTATAGACGGATTGGCCGGTTTCTTCACCTGTTTAAGCAGACATCGGCACTTTTCCTGTACTGATGTTTCACCTATGCTACTGCGGTTTGCGTTTGGAATCTTATTTTCATGAGTCATCAGGCTGATAATAAACTGACACTGCGTCGGGATGGATTTACCTTCAAGCAATTCTTTGTGGCGCACGATCGTTGTGCCATGAAGGTGGGAACCGACGGCATTTTGCTGGGTGCCTGGACGCCGATGTCTTCAGCCACACGGATTCTGGATATTGGCAGCGGCTCCGGCCTTCTCGCGCTAATGCTGGCGCAACGTTCTGAACCGCATGTTCAGATTGATGCCGTCGAACTGGATAGCGCCGCCAGCGATCAGGCGAAAGAAAATGTTGCTGCTTCTCCATGGGCTGACAGAATCACGGTGTATGCTGAGGATATCGTCAGTTTTGCTGAGACGCGAGCCGCCGACTATTCGTTGATTATCAGTAACCCGCCTTATTTCCCGCCGGGGATCGCGTGCGGGTCGGCTCAGCGCGATCAGGCTCGCTATACCACGTTGTTAACCCATGAAGCGCTGTTGCGCTGTGCCCATCAACTGCTGATGCCTGAAGGGTTTTTCTGCGTGGTGCTGCCGGTTCAGGTTGCTGAGCATTTTATTCCGCTGGCGCAGCAGCACAATTGGCACGTTCACCAGCAGCTTCACGTATCGGAGCAGGAAGAAAAACCTGCGCATCGCGTTTTGCTGGCGCTGTCTCGTCAGGAAAGAGAATGTGCGAATTCCTCACTGGTCATTCGTGATGCCGAAAGGCGCTACTCGACGGATTTCCAGCGGCTGACAAAAGATTTTTATCTCTTTATGTAGATGGCAGACGCCTTGTAGCGGCGTCTGCCTTTTCTGAGCGAACGATTTCTCTATGCGTTACGGCACCAGAATGGTGGGGGTTGGGGTGTCGAACTGCTCTGGGTAGTCCAGTGTGTAATGTAGCCCGCGGCTTTCTTTTCTTTCCAACGCACAGCGGACGATGAGTTCGGCAACCTGCACCAGATTACGCAGTTCCAGCAAATTGTTGGAGATACGGAAGTGGGCGTAGTACTCATTGATTTCCTGCTGAAGCAGTTGGATGCGACGTTGTGCCCGCTCCAGTCGTTTAGTCGTCCGCACGATCCCTACGTAGTCCCACATAAACAGGCGCAGCTCGTGCCAGTTATGCTGGATCACCACTTGTTCGTCGGAGTTGTCGACCTGGCTTTCATCCCAATCTGGTAACTTTTTCACTGCTTTGATTTGCGGTAAGCGCTGCAAAATATCCTCAGCGGCTGACCAGCCGTAAACCAGACACTCAAGTAATGAGTTGGATGCCATGCGGTTTGCGCCATGCAATCCGGTGTAGCTGACTTCGCCAATTGCATACAGGCCGTCAAGATCGGTACGACCATGCTGATCGACCAGCACGCCGCCGCACGTGTAGTGTGCTGCGGGCACGATCGGTATCGGCTCACGCGTCAGATCGATGCCAAGAGACTGTAGTTTTTCATCGATAGTGGGGAAGTGCTGTTTGATGAATGCTTCGGGCTTGTGACTGATATCCAGATACATACAGTCTGCGCCAAGCCGTTTCATCTCATGGTCAATCGCGCGGGCGACCACGTCGCGCGGTGCCAGTTCGCCTCTGGCATCGAAATCGGGCATAAAGCGTGTGCCGTCAGGACGTTTAAGGTACGCGCCTTCACCGCGCAGCGCTTCCGTTAGCAGGAAATTTCGTGCCTGCGGGTGGAACAGACAGGTCGGGTGAAACTGATTGAACTCCAGATTTGCCACGCGGCAACCCGCACGCCAGGCCATGGCGATGCCATCGCCAGAGGAAATATCGGGGTTCGTGGTGTATTGATAAACTTTGGATGCGCCGCCGGTCGCCAGAACCACCGTTTTCGCCCGGCAGGATTCTACGCGTTCCCGTTCACGGTTCCATATATAAGCACCGACAATGCGGCGTGTGCCGGGCAGACCCAGCTTATTCGAGGTAATTAAATCGACGGCGTTGCAGCGTTCCATAATCCGAATATTCGGATGAGATAGCGCTTTCTGCACCAGCGTGTTTTCCACTTCTTTGCCCGTTGCATCCGCGGCATGCAGAATTCGACGATGGCTGTGCCCGCCTTCGCGCGTGAGATGGTAACGCTCTTCGCCGCTGGTGCTGGTTTCGGTATCGAACAGCACGCCTTGTTCGATCAGCCATTGCACGCAGTGTTTGGCATTGCTGGCGATAAACTCAACGGCTTCCCGTTCACACAGGCCATCGCCAGCGATCAGGGTATCTTCGATATGGGAGTCAATCGTGTCCGTTTCATCGAAAACGGCGGCGATACCGCCCTGAGCATAAAACGTTGCGCCTTCGTTGAGTGGGCCTTTGCTTAATACCGTCACGTTGGCTTGTGAAGCCAGACGCAGCGCCAGTGAAAGCCCGGCAGCACCGCTGCCAATGATTAAAACATCACAGACGTATTCAGTGGTCGTTTGCATGATCGTGTCGTGGGTGCAAAAAGAAGAGGAAATCCGATGGTAGCACCCAATGGTTGATTGCTGCATTGGTTTTTAGCCCCATTTCTACGCTATAAATAAGCGAAGAGTAGGGCGTGCTGAATCGTGCGCATACCCCAGATTTATCGTATCATCCTCGGAGAAGCGTAGAGCCTCAGATGAAGACCATTTTTGATGAAGAAAATGTGTGATGATACGCATCGCAAAGACGAGTAACGGCGCTAAGCAAAAGAAAAATGATGACTCGGAACTTTATTGGATGTCTTGGTTCTAATGAGGAGCTTGCTCTAAATATGACTTATATAGCTGGCAGTACTATTTTACGTGTGGAGAACGGTTTGAGTAGAGATTACCTCGGATGAGCGAGCAACTGGCAGATCAGGTTCTGGTCGAGCGAGTCCAAAAAGGCGATCAAAAATCGTTTAACTTGTTGGTCGTTCGTTATCAGCATAAGGTAGCGAGCCTGGTATCACGGTATGTTCCCCAAGGGGACGTGCCGGACGTGGTACAGGAATCGTTTATTAAAGCCTATCGCGCGTTAGAGTCATTCCGCGGCGATAGCGCGTTCTATACGTGGCTGTATCGTATCGCAGTGAATACGGCCAAGAATTATCTGGTAGCTCAGGGACGCCGCCCGCCTTCCAGCGATATTGATGCCAATGATGCGGAAAACTATGAAAATGCGGGTGCACTGAAAGAAATATCGAACCCTGAGAATTTAATGTTGTCAGAGGAATTACGAAGCATCGTTTTCCGAACTATTGAGTCTTTACCGGAAGATTTACGTTTAGCGATTACGCTGCGTGAGTTGGACGGTTTAAGCTACGAAGAGATCGCCGTGATTATGGATTGTCCCGTCGGCACTGTTCGTTCTCGTATTTTCCGGGCGCGGGAAGCGATTGATAATAAAGTACAACCGCTTATTCAGCGCTAGCGAGCGTTTTCAGCTATCCGCATGACTAATGATGGATTTGACAAGGTAAGGGTGTCGGTATGCAGAAAGAGAAACTTTCCGCTTTAATGGATGGCGAAGCAGTTGATTCCGAACTGTTAGGCGCATTGTCACGGGATGACGCGTTGCAGCAAAGTTGGCAAAGTTATCATCTGATTCGTGATGTGATGCGTGGTGATGTGAGTGAAAACGTGATTCACCTGGACATCGCTTCTCGTGTTGCCGCTGCAATCGAAAAAGAACCTGTTCGTCTGGTTCCACAAGCGCAGCCTGAATCTCAGCCACAACCTGTCGAGTGGACGAAGATGCCTTTCTGGCACAAAATCCGCCCGTGGGGCAGCCAACTGACACAAGTCGGTGTGGCCGCCTGCGTCTCTTTAGCGGTGATTGTCGGCGTACAAAATTACCAGCAGGGTAATGCTGCCGAACATGTTGTGGAATCCGGCGTGTTCAGCACCTTACCCGCTATGGGCACCGCCTCTCCAGTGAGTCTGGGCGTGCCGTCAGAAAATGTTGCCCCTAACAGCGGTCAACAGAAATCCGATATGCAGCGCAATCGCCTTAACGCCATTTTGCAGGACTACGAATTACAGCGCCGGCTGCATGCCGAACACGCTCTGCCGCAGGACGATCAGCAAGCGGCAATTCAGGTTCCCGGTACTCAATCATTAGGAACACAGCCCCGGTAATGAAGCGTGTTTGGTCCGCCGCCTGTTTTCTGATTGGCAGTCTGTTTTATTCTACTTTCGCCCCGGCTCAGAATGTTGAGCCGGGCGCGTTGCTGCAACAGATGAATGGCGCTATTCGTTCTCTGAATTACGAAATTTCCTTTATTAACATTACACTGCAAGGGTTCGAGTCGGTACGGTATCGCCATGCTGTGGTGAGTAACCGTGCCTTGGCGCAGTTGCTGTTTATGGACGGGCCGCGACGCGAGATCGTGCAGCGTGGTAATGAAGTCAGCTATTTCGATCCTGGTTTTGAGCCATTTACGCTTACCAGTGACCATATCGTTGACTCTCTCCCTGCTCTGGTGTTCGCTGATTTCCAGAAACTCTCGCCCTATTATGATTTTGTTCCTGCCGATGGGCGGGTGCGTATTGCCGATCGTCTGGCATCAGGTATTCGGGTCATCTCACGCGATGGCACACGCTACAGCTATACGGTGTGGATTGATGCGGACTCGAAACTTCCACTGCGCATTGATTTACAGGATCGCAATGGCGACAAACGGCTGGAGCAATTCTTAACGACATCCCTGATTGTTGACGATGATGTGGTGAGCGTGATGCGTCCGCTGGAAGGTATCAAACTTCCTCCTGCGCTACCCGCGCCTGCTGCGGAAAAAGGTGATTTTACCTGGGTGCCGGAATGGCTACCTGCTGGGATGAGAGAGCTGTCGCACAACAAAAAGGTGTTGCCAGGTTCGTCCATTCCGATTGAAACACGTCTGTATAGCGATGGGTTATTCAGCTTTTCGATTAACATTAGCCCGTCTTCTGACGTGAGCGAGGAACAATCTGTGCTCACGGGGCGACGCTCTATTCACACTGTCATGAAAGGCAACCGAGAGATTACCGTCGTCGGCGATATTCCTCCTTCTACGGCTAAACGCGTGGCTGACAGCATTATTTTGAAGGCGCAACCGTGATTAAAGAGTGGGCAACGGTAGTGTCATGGCAGGATGGCATCGCAGAGCTGCGGTGTGAGCCAAGTTCGGGCTGCGGCACCTGTAAATCCCGCTCGTCGTGTGGAACGGGTTTATTAAGTCAGCTTGGGCTCTCTGCTGAAAACACGCTGTTCGTTCCTTACGACCGGCCTTTAGAAGTGGGACAAAAAGTGGAATTGGGCATTTCTGAGGGGCGGCTGCTGTTTTCCGCTGCTCTGGTGTATTTCGTTCCGCTGGTTGGGCTGCTGCTCGGCGCGGCGATTTGCCAAACGTTATTCGGCACCGATCTGGCCGCTGTTATTGGCGCGCTGCTAGGCGGTGGCGTGGCGTTTATTGGCGTGAAGCGCTGGGCGAAGCAGTTGGGTAAGAATAAGCGTTATGAGCCCGTTATCCTGCAAATCGCACTGCCGGGCACGCTCTTACAAAATTGACCTGTTTACCGGAGCGTAAACGGCGCGTGGTGCGGAAACATTGCTGACTTGTTTGTTATCTTTCGACACGATGTTTGCCACGTAATGACACTTTATTTCCTGCTTTCCTCTTGTTGTTCTGCTATTCCAAATAAAACCGTCATAATCAAGGGGAATGAACCGGACATGACTAGGTTTTCACGCCTCTCGCATGTAGAATGCTGCGATTCAGGTGGAATAACATCGCTGCTGTTTTCACCTATGCGCATGCCCATCGGCAAGAATTTCAGGAATATCAAGGTAGAAAAATTTTTATAATGAAGCATATACGAAATTTCTCCATTATTGCCCATATCGACCACGGTAAATCGACGTTATCTGACCGTATTATCCAGATTTGCGGCGGTTTAACCGAGCGTGAAATGGCGGCGCAGGTTCTGGATTCCATGGATCTGGAACGTGAACGCGGAATAACGATTAAAGCGCAAAGCGTCACGCTGGATTATAAAGCGCAGGACGGCCAAACCTACCAGTTAAACTTCATCGATACACCTGGGCACGTTGACTTCTCTTATGAAGTTTCCCGTTCGCTCGCCGCTTGTGAAGGCGCGCTGCTTGTCGTTGACGCTGGGCAAGGTGTTGAAGCTCAAACGCTGGCTAACTGCTATACCGCGCTGGATATGAATCTGGAAGTGGTGCCGGTTCTGAATAAGATCGACCTGCCTGCTGCCGATCCGGATCGTGTTGCTCAGGAAATTGAAGACATCGTCGGCATTGATGCCACCGACGCTGTGCGCTGCTCTGCAAAGACGGGGATTGGCGTGCCGGATGTTCTGGATCGTCTGGTGCGTGATATTCCGCCGCCGGAAGGCAGCCCTGATGAACCGTTGCAGGCGCTGATTATCGACTCCTGGTTTGATAATTACCTTGGCGTTGTGTCGCTGGTACGTATCAAAAACGGCACGATGCGCAAAGGCGACAAAATTAAGGTGATGAGCACGGGTCAGGTTTATAACGCCGACCGTCTCGGTATTTTTACGCCGAAGCAGATCGACCGCGATGTATTGAACTGCGGCGAAGTAGGCTGGTTGGTGTGCGCCATCAAAGATATTTTGGGTGCCCCAGTAGGGGATACGCTGACTCTGGCGCGTCATCCGGCTGAAAAAGCGTTACCGGGCTTCAAGAAAGTCAAACCGCAGGTCTACGCTGGCCTGTTCCCGATTAGCTCCGACGACTATGAAGCATTCCGCGATGCGTTAGGCAAGCTGAGCCTCAATGATGCTTCTCTGTTCTATGAGCCAGAAAGCTCTACCGCGCTGGGCTTTGGTTTCCGCTGTGGCTTCCTGGGTCTGCTGCACATGGAGATCATTCAGGAACGTCTGGAGCGTGAGTACGATCTGGAACTGATCACTACGGCACCGACGGTAGTGTATGAAGTAGAAACGACGGCTAAAGAAACCATCTATGTTGATAGCCCGTCTAAACTGCCACCGCTGAACAATATTCAGGAACTGCGCGAACCGATTGCCGAGTGTCACATGCTGATGCCTCAGGAATATTTGGGTAACGTGATTACGCTTTGTATTGAGAAGCGAGGCGTGCAGACGAACATGGTGTACCACGGTAATCAGGTTGCGTTGACGTATGAGATCCCGATGGCCGAAGTGGTACTCGATTTCTTCGATCGCCTGAAATCAACATCTCGTGGTTATGCCTCGCTGGATTATGGCTTCAAGCGTTTCCAGGCATCAGACATGGTGCGCGTTGATGTATTAATCAACAACGAGCGTGTCGACGCATTGGCCCTGATTACTCACCGTGATAATTCACAATATCGTGGCCGTGAGTTCGTCGAAAAAATGAAAGAACTGATTCCGCGTCAGCAATTTGATATCGCGATTCAGGCCGCAATTGGTAACCACATTATTGCGCGCTCTACGGTTAAGCAATTGCGTAAAAACGTACTGGCCAAGTGTTATGGTGGCGACGTCAGCCGTAAGAAGAAACTGTTGCAGAAACAGAAAGACGGTAAGAAACGTATGAAGCAGGTCGGTAACGTCGAACTGCCGCAAGAAGCGTTTCTGGCAATTCTGCACGTCGGCAAAGACAGTAAATAAATTCTGAGGAGTTGGCATGGCCAATATGTTTGCCGTAATTCTGGCAGTGGTGACGCTGGTCACGGGGATTGTCTGGTGTTTAGAACGTTTCGTCTGGGCACCCGCTCGCCGGAAGAAATTTGCTGCGATGAGCGGCGCCGATCTGGCTGATGGCGCAGTTTCATCGAAAGCGATTCAACAGCCAGGTTGGATTGAGACGATAGCGTCCGTCTTCCCGGTCGTGGCTTTGGTATTGGTTGTGCGCTCCTTCATTTATGAGCCGTTTCAAATTCCATCGGGTTCGATGATGCCGACGCTGTTGATCGGTGATTTTATTCTGGTGGAGAAATTTGCCTACGGTATTAAAGAACCCTTCACGCAAAAAACGCTGATCGAAACGGGGCATCCGAAACGTGGCGACGTGGTGGTGTTTAAATATCCGTCCGATCCTAAAGTAGACTTCATCAAACGCGTGGTTGGTGTACCGGGCGATCGCGTGAGCTATAACCCGATAACCAAGCAGGTGACGATTCGTCCATCCTGTCAGGGGCAGCAGGCGTGTGATACCGCCTTGGCGGTCACATACAGTAACGTACAGCCTAGCGATTTTGTTCAGACCTTCAACCAGCCAGGACTGGAGTCGCGTAGCGGTTTTTATGAAGTGCCTGTCAATGACAACAGCGTGGATGGCGTCCGCATGGGCACACGCAAAGAGTCACTGGGCAATGTCACGCATAATATTCTCCTGGTGCCGGGCCAGCAGGATCAGCTTGGTGGTTATTACCAGCAATCGCAGCAGCAGCTTGCGACATGGGTTGTCCCAGCAGGGCACTACTTCATGATGGGCGATAACCGCGACAACAGTCTGGATAGCCGCTATTGGGGCTTTGTACCAGAGAGAAATCTGGTCGGTAAAGCCACTGCTATCTGGATGAGTTTTGAAAAGCAGGAAGGCGAATGGCCTACCGGCGTACGTTTGAGTCGCATCGGTGGCATTCATTAACCAAAAATAAGCATTAATCAAAGTAAGCATTAACCGAAATAAGATACAGGCAGCATTCTGATGCTGTCCGTTGTAGAATATTTTCAGTAACGCTCTTTTTGAAAGAACATGCCCTAAGTAGTACGAGTTGCAGGACAACACGTTAGCGTTTTAACCACGCTAACACAGGCAACGCGAAGTATGACGGGCAGAAAGGCAGGCTCCCTTAGGGGAGCCAATGCAAACGAAACAGTTTTGACCGAATTGGTAAGCAGGGCTGTTCCGTATGCTGCTGTTTTTGACGCATCGTTGATCTATTGGTAACACATGAATCCCATCCTGATAAATCGTTTACAAAGAAAGCTGGGCTATACTTTTCAGCAGTACGAGCTTTTGTTACAGGCGTTGACGCACCGTAGCGCCAGCAGCAAACATAATGAAAGACTCGAATTCCTGGGTGACTCCATCCTGAGTTTTGTGATCGCTAATGCACTGTATCATCGTTTTCCCAAGGTTGATGAAGGGGACATGAGTCGGATGCGAGCGACGCTGGTGCGAGGAAACACGCTGGCGGAAATCGCGCGTGAATTCGAACTGGGAGAGTGCTTACGCCTCGGTCCCGGTGAATTAAAAAGCGGTGGTTTCCGTCGAGAATCGATCCTGGCTGATACGGTCGAAGCGCTGATTGGCGGCATTTTCCTCGACAGCGATATTCAGACCATCGAACGTTTGATCCTGAACTGGTATCAGACGCGTCTGGATGAAATCAGTCCCGGCGATAAGCAAAAAGATCCGAAAACGCGGTTGCAGGAATTTCTGCAAGGGCGTCACTTACCTCTGCCGACCTATCTGGTGGTGCAGGTTCGTGGGGAAGCACACGATCAGGAATTTACTATCCACTGTCAGGTGAGCGGCTTTAGTGAGTCGGTCATTGGTACAGGATCGAGCCGTCGTAAAGCCGAACAGGCTGCGGCTGAACAAGCGTTGAAAAAACTGGAGCTTGAATGAGCGAAGTACAGACACACTGCGGTTTTGTCGCGATTGTTGGTCGACCAAACGTCGGTAAATCGACGTTACTGAATCAATTACTGGGGCAGAAGATTTCTATTACGTCACGTAAGCCCCAGACGACGCGGCACCGCATCATGGGCATTCACACTGAAGGGCCTTATCAGGCTATTTATGTGGATACGCCGGGATTGCACATTGAAGAAAAACGGGCGATTAACCGCCTGATGAACCGTGCCGCAAGCAGTTCAATTGGTGACGTTGAGCTGATCATTTTCGTTGTTGAAGGTACACACTGGAACGACGACGACGACATGGTATTGAATAAGCTGCGCGATCAGAAACTCCCTGTGCTATTGGCGATCAATAAAGTCGATAACGTCACGGATAAAACCAAGCTGCTGCCGCATATCCAGTTCCTCAGCCAACAGATGGACTTCCTTGATGTTGTTCCAATCTCTGCTGAGAAGGGGACGAATGTCGATACGATTGCCAGCATTGTGCGCAAACACTTACCGCAGGCAACGCACCACTTCCCGGAAGATTACATCACCGATCGCTCACAGCGCTTTATGGCGTCGGAAATTATCCGTGAAAAACTGATGCGCTTCCTGGGTGAAGAATTGCCGTATTCCGTAACGGTTGAAATCGAGCGTTTCGTGACGAACGAGCGCGGCGGTTATGATATTAACGGCCTGATTCTGGTTGAGCGTGAAGGCCAGAAGAAGATGGTCATTGGCAACAAAGGTGCCAAAATTAAAACCATTGGTATCGAATCTCGTCAGGATATGGAAGAGATGTTCGAAGCCAAGGTGCACCTTGAGCTGTGGGTTAAAGTGAAATCCGGTTGGGCAGATGACGAACGTGCCCTGCGCAGCCTGGGTTATAGCGAAGACCTGTAAGGTTCACGCCGATGGAAGGCTGGCAGCGCGCATTTGTCTTGCATGGGCGACCTTATAGCGAAACCAGCTTATTGCTGGATCTGTTTAGCGAAAGCGATGGTCGAGTTCGTGTGCTTGCTAAAGGCGCACGTGCCCGACGCTCTAGCCTGAAAGGCTGTTTACAGCCTTTCACTCCGCTGCTGGTGCGCTGGAGTGGCCGGGGAGAAGTGAAAACATTACGCAGCGCCGAGCCTGTCTCGCTCGCGCTACCACTGACTGGCTCGATGCTTTATAGCGGTTTATACGTTAACGAACTGCTGTCGCGCGTGCTGGAACATGAAACCAATTACTCCGCTCTTTTCTTCGATTATCTCCACTGTTTACAACATCTTGCTGCACAGGATGCCTCTCCCGAACCAGCATTGAGACGCTTTGAATTAGCGTTATTGGGCTATCTGGGATACGGCGTTGATTTCCTGCATTGTGCTGGTAGCGGTGAGCCCGTGGCCGATACCATGACTTATCAGTATCGAGAGGAAAGGGGATTTATTGCCAGCCTGGTGGTTGATAATAAAAGTTTTACCGGGCATGAATTACGCTCGCTGGCGTCGCGTGAATTCCCTGATGTCGGCACGTTGAAGGCGGCAAAGCGTTTCACCCGCATTGCGTTAAAGCCGTATCTGGGGGGAAAACCGCTGAAAAGTCGTGAACTGTTCCGCCAGTTTGTTCCTGCTGCTAATTTGTCCAAACCCGCATCTTCTGATAAATAATCCCGCCTCCTCAGTACCCTGACGCTGTGACATCGGTGTAAACTGCCACGTATCGTGCATGACTTTACCGAGGATTTATCATGGCTGAACTGCTGCTTGGCGTTAACATCGATCACATTGCAACGCTGCGTAATGCGCGTGGAACGGCGTACCCCGATCCTGTTCAGGCGGCTTTTGTCGCTGAGCAGGCAGGGGCGGATGGCATCACCGTGCATTTGCGTGAAGATCGTCGCCATATCACGGATCGTGATGTGCGGATCCTGAGAGAAACGCTCCAGACCCGTATGAACCTGGAAATGGCTGTCACGGAAGAAATGCTGAACATTGCCTGTGAAGTGAAGCCGCATTTTTGCTGTCTGGTACCGGAAAAACGCCAGGAAGTGACAACCGAAGGCGGGCTGGATGTCGCAGGGCAGCAGGAAAAGATCGATAACGCAGTAGCCAGACTTAGCCAGGCTAATATCTTGGTTTCACTCTTCATTGATGCGGATAAGCGGCAAATCGATGCCGCCGTAGCCAGCGGTGCGCCCTATATCGAAATCCATACCGGGGCGTATGCCGATGCGCCAGATGACGAAGCGCGCCAGCATGAGTTCGAGCGTATTCGTGATGCGGCGACTTACGCTGCGGCGAAGGGACTTAAAGTCAATGCCGGACACGGTCTGACGTACCACAACGTTCTACCGATTGCTGCGCTGCCGGAAATGCACGAATTGAATATTGGGCATGCGATTATCGGACGTGCGGTGATGAGCGGTCTGAAGGATGCTGTTGCCGAAATGAAGAATCTGATGCGAGAAGCGCGCCGCTGATGGCGATTCTCGGGCTCGGAACCGATATTGTCGAAATCGCCCGTATTGACGCGGTGATTGAACGTTCAGGCGAGCGATTGGCTCGCCGCATTCTGACGGATGCTGAATGGGCGCATTATCAGCAGCATCAGCAGCCTGTTCGTTTCCTCGCTAAGCGCTTTGCCGTGAAAGAAGCGGCAGCAAAAGCCTTTGGTACCGGAATCCGTAACGGGCTCGCGTTCAACCAGTTTGAGGTTTTTAATGACGAACTGGGTAAACCTTGCCTGCGGTTTTTTGCTAAAGCGGCAGAGCTGGCTGAACAGATGGGCGTCAGACACGTCCATGTGACGCTGGCTGACGAAAGACGCTATGCCTGTGCGACGGTGATTATCGAAAGCTGACCGTCCGTAAACGGCTGTTTAAATCCTGTCGGCATGGTGCATGAGAACGTATTTTTCCCACAGTTGCTCATTGCCTTCAACATGGTTTGGATCTTTGATGATCGTGTTGTCGATCGGACAGACTTTCTGACACGTAGGGGTGTCGTAGTGGCCTACGCACTCGGTACAGAGGGTGGTGTCAATTTCATAAATGTCCATGCCCATGGAAATAGCCTGATTAGGACACTCGGGCTCACACATGTCACAGTTGATGCATTTATGGGTGATGAGTAACGCCATGATGTTCTTCTACCTTACAAACAGGGCGCAGATTATACCCGTTGATGCTCGTTTAAACACGCGTAACTGTCATTGATGACGAATATACTGGTAAATCGGTTTCTCCTGCCTTCAATGTCCCTTTCTTACCTGGTTGTTTACTGCCGATTTCGCGCGTTTTCGGAGGCCTTCAGCATGCAACCTATTGGCAGCATAAATAGTGAGGTTACAGGGTAAAATTACCATCTGTTCGTTAAATTGGTTTTATACCTATCCTTTAAACTGTATGAATCAGCCAGTGCGACTGTGTTTCTTGGGTTTTAATTTATTGATTTACAATTTAAATAAATTTAGTTGTGATATTGAACCACTTATTTTTGTAATATCATGGACATTGATTTAATCGGTGTTGCCGATGAAGTTTGCATCTGGAGAGTCGATGACGGTGCATGTCCGTATGATATAATTTTATAACTAATAGTGTCAGTTTAATGGCGGAACTCATAGTGCAGCAGGAAGGTCATCTTAATCAGGTTGGGGCAGGATTTTTCCAACAGGGAGACGCAGAGCCATTAGGCGCTGATTACTGGCACCAATGCCAACGGCGGTATACTTTTCAGCCCATTTACCGAACATCAGGTAAATTAATGGCTATTGAGTTACTGACTTCCGTTTTTTCTCCTACCCTGCCGCAAAAGTTCATCTCTCCTGAAAAATACTTCGCGAATATCGATGTTGAAACCCGCTTGTTAATTATTGTAGAACAACTGCAACTTTTATCTCAGTGGAGTTTTCGATTTACTCGCGACGATCTTTTTGCCTCTGTCAATATTGATGGTATGACGCTACTGGCGCTGCAAAATAGTCTGGAAGCCAAACGTCTGATCGCGGCAATGCCCTGGATTCGTTTTGAAATGGTCGAAAATCAGGGAGGGCTGCCAAAAGAAATCTTAACCAAGCTCCCGGAAGCGCAAACACTGTGGCTGGATGATTTCGGTTGCGGCATGGCGAATTTTTCATCACTCATGCTGGCTCAGTATGATTGCATCAAAGTAGCACGTGAGCTCTTCATTCTCCTGCAACAAAGTGGTGAAGGGAAAACCGTTTTTCCTGCGCTGATCGCTTTGCTATCGCGTTTTTGCAATTATGTGGTCATTGAGGGAATAGAAACAAAGGAAGAGTGGGCAATCGTTCAGGCATCGCATGCTTATGCTGCCCAAGGATACTACCTCTCACGCCCTCAGCCGTTTGAGAATTTTGAGACGTTGAAGCTTGAACTTTAGGTGATAACCTGTTGTTTAGGCTATCACTTTACACAGTAGAGTACCGCTGTATGCCCATCCATGTTTTTCCTTCATATTAATTCATTATATTTCCTAATATTTCATTGCTGTGCAAAATATCGCCTATCTGATGGACTATCTTCCCCCTCTGATTTGCAAGGTATAATGCTGTATTTTGTTTTATTTTTGTTATTTAATTCTTGTTTTATTTGTTATGTCAGTGTTTAATTTCAAAAAAACAAGAGGGAGGAGGACTACGGATTTTGCATCAAATTATGACATATATAATCAGACGCTTGCGTTAATGATTTTATTTTTTTCTTTTAATTATTTGATTTTTAATGGTAAAAAAATATAATGTTTACTGTTAACGATCAAAAATCACTTTGTGATAGATTTTGTTGATTAAAACAATGATACTTATTGGTATAATTGATTTGCTTACAAAAATTTGATGTTCAGAATATATCGCCATGTACCCTTAGGAATATTCTTTTATTCCATTAGAGAAGCTTATAACCCGAACAATTACTCCTATTAAATTAAGATACTCTTTTGAATTTGTTGTTTTTATCTGCGCACAGTCATATGCGAGGGCTTTATGCTTACGTTGCTATGTTTCTAAACACTCCTGCTTCATGGAGCGTTTTTTCTTTCATCCTTTCTGCTCTCCGGAAATGCACTCATCCTGAAAATCTACGGGGTAGGGGCTTGTTACCGGGATTTTTCGTCATCAGCGTTGTGATTTGTACGATCAGGACCACTCGGGCCTGAGGAGAGTGTTATTGTGTATGAAATTATAATAACCCTACTGTTGCTATTGTTATTGTTTTCTTCTGTAAAAAATAGAAAAATTAAACAAAAGTTTAGAACGGAGCAGAAAAAACAAGACTTCCTCAACATGACTTTTTTTGCGATGGAATATAGCCCTGCCTCAATTATGATCGCAGATGAAAATTGTGAAATTATTTACGTCAATCGCCAGTTTATTACCATGTCTGGCTATATGCCGGATGAAGTTATCGGCAAGAAAACGAATATATTAAACTCTGGCATGACCAACGCCAGCGTCTATGAAGATCTGTGGGCTACCATAAATAAAGGTAATGTTTGGAGCGGTGAGTTTGTTAACCGGCGTAAAGATGGGCAGTTGTATTGGGAAAAGGCCAATATCGTTAAAATATATAATAAGGCGAGTAACACGACCCAGTACGTCGGCATTAAGTTAGATATTACAGAGCGGAAATCGCAGGAACATCATGATAATTCATACAATCGTGCGTTGGAGCTGTTATCAAGCGGTGCGCCACTGAAGGATATCCTGGATGCGATCATTTTCAGCGTTGAGGAAAAAAATCCCGGCCGTATCGTTTGTTCTGTATTGCTCGTCGATAAAGAAAAGAAATGTTTGACGCTTGGATCGGCACCGAGCTTGCCGGGTTTTTATAAAAATGCCATTCACAACGTGAAAATTGCTGATGGTGTGGCTTCTTTTGGTACAGCAGCCCATACCGGAAAACGCGTAATCGCTGATGATATTTCCGTGCATCCGCATTGGTCTTTATATAAAGGGCTCGCATTATATGCCGGGCTGCGTTCCTGCTGGTCTGAACCTATCATTGGTCAGAACAAAGAAATACTAGGGGTTTTAAGCGTTTATCATCGTAAAGTGTATGTCCCGACTGAAGAGGAAATTTTCTCCATCGAGAAGTCGGCGCAGCTGATTGCGATCGCCATAGAGCGATATCATGCCATTGATATGCTGCGGCGGAGCGAGGAACACTATCGGCAACTGGCGCACTATGACTCATTAACGTCACTGGCTAATGGCCTGACGTTTGCCGAACAAATGGAACAGGCGATTCTGCTATCCAAACAGACGGGTAGAAAAATCGCGCTGATGTTCCTGGATCTCGATAAATTTAAACAGATAAACGACTCGTTTGGGCATGCTGTTGGCGATTTGCTATTAAAAGAAGCGGCTGCGCGTATGCGTGGTGCGGTTCGGGATTCGGATACGGTCTATCGCCGTAGTGGTGATGAATTCATTATTCTGCTTCAGGGTATTAAGGAAATCGATAATACACTCTATGTTGCAGATAAAATCCATAATGCATTGAATAAACCTTTTGAGATCAACGGGAAAAAGCTGGATATATCGTGCAGTATCGGTATTGCGCTGTATCCAGAACACGGCACCGATTCTTTGACGCTGGCAATTAATGCAGATTCCGCCATGTACCAAGCTAAAGCCATGGGGCGCAGTCAAACTCAGATTTATCACAATATGAACGATCATTAATAAATGAAATAAAAAAGGCGCTCAACAGAGCGCCTTTTTTATTATCTTTCTCGTAGTGCTTCTGCTTTTGCCCGAATAATCGGCTTTAACAAATAGCTGAGGATAGTTTTCTTGCCCGTGATTATATCCACGGAGGCTACCATGCCTGGAATGATGAGAAGTGGTTTATCGGCTGAACCTAAATAATTCTTATCAGTCCGTAAGCGAATAATATAAAAGCTGTTCCCTTCTTTATCAGTGACGGTGTCCGGGCTGATTTGTTCCAATTGACCTTTTAGGCCACCATAGATGGTGTAGTCGTAGGCCGTTAATTTTATGATGGCGTCCTGACCTGGGTGTAAAAACGCAATATCCTGAGGGCGAATTTTAGCCTCTACCAACAGTTTGTCATCTAGCGGAACAATTTCTACCAGATCGCTACCCGGTTGAATTACTCCCCCGATGGTATTCACCAGAACCTGCTGCACGATACCGCGAACCGGGGAGACGACCAGCGTTCGGTTTACCCGATCTTCGAGCGCTTTACCTGTGGCTTCAATTTTGTTCAGGCTGGTTTGTGCTTCACTCAGCTGAGATAACGCCTCGCTTTTATAGCGGCTGCGCGTTTCCTCTATTTTATTCTCACTCTCTTTAATCGCAGACTCCGCCCGCGGAATGGAGAGTTTGATGGAATCAAGCTGACCACGGGTTTCAACTTCAGCACGGCGCAGGCGTAGAACTTCTACTTTAGAAATCGCGCCTTCTGCGATCAGCGGTTCTGACATTTTAATTTCTTGCTGGAGCAGGCCAAGACTGTTGCGGAATTGAATCTCCTTGGCTGAGAAATCCCGCAGTTCCTGCTGGCGCTGGATCAACTGCTCTTCCAGACCGGATATCTCATTATGCAGCTGCTGGCGGCGGCTGTTATAAAGCTCTTTTTCTCCTGCCGCGATTTTAGGCGCTTGCGTCGTGATTTCTTCGGAAAGCACCAGTTCTTGGCCGTTGATTTCGGCGTTCAGGCGTTCAATTCGTGACAGCAGCGCAAGCCGGTCGGCTTCGGTTTCACCGACGTTAGAGGCAAAGCGCGTATCGTCAAGGCGCAGCAAAGGATCGCCAGCATTGACGACCTGTCCCTCACGAATGAACACTTCCGTAATAATGCCGCCTTCCAGGTTTTGGATTTTTTGCAGCCGGGAAGATGGGATCGCTTTACCATCGCCGCGAGTGACTTCATCGATATTTGCGAGCCCGGCCCACAGGATGAAAAACAGGAAAAAAGCACCGATAGCCCACAGCGTGAAGCGAATAGAACGTGGCGAATCCTCGGCCATTGCCCGGCTGACTTCTGGCATCGTTTGCAGGCTCTCTTCATCTCCGCCGACAAAATACCGCTTGATTCGTTTGATATATTTACCGAGACGCATTGATCTGCCCCTTCTTCAACGCATCCATCACGATTGCTTTCGGCCCATCAGCAATAATTTTACCTCTGTCGACAATCACTAAACGATCGACCAGTGCCAGCATGGAAACCCGATGGGTGACCAGTAAGAGCGTTTTCTCTGCAATCACAGGGGCTAGAGCTTGTTTTAATCGATCCTCGCTGGTGTTATCCATCGAGCTGGTGGGTTCATCCAGCACCAGAATCGGCGGATCGAGCAGCAGCGCCCTAGCTATCGCGACAGCCTGACGCTGCCCGCCGGAAAGCTGTTGGCCGCGTTCACCAACCTGAAGGTTATAGCCATCCGGGTGCAGGCGAGCAAACTCGTTCACCCCTGAAATTTCTGCGGCTCGCAACATGGCTTCGTCTTCGACATAGCGTGCACCGCTAATCAGGTTATTGCGCAGCGAGCCACTAAATAGCTGAATATCCTGAGGAACATAGCCGATATTGTGGCGTAAATCGCTGACATCCAACTGACGGGCATCGACGCCGTCGATCAGAATATTGCCCGTATTAGGCTGATAGAGGTTTACGATCAGTTTTTGCAGTGAGCTTTTTCCCGAACCGCTGCGGCCGATGACGCCCACTTTCTCGCCGGGCGCGATGGTCAGGCTAATGCCTTGCAGCGAACTGGTTTTTTGTTCCGGATAATTAAACGTCACATCGCGAAATTCGATGCCGCCCCGGATGCTCTCGCGCTTCAGCGGGCGTTCGTTATCACTACGCTCTTGCGGCAACTGCATCATCTGTTCGGTGGTTTGCATCGTCAAACGCGCCTGCTGGTAGCGGCTGACCAGCCCAGACAGCTGGCCCAACGGCATGAGCGCTCTGCCGTTCAGCATGTAACAGGCAATCAGCCCACCCATACTGAGTTTGCCGTTAATCAGCATATAGACGCCGACGACAATCATGGCAACACCGGCAAACTGTTGGAACCACTGCGTCAGGTTTACCGCCAGTGAAGACAGTGCTTTGGCCCGCATTTCCAGCTTGCTCAGGCTGCCAATGGTCTGCTCCCACTGGTGCTGCCGTTCACTTTCCGCATTATTGACCTTGATCGCGTCCAGACAGCTCAAGGTTTCAATCAGCGTAGCCTGCCGTTCACTGGCAAGGTGCATCGTTTTTTCAATGGTGGCGGACAGCGGCTTTTGCATCGCCCAGCTCGCCAACAGGGCGATAGGGTAGGCGAGTATGGAAACCCAGACCAGTGGGCCGCCGATGATGCCGATAACCAGCAGCAGAAGCAGCGTAAAAGGAAAATCGATCAGCGTCGTCAGCGTCAGTGACGAAAGGAAATCTCTGAGTGACTGAAATTCATGAATATTCTGCGCAAAGCTACCGACCCGCGGTGGTCGGGCTTTCATCGACATACCGGTAATGCGTTCAAATAACGTGGCGGAAATAATCAGGTCGGTTTTTTTACCCGCCATATCAAGGCAAATGCCGCGCAGCGTTTTGAGTATCAAATCGAAAATAAACGCGCCAGTAACGCCGATAGCCAGCACCCATAATGTCGCCGTTGCCTGATTGGGCACAACGCGGTCGTAGACATTCATCACGAACAGCGGCGTGGCAAGCGCGATAATGTTCACCAGCAAACTGGCGAGGACGGCATCGAGATAGAGTGAGCGTGAAAGTTTAAGCGTATCTTTGAACCAGGATTTGGTTCGGGGGATCAGCGACGGATTTTGCAGATCGAACTGATGACGAGGTTGGGCAAACATCACCAGACCGAGGTAATTCTGTTGCAGCGTATTGTGCTCAACGGAAATTTCTCCGCCTTCTGTTTCACTGGGCATCAGACGCGCGCTGCCGTCAGCGTTCCAGCCTAACAGAATCGCTGCACGTCCTTCCCGTAACAGCAACATCGCGGGGAGCGACATGTCGGAAATTTTATTCAGAGAACGTTTGAGCACGCGCCCTTGTAACCCTGCGCGCGCAGCGGCTCTTGGGAGCAATTTTACCGATAACCGTTGATTGGCTAAAGGGAGCCCCGCGGTGAGTGTCGTACGACTGACGGATTTCCCCTGCAAGGTGCAGAGGATCAGCAAGCTATCCAATAAGGGATCGTCATGACGGCTGCGAGGGTCACTATTTTCATGAACGTTCTGCGGTTCATGAGCAATAGTCGACTCATGGACAACAGGCTCTTGGACGATAGACTCCTGGGCAACTGATTTATCAGAACCATTTGTCTCTTGTACTGAATGCAACTTCATTTAACTCAACGTTCCCTTACGCAACGTAATTCCCCGCATATAAACCATAATTTATCGCCGTCTGACCAATGAAATATATTAATTAAGGCTCGGCAGCTCTGCTTGGGTGGTGACGTTTGTCAAGCTGGTACCCGCATCAGGCGCAGGGATCGCTAAACGGTTTAATAGCTCTCCCATGCGGGAGGCGATCCGGTATTCGGTATAGAGAGAGGTGAAACGAACCTCGACCAGACGGCGCTGTGCGGTGAACAGCTCGTTCTCGCTATCCAGCAGATCCAGCAACGTCCTTTCTCCCAGACCAAATTGCTTCTGATAGGCGGTACGCACTTTCATACTGCGGTCGGCGTATTCGGCGGCAATCGGCAGCTGTTGACGCGAGTTATTTAACGCAGACCAGGCTAACTTGAGTTCTTCGCTCAGCAGGCGCAGGGCATTATTTCGGACATCCTGTGCTTCTTTTACCTGATAGGCTTTTGATTCCATGTTGGCTTTGCTGCTACCGCCTTCATACAGGTTGTAGCGCATCCGCAGCATCGCCTGCCATTCATTATTTTGACCGCGCGTTCCGTCAACGTTGTTATCCATCGTGCGAGAGAGCTCAACGTTGAGGCGCGGGTAAAATGTTGATTTTGAAGTCTCATACTGCTGCTGGGTGGCTTCAATATCTGACTCTGCGGATTTCAGCGCCGGGCTGTTAGCCAGCATGGTGCGTAGCGCTTCATCCAGCGAGGCGGGGAGTTTTATCGCAGAAGCATCGGGCATCACCAAATTCTCCGGTACCTTACCCACAATGCTCATGTAGTTGATTTTGGCATCGTCCAGATTGGTTTGTTCTGTCAGCACGTTGTTACGGGCCTGCGCAAGACGTGCTTCGGCCTGATCCAAATCGGCCAGTCGCCCAACGCCTTGTTCGCTGCGCAGCCTGATTTGATCGTAAATGCGCTCATGGCTTGCAAGGTTGGCTTCCGCCAGACGGACAAATTCCTGACGTTGCAGCACGCTGAGATAGACCTGAACGGTATCTAATGCCGTTGCCTCACTGGTATTTAATACTTTATAGGCACGTGAATTGACCGTGGCGCGTTGTCTGCCTACTTCGCTGGAGGTGGCGAACCCATCAAATACCGTTTGGCTTAGATTGATACTGGACTCCTGACGACTGAGCTCAACACGCTTATTGGTGCTGGCGCGTGTTGAGGGACTATCGGTCTCTTCGCGTCCGACGCCGGCACTTAACGTGATGGAGGGGAGATATCCGCCTTTGGCCGCGCGTAAATCATGTTCGGCAGAAAAACGGCTATTAATCGCGGCGCTTACTTCAGGATGTGTATAGAGTGTGCTTTTTATTGCTTCCTGAATCGTCTCGGCATGCGTTGCTGTGGAAAAAAGGGTAATAAAAGGTAATAAAGCAAAATGGTATCTACGCATCATCAGCAGTTTTCCTTCACAAAAACTTTATTTGTGATTATTCCTATTAAAGTGTTTGAGTGTTATATAAACGCTTAACGAATTGATTTGCTTTTATTCCATTTATATCAATATGTTAATTCCTCTCCCTGAAACGCCCTGAACAAGAAAAAATAAGGCTTACTCTAAATGAGTAAAGTTCTGGAAAGAATATTCCGAATTTTTTATTATATCGGTCATTGAGTCAAGCGTTTGACGCATAACGACAACACTATCGTAACGCTTTTTTTCATAAAATGTCAGGACGACACACAGCAAATCAACCTTATCAGGATGATAGCAAAAATCTATAGCCGCAATATCGCCACATTATAAAAATAATTATAGATATCAAGGAGAAAGCATTTTGAATAGTGTGATTGGCGTCATTAAGTTCGTTATTGGACAAGTTTTTATCATCGCGCTTGATGGAAGCCAGAGATTGCTGGTTGCTGGCGATCGGGTTTACAGCGGTGAAGAAGTGGTAACTGGTGCTAACGGCGCGGTTTCAATCACATTACCGGACGGCAAAACATTGGATCTGGGGCGTGATAGCCGCTGGAGCGATGTTAGCAATGCGTCCTCTCAGGCCAATGCGGATGTCGCCGATGATGTCGCGGCTATACAAGATGCTATCGCTCAGGGTGCCGACCCAACACAAGTATTAGAAGCGACTGCCGCGGGTAATGACGACACCGGAGAAGCCGGTGACGGCGGCGGTGGGCATTTCAACCCAACGGTCGTTCTGAATTTGACGGCAGAGGTCGTAACTACTCCGATTGGCTATGATACCGCTGGCTCATCGTTTACTGACCGAGCCTCGTCCGTTCTGGATGGCGTAGATTCATCTACGTTGCTGCCTGCGGCAACGGATACCACCGATACCACCCCGCCTTCTGTCACCATTGGCATAAACAGTGATGGCACAGTAAGTTTCGTCTTCACAAAACCGATCATTGGTTTTGACCTCAGTGATATCACCGTAACAAACGGCGCAGTAACGAATCTGGTGCAGGATCCTAACGATCCGACTCGCTGGACGGCGACATTGACGCCAGCCTCCAATTTTGAGGGAGAAGTCCGCGTCAGTGTTCCTGACGGCAGCTACACCGATGCTGCGGGCATTCCTGGTACGGGGGGAAGTGAAGCGATAACGGTCGATACTTTGCCCCCTGTCGCCTCAATCTCTATTGATAATGTCACGTCAGATAACGTGATTAACGCCAGCGAATCGGGCCAGACGATTGCGATCACCGGTCAGGTCGGCAATGAAGTCAAAGCGGGCGACGCCATCACCGTTACCGTTGGCACAGAAACCTACCAGACGACGGTGAATACCGACGGCAAGACCTGGAGCGTCAATGTTCCGGGATCCGTGCTGGCGGCTAATGGCGATATCTCCGCCACCGTGACTACCCGTGATACGGCGGGCAACGTCACCACCGCGAACACCAGTCACGCTTACGGCGTCGATACGGTTGCACCAGTGGCGTCGATCTCTGTCGATAACGTCACCAGCGATAACGTGATTAACGCCAGCGAGTCCGGCCAGACCATTGCCGTGACGGGTCAGGTTGGCAATGAAGTGAAAGCGGGCGACGCGGTTACCGTCAAAGTCGGCACAGAAACGTACCAGACCACCGTGAATACCGACGGCAAGACCTGGAGCGTGAACGTACCGGGTTCTGTACTGGCAGCCAATGGTGATGTGAGCGCCACGGTCACTACGCGCGATACCGCAGGCAATGTCACGACTGCCAATACCAGCCACACTTACGGTGTCGATACGGTTGCGCCAACGGCTTCCATTACTATCGATAATGTCACGTCCGATAACGTGATCAATGCTTCCGAGTCCGGCCAGACGATCGCCGTCACCGGTCAGGTCGGCAATGAAGTCAAAGCGGGTGACGCCGTTACGGTTAAAGTCGGTACCGAGACCTACCAGACAACCGTGAATACCGATGGCAAAACCTGGAGCGTGAATGTTCCAGGGGCAGTTCTGGCAGCGAATAGTGATGTGAGTGCCACGGTCACCACACGCGATACCGCAGGCAATGTCACGACTGCTAACACTAGCCACACTTACGGTGTCGATACGGTTGCGCCAGTCGCGTCAATCGCTATCGACAATGTCACCAGTGATAACGTGATTAACGCCAGTGAGTCAGGTCAGACCATTGCGATCACCGGTCAGGTGGGTAATGAGGTCAAAGCGGGTGATGCGGTTACGGTTAAAGTCGGTACCGAGACCTACCAGACGACCGTCAATGCGGACGGCAAGACCTGGAGCGTGAATGTTCCCGGTTCGGTACTGGCCGCCAATGGCGATATCTCGGCGACCGTCACCACCCGCGATACCGCAGGCAATGTCACGACTGCCAATACCAGTCACACTTACGGCGTGGATACCGTCGCGCCTGTTGCTTCAATTTCAATTGATAATGTCACTTCCGACAATGTCATCAATGCTTCCGAATCCGGTCAGACGATTTCCGTCACCGGTCAGGTCGGCAACGAAGTGAAAGCGGGTGATGCGGTTACCGTTAAAGTCGGCACCGAAACCTACCAGACGACCGTCAATGCGGACGGTAAAACCTGGAGCGTGAACGTTCCGGGAGCGGTACTTGCTGCTAACGGTGATGTCTCTGCGTCGGTTACTACCCGTGATACGGCAGGCAACGTCACCACCGCCAATACTAGCCACGCTTACGGTGTGGATACGGTTGCGCCGGTGGCGTCGATCTCTATTGATAACGTCACGTCGGATAACGTGATCAATGCCAGCGAGTCTGGGCAGACGATTGCGGTCACCGGTCAGGTTGGTAATGAAGTCAAAGCAGGCGATGCGGTTACGGTTAAAGTCGGTACCGAGACTTACCAGACCACCGTGAATACCGACGGCAAAACCTGGAGCGTCAACGTTCCCGGTTCTGTACTGGCTGCTAACGGTGATGTCAGTGCGACCGTCACTACGCGTGATACCGCAGGCAACATCACCACCGCCAACACCAGTCACACTTACGGTGTGGAGACGGTCGCGCCAGTTGCCTCAATTTCTATCGACAATGTGACGCCCGATAACGTCATCAATGCTACTGAGTCAGGTCAGACGATTGCGGTCACGGGCCAGGTCGGTAATGAAGTGAAAGCGGGCGATGCGGTTACCGTCAAAGTCGGTACCGAGACCTACCAGACCACCGTCAATGCCGATGGCAAAACCTGGAGCGTGAATGTTCCCGGTTCGCTGTTAGCCGCCAACGGCGATGTGAGTGCGACGGTCACCACCCGAGACTCCGCAGGTAACGCCACCACCGCCAATACCAGTCATGCTTACGGTGTAGATACCGTCGCACCAGTGGCGTCGATTACTATTGACGATGTGACATCGGATAACGTCATCAATGCCAGCGAATCCGGCCAGACGATTTCCGTCACGGGTCAGGTCGGCAATGAAGTGAAAGCCGGGGATGCAGTCACGATCAAAGTCGGCACGGAAACGTACCAGACCACCGTCAATACCGATGGCAAAACCTGGAGTGTGAATGTTCCAGGATCGGTGCTGGCCGCAAACGGTGATGTCTCTGCGTCGGTCACCACCCGTGATACGGCAGGCAATGTCACGACCGCGAATACCAGCCATGCTTACGGCGTCGATACCGTTGCGCCGGTGGCGTCGATTACTATCGACGATGTGACATCGGATAACGTCATCAATGCCAGCGAATCCGGCCAGACGATTGCGGTGACGGGTAAAGTCGGTAATGAAGTGAAAGCGGGCGACGCCATCACCGTTACCGTTGGCACCGAAACCTACCAGACCACCGTGAATACCGACGGTAAAACCTGGAGTGTGAACGTTCCGGGAACAGTTCTTGCTGCTAACGGTGATGTCTCTGCGTCGGTCACCACGCGTGATACGGCAGGCAATGCCACTACCGCGAATACGACCCACGCTTACGGTGTCGATACCGTTGCGCCGGTTGCCTCAATTTCAATTGATAACGTCACGTCCGATAACGTGATTAACGCGACCGAGTCCGGCCAGACGATTGCGGTCACCGGTCAGGTTGGCAATGAAGTGAAGGCGGGTGACGCCATCACCGTTAAAGTTGGCACGGAAACGTACCAGACCACCGTCAATACCGATGGTAAAACCTGGAGCGTGAATGTTCCCGGTTCTGTACTTGCAGCTAACGGTGATATCTCTGCCAGCGTCACTACGCGTGATACCGCAGGCAATGTCACCACGGCGGACACCAGCCACGCTTATGGTGTCGATACCGTTGCGCCGGTTGCTTCAATTTCTATCGATAATGTCACGTCCGATAACGTGATTAATGCCAGTGAATCTGGTCAGACGATTGCTGTGACGGGGAAAGTTGGCAACGAAGTCAAAGCGGGTGATGCGGTTACCGTTAAAGTCGGTACCGAGACGTACCAGACGACGGTGAATACCGACGGCAAAACCTGGAGCGTCAATGTGCCGGGATCCGTGCTGGCGGCCAATGGCGATATCTCCGCCACCGTGACTACCCGTGATACCGCGGGTAACGTCACTACGGCGAATACCAGTCACACTTACGGTGTCGATACCGTTGCGCCAGTCGCGTCGATCTCTGTCGACAATGTCACCTCGGATAACGTGATTAACGCCAGCGAATCGGGTCAGACGATTGCGGTGACGGGTCAGGTTGGCAACGAAGTCAAAGCGGGTGACGCGGTTACCGTTAAAGTCGGTACCGAGACCTATCAGACCACCGTCAATACCGACGGCAATACCTGGAGCGTGAATGTTCCCGGTTCCGTACTGGCCGTCAATGGCGATATCTCCGCTAGCGTGACCACGCGTGACGCCGCAGGCAATGTCACCACCGCGAATACGACTCACGCTTACGGCGTGGATACCGTTGCACCAACGGCGTCGATTACTATCGACGATGTGACGTCTGATAACGTCATCAATGCCAGCGAATCCGGGCAGACGATAGCGGTGACGGGTAAAGTCGATAACGACGTCAAAGCCGGTGATACGGTTACGGTTAAAGTCGGCACCGAGATCTACCAAACCACGGTAAATGCTGACGGTAAAACCTGGAGCGTGAATGTTCCCGGTTCTGTACTGGCTGCTAATGGTAATGTGAGTGCCACGGTCACCACCCGTGATACGGCAGGTAACGTCACGACTGCCAATACCTCGCATACTTACGGCGTGGACACCGTTGCACCAACCGCATCGATATCTATCGACAATGTCACCAGCGATAACGTGATTAACGCCAGTGAATCGGGTCAGACGATTGCGGTGACCGGTCAAGTCGGCAACGAAGTTAAAGCGGGCGATGCGGTTACGGTAAAAGTCGGCACCGAGACCTACCAGACGACGGTAAATGCTGACGGTAAAACCTGGAGCGTGAATGTTCCCGGTTCTGTACTGGCTGCTAACGGCGATGTCTCTGCGTCGGTCACCACCCGTGATACGGCAGGCAACATCACGACTGCTAACACCAGTCACGCTTATGGTGTTGATACCGTCGCGCCTGTTGCTTCAATTTCAATTGATAACGTCACTTCCGACAATGTCATCAATGCTTCCGAATCCGGTCAGACGATTTCCGTCACCGGTCAGGTTGGCAATGAAGTGAAAGCGGGTGACGCGGTTACCGTAAAAGTCGGTACCGAGACCTACCAGACCACCGTCAATACCGATGGCAAAACCTGGAGCGTGAATGTTCCGGGAACGGTACTTGCTGCTAACGGTGATGTCTCTGCTTCGGTCACCACCCGCGATACCGCAGGCAACGTCACGACTGCGAACACCAGTCATGCTTACGGCGTCGATACGGTTGCGCCAGTCGCTTCAATTTCAATTGATAACGTCACGTCCGATAACGTGATCAATGCTTCCGAGTCCGGTCAGACGATTGCGGTGACCGGTAAAGTCGATAACGACGTGAAAGCGGGCGATGCGGTTACCGTCAAAGTCGGTAACGAGACCTATCAGACCACGGTGAATGCCGATGGCAAAATCTGGAGTGTCAATGTTCCCGGTGCTGTACTGGCTGCTAACGGGGATATCTCCGCCAGCGTCACCACGCGTGACACCGCAGGTAATATCACGACTGCCAACACGAATCACGCTTACGGTGTCGATACCGTTGCACCGGTGGCGTCGATCACTATTGATAACGTCACCTCAGATAACGTCATTAATGCGACCGAGTCCGGTCAGACCATTGCTGTGACGGGTCAGGTCGGCAACGAAGTCAAAGCGGGCGATGCGATCACCGTTACCGTTGGCTCGGAAACGTACCAGACCACGGTCAATACCGATGGCAAAACCTGGAGCGTCAATGTTCCGGGATCGGTACTGGCTGCTAATAGTGATGTCTCTGCGTCGGTCACCACCCGCGATACCGCAGGCAATGTCACCACGGCGAACACCAGTCATGCTTACGGTGTCGATACCGTTGCACCAGTCGCTTCAATTTCAATTGATGATGTCACCAGCGATAACGTGATTAACGCGACCGAGTCCGGCCAGACCATAGCGGTGACGGGTAAAGTCGGCAACGAAGTCAAAGCGGGTGACGCCGTTACGGTTAAAATCGGCACGGAAACGTACCAGACCACCGTCAATACCGACGGCAAGACCTGGAGCGTCAACGTACCGGGTTCGGTGTTGGCAGCGAACAGTGATGTGAGCGCGACAGTGACCACGCGTGATACCGCCGGTAACGTGACTACTGCCAATACCTCGCACACTTACGGTGTGGATACCGTTGCGCCAATCGCGTCAATCTCTATTGATAACGTCACCTCGGATAACGTGATTAACGCTAATGAATCCAGACAAACGATCCCTGTTACCGGAAAAGTCGGCAATGAGGTTAGGGCGGGCGATGCGGTTACCGTCAAAGTCGGTACCGAGACCTACCAGACCACGGTCAATGCCGACGGTAAGACCTGGAGCGTGAACGTTCCGGGAGCGGTACTTGCTGCTAACGGTGATGTCTCTGCGTCGGTTACTACCCGTGATACGGCAGGCAACGTCACGACGGCCAATACTTCGCACACTTACGGCGTGGATACGGTTGCGCCAGTCGCGTCAATTTCAATTGATAACGTCACGTCGGATAACGTGATCAATGCGACCGAGTCCGGTCAGACGATAGCAGTGACGGGGCAAGTCGGCAATGAAGTGAAGGCGGGTGACGCCATCACCGTTAAAGTCGGTACCGAGACTTACCAGACCACCGTGAATGCGGACGGTAAAACCTGGAGCGTGAATATTCCCGGTTCTGTGCTCGCGGCTAACGGTGATATCTCTGCTTCGGTCACCACACACGATACCGCAGGCAATGTCACCACGGCGAACACCAGCCACGCTTACGGTGTCGATACGGTTGCGCCAGTCGCGTCAATCTCTATCGACAACATCACATCAGATAATGTCATCAACGCCACTGAGTCCGGCCAGACGATTTCCGTTACCGGTCAGGTTGGCAATGAAGTCAAAGCGGGCGATGCGGTTACCGTCAAAGTCGGTAACGAGACTTACCAGACTACCGTCAATGCGGACGGTAAAACCTGGAGCGTGAATGTTCCCGGTTCGGTACTGGCTGCTAACGGTGATGTCTCAGCTTCGGTCACCACACGCGATACCGCAGGCAACGTCACGACTGCCAATACCTCGCACACTTACGGTGTGGATACGGTTGCGCCGATAGCGTCGATCTCTATTGATAATGTCACCAGCGATAACGTGATTAATGCGGCCGAGTCCGGCCAGACGATTGCGGTGACGGGTAAAGTCGGTAATGAAGTGAAAGCCGGCGATGCGGTTACGGTAAAAGTCGGTACCGAGACCTACCAGACGACCGTCAATACCGATGGTAAAACCTGGAGCGTGAATGTTCCCGGTTCTGTACTGGCTGCTAACGGTGATGTCTCCGCTTCGGTCACTACCCGTGATACAGCAGGCAACGTCACGACTGCCAATACCAGCCACACTTACGGCGTGGATACTGTTGCGCCGGTTGCCTCAATTTCTATCGATAACGTCACGTCCGATAACGTGATTAACGCTAATGAATCCAGACAAACGATCCCTGTTACCGGAAAAGTCGGCAATGAGGTTAGGGCAGGCGATAGCGTCACGGTGAAAGTCGGCACCGAAACCTACCAGACGACGGTGAATAACGACGGTAAAACCTGGAGTGTCAATGTTCCCGGTTCGGTACTGGCGGCTAACAGTGACATTAGCGCCAGCGTGACCACGCGTGATGCGGCGGGGAACGCCACCACGGCGAATACCCATCATGCGTACAGCGTGGATACGACCGCACCAGAAATTGATATTACGAATTTCGCGGGTAACGATGGCTACGTTAGCCAAAGTGAGTCGAAAAACACTCTGGTCAGCGGCACGAGCAACGAGAAGAAGGTCGATCTGGTCTTTACTGACGTGAATGGTAAGTCGGTTACGCTGCATGATGTGCCCGTGACGAACGGAAAATGGCAGACGAATGTCGATCTGAGCACGTTAGCGGAAGGCAAGATTACCGCAGGAGCGACGGCAACCGATGCGGCAGGTAATCAGGCGCATGATAACAGTCAGGCTATCATGGATGTTACGCCGCCAGCCGCACACAACAACACGGTGTCTGGTACGGAAGACACGCCGCTGCACATTGGCTGGAGCGATCTGGGCGTATCGAGCGATACCACAAGCATCGTGATTTCGTCTCTGCCGCCTGCTGCCGCTGGCACGCTTTATTTTAATGATAACGGGAGTTGGAAAGCCGTCACCGCTGGACAATCCTTTACGGCTGGCAACACCGATCTACGCTTTACACCAGCGAGTAATGTCTCTGGCGCAGCGCTGGGGGACATTGCTTATCGACCTGTCGATAGCGCAGGGAACACGGGCGATAAAGCCGCGCTGCACATTGGTATTACGCCAGTCGCCGATGCGCCAGTCGTAAGCCTGAGCACCTCCAGCGTGACCACAACGCCAGCTTCTGCCGAAGTCATTAAGGTGAATGGCGGAAGCGCGAACGGTGGTTTTGACGTGCAGAACGGAAAAATCGTCGCGGTGGGTAACGGCGTCCGCGTCTGGCTGACCGAGGGGGATTCGGTCCCTACCGTAGTCGGCAACGGGAAGGTGGCGTACTACAGTCAGGGCAATACCAGCGGGGATGGCAATTACAGCGATATCTTCGTTGTGCACTCCAATAGCGGCTATTTTTATCGTCAGAGCGACTGGGCGGCCGATCGTAAGGATCACCGCGATCTGGATTCATTCAACGGTAACCGGACCAATAACGGCAGCAACGCGCATTCTGACTATGTTTTCGTCATCAAGGAAACGGGCTACACCTATAACGCGACCTATAGCACGAACAACAACGCGAATACGTCGGTTAACACGCTGGATGGGCTGAAGGTTAATTATACCGATAGCAGTGGCAAATCAGGCTCGTTTACGAGACAGGTTAGCAACAATATCGAAGGCGTGATCTACAGCGATGGATCGACGTATACCCCCGGTACCAATAGCGCGACGGTGGAAAAAGTCCCCGGTCAGGCGGGAAAACAGACCTATACGCTCGATGTTTCCGCTGCATTGACAGACCGCGACGGTAGCGAAACGCTGTCGGGGATTCGGTTGACGGGGATCCCAACGGGAACGGTGCTGACCGACCAGATTAATAACGTGAAGTATACCGTCGGTGCTGATGGTTCATACCTGATTCAAAATGCGCACAACGCCCAGACGCTAGCCGGGAAAATCACGCTTGAGGTGCCGGCCGACGCGGGTAAATTGAATGTCTTGGCGCAGGCGACATCGACAGAAATGGGCAACCACGATACGGCAACCGGCTATTCGGCGGAAGGTGCTGAACAGTATGGGCTGAGTGTCGGTGCGGCGGGCAATGACACGATGTCCGGCACCTATAATGATGATGTGCTGTTTGGCGATGTCGTGTCGTTCCCTAATATCGACGGTAACGGCATTGCGGCTTTACAGAACTACATTGGCAAACAGTTAGGCATGCAAACGGGCGTTCCGACGACGAAGGACATGCATAACTATATTGCCGCGCACAGTTCAGAGTTTGATCTGTCGTCGTCGAAGGGGGGGAATGACATACTCAATGGCGGCGACGGAGATGATATTCTCTTCGGCCAGGGAGGAAATGACACCCTCTACGGTGGGGCGGGGAATGACCTGCTTTACGGCGGCAGCGGAGACGACATCCTGATTGGCGGCGCGGGGGGCGATACGCTCATCGGTGGGGCGGGTGCGGATACCTTTAAGTGGCAGGCTGGCGATATCGGCAACGATGTGATCAAAGACTTTAATGCCAAAGAAGGTGACCGGATTGATTTAAGCGATCTGGTTGGCGAACTGGAGGAAGGCACCGATATCAGCCGCTATATTCGCATCACCGATAATCATGGTTCACCGACGATTGAAGTGAGCACCGCGGGGAACTTTACGGCGGATAAAGGCGGAACGGTTGCAGTGTCGATTACGTTGGAACACTATAACGGTGCATTGCCGTCGCTTGAAAGTCTGGTCAGCAAGCCAGAACCGTCTAGCTGACGAAAAGGGGGAGCCTGCCCGGCTCCTTTCTTTATCAAAAACTTAAAAGGTCTCCGAAAATGTTTTATATCCAGCGCGACAGTGATGGCCACCTGATGAAGGTAGAAAAGAGTCCTTTTCCTGAAATGAACGGCGAACTGTCCGATGATTCGCGTGAGGCGCAGGCCTGGTTCCGCAGTCATCAGGCTGCGATGTCCAGCCTCCAGCAACTGCGGCAAAGCGATCTGGAAATGGTGCGTGTGCTGGAGGATTTAATTCAGGTTTTGATTCAGAAAGGCGTGGTCAGCATTACCGATTTCCCTCAGGCGGCACAGCTGAAGTTGATTAACCGTGCGCAGGCGCGTGAAGCCCTGAATGGCGGGTTGAACAAGCTGATTGGCGACGATGAAGAGACTATGTTTTAAGGAAAGGATGTTTTGAAGAAATCATCCCTTAACATCCCGTTCAGCCATTTCCGGCTTCTCACTATCGTAGTAAGAAGCCGGGGGGCGTTAAACGTCGTTAGCCAAAATGATGTGGTATCAGATTCTGACCGCTGGTACCGGTTCACCCAGCAGCCGTCCCATCGCGCCCTGTAATCCCATCTCCTGAAGCACTTTCAGCTCACCTGCGGTTTCAACACGTTCGGCGATAAGCGGCAGGGCAATACTGTTGGTGGCGCGATACAGCGCTTCGATAAACATTTGTTTATCGTCCTCCTGATCGATGTTGCGGATGTAGCTGCCATCGACTTTCAGGTAAGCCAGACCCCATTGCGACAGGTTGCCGATCATATTAAAGCGCCCGCCAAAATGCTGTAGCCCCAGCGCACAGCCATGTTCATTGAGCAGCTTGATTAAGGCTTCCAACTGGGCGCTGTCTGGCAATTGGTTCTCATCCAGCTCCAGAATCAGTCGTTTGGCGACGTCAGGCTGATGCTTCAACGGGGCAAGCAGATCGGCAAGCAGATGAAGATTCAGAACCGTGGTGCCGGACAGGCTCAGTGCCAGATTGCCGTCGTGCTGGCGAAGATAGTCCAGTACTTCGCGTAGCATGGTTTGATCCAGACGGGTATCCCAGCCAAAGCGTTGGATCCACGGTAGGAAGCGACCTGCGGCGACACTGTTTCCTTGCTCATCCTGAATGCGCGCCAGCACTTTGTGATGCAGCACCTGGCTGGGATCATCACAGGCGACGACCGGTTGCAGGAAAAGCTGCAAGCGTTCCTGTTCCAAAATGGGATCGAGCAGGTTAAACCACCTATGGCGATCGGTTTCGACCTGTTCGGCACTGACGGACGGTATGTCGTGAGGCGCGGTGCTATCGGTATTGCTTTCGGCTCGCGTGAGCGCCTGATCGCCCTGAATAAACAGGGATTGCGCGGTGTCACCGGGGCGGAAAGGCACCATGCCGAATTGGGCGACAGGGGAGACATCGGTTTCGCCTGTCAGATGCAACGTTTCGATGTTGCGCGTCAGCTCGCCAATCAGCGCATAGGCTTCTTTATCGACCAACCCCGGGCAAAACAGCGCAAATTCCCCACCGCGGATACGTGCCAGAAGACTTTCCGCATGGGTATGCTGCTTTTGCGTGTTACGCAGAATATGCCCGACGGAGGCTAATAGCGCATCGGTGCGCTGGCCGCCCAGCCGCTGATTCATCCCCGCCAGATCCTGAACGCGAATCATAATAAGGAAGCCGGGGGCGGTTTCTTCGTCGGCCAGTTTGTCGTTGAACTGCATGTCAAACGCGCGACGGTTATTCAATCCGGTTTGAGGATCCTGATAGGCTTCCTGACGTAAGCGCTCGCTCCGTTCCGCTTCCTCTTCAAACAGCGTTTTGAGCTTGCTGACCATCAGGTTCATCGCTTGTGCAACACGGCGAAACTCGGGCGTATTGGGCAAATCCGGCTGGCTAAGGAATTCACGACGGGTAATTGCCAGCGACTGATCGACAATATAATCAAGCGGACGTAGCTGGCGGCGCAGGAATAGCGCGCCGAGTAACACGCCCAGCGTGCCACAGCCGAGTAACCACAGGAAAGAGGCCGTACTGCTGCGCCACAGCCGCGTCACCGCGAACATCGGATGGCTGACGACTTCAACTTTTGCCGCCTGCTCCCAGCCGCGCATCACGATAGCTTCGCCCGCGCCGGGTTGCAGGTTTACTAACTGAACAAACCAGCGCGGTACGTCAGGGATATCCGGCGATGCGGTGCGTTCCAGCGTGACGCTGCCGGTTTTTAAATCCCGCACGCGGATACTGGAAAAGTAGCCGCTGTCGAAAATCGAGCTGACCATCAGCTCTACCATTGCCGGGTCATCGATATTCGGCGTCAGGGAAAGCCCAAGTGCGGTGGCGGCATCCTGTGCGTGAGAATGAAGCTGGTTGTTGTACTGTTCACGCGAATTTTCCAGGCTGACGAAAAAGCTCCCGCTGAAAATGATTAGCACAAACAGGCAGATGGCTATCAGTAATTGTTTGTATAGAGACATAGCCTACCTTTACTCCTCAATTGAAAACCCTTCGGCACGCATTTTGGTTAATACATCCTGCCAGCGTGAAAGTCGTTTACTGTCACCTACGCGTTTATTGCTGCCGCTGGCTCCGGGCAGCCAGAGGCCCCCGCCATTAAAGGCATACACCGGAACTAAATCAGTGCGCTCTGTCGCGGGTTGGATCTTGTCGGTCAGATTATCCAGTACCAGCGGAATCGAGGTTGGCGTGGGATAATAGGTGACCACCATATGCGCTTTATTCAGACGCAGGGCTTTAACATAGGTAATACGTAATTTGTCCGCCGGGATGCCTAAATGACGCAGCGTAAAATACTTGGCGAGCGCATAGTCTTCGCAGTCCCCGGCACCTTTACGCAGCGCTTCAATCGGCGTAGCCCAGTAATCTTCCTGATTCCAGACGACAATATCATCGCGAAACAGCATACGGTCATTGAAAAATTGGTTCACGCTACTCAGCAGAGCCTTTTCCTCTTTGTTGAGGGAGTTGGCCAACAGCGTCTGCCATTCATCTATTCGGCGGCGAGCATCGGGCGTTGCCGGGCCATAAAGCTGCTCGGTTCGCTGATTAATGGTAATAAAATCCCAGTCCGCACGTAGGGAACCCGCCAGCAGAAACAGCAGACAGCTAATAAAGAAAAGCGTGTAAGTGGAGAGTCTGAACCCGGAGAGTCGCACTGAGGTTTCTCTGTTTACCTTGCGAGATGAATGTGGAGGGTTAATTCGATGCAGAATAGCGTACTTTCACAGCTCTCAAAAGCATATATACCCCAAATAATTCGAGTTTCAGGAAGGCGGCAAGAGAAGGAATCCCGATGAGCTTACTGAGGTAAGTGATTCGGGTGACTGACAAATTTGCCAGAGGCAGATTTGAACGCTGCTTGCAGCGGCCCCAACGGGGCGAGGTCCACGTGAGTGGGCCGAGTAGCGCAGCCAACGCACATGCAACTTGAAGTATGACGGGTATAGTGGTGAAAATGATTGTTTGTCATAAGCGTGCAAAACGCTGGCATAAAGCATGAGGTAGCAGAATGCGTTCAGATGTGATGGATGGAGAGAACCTTAATTTAGGGACGCTGGTTTCCGAAACTCGGAATCCGGCGACGATGGCGCTGGATCAGCTCTCTACGCTGGAGATGATGCACGCGTTTAATCAGGAAGATCAGAAAGTGCCTGAAGCCATTGCACAGGTTTTACCCGCGATTGCCGAGGCTGTCGATCTGGCGACGTCCTCGTTGCAGGAGGGCGGGCGGCTGATCTATCTGGGCGCGGGGACCAGCGGCCGTTTGGGCGTACTGGATGCTTCCGAGTGTCCGCCGACGTTTGGTGTGCCACACGGGGTGGTTATCGGGCTGATCGCCGGTGGGCCGGGCGCGTTGCTTAAGGCAGTTGAAGGTGCGGAAGACGACCCTGCACTCGGTGAGGCGGATTTAAAAGCGCTGGATGTCACCGCGGCGGATATGGTTGTCGGCCTTGCGGCATCAGGCCGGACGCCGTATGTGATTGGCGCATTGCGCTATGCGCGTGACGTTGGCTGCCGGACAGCGGCGATCTCCTGTAATCCGCATTCACCCATCGCACTGGAAGCGCAGGTAGCGATTTCTCCGGTGGTTGGCCCGGAAGCGTTAACGGGGTCGACGCGCTTGAAGTCGGGAACGGCGCAAAAACTCGTCCTGAATATGATTTCTACCGGCGCAATGGTTAAGCTGGGAAAGGTGTACCAGAATTTGATGGTCGATGTGAAGGCAACCAACGTGAAGCTGCTGGACCGGGCTTGCCGCATTGTGGTTGAAGCGACGGGGGCCGAGCGGGAAAAGGCGCGGCAGGCGCTGGTGCTGGCGGATAATGAGGTTAAGCCCGCAATTCTGATGCTTCTGGCTAATATTGACGTGGAAGCGGCACGTGAGCGCCTGAAACAACACAACGGTTATCTGCGTGAGGCGCTGATTGGCGGATAAAATTATCTTGGTGTAAGTCGGGAGAAATGTTTTGAGTGATAAGCGAGAGCAACGCATTGTTTTTTTTGATCTGGATGGCACGTTGCATCAGCAGGACATGTTTGGCAGCTTTTTGCGTTTTCTACTTCGTCGGCTGCCGTTAAACCTCGTTCTGGTTATCCCGCTATTACCTCTTATCGGGCTGGGGCTACTGATTCGCGGTCGCGCGGCCCGGTGGCCGATGAGCTGGCTGCTGTGGGCGATTACGTTTGGGCGTGATGAAGACGAGCTGGTTCAACTGGAAAAGCAGTTTGTCGGCGCGTTTCGTCATGATGTCATTCCATTTCCGCAGGTTCAGCAGCGGCTGAAAACCTATCTTGAAGACAGTGATGCACAGGTCTGGCTGGTGACGGGATCGCCGCAGCGGCTGGTGGAACAGGTCTATCATGATTCGCCTTTTCTGCCCGGCGTTCGCCTGATGGGAAGCCAGATTACGCGCCGCTACGGCGGCTGGGTATTAACGCTGCGCTGTCTCGGACATGAAAAAGTGGCACAGATGGAGCAGCGTCTCGGCGCGCCGCTCAAACTCTACAGCGGTTACAGCGACAGCAAACAGGACAACCCGCTGCTCTATTTTTGCGAACACCGCTGGCGAGTCACCCCTGAAGGTAGCCTGCAACAGCTGGAATGATTTTTTCATCCTTTCATCTGATTTTTCATCTCTTCATATAGGTATAATGCGCCGCCAAAATATGAATGTTCGGGAGATGAGCGTGGATAACCTGCGTAACGATGAATACTGGATGCGCCATGCATTAATGCTGGCTCAGCGCGCTCAGGATGAAGGCGAAGTGCCGGTTGGTGCTGTGCTGGTGCTAGATAACGAAGCCATCGGCGAAGGGTGGAACCGGCCGATTGGGCATCACGATCCTACCGCGCACGCTGAGATTATGGCGTTGCGGCAGGGAGGACAGGTGTTGCAGAATTACCGCCTGCTGGAAACGACGCTGTATGTCACGTTAGAGCCGTGCATCATGTGTGCGGGCGCGATGATACACAGCCGTATTGGCCGTCTGGTTTATGGCGCGTCAGATGAGAAAACGGGAGCGGCGGGGTCGCTGGTGGATATTCTGCGCCATCCCGGCATGAATCATCAGATCGTGATTGAATCCGGCATTCTGGCTGATGAATGTTCTGCAACGCTCAGCACGTTCTTTCGCCTGCGTCGTGAACAGCATAAAGCCCGTCGTGCTGCCGAGAAAAACGCCGCGCAGGAGTAGCGTAACGCCGATCTTTTAGAATCGAGATACACGGAGCTACCACGGGGCGAGGTGTCCCTGCGGGAACCTCATCCCCGTGTTTCTCCTAAAATGAGGCTGCCGTGACCAGCCCGAGTGCAGGAGTCGCAGCGTTTTTTTCTTTCTCTATGTAGTCTTATTCCGGCACCTTGCTGAGAGGCACGGCCGGATAGCCTTGCGCGATCTGGGTTTGCTGTTGCGCTTTAGCTTCTTTCTCGATCAGATAACCTTCCAGACTCACCATATAACGCCGAATGTTTTCCACGTAGTTATAGGCTTCGTGTCCGCGCGCGTAGCCGTAGGTGGTTTGCGTGTAATAGCGCTTCTGGCTCAGCATTGGCAGGCGCATCTTCACATCGACCCAGCTGTCGGGATTACCTTTCTGTTTTTCGGTCAATTTACGTGCATCAAGCAGATGGGCGTATCCCATGTTGTAAGACGCCAGCGCAAACCAGATTTTTTCATCTTCCGGGATGGTGTCCGGCATTTTCTGCATCATGTGCGACATATATTGCGCACCGCCGCGAATACTTTGCTCAGGGTCGACTCGATCGGTGACGTTCAGGCTTTCTGCCGTGTTGCGCGTGAGCATCATCAGCCCGCGCACGCCGGTAGGGGAGGTCGCCAGCGGGTTCCAGTGTGACTCCTGATAGGAGATGGCGGCCAGCAGCTTCCAGTCGATATCGGTGGCGTATTTTTCAAACAGCGGTCGCAGATCCGGCAGCGTTTCATCAATCGCGCTCAGGAACGTGGTGGTATCGACATAGTCAAATTCGCCAACGTGACCGAGATACTTCTCCTCCAGACGCGCGAGCGTACCGTCTTCGACAATCTGGCTGAAGAAATCCAGCAGCGCGGCGGACAGGCTGTCATCGTGTGAACGGCGCATATACCAGGTAACCGGCTCTTCGTCGCTGAGATCGAAGGCGACGGCAAGCTGCGGATGAATTCGCTGCATCAGGCCGATGGTGACCGAATCACCCAGCGTATAGTCCAGTTTGCCGTCGGCAACCTGCTTCAATAATTCCTGCGTGCTCTGATCGGAGGCCGATTCCCAGCTTAGCTGCGGGTATTTCTCCGCTTTTAGATCGCGCAGGGTAGCGGCGTGTGCGGAACCGGATGTGACGACGAGGCGGCCTTGCAGTTTATCCAGCGTTTTTGGACGGGGTGAACCGAGGCGGTACACCATCTGTTGTGAAATGGAATAGTAGGTTGGGCCGGCGCGGAAGCGTTCCAGACGCTCATGGTTGTAGATCAGCCCGGCAGCCAGCAGATCGGCATCGTCACCGTCTAAATCGTCGAACAGCTCGTCAAGATTCTTGCGTGACGAGACCACCAGCTTGACGCCGAGGTAATCGGCGAACCGTTTTGCCAGTTCATAGTCCAGACCTGTCGGGGATCCGTTGCTCATTGCATAGGTCAGCGGTGAGTTGACCGTGCTGATACGCAACTCACCGCGTGAGAGGATCTGCCTGAGCTGTACATCCTGACTACTGCGCCAGGGAATACTAGGCCATAGCGCTAACGCCAGCAGTAACGTGATAATCCCGATGAAAAAATAATTTAATTTTAAAGGCTTCAAATAGTTATCTCTCGGCGGCCGTGTGGCCAGGCTGTCTGTAACGGCAGTTTTTTTATACGTCATTTCCCAGAGTGGGGGCATTTTGCTTAACAAACCGCCAGTGTGCAACTTTTATTGATTTGGTCACCGATTAATCATTCGTCGGACGCGAAGTGAAATTATCGCCACGCAAACGGTTTCGTCCGAGGGAAGGATTCTCTATAATATGCGCGTTTCCCCCCTGTTGTGCCCCATGGCTGTATCGCAGCCAGTGCATCGAAGACGAGAGAACTTTAGATTATGGAAATACTGCGTGGTTCACCTGCTTTATCGGCTTTTCGTATTAATAAATTGCTGGTCCGCTGCAAAGAGCACGTTTTGCCGGTCAGTGATATCTATGCTGAATACGTACATTTCGCCGATGTCAGCGCCCCGTTGAACAACGATGAACAGGCCAAACTGACACGTTTGCTGAAGTATGGTCCTTCTCTCGCGGAGCACGAGCCGCAAGGCCATCTGTTACTGGTCACGCCGCGTCCCGGCACCATTTCGCCGTGGTCTTCCAAAGCAACGGACATCGCCCATAACTGTGGGTTAAGCAAAGTGCTGCGTCTGGAGCGTGGTCTGGCTTTCTATATTCATGCGCCTACGCTGAGCGATGAACAGTGGCAGCAACTGGGGGCACTGCTGCATGACCGAATGATGGAAAGCGTATTTAGCGACCTGAAACAGGCCGAAGCGCTGTTCTCTCATCATCAACCTGCACCTTTCAAGCGTATCGAAATTCTGCTGGAAGGACGTCAGGCACTGGAAGAGGCGAACGTCCGTCTGGGACTGGCATTGGCGGAAGATGAAATTGATTATCTGCTGGAAGCCTTCACCAAATTGGGCCGCAATCCTAACGATATCGAACTGTATATGTTCGCCCAGGCGAACTCTGAGCACTGTCGCCACAAGATTTTCAACGCTGATTGGGTGATCGACGGCGTTACTCAGCCGAAGTCACTGTTCAAAATGATCAAAAACACCTTTGAACACACCCCCGATCATGTTCTCTCTGCCTATAAAGACAACGCCGCCGTCATGGAAGGTTCCGCCGTCGGCCGTTTCTACACCGATCCTAACGGGCAATATACTTACCATCAGGAAGACGCCCATATCCTGATGAAGGTTGAAACGCATAACCACCCAACCGCCATTTCACCGTGGCCGGGCGCAGCAACGGGATCCGGTGGTGAAATCCGTGACGAAGGCGCGACAGGCCGTGGCTCCAAGCCAAAAGCGGGTCTGGTGGGCTTCTCCGTATCGAACCTGCGCATTCCTGGCTTTGTCCAGCCGTGGGAAGAAGAAGAGTTCGGCAAGCCAGAGCGTATTGTCAGCGCGCTGGATATCATGACCGAAGGCCCATTGGGCGGTGCGGCATTCAATAACGAATTCGGTCGTCCTGCACTGACGGGCTATTTCCGTACGTATGAAGAGCGTGTTGATAGCCACAATGGCACAGAGCTGCGCGGCTACCATAAACCGATCATGCTGGCGGGCGGCATTGGTAACATCCGTGCCGATCACGTCAAAAAAGGCGAAATTAGCGTCGGTGCCAAACTGATTGTGCTGGGCGGACCGTCCATGAATATCGGTCTGGGCGGCGGTGCAGCCTCCTCTATGGCATCGGGTCAGTCTGATGCGGATCTGGATTTTGCTTCTGTACAGCGCGATAACCCAGAAATGGAGCGCCGCTGTCAGGAAGTGATCGACCGCTGCTGGCAATTGGGTGAAGCCAACCCAATCCTGTTCATCCACGATGTCGGCGCAGGCGGTCTGTCTAACGCCATGCCGGAACTGGTGAGCGACGGTGGTCGCGGTGGTCGCTTTGAACTGCGCGATATTCTGAACGACGAGCCGGGCATGAGCCCGCTGGAAGTCTGGTGTAACGAATCGCAGGAGCGCTACGTTCTGGCCGTTGCGCCAGAACAGCTGGCACAGTTTGATGAGATTTGCCGCCGTGAACGCGCACCTTATGCGGTGATTGGTGAGGCGACGGAAGAATTGCATCTGACGATGAACGATCGTCACTTCAACAACCAGCCGATTGATCTACCACTGGATGTGTTGCTGGGCAAAACGCCGAAGATGCTGCGTGACGTTGAGCGCAAGCAGGTAGAAGGCACGCCGCTACAGCGTGATGAAATCTATCTGGCAGAAGCGGTCGAGCGCGTGCTGCACTTACCTGTTGTCGCGGAAAAAACCTTCCTGATCACCATCGGTGACCGCTCTGTTACCGGTATGGTAGCCCGCGATCAGATGGTCGGTCCGTGGCAGGTGCCAGTGGCTGACTGTGCGGTGACCACCGCCAGCCTTGATAGCTATTACGGCGAGGCCATGTCTATCGGTGAACGTGCGCCAGTCGCGCTGCGTAACTTCGCCGCCTCCGCGCGTTTGGCGGTGGGTGAGGCGCTGATGAACATTGCGGCCACGCATATCGGCCCGCTGACTCGCGTGAAGCTGTCTGCGAACTGGATGGCAGCAGCCGGCCACCCGGGCGAAGATGCCGGACTGTACGATGCGGTGAAAGCCGTGGGTGAGGAGCTGTGCCCAGCGCTGGGTCTGACGATTCCGGTGGGTAAAGACTCCATGTCGATGAAAACCCGCTGGCAGGAAGAGGGCGAAGATCGCGCGGTCACCTCGCCGATGTCGTTGGTGATCTCTGCGTTTGCCCGCGTGGAAGACGTGCGTAACACGGTGACGCCACAGCTGCGCATTGGACAGGATAATGCGCTGCTGCTCATCGATTTGGGTGCAGGCAATAAAGCGCTGGGTGCGACGGCGTTGGCACAGGTTTATCGCCAACTGGGTCGTAAGACGGCAGATGTGCATAGCCCTGAGCAACTGGCTGGCTTCTTTAATGCCATACAGCAACTGGTCGCGGATAAAGCGCTTCTGGCCTACCACGACCGTTCAGACGGCGGCCTGCTGGTTACGCTGGCAGAGATGGCGTTTGCTGGCCATTGCGGCGTGACTGTCGATATCGCGTCTCAGGGCGAGGATACGCTGGCGACGCTGTTTAACGAAGAGCTTGGCGCAGTAATCCAGATCCCTGCGGCACGTCGTGCGGAAGTGGAAGCGGTTCTGGCACTGCATGGTCTGGCAGATTGTGTGCATTATCTCGGTCATGCTGAAGAAGGCACGCGTTTCACCATCAATCAGGGTGCAGAAGCGATCTATCAGGAAAGCCGTTCAACGCTGCGTCGCTGGTGGGCTGAAACCAGCTGGCAGATGCAGCGCTTGCGTGATAACCCGCAGTGTGCCGATCAGGAACACATCGCCAGACAGGATGATAACGATCCCGGCCTGAACGTGTCGCTGACCTTCGATCCGCAGCAAGATATTGCTGCACCTTATATCGCTAAGAATGTCCGGCCTAAAGTGGCTGTCCTGCGTGAGCAGGGTGTGAACTCTCATGTAGAAATGGCGGCGGCGTTCCACCGTGCGGGCTTTGATGCCATCGACATCCATATGAGCGACCTGCTGGCGAATCGCCGTAACTTGCAGGATTTCCAGGCGCTGGTTGCGTGTGGCGGCTTCTCTTATGGTGACGTGTTGGGTGCGGGTGAAGGCTGGGCTAAATCCATTCTGTTCAACTCTCGCGTACGCGATGAATTCGCTGAATTCTTCCTGCGTCCACATACGCTGGCGCTAGGCGTATGTAATGGTTGCCAGATGATGTCCAACCTGCGTGAGCTGATTCCGGGCGCCGATCTCTGGCCGCGTTTTGTCCGCAATAAATCCGATCGCTTTGAAGCGCGCTTCAGCCTGGTCGAAGTGGAGAAAAGCCCGTCGCTGTTCATGAATGACATGGCCGGATCGCGCATGCCGATTGCCGTTTCACACGGAGAAGGTCAGGTTGAAGTTCGCGACGATGCCCATCTGGCGGCGATTGAAGAACACGGTCTGGTGGCGCTGCGTTATATCAACCACTACGGTCAGGTCACTGAGAACTATCCGGCTAACCCGAATGGCTCGCCAAACGGTATTACGGCAGTCACCAGCACCAGCGGTCGGGCAACGGTCATGATGCCGCACCCTGAGCGCGTGTTCCGTACCGTCAGTAACTCCTGGCACCCGGAAGAGTGGGGCGAGGATGGCCCGTGGATGCGTATGTTCCGTAATGCGCGTAGACAGCTGGGCTAAGTGTAGATCAGTCAGAGAAAGGGGCTTCGGCCCCTTTTTTACGTCTGTTTTCTCAGCTTGTCGTTTTTTTGCGACGGACAGGTTTTTTACTGTCTCTAATTGGTGACATTTAACTGATTGATTTATATGAGCGGTGTGATGGCATCATAAAGCTGTCTGTTTTTAGCGACATAAGTCGTCTCTTTTGCGCGTATTTTCGTTATTTGTATTCCGGGGTATGTATTTTTCGGTGATGCTTTAAATTAAATTGATTAATAATCAGTGCTTTAACATTATTAGTTCAAACTTGGCATGCTAAGTGCATTTTAAGTGGAGTTGCTCATTCAACTGGTTATGATTGCGTTGCTAACTGGCAAACATTTTCGCTCATAACATCTGGAATGATGCCAAAAGAAAGGGTGCCTATCGTCCACCAGACCGATAATCGGGCGTGAAAACGAACGTTATCAAGCATCGGGCGACACGTTGAGTGAGGCACCGCCTATTCAGTTATGCGGCCAGAGGGAGCGATTCTTCTGGCCGCGTGACGTTTTAACCCCGCCACTTCTCCCCAGAGAATCCCCCCTGATTGTTTTTACGGCGTTACTTTTGCCGTCCTTACCGTGGTATTCATGCCACATTGCGAAGCGTTGCGCATGTCGTAAGGGAAAACGTTGAACTTTTATAAGACTCAGTTAGCATCAGAGCGGATTCGATAGGTAACGAGATGATTTCTTTGAAACGATGGCGTTTATTCCCGCGTTCCCTGCGGCAATTAGTAATTATGGCGTTCTTGCTGGTTTTGCTGCCGCTGTTGGTGCTGGCCTATCAGGCTTATCAAAGCCTGCATATGCTGAGCGAACAGGCTGCGGATATTAACCGGACAACGCTGACGGATGCTCGACGCAGCGAGGCAATGACCAGCGTTGCGCTGGCGATGGAGCGTAGCTACCGGCAATACTGCGTATTGGACGATCAGACGCTGGCGACGCTCTATCAGAACCAGCGTAAACAGTATTTGCAAATGCTGGATTCTCACGCACAGGTCCTGCCCGATCCCCGCTATTACCAGACGCTACGTCAACTCCTTACTCAGCTCGGTGAAATACGCTGCCATAACAGCGGCCCGGAACAAACGGCATCCAGCCTGCTGGAAGGGTTCTCCCGCGCGAACGGACAGATGGTGCAGGTGACGCGTGACGTCGTTTTTTCCCGTGGGCAGCAGCTTCAGCAGGCTATTTCCGAACGTGGTCAGTTCTTTGGCTGGCAGGCACTGCTCTTGTTTCTGGTCAGTGTGCTGCTGGTGGTTCTCTTTACTCGGATGATTATCGGCCCAGTTAATGGCGTCGAGCGAATGATTAACCGCCTTGGGGAAGGGCGCTCGCTGGGCAACACCAGTACCTTTAAAGGGCCGCGTGAAATTCGGACGCTGGCGCAGCGCATTATCTGGTTGAGCGAGCGTCTGTCCTGGCTCGAATCACAGCGACATGAGTTTTTACGCCATATCTCCCACGAACTGAAAACACCGCTGGCTAGCCTGCGGGAAGGCACTGAATTGCTGGCCGATGAGGTGGTTGGTCCGCTGACTGCCGATCAGAAAGAGGTGGTTGCTATTCTTGATAGCAGCAGTCGCCACCTGCTACAGCTGATCGATCAACTGCTGGACTACAATCGCAAGCTGGCGGATACGCCGACCGAGCTGGAGCGGGTGGAAATCGAAGAAATCGTCGATATTGTCGTGGCCTCTCATAGTTTGCCTGCCCGCGCCAAAATGATTCATACCGATGTGACGCTAGCCGTTGATCACTGTTGGGCGGAGACGACGCTATTGATGCGAGTGATCGATAATCTCTATTCCAATGCGGTGCACTACGGTAAGGAATCCGGTAACATTTGGATTTATAGCCGTCAGATTGGCAATCGCGTTCAGATTGATGTCGCCAACAATGGTACGCCTATTCCCGATGCAGAACGGAGCATGATTTTTGAGCCCTTTTATCAGGGCAGCCATCAGCGCCGTGGTGCAGTAAAAGGAAGCGGGCTCGGGTTGAGCATCGCGCGTGATTGCATTCGTCGTATGCGTGGTGAGCTTAGCCTGATTACCGTGGACTATGCTGATGTGTGTTTCCGCATCGAGCTGCCCTTATTGTCTGATAACGAATCGTCCGATAACGAATAATCCGAGAATGAATAGAGAATGAATGTAGGATTTATGAAGGGATGGCTGGCGAGTAGAAGATTTTCCCGTCTGTTGAAGGCGACGCTTATGTCATCGCCACTCATTTTAGCTGCGTGTAACAGTAACGTGCACAATGGCATTGCACTGCTGGAGACCGAAGCTACACCGCCGAAAGAGCAGGTTGCCGATTTCCGTATCGCGCAATGCGAGCATCTCTGGCAGATAGACGATCGGGAATCCATGAACAACGCGCTTTACTGGTTGCGGGCGATGGACTGTGCCGGGCGTTTAACACAGTTCCAGGCCCGTGAGGAAGCCGGGCAAGTTGCGGGTGATAGCTGGGATAGCGTGTTTAAGCAGGGCATCCTGCTGGATAATGCCGGTATTACTCAAGCTGAACGCCGTCAGGTGCTGGAGCAGATCAATTTATATCGTCTGGCTTTCCCGGCAGCGCTGCGCCCGCTGATGCAAACCTGGCGTGACAGACAAACGTTGTTCTTGGCGCTGTCAGATGAGCGTCTGCGCTATAAGCGCTTGCAGGAATCCAGCGACAAGCAGCTAGACGCCCTGCGTGTACAGCAAAGTCACCTGCAATATCAGTTAGAAACCACTACGCAGAAACTAGAAAATCTGACGGATATTGAGCGCCAACTGTCGTCGCGTAAACAGCTGTCGGGGGAAATGCCGGATAACGACGGCGATCGTCGCGGGAGTTCCTCCGGTGCGAATAGCGGTAGTGCAAATAAAGACGGTTCGCGCAATTCGGCAACGAAATCCAGAAATGAGCCAGTTGATGCGGATGACACCTATACGCCGCCGATGGAATCACATACGGACAACGCGACGACGAAAAAGGAGTCAACAAGACAATGACAGCCAGAAAAACGGCGAGTTTGTTGCTCGTAGATGATGACCCCAGCCTGCTGAAACTGTTGGGCATGCGGTTGACCAGCGAAGGATTTAGCGTGATGACGGCGGAGAGCGGCCAAGAGGCGCTGCGGCTGTTAACGCGCGAGACGTTCGATCTGGTGATCAGCGATCTTCGTATGGATGAAATGGATGGTATGGCGCTGTTTGCCGAAATCCAGCGCTATCAGCCGGGGATGCCGGTGATCATCTTAACCGCTCACGGTTCCATTCCCGATGCGGTTGCGGCTACACAGCAGGGGGTGTTCAGCTTCCTGACGAAGCCCGTTGACCGTGATGCGCTCTACAAAGCGATAGACGAAGCGTTGGCATTGTCCGCCCCGGCGGGTGATGAAAGCTGGCGTGAAACCATCGTGACGCGCAGCCCGATTATGCTGCGTCTGCTGGAGCAGGCCAGAATGGTCGCGCAGTCGGACGTCAGCGTGCTGATTAACGGTCAGAGCGGCACTGGGAAAGAGGTGCTGGCTCAGGCGATTCATGCGGCGAGCCCGCGTGCAAAGAAAGCCTTCATTGCAATTAACTGCGGTGCGCTGCCGGAGCCATTGCTGGAATCGGAGCTGTTCGGCCATGCGAAAGGGGCCTTTACCGGTGCGGTCAGCAGCCGTGAGGGGCTTTTTCAGGCCGCGGAAGGCGGCACGCTGTTTTTAGATGAAATCGGCGATATGCCGCTGTCCTTGCAGGTTAAGCTGCTGCGTGTTCTGCAGGAGCGAAAAGTCCGCCCGCTGGGTAGCAACCGCGATTTGGACATTGACGTGCGGATTATTTCCGCCACGCACCGTGATTTGCCGAAGGCGATGGAGAAGAACGAATTTCGCGAAGATCTCTATTATCGGCTCAACGTGGTGAATATGAAGCTGCCAGCGCTGCATGAACGTGCTGAAGATATCCCGATGCTGGCAAACCATTTGCTGCGTGAATCTGCTAACCGCCACAAGCCTTTTGTGCGCACCTTCTCAACCGATGCGATGAAGCGCTTGATGACGGCAAGCTGGCCGGGTAACGTGCGTCAACTGGTAAATGTCATCGAACAATGTGTCGCGCTGACCAGCGCACCGGTGATCAGCGATGCGCTGGTTGAACAAGCGCTGGAAGGTGAAAATACCGCCCTGCCAACGTTTGTTGAAGCGCGTCATCAGTTTGAGCTTAACTATTTGCGAAAACTATTACAGATCGCAAAAGGTAACGTGACGCAGGCCGCGCGAATGGCCGGGCGTAACCGAACGGAATTTTATAAACTGTTGGGCCGCCACGAGCTGGATGCCAACGATTTTAAAGACTAGCGCTGAGAGAGCCGTGCGGGTGTAGATTGTCCGCCTGAGTTCTGACATGCTGTCCACTTGCTGATGCTCGGCTTTGGCCGCAACATAGATAACACAAAGGTTCCTCCATGAAGAAAATTGATGCGATTATTAAGCCGTTCAAACTGGACGATGTGCGTGAAGCGTTAGCTGAAGTGGGCATCACAGGGATGACGGTAACAGAAGTTAAAGGCTTTGGTCGTCAGAAAGGCCACACTGAGCTGTATCGTGGTGCAGAATACATGGTCGATTTTCTGCCAAAAGTAAAAATCGAAATTGTCGTGTCAGATGACATTGTCGATACCTGTGTGGAAACCATCACGCAGACCGCGCAAACGGGTAAAATTGGCGACGGTAAAATCTTCGTCTTTGATGTGGCCCGCGTTGTCCGTATCCGTACCGGTGAAGAGGACGAAGAAGCGATTTAATCGTTTCGCTTCCCCCTACAATACCGCTGAGAAGCCAGCCTATCAGGCTGGCTTCGTCACATTTACTTCCCTTTAGGCGCAGTAGGAACCCAACCTGCCAGCACCTTGTTTACGGTGTATTCTGCTGCTTCCGCATCGCTTAACTGACGGCGCTGAGCGTTTTTCTCTGCTCCTTTACCGCTGGATTTATACTCGAAAAAGCGTGAGTCCTGCGGATGGAACCAGATTGTATTACCTTGTTTATCTTTACCGGACATTTTGTCCCAGCCATAGATGTGGTCGTCCATACTGGTGTTCAGGAAGACAGTCTGCCCGATGGCGTTAGGATCGGCATAGCGGCCATCGTCAAACGTGGTCGTTGGATGCCAGGGGCGACCCAGACCATAGCTTTTCGCGGGAACGCCTTTCTCTTTAATCACACGGCTATTGATAATGACCAAACCATATTTTTGTTTAATATTGGTGCTGGGGGCGGTGAGGTAGCCCATCTGCTGATTTTTCACGTCGGTACGGTTACGCGCGACAATGTCGCAATTGTCAAACAGCGCGGTACCATTACCAAAGATGAAATCAACGGTGCCGCTGATTCGGCATTTGGAGAAGTAACTGCGTCCCCCTTTGACATAGAGCGTGTCCTGATAGCCCGTCAGGCTAACATCGTGGAACCAGACACGATCGCCTTTGTCATCAACCAGTAACGCAACGGCCTGCGTATCTTTGATTTTGGTCGGATCGTCATTGGCTTTGGCCTGATTAGCAGGGAAATCAAAACCATTGCCGATGGTCAGCGAGCGGGCGCTGAAATCCGGCGCATTGATTCTCACGGTATAACTGCCGGAGGTTCCCCATTTGCTGCCATCGGGTTTGAGCATCCCAGCGGCGGTGGTCGCGGTGATCACGGTGCCGTCACGGCTTTCACCCTGTAGGTGAATGTTAGGGCGCGTAATGACCAAGCGCTCGTGATACACGCCATTTTTCAGATAGATAACAAATGGCGAGCTGTCGGCTGGTGCGCTGGCGATGGCTTCAGCGATGGTTTTGTAGGCGTTGGCACCCGTTGCATTGGCAGAAACCAGCGCATTGTAGTCGGCAGCCTGCGCTAGCGACCAGGGCGAGGAAATTAACATGGCTAGGGTCAGAGTTTTGCGAAGATGTGCAGTGTTTATCATATCCATAGTCCTTTAATGAGTTATATACGACGCGGCGGTATTATTACGCCGCGTGTGGCTCTGTCTTATTATTTTCCTGACGGATGACTACTGGTGTTGTTTGATGGTTTTCTCTGCTAATGCTGCCAGAGCTGGCTCTTGCCGAATGGCGTCAGCGACAATCCCTGCCACGGCGATAGCGCCTTTTTTCTGAAAATGGGTGGTATCCGGTTTGCTCAGGCTACCCGCCTGATCGCGATAGTAAGGGTATTGCTTAGGATCGATTACCAGCCAGTATTGTTTCCAATGGTCGCTGTTACCCTGGTTTGCCAACGCAATAGTGGCAGGCTCAACGTCCAGCAAAATGACCTTGTTATCCGCAGCCGTATTCTTGATGGTCTGGCTGTAATCGCCGACGAAAGCATAGCCATTTTCCGCGTTTTGCTTGGTGAAATGACTGTGTACTGCTGGCGTGCCGTTTTTCCCGTCAGCCGTTTTTACTCGGGTAGTCGGGGTCAACAGAACCGGTGTGAGTTTGTGCTGACGGGCGAAAGTGATGTAGCGCTCCAGCGATGTCTGGAATGACATATCGGCTTTCCCCTGCGGGGCCTGCTTTTTCCCTGCCGCATCGTTCGGGTAAGTACAGAGGTTAGCGACATCCGCCGGGCCACGTACCGCTTTTGCACTGTTGCAGTTTTGATCGTTGTGCCCCATTTGAATAAACAGGAAATCACCCTCTTTCATCAGCGGCTGCATCTGGCGGAACCAGCCTTCGTAGAAATAGTCGCGTGAGCTACGGCCTGCACGTGCGCCATTGACGACTTTCACACTGCTATTTTTACTGAACTGCTGTTCAAAAACCTGACCCCATCCCATACGCGGGAAGCGCATTTTTTCATAGGTTGCCGCGGTTGAGTCGCCGACGATGAAAATGCGGGTTTGTGCTTTCTGGATCGCGTCCAGACTCTGGCGGGCAGAACGGTAATCCAGCGGTTCATAATCGCCTTTATTATTCAGACCGACGATGGGATGGAACGCACTGTCGGTCAGCACCGTATGACCAGAATAGCCGGTGTCGTTGTGATAATTGCGGGTATGGTTAATGACGTTGACGATTTTGGTGACCGCATCCTGCTGGGCCGCGGGGTAAGTCAGAGGATCGAAACTCTTGGGCGCGCTGACGCCTACCTGTTTTAACGCGTCATTAAAGCCTGCATGAAAATCGGCGTAGGCTTTTTTCCATGCTGCGGCGTCCAGTTTCGGTGATGCCGTGTCGTCCGTTAGCTGCTGTGGACCAATGTAGCCTGCTGCCACCGCAATATCTGAGGTAATGCGGTCAGTCAGCGGGTTGATATTGGCAATATTCTCTTTACCGTCATGCAATGATGGGGCGACAGCAGACAGGCAGATTGCACGGGAAATATTATTCAGCAAGCAGTTATTGCCGCCGGATTCGATGGCTAAAAGGCGTAACGGCGGTGTGAGGCCAGAGACATCGAGGTGATATTTTCCTTGCTCATCGGTCTGTGTCTGCCGCTTCTGACCTTGCTGGTCTCTTATAATGATGGTGGCAGGCAGATGAATATCCCGTACGGTAACATTACCGGATAAGCCGGTTTTTTCACCTAGTGTTGAACCCGACAGTAAGTTAACGCTGTCCGGTGCGGCGGCCTGGTGTGCCGCGGTGGGCGTTTTAGCGTGTACCAGTGTGAAAGGGGCGGAAAGTATCAGAGCTAAAGCTACACTTTCTGAAAAACGTTTTGCCATGGTCAGACATATCCCTTGTTGGTTAGTCGAAAACGGTTAATGAACCCAGGCGTTATCAAAAGAAGGTCGCTGTTTTTTTATCGCTCTTGTCACGGCCTTTAGCGAGAACGTCGGGCTTTTATTGTGCACCCAAGCCGATTCAAGGGCGATGCCTAAACGAGGCCCTCTTGATGAAATAACTATTCATTAAAAATGAAATATTATTTTAATAAGGTATTGTTTTTTGTGACCCACCTCTTTTTTAGTGGAGCGCTCGTGTATCAGCGCATAAAAGTGTGATCGATAAAGTATTTTGGGAAGGGGGGCGGTCTGAAAGATGAAAAAAGGCCGCAGAAGCGGCCTTTGGGTTTGATCCGTCACCAATGAGGGTTAGGCGACTTTATGTGGACCAAAACATTCGTAATGCAGTTGCTCAGCGGGGATGCCCATAGCCAGCAACTGCTGCGCGATAAACTGCATGAAAACCACAGGGCCGCACAGGTAATAGTGCATATCTGGCGTGGTTAATTCATCTTTTAACGAGGCCAACTGCATCAGCCCGCGATGATGATAATCTTCGCCCGGGCGATCGACCTGCTGCGGTTCCCGATACCAGATGTGATGCTGGAACTGCGGCAGAGACTGTCCTGTTTGTTTGATTTCATCCGCAAACGCATGCGCTGTGCCATTTTCTGCTGCATGTAGCCATAGCACCTTCGCCTGATGATCCTGCTGCTTGAGCGTATGCAACATGCCCAGCATCGGGGTTTGCCCCACGCCGCCAGAAATCAGGGCAACCGGTGTAGAAGCGGGGATATCCAGGAAGAAATCGCCGTGCGGTGCCGCCAGATGAATGATGTCGCCTTCACGCGCGGTATCATGCAGATAGCCGGAAACAGTGCCTTGAGCTTCACGTTTCACCGCAATCCGGTAGGATTTTCCATTTGGTGCGTGAGTCAGAGAATATTGGCGAATCTCCTGATTGGCAAAACTGTCATGCTTGATGTAAACCGCCAGATACTGGCCCGGTTGAAAATCCGCAATAGGCTGGCCGTCGGTGGGTTCCAACGTGAAGCTGGTAATCACCGAGCTTTGTGGCTGCTTGTTCACAATACGGAAAGGCCGCACGCCGCTCCAGCCGCCGTTTTGCGCTTCGGTACTGCGGTAGATATCGCTTTCACGCTGAATGAAGACATTCGCCAGCACGCCATAGGCTTTACCCCAGGCATCCAGGACTTCTTGCCCTGGGCTAAACAGTTCATCCAGCGTTGCCAATAAATGATTACCGACGATCTGATACTGATCGGCCTGAATGTTAAAGCTGGCATGCTTCTGGGCGATACGTTCAACCGCAGGCAGCAGCGCGGCCAGGTTTTCAATATTCGTTGCATAAGCACAGATGGCATTGAACAACGCTTCACGCTGATCGCCATTGCGCTGGTTGCTCATGTTAAAAATATCTTTGAGCTCAGGGTTATGCGTAAACATGCGATCGTAAAAATGCGCGGTCAGTTTCGGGCCCGTTTCCGCCAGCAGAGGAATGGTTGATTTAACGATGGCGATAGTTTGGTTATCCAGCATGGTGACTCCTTTTTATTGGCATGACTTATAAGTTGTATTTTATATGCATCTTATTGGGTTTGTCCGTCGCTGTAAATTACCTTTTTGGTGGTAGGGGTTTTTAGGCAGAGCCAAAGGGAATAACATGAAGAAATAGCAGGTTGAGAATGAAGAAAAATCCGTTTACCACTGCGCAGCAGATATTTGCTGAAGCCTTGCGCTGCCTGTAGCTAATCGTTTGCGTAAAAACCTCTGTCAAGACCTATCTTCATTAGGGAAAAACGGTTTACACTATACGCCATTCCCCAAAAGGGTAGCCCAATTCCCAAATGGGCCATTAATTCCCAGTATATTTATGTTAGCTGAGTCAGGAGATCCGGATGTTAAAGCGTGAAATGAACATTGCCGATTATGATGCCGACCTGTGGCAAGCAATGGAGCAAGAAGTGGTGCGTCAGGAAGAGCACATTGAACTGATTGCGTCAGAAAACTACACCAGCCCACGCGTTATGCAGGCTCAAGGGTCTCAGCTGACGAACAAGTATGCTGAAGGTTATCCGGGCAAACGTTACTACGGCGGCTGTGAGTATGTGGACATCGTTGAGCAACTGGCTATCGATCGTGCGAAAGCGCTGTTCGGTGCAGATTATGCCAACGTTCAGCCGCACTCCGGTTCTCAGGCTAACTTTGCCGTTTACACCGCGCTGCTGCAGCCGGGCGACACCATTCTGGGTATGAACCTGGCGCACGGTGGTCACTTGACGCACGGTTCTCCGGTTAACCTGTCAGGTAAACTGTATAACGTTATTCCTTACGGCATCGACGAAAGCGGCAAGATCGACTACGACGAAATGGCTGAACTGGCGCGTACGCACAAGCCAAAAATGATCGTCGGCGGTTTTTCTGCTTACTCTGGCGTGGTTGACTGGGCGAAGATGCGCGAAATCGCTGACAGCATCGGTGCTTACCTGTTTGTTGATATGGCGCACGTTGCTGGCCTGATTGCCGCGGATGTTTACCCTAACCCGGTTCCTCATGCTCACATCGTGACCACGACTACGCACAAAACGCTGGCTGGCCCACGCGGTGGCCTGATTCTGGCGAAAGGCGGCGACGAAGAGCTGTACAAAAAACTGAACTCTGCGGTATTCCCTGGTGGTCAGGGTGGCCCGTTGATGCACGTTATCGCGGGTAAAGCGGTTGCGCTGAAAGAAGCGATGGAGCCTGAATTCAAGGTTTATCAGCAGCAAGTCGCGAAAAACGCTAAAGCAATGGTTGAAGTCTTCCTGTCACGTGGTTTCAACGTGGTGTCTGGTGGAACCAGCAACCACCTGTTCCTGCTGGATCTGGTGAGCAAAAACCTGACTGGTAAAGAAGCTGATGCTGCGTTGGGTCGTGCCAACATCACCGTGAACAAAAACAGCGTGCCTAACGATCCGAAGAGCCCGTTTGTAACTTCTGGTATCCGTATCGGTACCCCAGCGGCAACCCGTCGCGGCTTTAAAGAAGCGGAAGTGCGTGAACTGGCTGGCTGGATCTGTGATGTGTTGGACAACATCAACGATGAAGCGACCATTGAACGCGTGAAACAGAAAGTTCTGGAGATCTGCGCCCGCTTCCCGGTTTACGCATAATTCGGCATTTTCTCTGACATCACTGTCGGAACACTTCCTAAACGCCAGCCTGAGTGCTGGCGTTTTTTATGGCGGCCATCCCTGGCCACCACCCTGCGGGCCGTCGCAAGCGACGTTGAAAAACGTTCCCTACGTTTTTTTATGGCGTGCCATCCCTGGCCACCACCCTACGGGCCGCCACTGACGCAACGTTAAAAATTTCTCCCGGAAATTTTTTATGCCTGTCGATCAGGACACGATCTCGGTTCACGTTTAATGGTGAATAACGCGTTGCACCGCCGTGTGCACTCTGACACAGTAACCGGCAAAAAAGAGTAGCGAGCAAAAAAGTGCCGAAGCTAGGGGAGTTCGTCATCGAAAGGGAGGAATCATGGTTTTGCAATCGACGCGCTGGTTGGCGCTGAGCTATTTCACCTACTTTTTTTGCTATGGCGTTTTCCTGCCGTTCTGGGGCGGGTGGCTGAAAGGCGAGGGGCTGTCCGCTGAGTCGATCGGCATGCTGCTGGGCGCGGGGCTGGTGGCGCGCTTCGTCGGCAGTCTGGTCATCACGCCCAGCGTGAAAGATCCGTCCAAATTGATTACGGTGTTACGTGGGCTGGCATTGCTGTCACTGGCGCTGGCCGTTGGTTTCTGGCTGGGGAATGCCTGGCTGTGGCTGATGATAGTGATGATCGGGTTTAACCTGTTTTTTGCGCCGCTGGTACCGCTGACGGATGCATTAGCTGTGACATGGCAGCGTCAGGTCGTGATGGATTACGGCAAGGTGCGTGTCTGGGGCTCGATCGCGTTTGTTATCGCTTCTGCCGCAACGGGGGAACTGGTCGCAATCTGGGGACACCCCGCGATTCTGGCCATTCTCAGCGCGGGGCTGGTTGTGATGCTGTTAGGTATGCTGCTTCGCCCCAGTGTGATGCCGCAAGCCGCAACATCGACAGCGCAGTCGGTTAGCGTCACGCCGTGGAAACGATTGCTGATTGAACCCGCGGTATGGCGTTTCCTGCTCTGCGTGTCGCTGCTGCAAGGTGCACACGCGGCTTACTATGGTTTCAGCGTCATTTATTGGCAGGATTCGGGCTATTCCGCCTCGATTATTGGCTATCTCTGGTCGTTAGGCGTGGTCGCGGAGATTGTCATCTTTACCTTCAGCCAACGCCTGTTTCGACGCTGGAGTGCCAGACAGCTTTTGCTGCTCTCTGCCGTATGTGGCGTGGTGCGCTGGGGCTTGATGGGCGCGACGGTGGCTCTGCCGTGGCTGATTGTGATACAGATATTGCATTGTGGCACCTTCACCGTCTGCCATCTGGCTGCCATGCGTTTTATCGCGGCACGTACCGGTGGTGACATTCTGCGGTTACAGGCGGTGTATTCTGCGCTGGCGATGGGCGGAAGTATCGCGGTGATGACGATGGTATCCGGCTTCCTGTTTGAACACTTGCAGGGTGGCACGTTCTGGGTGATGGCGCTGTTGGCGGTTCCGGCCCTGTTTATTCGGCCTTCTGTCCGTCACCATACGGTGGTCGAAAGGGCTTAAGTCATGGCGCGTATTGTCAAGATAACGTAGTGTGGTAAAAATAATGTTACATTATAACGCTTTGAAACAGTGGTGCGGACAGATAACGTTGCTGATGACAGGTCTGGCGTTCGGCCAGCCCGTTTTCGCTCACCCACACAGTTTTATTGATATGCAGACGACAGTTGAGAGCCAGAACGACAACATCACCGGTTTACGTATGCTGTGGACGATGGATCCCATCACGTCTGCCGACCTGTTGTATGACGCCGGGAAGGCGAAGAAAGACTCTGAAGTCTGGAAAAAGCTGGCGGCGGAAGTCATGGCGAATGTGTTAGGGCAGCATTATTTCACCGATATTTATCGTGATGGTCAGCCCGTGAAATATGCACCGATGCCAACCGAATATCACCTTTCTCGCAAAGGCAATCAGGCGGTACTGGAGTTTGTGCTGCCGCTGGCGCATCCACAGCCGCTGGCCGGTAAGCCTTTGCTGATTTCTACTTACGATCCTACCTACTTTGTCGATATGTCCTACCAGAACGATAAGGCCGTTACGCTGGCGCCTGCGCTGGCTTCACGTTGTAAAACCTCGCTCGTCACGCCGGAACCTAACGCTGAACTGCAATCCTATGCGTTGTCGCTGGATAAGAACGATGCGCCGGATGAAGACATGGAGCTGGGGAAACAGTTTGCACAGCGGGTGACGTTGCAATGTCAGTGAACCTCGGCTCACTGCCGCGTCAGCGTCAGCGCCCGCTGTTGAGCCGACTGCGCGATCTGTGGCCGCTGTGGCTGTTCTTGGCGCTGCTGGCCTCGGCGCTGCATTACATCGTGGGATACTGGCCGCAAATCGTGCTGCAAAGCGCGATCTGGCAGAAATCGTTGCATCAGCAGATGTCGCACCTATTGCAGATGGTGGAACAGCAGCCGCATCAGGCGGGGCTGAGTCTGATGATGTTCAGTCTGGTCTATGGCGTGCTTCATGCCGTCGGGCCGGGGCACGGTAAAGTCGTCATTATGACTTATCTGGCGACACATCCGTCGAAGCTGAAAAGTAGCCTGAAGTTGACGCTTGCTGCGTCGCTGGTTCAGGGGCTGATGGCGGTGGCACTGGTGACCGTGGTATTAGGGATCTTGCAGCTGTCTAGTCGAACGTTGCATAACAGCAGTTTCTGGATGGAAAAGGGGAGCTTCGTGCTGGTGGCGGGGCTGGGACTGCTGCTCTGTTTCCGTGCGTTGAAACAGCTGTATATCGCCGTCGTGCGGCAGCCTAAACCGGCGACAATTTTGCGCGTAACGCCTTTGCACGTAACGTCTTCTCACGTAACCCAGTTTAACGTATCAACCGATAGACGTATGGTGCTTCGCCCGACGTCTGCGCTTTCCTCTTCTTCTCATCAGCACGATGCCGACTGTGGCTGCGGACACCGCCATCTCCCGAGCAATGAGGAACTTGAGCGCGATAGCAGTTGGCGCACACGTCTGATGATTGTGCTGGCGATGGGCATGCGCCCGTGTTCAGGCGCTATTCTGGTGCTGCTTTTCTCTAAAGTGATCGGCGTGTATTGGTGGGGCGTTGCCTCTGCGCTGGTGATGGCTGCCGGAACGGCGATCACGATCTCGGCGCTGGCCGTGTTGGTTTTTTACTGCCGTCGTGTGGTTGAGCGCTTAGGTGCAAACCGTGCCTCGCCCGTGTGGCAGCGTGCGACGTTTTCTCTTCTGGCATTTGCTGGCGGGCTGATTTTGGTTGGCTCCGGCGTCCTGCTTTACCTCAGTGCACAGCCCGCAATGATGGGCGGTATTCGACCATTTTCCGGCTAATTTTACCTTTTATTAACGCCACGCTAAAAACCCATTGCTTTCGATAATCACGGCAGGATATCATTTCAATAATGATAACTATTATCATTTATAACCATAATCTCAGAAGGGAATAATAATGAAGAAATGGCTGTTTTCAGTCGTTGTTCTGTTGGGGTTGAGTGCGAGCGTTGTCGCCAGCGCTAACCCGATTGTTATTGAAGACGTTAGTGGCAGGAAAGTAGAAATTAAATCCGAAGTGAAGCGGATTATCCTCGGGGAAGGTCGACAGATTTATCTGCTGGCTGCTTTTGATACCGAGGCACCGTTCCAGCGCGTGGTTGGCTGGCGTGACGATCTGCCAAAAGCGGATTACGACGGCTACATGGCTTATGAAAAACAATACCCGGAAATCAAAAAGCTGCCGACCTTTGGCGGAGCGAAAGACGGTACTTTCAACGTTGAGCAGGCATTGACGCTGAAGCCGGATTTGGTACTGATGAATCTGGAATCAAAAGCGGCAACGGATGAAGGCAAATTGATCGAGAAACTCAGTTCGCTGGGGATTCCAGTGGTGTTTATCGATTTCCGTGAGAAGCCGTTTGAGAACGCTGAGAAAAGCATTCACATCATGGGTCAGCTGGTTGGCAAACCACAGCGTGCGGAAGAGATTATTAAGTTCCGTCGTGAGCAGATTGAACTGGTCACCGATCGGTTAAAGAACTATCAGGGGCCACGCCCGAAAGTGATGATCGACCGTGCGGGCGGCTATGATGAAGAGTGCTGCATGTCATTCGGTGATGAAAACTTCGGTCGCATGGTTGAGGTTGCTGGCGGTGACAACATTGCCAAGAACATCATCCCCGGCACGTTTGGTACGCTGAACCCAGAGCAGATTATCAGCTCTCGCCCGGATGTCGTGGTGGTGACCGGAGCTAACTGGAAAAACTACAACACGGCAAATGGCTGGGTTGGCGTTGGACCAGGAGCCGATCAGAAAGAAGCGCTACAACGCCTGCAAAAACTGATGGAACGTTCAGCATTTAAAACGCTGCCGGTAGCAACCGATGGCAACGCCCATGCAATCTGGCATCAGTTCTATGATAGCCCGTATCAGTTTGTGGCGATTCAGGTATTGGCAAAATGGATGCACCCGGAACTGTTCAAGGATATCGATCCTGATGCAACATTCCGTACCTTCCATGAGAAGTTCCTGCCTCTGCCATATCAGCCAGGCTACTGGGTCACGCTGCCAGCGAAGAAATAACGCTATATCCGTCATACTTCAAGTTACATGTGCGTTGGCAGCGTTCAGTCACCTGAATCACTTACTTGAGTAAGCTCATCGGGACTCCCTCACTTGCCGCCTGCCTGAAACTCGAATTATTTAGGATATATCAGGTAGCGGGCCAGATAATAAAAAAGCACTGAACCTCATCGGTCAGTGCTTTTTTTTGTGCTTTTTTCACCGACTTTATCGCCTGACAAACAATCGAAAAATATATCTGCCGTTCATCGCAATATGGCTGATGAAGGATTTTCCGTAAGCCATTCTCTTCCAGTTAATTTGTTGCAGGATCGATGGATGTTTATGACGATCGATTATCTTAATTTGATAGCTTTTGGCTATTGTTTTGATATTATTAAATGTTTTTAATGATCGATGCTATCAAGCTGTTCGCTTCTGTGGCGATAATTGAACGTGGTGAAGGTATGTCTGATTTTTATGCAAACGCCACGTATGGAGGGACATTCGATTTATTCGACATACCGGAATCAGGAAAAAATACGGTATAAAAATTCAAAAAATGGAGCGGTTATGAATATCACGCAACGCCTGCTGTTGACGTTTTCACTGATGTCGCTGGCACTTATTTCATTAGTTATTGTTACTTTATCATTGTTATCAGGGTTCCAGTCTCGTTTTGAATATGTTCAGGATAATGCGATTCCGAGCATTAAAGATTTAAATAGTTTGGTGGATAAAAGCAACTCGCTGGTGCTTTTTTTGTATCGTCATCAGACCACGGATGACGATCGTAAGCTGCCTGCGATCGAGCAAGATATTAATAGAACCATCGAGGAAATAAAGAAGCTCAATGAGTATTATCTGATCAATGATGCTTCCAGCGAGGAGGATCGCCAACTGACCCATACGGCGATTGACCTGACCAAAAAATTACAGGCGTCGCTACCCGTCTTTCTTAACGCGTCAAAGGCGAACCAAAACGAAACTGCTCTAGGCCTGTTGCAGGGATCAGGGGGACCTGGAGAAGCGGTACGTGAGCTACTCACCAATTACCGTAAGCAATTCGATCTCAATGTTGAAATGGGTGACGAGTTGCGTCAGGTGAATAAACGGATTTATGACCAAACGTGGTTTGGCCTGTTGTCCGGCACGTTATTGATCGTATTGCTGATCGGCTTTTTCGCGGTGAGAACCATTCTGGGCATTAGAAAAAGTTTGAATAACATGAGTCAGACGATGGAAAGCGTTAGCACCCATCTCGACCTGACGATTCAAGCGGACGATCGGCGCAAGGATGAAGTGGGAAATACCGCTCGCGCCTTTAATAGCCTGATGCAGCGGGTATCCTCAGCGCTGGCTTCGGTGAGTGCGTCATCGCAGTCGGTGAGCAGTGCGGCGACGCAGATTGCGGCGGGGAATGAAGATCTGTCATCCCGCACGGAAGAGCAGGCTGCTTCGCTGGAACAAACGGCGGCCAGCATGACGGAAATCAGTGAGACGGTACGCCAGAATGCGGAGAACACGCAACAGGCGAGCCTGCTGGCGGGGAATGCCAGCAAGATCTCCATCAATAGCGCGGATTCCGTCAATACGATGCTGAATACGATGGAACATATTCGCACCAGCTCAGGCAAGATCACCGAGATCATTGCGCTCATCGAAGGCATTGCGTTTCAGACCAATATCCTCGCCCTGAATGCGGCGGTAGAAGCCGCGCGTGCTGGTGAGCAGGGGCGCGGTTTTGCGGTGGTTGCGGGAGAGGTGCGCACGCTGGCACAGCGGTCATCTACGGCGGCGCGCGAAATCAAGGACCTGATTGATGCCTCAAACTCGCTGGTGTCGGCGGGCGTGGATCAAGCCAGCGATGTAGGGAAAAACATGTCGGCGATGAAGGATGCGATCCAGCAGGTGACGGATTTAGTCAATGAAATCGCGGCGGCGACTGAGGAGCAGAGTCAGGGTATCAGCCAGGTGCATCAGGCCGTTAACCAGATGGATGATGTGACTCAGCAAAATGCCTCACTGGTGGAAGAGGCGTCTGCGGCGTCGCAGTCGTTGCAGGAACAGGCAAGTACGTTGAGCCAACTGGTTGGGCAGTTCATTGTGGGGCAGGTTACCCCTCTGGCGCTGGCCTCCGCTTCGGCATCCGCGCTACCTGGAGTGTCCGCGCCGCGCCTTTCTCCCGTGAGGAAAAAAGGTGTCATTGCGCCGGATGAAGCGGACTGGCAGCGTTTCTAATCTATCGCGCCGTATGCTGCGCAGTAAGGCGGTATGCGGCTATAGGTTCGATTGACCAGCGGCGAAAGCCAAGGGAGATGACGGTATGGAATCGATTGAGCACAGTGCGGAAAATCTGGGGGATTATGCGTCGCTACTGACGGAATTCGAGCATATGACCGCCTTGCTTACTCAGCTAATGAAAAGCGATTACCGCACGCTTGATCTCTATCTCAATAATTGCAGCCACCTTATTTTGCGATTTACAGCAATCTATAAACTGCTCGATAAACCAGAGTTTGAACATTATCTGAAGCATTATGATGCGGCGCTCTACTACAACGTCAACAGCGTGGGTTTGGCATTGCGTCTGTTTGAGAACATGCTGACGAACATGCGCGATGGGCTTGCCTCTGCGCGCTTATGCTGAATAGCGGCAACATGAGCTATAGCGCGTACGGTGTGAAAATGGTTCTGGATCGGTGAATCAGTGTCATCGCGTTTGATAAGGTAAGGAAGACGGTGAGGTAACTCACCGTCTATTCGTGCAGAGAAAAGCTTAGATGGTCGGTTCGCTGACCAGCCCGTCGATAATCACCTGCGGCACGCCCTGCGAACAGCGCTCGATGCGCCCGCGTACGCCATAGACCGCTGACAGGCTTTCCGGGCTAATCACCTCGGCCGGTGCGCCATTGGCAATCAAATTACCGTTTTGCAGCATCAGTACGTGGTCGCCGTGGCGTAGCGCGATATTGATGTCATGTACTACCACGACGGTGATGATGTTGCGCTTACGCGTCTCCTTACGTACCAAATCCATCACGTGGAACTGATAGTTCAGATCCAGCGCGCTGAGCGGTTCGTCCAGCAAGAGCAGCGAGGGTTGACGGATCAGCGATTGCGCTAACCCCACCAGCTGTTTCTGTCCGCCGGAGAGCTGATCGAGATAGCTCAACGCCAGATGTTCAATGCCCAACTGACGCAGCAGACTCATCACTTCATCCTGCTTTTCGGCGTTGTGCATACCGCCGGACGCGCGCTGTGCGACGATAATCGATTCCAGCACGTGCAGGTGAACGCCTGCGGGCAGGGACTGCGGCAGATAAACGACTTTTTCCGCCCGCTGAGCGAATGGCAACGTCATCAGGTTGGTGTCATCCAACCACAGTTCGCCTTCGGATGCGTTCAGGCCTGCCATTGCACGCAACAGCGTTGATTTACCGCTGCCGTTAGGGCCGAGCAGCACGGTAATTTTTCCGCGCGGCAGCTGTGGTACGGACAGATCGCGAATCACCTGACGCTTGGGATAACCCGCGCGAAAGTGGGAAAGGCGTAATCCAGAAGTGGTTTGCTGGTTCATACGTTTCCTCTGTGGCGCAGGATAATACTCAGGAAGAAGGGAACGCCAACCAGTGAGGTGACGATCCCGACCGGGATAATGACGCCGGGGATGAGATTTTTCGAGGCAACGGACGCCATCGACAGCACCAGCGCGCCAGTTAACGCACTGGCAGGCAGATAGAAGCGGTGATCCTCACCGAAAATCATGCGTGCGATATGCGGAGCAACCAGACCGATAAAGCCGATTGGACCGACAAACGCGACGGAAATGGCGGATAAAATACTGATGCGCAGCAGCGTCGCCAAACGCAGGCGGCGGACGTTAATGCCAAAACTCACGGCGCGATCTTCACCCAACCGTAGCGCGGTCAGTTTCCATGAGCTCATCAGTGAAATTGGCATCACGATGACGAGCACCAACAGCAAAATTCCCAGTTTTTCCCACGAGGCACGGGCCAGGCTGCCCATCGTCCAGAACACCAGGCCTTGCAGCGTGTCTTCGTTGGCGATGAACTGGAGCATGGAAACCAGCGCGTTGAAGGTGAACACCAGCGCGATACCGAACAGCACGACACCGGAGGTAGCGACCTGCGTCCAGCGCGTAATGCCATCAAGCAGCAACGCTGCCAGCAGCGCAAAGATAAAGGCGTTTGCGGAGATAAACCACTGAGCCGGAATACCGGGGATACCGATACCGAGGACGATAGCCAGCGCAGCACCGAACGCCGCGGCGGAAGAAACGCCGAGCGTAAACGGGCTGGCCAACGGGTTGTTCAGGATCGTCTGCATTTCTGCACCGGCCAGACCAAGCGCCAGCCCGACCACGATAGCCATCAGCGCGTAAGGCAGACGAATATCCCAGACGATCACGCGCGTACCCGCATCGGCGCTGGCCGGATCGGTCAGCGTCTGCCAAAGCACATCAAGCGTCAGCCCTGAAGGCCCCATCGTGAAATCCAACAACAACGAGCCGATGATGATCAACAGCAGTATCGCCATCACACCCACGCGGCGTCGAATGATGCCGCGATAGTTGTCCATAATGGTGTTGGCATCCGCGGCAGTATTGCGGATACCCGGTTCAGTGGTTGTACTCATTAAAAATTACTCACCTTGTTTCCAGGCAAAGATAAAGTCACTGTCAGGCAGCGAGGTAAAATTCTGAATGATATAACGATACGTATCGTCAGGATTCAGGCTGGTAAAGGCCTGAGGATAAATATCCTTGGCCAGATATTCCATACCGACAATGTTGTAGGGATGGTTGTAGAAATGGTGGTAAACGCCGTAAACGTGTTTCGCCTGAACCGCTGGAATCTGACTGATACCCGTGCGATTTAGCAGCGTAGCGGCCTGATTGCGAACGTCTTCTACGCTGGCACCATAGCCTAACGGCAGGACCTGGCTGTTGCCACGTTTAGAGCCTGTCATAATGTAGGCATCGGGCTTCATGCTGATAATTTTTTCCAGCGAGACAAAGCCTGATGCACCCGGCAGCAAATCAGAACCGATATTTTTCGCGCCGACGGCTTCAATCAGTCCGCCCCAGCCATTGTGACCGTGAGTGAAGCAGCAGGAGTCGGAGTTGCCGGCGATAGCTTCGATAAAGACGCTGGGTTTCGGGGTGATTGCGGCGGTTTTCTGCTGAATAGCATCGAAGTGTTGACGATAGAAATCGGTATACGCTTTGGCATTGGCTTCCCGGTTCAGCACTTTACCCAACAGGTCGATGCTGGGGGCGGTATCTTTAGCCGGATTCACTTCATAATCGACGAACAGTACCGGAATATTCAGCGCGCTGAGCTTGTCGATCACACCGCTTTCCTTCAGTGCTGCCTTGGCACGCAGCTGGGCAATCATCAGATCCGGCTGTTTTGACAGCACGCTTTCCAGATCGACGTTACCTTTGTCACTGAAGCCCATATCCAGAATGCCAACGGACTGAGGCCATTTCCCTTTCAGCATATCCCAGGTTGCGGTGTCCTGTTTTTTCGCCAGATTGTTCCAGGCGACCAGACGCTGAAAGGGGTTATCGCGGTCAAGCAATGCCATCGTCATAATATCGCGCCCATCTTGCAGGATGATGCGCTGTGGCTCTTGTTTAATGGTGACACTTCTTCCGTCGAAATCGGTGACGGTAAGAGGGTATTGGGTGGCGTAGCTGAAAAGCGGGGTGGTGAGGAGTGCGGTCAGAAAGAGTGATCTTACTGATTTTCTTAACATGGTGGCGATCCTAATTCACAACTTATCAATGTGATGAAGTTATCAGTGTAATGAGTTTGATAATTATTATCGTATAATGATAAACAATGCGTATACAGGATTCATATGTAAAGAAAAATAACAACTCCGGCCCAATTTCGTTTTTACAGAGGTGAGCCGGAGTGGGGCAGAATTAGCGTTTCAGCGCGTCGCTCAGTTCTTCACGGATGGTGCCCAGAATGGATTTCACCACACGCGGGTTACCTGCAACCAGATTGCCGGATGCCAGATAGTTATGGCCGCCAACGAAATCGGTCACGATCCCGCCAGCTTCACGTACCAGCAGCTCGCCACCGGCAAAATCCCATGGCTTCAGGCCGATTTCAAAGAAACCGTCAACACGACCCGCGGCCACATAGGCCAGATCCAGTGCAGCAGAACCCGTACGGCGGAAATCCGCACAGTGGGTGAACAGTGCGCCGATGGCATTGATGTAGCTTTTGCTGTGTTGTTTTAATTTGAAGGGGAAGCCTGTTGCCAGTACGGTGCCTTCCAGATCGCGGGCAGTGCTGCTGCGCAGGCGGTAACCGTTCAGCTGTGCACCTTGACCACGGGTCGCAGTAAACAGTTCATTACGCATAGGATCGTAAACAACGGCAACTTCGGTACGGCCTTTAATGCGGACCGCGATAGAAACAGCGAAGTGAGGTAAACGTTTGATGAAGTTGGTGGTGCCATCCAGAGGATCGATAACCCATTGTACTGCCGGATCTTCGCCAACCAGCTCGCCACACTCTTCACCAATAATGGTGTGCTGTGGGTAAGACTTACGGATGACTTCAACGATCAGACGTTCTGCATCCCGATCGACGTTGGTCACAAAATCGTTGCTGCCTTTCTGGCTAGCTTCGACGGCGTCTGGCGTTTCATAGTTCTTGGCAATTAAATTACCGGCTTTACGCGCAGCGCGTATAGCGATGTTGAGCATCGGATGCATGGTATCGGTCCACTGGAATGTTAAAGAACGGAAAGCGGCGCAGAGTATAGCAGTAGAAAAGTAAAATAGCTAAGTTTGTGTTAAGGTATGCCGATTTCCTTTTCGCACGACTTCCTTCTATCTATCGCATAACAGAGTTCATATGTTAGACAATATTCGCATTGTTCTGGTTGAAACGTCGCACACTGGCAATATGGGATCAGTGGCCAGGGCGATGAAAACCATGGGGTTAAGTAAACTGTATTTGGTCAACCCATTGGTGAAGCCTGATTCGCAGGCCATTGCGTTGGCGGCAGGCGCCAGCGATGTTATCGGCAATGCCACTATTGTGGATTCGTTCGATCAGGCGCTCGAAGGCTGTGGTCTGGTCGTTGGCACCAGCGCACGTTCCCGAACCTTACCCTGGCCGATGTTGGAACCGCGTGAATGCGGCGTTCGCAGCGCGCAGGAAGCAGAGCACGCGCCGGTAGCGCTGGTGTTTGGGCGTGAACGCGTGGGGCTGACGAATGAAGAGCTTCAGAAATGCCATTATCACGTAGCGATTCCCGCGAACCCGGAATACAGCTCGCTCAATCTGGCGATGGCGGTGCAGATCATTGCTTATGAAGTGCGCATCGCGCATTTGGATCGTTTACAGGCCGGACAGCCGCAACATGAAGAATCGCCGTACCCGCTGGTCGACGATCTGGAGCGGTTTTATCAGCATCTTGAACAGACATTACTGCAAACCGGATTTATCCGGCCGGCACATCAAGGGCAGGTGATGAACAAGCTGCGTCGTCTGTTTACCCGCGCCAGGCCTGAAAGTCAGGAGCTTAACATCCTGCGTGGAATACTGAGTTCGGTACAGAAAACACACGACGAATAATACTTGAGTGTTTTACTTGGTTAAATAGTTGACTAAAACACTCAGGAATGTCAGACTCGCGGTATGTTCTGCCAATACATGTTTTCATAATACATGTTTTATCTACAGGTACCACTATCATGAGACTGACATCCAAAGGCCGTTACGCCGTTACCGCCATGCTCGATGTGGCTCTGCACTCCCAGGAAGGACCCGTTCCGTTGGCGGATATTTCTGAACGCCAGGGTATTTCACTGTCTTACCTGGAGCAGCTGTTTTCGCGTCTGCGTAAAAACGGACTGGTTGCCAGCGTTCGTGGCCCGGGCGGCGGTTACCTGCTGGGTAAAAACGCGAATGAAATCGCTGTTGGTATGGTCATTTCGGCCGTCGATGAATCTGTTGATGCAACGCGTTGCCAAGGCCGCGAAGGCTGCCAGGGTGGCGATCGCTGCCTGACGCACACGCTGTGGCGCGATCTGAGCGACCGTATTACCGACTTCCTGAATAACATCACGCTGGATGAGCTGGTGAATAATAAGGAAGTGCTGGATGTGGCGGATCGTCAGGATGCTGACACGCGCCGCACTGCTAACGGACGTATCCAGGAAACGATCAACGTTAACCTGCGCGCCTGATACACCTTCAACGTGACGAGTAACCTTTACTCGTCACGTTTTGCCTTTCTGATAGCCGCATAATCCTGACCACATTACTCAATGTGGTGTTGGCGTTAGTCCGACTGTCACGGCGTGTTCTGACGATAATGTGTTCTGACGACAAATTGTTCCACGATAACATCGCCAGATTTTTTGCATTGGCCCGAGAGGTTGCGGGTATAAACAACCTGTCAATAAAACAAAACGCATTGTACGTTTTGAAGTGATGTACGGAGTTTATGAGCAATGAAGTTACCTATCTATCTCGACTACTCAGCCACCACGCCGGTTGACCCGCGCGTCGCTGAGAAAATGATGCAGTGTTTGACGTTGGACGGTACGTTCGGTAACCCGGCTTCCCGTTCCCACCGTTTTGGCTGGCAAGCGGAAGAGGCGGTTGATATCGCCCGTAACCAAATTGCTGAACTGGTTGGTGCCGACCCACGTGAGATCGTCTTCACGTCAGGCGCGACCGAAGCCGATAACCTCGCGATTAAAGGTGTTGCCAACTTCTATCAGAAGAAGGGTAAGCACATCATCACCAGCAAGACCGAGCACAAAGCCGTGCTGGATACCTGTCGTCAGCTTGAACGCGAAGGCTTCGAGGTGACTTATCTGGCCCCGCAGCGTAATGGCATTATCGATCTGGCTGAACTCGAAGCCGCAATGCGTGAGGACACCATTCTGGTTTCCATCATGCACGTCAATAATGAAATCGGCGTTGTGCAGGATATTGCCGCTATCGGTGACATGTGCCGTAGCCGCGGTATCGTGTTCCATGTTGATGCCACACAGAGCGTAGGCAAACTGCCTATCGATCTGAACCAGTTAAAAGTGGATCTGATGTCTTTCTCCGGCCATAAAATCTATGGGCCGAAAGGGATCGGAGCACTGTATGTTCGTCGTAAACCCCGTATTCGTCTCGAAGCGCAGATGCACGGCGGCGGCCATGAGCGCGGCATGCGTTCTGGCACCTTGCCTGTGCACCAGATTGTCGGCATGGGTGAAGCCTACCGCATTGCGAAAGAAGAGATGACCGCAGAAATGGATCGCCTGCGTGCGCTGCGCGACCGTCTGTGGAACGGTATTAATGATATTGAAGAAGTCTACCTGAATGGTGATATCGAGCAGGGCGTGTCCACGATCCTGAACGTCAGCTTCAACTATGTTGAAGGTGAATCGCTGATTATGGCGCTCAAGGATCTGGCGGTATCGTCCGGTTCTGCCTGTACGTCGGCCAGTCTGGAGCCCTCCTACGTGTTACGTGCGCTGGGCATGAATGATGAGCTGGCACATAGCTCGATCCGTTTCTCGCTGGGGCGTTTTACCACCGAAGAAGAGATCGACTACACCATCGAGCTGGTACGTAAATCCATCGGTCGTCTGCGCGATCTTTCTCCGCTGTGGGAAATGTTCAAACAGGGCGTGGATATCAGCAGCATCGAGTGGGCGCATCATTAATTCACCAGTTCGGGGACGACTATCATGGCTTACAGCGAAAAAGTAATTGATCACTATGAAAACCCACGCAACGTGGGTTCATTTGATAACGCCGATCCTTCTATCGGCAGCGGCATGGTCGGCGCGCCAGCGTGCGGCGATGTGATGAAGTTGCAGATAAAAGTCAACAATGAGGGTATCATCGAAGATGCCCGCTTCAAAACGTACGGTTGTGGTTCTGCCATTGCCTCCAGCTCGCTGGTCACAGAGTGGGTAAAAGGCAAATCGCTGAATGAAGCTGAAGCGATTAAGAACACGCAGATTGCCGAAGAGCTTGAGCTACCGCCAGTGAAGATTCACTGCTCCATTCTGGCGGAAGACGCTATCAAGGCAGCGATTGCGGATTACAAAAGTAAACGCGACGCGCAGTAATCTCTGCGGCTGAACTCGGCGGGGCACCGCTTCTTGCGGTGCCTGTTCTCGTCGAGGTGGCGAACGATCGAGGTAACAGTATGTCGATTTCTCTGAGCGAAAGTGCGGCACAACGCGTGAACGCTTTCATCGCAAACCGGGGCAAAGGCCTTGGGCTGCGTCTTGGCGTACGGACATCCGGCTGTTCCGGTATGGCGTATGTGCTGGAGTTTGTTGATGATTTGAACGACGGTGACACGGTCTTTGAAGACAAAGGCGTAAAGGTCATCGTGGACGGCAAAAGTCTGGTCTATCTTGACGGAACCGAGTTGGATTTCGTCAAAGAAGGGCTGAACGAAGGCTTTAAGTTCAATAATCCGAACATTTCCGGCGAATGTGGTTGCGGCGAAAGTTTCAACGTCTGACCTCTCTTGGGTAGTGAGCGTGCAATCGGTTAATGGCATGTGTTGCTACCCAGAACTCCCAGAGTACCACTATGGATTACTTTACGTTATTCGGGCTGCCGATTCGCTATGATGTGGATGGCGGCCTGCTTGCATCCCGTTTTCAGGATTTGCAACGGCAGTTCCATCCTGACCGTTATGCTGCCAGCCCAGAGCGTGAGCGCATGCTGGCGGTGCAGCAGGCGGCGACGATCAATAACGCCTATCAGGCGCTCAAGCATCCGCTGAGACGCGCAGAGTATATGCTGTCGCTGCACGGTTTTGATGTGAACAACGAACAGCACACGATGAAGGACACTGCATTCCTGATGGAACAGCTGGAACTGCGCGAAGAGCTGGACGCGATCTCGCAGCGATCGGATGCCGATGAGGCGCTGACGGCCTTCGCCGCGCGGTTGCAGGCAACGATCGTTAAGCGCCGTTCGCATATGCGTGATGAACTCGGTAATGAGACGTGGACAGACGCCGCAGATACCGTGCGCAAGCTACGCTTTTTAGACAAGCTCCAGCAACAGGTTGAAGAACTCGAAGAACAATTGCTGGACAGATAACTGGTTAATCCGGCGGGTAACCCGATGGTGATTGCCATACGGTTTTTTTCGCCAGCCAATTGATGGAAGCTCAATATGGCCTTATTACAAATTAGTGAGCCTGGCCTTAGCGCCGCACCGCACCAGCGTCGTCTGGCTGTCGGTATTGATTTAGGCACCACCCATTCTCTTGTTGCCACCGTACGCAGCGGTGAAGCTCAGACGCTAGCGGATAGCGATGGGCGCGACCTGCTGCCCTCGGTTGTTCACTATCGTCACGATGGTCACAGCGTCGGCTGGGATGCACGCGACAATGCTGCCCACGATCTGGAAAATACCGTCAGCTCAGTCAAACGCCTGATGGGGCGTTCTCTGGACGATATTCAGCAGCGCTATCCGCATTTACCGTATCGCTTTCATGCCAGCGATAACGGCCTGCCGCTGATTCAGACCTCGGCTGGCAATCTCAATCCTGTACAAGTCTCGGCGGATATTTTGTCCGCGCTGGCTGCGCGTGCGGAAGCGGCGTTAGGCGGCGTGCCGGATGGTGTGGTGATTACCGTTCCCGCCTATTTCGATGATGCACAGCGTCAGGGCACCAAAGACGCGGCGCGTCTTGCCGGGCTGCACGTCTTGCGCCTGCTCAATGAACCAACCGCGGCCGCGATTGCCTACGGGCTGGATTCCGGTAAAGAGGGCGTGATCGCCATTTACGATCTGGGCGGTGGTACCTTTGATATTTCCATTCTGCGCCTGAGCCGCGGCGTTTTTGAGGTGCTGGCAACGGGCGGTGATTCTGCGCTGGGCGGTGATGATTTCGATCATCTGCTGGCGGAGTGGCTGCGTGAGCAGGCGGGCATTCACGATCGTGACGATCGTCAGTTAGATCATGCTTTTCGCCACGCGGCGGTGAAGGCTAAAGTTGCACTCAGCAGCGCCGAGTCGGTGCGTGTGGATGTTGCAGGCTGGCAGAGTGAGATCACCCGTGAGCAGTTTGATTCGCTGATTGCTGCGCTGGTGAAACGTACGCTGCTGTCGTGCCGTCGCACGCTGAAAGACGCGGGACTGACGCCAGAAGACGTGCTGGAAGTTGTGATGGTGGGTGGATCGACGCGCGTTCCACTGGTGCGCGAACAAGTCGGAACGTTTTTTGGTCGTACACCGCTGACGTCGATCGATCCAGACAAGGTTGTCGCTATCGGCGCGGCGATCCAGGCGGATATTCTGGTGGGCAACAAGCCAGACAGTGAAATGCTGCTGCTGGATGTGATCCCCTTGTCGCTGGGGCTGGAGACGATGGGCGGGCTGGTGGAAAAAATCATTCCGCGCAATACCACGATCCCGGTTGCCCGAGCACAGGAGTTCACCACCTTCAAAGACGGCCAGAGCGGCATGATGATCCACGTCTTGCAGGGTGAGCGCGAAATGGTGGCGGATTGCCGCTCGCTTGCGCGCTTCTCACTGCGCGGCTTGCCGCCGCTGCCTGCCGGTGGGGCACACATTCGCGTGACCTTTCAGGTTGATGCGGATGGCCTGCTGAGCGTCACAGCGATGGAGAAATCGACGGGCGTCGAGGCATCTATTCAGGTGAAACCGTCATACGGTTTGAGCGATACGGAAATCGCCACGATGATCACCGATTCGATGCTGAATGCGAAGGAAGATGTCGGGGCGCGTCGTCTGGCAGAGCAAAAAGTGGAAGCGGCACGCGTGCTGGAAAGCTTGCAAAGCGCGCTGGTGGCTGACGCCGAGTTATTGAGCAATGACGAAAAAGGCATCATTGTCGCGGCATCCGAACATCTGCATACGATGATGCAGGGAAGCGATCCCGTGGCGATAGAAGCCGCGATTAAAACAGTCGATCAACAAACCCAGGAATTCGCCGCCCGTCGCATGGATGCCTCTATCCGTCGCGCGCTGGCAGGCCATTCTGTGGATGAGGTGTAACATGCCTAAGATAGTCTTTTTACCGCATCAGGATCTGTGTCCTGAAGGGGCGGTTTTGGAAGCGGAACGCGGTGAAAGCATTTTGGAAGTCGCCCTGCGTAACGGTATTGACGTTGAGCACGCCTGCGAGAAATCCTGTGCCTGCACCACCTGCCACTGCATCGTGCGCGAAGGCTTCGACTCGCTGGCAGAAAGTACAGAAGAAGAAGACGACATGCTGGATAAGGCCTGGGGGCTGGAGCCGGAAAGTCGTCTGGGCTGTCAGGCGCGTATCGCCGGCGACGACCTGGTCGTCGAGATCCCGCGCTATACGATCAACCACGCGCGCGAGCATTAATCTGCATAGGGAGCAACCGTTATGGGATTAAAATGGACAGACAGCCGGGCTATCGGCGAAGCGCTTTACGACCAGTTTCCCGATCTCGATCCGAAAACCGTCCGTTTCACGGATATGCACCAGTGGATCTGCGAGTTGGATGAGTTTGACGATCGGCCTGATGCCTCTAATGAAAAAATTCTGGAAGCGATCCTGCTGGTCTGGTTAGATGAAGCTGAATAGCACAATGACGGGGCTGCCTTGGGTGGCCCGTTTTATTCTCGAGCCAAAATTCGTAACATTTGCATGTCATGATGCACCGTTTATTTATCTGCAAACCGAGTATTTATAAGCGAGAGCGTTTATAAACACGTATTGAGAAGCAGAACGTCTGTAAATATGAACATCACCTGCAAACATGAAACGTGGCAGGAATACTTATTATCGGAGAAGCACTATGACGAACAATACCATGCTGATTTCACTCTCCACTCAACCTGCTGACGCGCGCTGGGGAGAAAAAGCGACGCTGAGTGTGAATGAGCAGGGTTTTACCATTCATGTAGGGGCGTCCCTGAATGGCAAAGCTGCACAGGCGGTGATCCAACGTGCTGCCCGCAAAATTGATGGGCAGGGAATTAAACACGTTCAGTTAGCCGGTGAAGGCTGGGATCTGGCAAACAGCTGGGCATTCTGGCAGGGGTATCGCGGGCCGAAAGGGCAAAGAACGGTTGAATGGGCGGAACTGAACGACGCTGACAAGAAAGAGCTGAACGATCGCCTGAAGATCGTGGACTGGGTGCGTGACACCATCAACCTGCCTGCTGAAGAGCTGGGGCCAGAGCAACTGGCGACCCGCGCAGTCGACCTGCTGTGTGACGTTGCCTGTGATGCCGTTAGCTACCGCATCACCAAAGGTGAAGATCTACGTGAGCAGAATTATGCTGGCCTGCACACGGTGGGGCGCGGTTCTGAGCGTCAACCGGTGCTGCTGGCGCTGGACTATAACCCGACGGGTAACGCGGATGCGCCCGTCTTCGCCTGTCTGGTAGGTAAAGGCATTACGTTTGATACCGGCGGCTACAGCCTGAAACCCAGCAGTTCCATGGATTCCATGAAATCGGACATGGGGGGTGCAGCCACGCTGACGGGCGCGCTCGCGCTGGCGGCGGCGCGCGGTTTGCAACAGCGTGTGAAGCTGTACCTGTGCTGTGCAGACAACATGGTGAGCGGCAATGCATTCCGACTGGGCGATATCATTCGCTACCGCAACGGTAAAACGGTTGAAGTCATGAACACCGATGCGGAAGGGCGTCTGGTGCTGGCGGATGGCCTGATCGATGCCTCCGAGCAAAATCCACAGTGGATTATCGACTGCGCAACGCTGACGGGTGCGGCAAAAATGGCGCTGGGTAACGACTATCACGCGCTGTTCAGCTTCGATGATGAGCTGGTGGCGGCATTGCAGGAAAGCGCGACAGAAGAAAACGAGCCGTTCTGGCGCTTGCCGCTGGAAGAATTCCACCGCAGCCATCTGCCGTCCAGCTTTGCGGATCTGAACAACATTGCCAGTGGTGCACACACCGCCGGAGCCAGCACGGCAGCGGCTTTCCTGTCGCACTTTGTGAAAAATTACCAGCAAGGCTGGCTGCACATTGACTGTTCCGCGACGTACCGTAAAGGCGCGGTAGATCAGTGGGCGACGGGCGCAACGGGACTCGGCGTACGCACGCTGGCGAATCTCCTGCTGAGCAACGCCAAGTAGTCGGTTCAGGTCTTAAAGCGTCGGTTTTTAACGTAATCATGTTGAGGAAAGTATGGAGTTTTCGCCACGTAATAAACTGGAAGAAGTGCTGATTCTGGCTGCAACAGAGCCAGCGCATCGTCCTGAATTTTTCAGTGAACTGATGGAAGCCACGGTGTTTGTGCTGGGCAGTACCGATGACGGGGATGAATCCGGTGAGGTGGTATTGCATGCGGGCAGTAATGTGAACATTCAGCACTGGGAAAAAGACGATGGTTCATCCGCCATTCCTTTCTTCTCTTCTCTGGAAGCATTGCAGAGCGTGATTGAGGAAGAAGCCGCTTTTCTGGCTCTGCCGACGCGTTCGCTGTTTGAAATGACGCAGGGCGTCACGCTGTTCCTCAACCCTAAGCTGCCGTATGGCAAAGAGTTTTTACCGCAGGAAATTGAACATATTCTGTCTGGTGAAGGTAACGGCTTTGTTCAGCAACGCGTTGTTGAAGAAGAGATGCAGGTCATACTGAGCCAGCCAGCCGAGATGCCAGCACAGATGATTGATTCTCTAACGCAGCTGTTTACCAAACATCGTCATGTAAAACGGGCGTTTTTGGCGCAGATTCAGGAACCGGGCGAAGAGCAGCCGCACCTGCTGATTGGGATTGATGCCGATCAGGACGAGGAAGTCATCATCCGTGAAGCGGGTAGCGTCGCCAGCGACACTTTACCGGACGAGCGTCCTGTCGACCTGTGTCTGGTGAAGGACGGCGAATCGGGTATCAGTCATTATATGATTAAGCACACCACGCCGTTCTACGAGCGTAAATGGGGGAGTTTCCTGAGGGAGTTTAAGGGAAGCGGCAACGCCTGATACCCGTCATACTTCAAGCTGCTTGTGCGTTGGCCGCCCTTACTCACCCCAGTCACTTACCTGAGTAAGCTCCTGGGGATTCATGCGGTTGCCGCCTTCACGCAACTTGAATTATTTAGGGTATAAGTTTTATGAAGGCAACGGCGGATTACGATTTTTCCGCTGTTGCCTGCAATAGCAGTAGATCGATCAACATCACCAGATTCGATTCAAATGAGCTAATCTCACCGGCCTCCGCCGCATAGTGAACCGCATCATCGTAGAGCCGGAAGTGCAAATCGGCTAACTCGCCTAATGAATTCAACGACGCACGGGTAAATGCAATTACCTTCATGCCAATGTTTTTGGCGATACGCGCCTTATCCAACACCTGCTCGGTTTCCCCACTGCGGGAGATGGCGATAAACACCTGATACTTCGGCGCATTATTGAGAAAAATGCCTCGGCTGTCGCCTAATCCGGAGGAGAAGGCATCTTTCCCCAGCACCTGTAGTTTCTTCGCCAAATATTCAGCAAACAGATGGGAAAACCCCGCGCCGTACAGGAAAAAATGGCTTTCCTGTCGCAGGATAGCGCTGAAAGCGGCTCTATCCTGATGGGTAATGTAGGCAAACGTGCGCTGATAATTGTCGACAAAATGCTGGAAAGCATCGGGAAGCGAAGTGTCATTGGGCGTAACAACAGGCGAGGGAGCCAGACGCGGATGCTCCGTGAGCAATGTTTTGCAGTGATAAATGAATTCACTGTAGCCGCTAAAGCCGATTTTTTGGCACAGCCGCATGATAGTCGCCGTGGAAACATAGGTCTTCTGTGCCAGCTCCCGCACCGTGATTTTGCCTATCAGCGATGAATGGTCGGCGATAAAAGCCAGCACGCGGTATTCCGCGCGCGTCAGCACCTGACCGTGCTGCATTAAAGACGCCAGCCGATTATCCACCTGCTACCCCTGATTGACGGCAATAAAAGACCGAACGGAACTAATCACGCTCAATTGGGACATCATCGCGGCTCCCCCAATCGCTCCACGATCCGTCGTACAGCGTCACATTCGGGACATTTAACTGCGTCAGCGCCAGCACGACGACAGAGGCCGTTACGCCGGAACCGCAGCTGGCGACGATGGGACGAGTAAAATCAACCCCGTGTTTATGCAGAATGGTCGCCAGTTCGGCATTAGGTTTCAGCGCACCGTTACTTACCAAATCAGTCCACGGTACGTTCAGGCTACCGGGAATGCGGCCGCGATGCAGGCCGGGACGCGGTTCGTCCACTTCGGCGTTAAAACGGGGAGCGGGGCGGGCATCGACAATCTGTTCTGATTTATCCCGGCTGATGGAAAGCACCTCATCGCGTGAGCGAATAGCGTTTTCATCCAGCGTGGCGTGGAATGTGGTCGGTTTAGGTGTTACATCACCCTGTTCCAATGGCAAATTCTGTGCTGTCCAGCCCGCCAGACCGCCGCTCAGGATCGAAAGTGATGTCGCACCGAAGGTGTGCAGCATCCACCACGCACGCGGTGCGGAGAAGAGATTGCCTTCGTCGTAAATCACCAGATGCTGCTGGTTATCGATCCCCAATTCGCCCATCGCGCGTGCGAAGTCTTCGCGAGTCGGCATCATATGTGGCAAATCGGTGCTGTGATCGGACAGCGTTTCAATATCAAAAAAAACCGCGCCAGGCAGATGACCGGCGCGGTATTCGGCATGAATATCACGGGTGCTGTTGCCCGGCGGTAGCATCCGGGCATCGATGAGCGTGATGCTGCTGTCATTCAGGTGGCTGGCAAGCCAGTCTGCGGAAACAAACCGCTCATGAGAAACGGGCAAATCAGAAGACGATGCTGACATAGATCCTCCACTTTGGGGCCGACGAATTCGACCCCGAATCTATCATTGATGTGCAATGATAGATTCATTGTCAGCGATTTTCCCTCATCCGACAAGTCGCAGATTATTGGGCGATACCGTCTCTATATGCTTGTTTTAATTGCGGCCAGTAATCCTGATTGGCTTCAATCATCTCGTCAAGAATGGCTTTGGCGTGCTGCATTGTCGGCACGGTTCGGTTCAGAGTAAATGCCTGCAAGGCCTTCTCGTAGCTGCCTTCCAGCGTGGCTTCCACCAGCAGCTGTTCAGACGCCAACTGCTGTTCCAGCAAGGCACGATGGAACTGCGGGACATTCCCCATCCGCACCGGTTCTGGACCTTGCGCGGTGATATAAGCGGGCACTTCCACCATCGCATCGTAAGGCAGATTGGCGATGGCACCTTTATTCTCGACGATCACCAGATGACGCTGGCGCAGATCGAACGCAAGTGAACAGGCGACATCAACGATGAACGAGCCGTGCACGCCAACGTGGAACGCATCGGACAGAATCCCCGTTTCCTTGTAGCTGGCGGCGGCTGCAAACAGCTTCTTCTCACGCCCGTCCATCACTTCATTGGCGCGCGTATAGTCAGGATCCTGATGCTCCACGATCTGATTCGGCATCAGGTAGTACTGCAAATACGGATTCGGCACGAACTCTGGGAAATGATCCATGACGGGTTTGATGTTGCGCCAGGTTTTCACCCACGACGGATCGGCGTGCTGCGGATCGGTATCGGCGGCATCGGCGGTCAACAGGCCGTAGCGGGCGATGTGCTCGCGCAGCTCTGGCATACGATCGACGCCGTCGACCAGCACGCGGGTAAACCAGCCAAAGTGATTCAGCCCAAAATAGTCCACCGTGATGTCGTGACGATCGACGCCCAGCACGGCAGCGATGTTACGCATCGCGGCAACCGGCATGTCGCAGATATTCAGCACGCGGGCGTTAGGACGCAGGCGGCGCACGCCTTCGGCAACAATCGCGGCGGGGTTGGAGTAATTGACGATCCACGCCTCTTTATGCGCATAGCGCTCAACCAGATCGATCAGCTCAGCCATCGGCAGAATGGTACGCAGGCCGTAGGCCAGTCCGCCGGGGCCACAGGTTTCCTGCCCGACGACGCCGTGACGTAGTGGGATTTTCTCGTCCTGTTCGCGCATCTTGTACTGGCCGACGCGCATCTGGGCAAAGACAAAGTGGGCGCCGCTAAACGCGGTTTCTGCGTCGGTTGTGACGGTAAAGACGATGCTGTCACTGTGGTCGCGAATCACTTTTTCCACCACCGGTGCAATGATGTCCTGTCGCGGGCCGTCGATGTCATACAAACGAATCTCTGCCAGCGGGAAATCCGCGAGACGTACCATCAGACTCTTTACGATGCCTGGGGTATAGGTGCTGCCGCCGCCGGCAATGGTCAGAATGAATGGGGGTTTCGTCATGGTCAGTCTCCTGTTAAAGCGCGTTTTCAACTGCTTCGCGTATCGTTTTGACGTGAAGTCCGTAAACCACCTGTACGTTGTTACCCTGTCGGATAACGGCTTTCGCACCGGTGTTCTTAAGCTGTTGTTCGTCTACCAAATCCGGGTCGATGAGCGTGACCCGCAGGCGGGTGTAGCAGTTGTCCACCACCTCGATATTGGGTTTGCCACCCAGCCCGGCGATGATGGTGGCACCCACAAGCTGGGCATCACCTTTCACTGGCTCTTGCGTTTTTGCCGGATTCTCGGCCTTGGCCTGATATTCGGTTTTGGAATACAGTCGCGTCTCTTCCTCATCGGTTTCACGCCCGGGGGTTGGCATGTCGAAATACAGAATCAGGAAGCGGAAGACGAAGAAGTAAATCACCGACATCGTCAGCCCGACCGCGATATACATCGGCCAGTTGGATTTCTCGATGCCCAGCGGCAGGTTATAAAGCAGGAAGTCGATGACGCCGTTGGCACCAATCGCATGCACGCCCATGATGGAGAACAGCATCATCCCTATGCCGGTCAGTACGGCGTGGACGGCAAACAGCATCGGGGCGACGAACAAGAACGAGAACTCCAGCGGCTCGGTGACGCCCAGTAAGAAAGAAGTAAATGCAGCCGGAATCAGAATGGCTTTGGCGGCCAGCCGTTTTTCTGGCTTAGCTGTCACGTACATCGCCAGCGCAGCGGCCGTTAGACCAAACATTTTACTGATGCCGCGTGCATCCCAGACTACGGTGGAACTTAGCTGTTTGACGTCCTGACAGGCCATTTCAGCAAAATAGATGTTACGTGCGCCCTGATACAGCTTGCCGCACACTTCTGCGGTTCCGCCCAGTTCGGTGTACAGGAACGGGGTATAGACCAGATGATGCAGCCCGGTAGGGATCAGCACGCGTTCCAGAAAGCCATATATCGCGATGCCAACAGGGCCCGCACCTTTGATAGCGAAGGCGAGCCAGGTAATGCCGTGCTGAGCAAACGGCCACAGGGTGCTCATCGCAAAGCCCAGCGCAATCGCCAGCGGAATAACCAGAATGGCGACGAAGCAGTGGCCGGAATAGATCGCCATGACACCGTTAAACTGTTTACTGGAATAGCGGTTATACAGATAACCTGCGAATCCGCCGATCAGGATACCGGCGAAAACACCCATTTCCAGCACCTGAACGCCCAGTACCATACCTTGCCCAGCGGCGCGCATTTCTGCGGCTGGTACGAGTTTGCCCTGTAATTGCAGCGTGATGTTCATGGCATTAATGAAGATGATAAACATCACCAGACCAATCAGCGCAGCGTAGCCCTTATCGCGTTTCGCCAGTCCGATGGGGATCCCGACGGCGAACACCAGCGCTAAATTAGCCAGAATCGCTACGGCAGATTTGGAAACCAGTTGACCAAAATCCTGAATCAAAGGATGGTTAAGTAAAGGGACATAGCCCGCTAAATTGCCGTTACCGAACACATTCCCAAATGCGATGAATAACCCGACAATCGGGAGTATCAGCACCGGCCCATATAGGGACTTGCCGAAATTTTGCAATGCATTGACCGCTCTTTTCATTATCAGCCCTCTTACTGGCCATTATGGTGGGTACAGCAGCAGGCTAGCAGTGAATGACAAAGAAATTCCAGTTATCTTATTGTTTTAAAAACAAATAACCTATAACGTTACAAGTAACCTTCAGAACTGTGATCGCCGATGATTTGTTACATTCAGTACGGGGGCGGTAGGAAACGAAAACGTACGATGCGTAATCGTTAATGAAGGGAAAACGAGAGGTAATATTTTTTTAATAAAATGTTATTTCCTTGGTAGGCAACAACGGTCTCTGCACCTATAATTTGCGCCACTTTCACTGGCTGGGTATACAATTCTTATAATCCGGCTGTAATCTGACAGTTTAGTTAATGAGGTCAATATGACGATAGAACGTACCTTCTCCATCGTAAAACCTAATGCGGTTGCTAAAAATGCCATCGGTGCGATTTACGCACGCTTTGAAAGCGCAGGTTTTACCATTGTTGCGGCTAAAATGCTGCGTCTGAGCCGTGAGCAAGCGGAAGGTTTCTACGCTGAGCATAAAGGCAAGCCGTTCTTTGATGGCCTGGTCGAATTCATGATGTCTGGCCCGATCATGGTGCAGGTGCTGGAAAGTGAAAACGCTGTCCAACGTAACCGTGACATCATGGGTGCCACTAACCCAGCAAACGCACTGGCGGGAACGCTGCGTGCTGATTACGCGGACAGCTTCACGGCGAACGCGGTACACGGTTCTGATTCTATCGAATCCGCTCAGCGTGAAATCGCTTATTTCTTCAGCGATGACGAAATCTGCGCGCGCGCGTAATCTTGCGCGTGATAAACAGGTTAGCGCGTGTGATGTTGCTTCTTTTTCGTTGCGTTAGTGCGCCGTGTCGACGTAATGACACAGAAAAAAAGCGGTGATGGTAGCTTACCTGTTTTAAACTTTGTACAATGCTGCGCCCCGGATGAGCCTGCACTTATCCGGGGCGTTTCTTTGGTCATAACCATCGAATTCAACCTTCTTTTTAGCGCCATAACGTGTAATAACGAGGCCAGGATTGACAATGTCTAAGCAAATCGCGTCTGAAACCGTCGTGTCTGAAACGACGGCATCTCACACTACCGCATCTAACACTACCGTATCCGAGCAAACCGTGTCCGAATTCTCTCCGGCGTCTGCTGATGCCTCTCAATCCGTCAAAGCCAGTGCGGAAAAAATTAACCTGTTGGATCTTAACCGCCAGCAAATGCGTGACCTCTTCATGTCGATGGGAGAGAAACCGTTCCGCGCCGATCAGGTCATGAAGTGGATTTATCACTACTGCTGTGATGACTTCAACCAGATGACGGATATTAACAAAGTCTTCCGCAGCAAATTGCAGGAGATCGCTGAAATTCGCGCCCCTGAAGTGGTGGACGAACAGCGCTCTTCCGATGGCACCATCAAGTGGGCGATTCTGGTGGGCGGTCAACGGGTTGAAACGGTTTATATTCCAGAAGAAGATCGCGCTACGCTGTGTGTGTCATCTCAGGTAGGTTGTGCGCTGGAATGCAAATTCTGTTCAACGGCGCAGCAGGGCTTTAACCGTAACCTGCGCGTATCGGAAATCATCGGTCAGGTGTGGCGTGCGGCGAAGATTATCGGTGCGTTTAAAGTTACCGGTCAGCGCCCCATCACCAACGTCGTGATGATGGGCATGGGCGAACCGCTGCTGAATCTGACTAACGTCGTGCCGGCGATGGAAATCATGTTGGATGACTTCGGCTTTGGTTTATCCAAGCGCCGTGTGACGCTGTCCACGTCAGGCGTGGTGCCTGCGTTGGATAAACTGGGAGATATGATCGATGTTGCGCTGGCGATTTCTCTGCATGCGCCGACCGACGACATCCGCAACGAAATCATGCCGATCAACAAAAAGTACAATATCGAGACGTTTCTGAGCGCGGTGCGCCGCTATCTGGAGAAATCCAATGCGAATCAGGGACGTGTTACCGTTGAGTATGTGATGCTGGATCATATCAATGACGGCACCGAACACGCGCATCAACTGGCTGAATGCCTGAAAGATACGCCGTGCAAGATCAACCTGATTCCGTGGAACCCGTTCCCGGGCGCGCCTTATGGCCGCAGCTCAAACAGCCGCGTTGACCGTTTCTCCAAGGTACTGATGGAGTATGGCTTCACGACGATCGTACGTAAAACCCGTGGGGATGATATCGATGCCGCCTGCGGTCAGCTGGCGGGTGAAGTCGTAGACAGAACCAAACGTACGCTGAAGAAGAAAATGGCCGGTGAACCTATCGCGGTGAAGGCGGTCTGATAACAAATGGGCGCGGGTTAACGTGAAGCGCTAACCCGACGTCGTCCGCTGAGGTAATTTGCAGGGCAAAAGTGAGCAAATTGCGAGGCGTGCCGCGTTGTTGTTAGGTCCGGCTGCCACTCTGTTCATATTCAGGTAACCTCGCTGGTCAGGATGTCTGGCAAAGACGACAAGGCGAGGGAGCAGGGATGGCAAAGCCACTATCACAGAGACTTTCTTTATGGCAGAGAGTGTCTTTATCACAGGGAACGTATTGGCTGAGTGGCCTGTTTGCGGTGCTGTTGCTGGTGGGGTGTGTGAAATCGTCTCAGGAGACGACCAATCCAGCGGTTGCCCAAACCCGCTTGCAGTTAGGGTTGACCTACCTGGCGCACAATAATCTGGATGCGGCTCGGCAGAATCTTGAGAAGGCGGTTGCGATTGCTCCGCAGGATTATCGAACACAATTGGGGATGGCGCTTTACGAGCAGCGGATAGGTGAAAATCGTCTGGCTGAACAGCGTTATCAACATGTGTTAAACATGGCGCCGGAAAATGGCAGCGTCATGAATAATTACGGTGCGTTTCTGTGTAGTTTAGGGCAGTATGTAGCGGCTCAGCGACAGTTTAGTGCGGCTGCACAACTTCCTGATTACAGTCAGGTTGCTGATGCGTTGGAAAATGCGGGATACTGCTTTTTCAATGCCGGACAGGCTGAAGATGCGCGCAATTTATTAAGTCGAGCGCTGAAGTATGACCCGACGAAAGGCAGTGCCTTGCTGGCGGAAGCAAACAAACAGTTTGCTGCCGGGAAAAATGAGCAAGCGCGGCTGCTGCTTGATGTTTATCAGCATAGTCTTCCGGCCAGTGCCGAAAGCTTATGGTTACAGATTCGTTTCGCCGCGTTAGCGGGCCATGATGGCGATAAAGAACGTTATGGCAACGTGCTGGCGCGAAGTTTTCCACAATCTAAACAGTACCAGCATTTCTTAGCTAATGAATACTGAAGCCACCCAAGATACAACAGAAGCAAAACTACCCGGCGAACGTCTGCGTGAGGCGCGTGAACGCCTTGGGCTAACTCAGCAAACTATTGCTGAGCGTTTGTGCCTTAAAATCACCACCGTTCGCGATATTGAAGACGGTACGACGCCTGCCGATTTAGCGCCGACTTTTCTGCGCGGCTATATCCGTTCTTATGCCAAGCTGGTTCATTTACCCGAAGATGAACTGCTTCCCTCTGTGGATAAACAGGCCATACCTAAAACGATCTCTGTTTCGCCGATGCAGAGTTTTTCGCTGAAAAAAAGCCGCAAAAAGCGTGATGGCTGGTTGATGACAATCACCTGGCTGGTCGTGCTGGTTGTTTTGGGGCTAACGGGCGCATGGTGGTGGCAAAACCATCAGGCTCAGCAGGCGGAAATCAACAGCATGGTGGATCACGCCAGTTCGATGCAGGCGCAAACGGAAGGGCAGTCCGTTCCGCTAATGGACAACAGCGCACCGCAGGAAACGGCGACGCCGGATTCTTCTATGGCACCGGTTTCTACACCCGTCGACCTTTCAGCCACTGGATCAGAGACACCGTCAACGCCTTCTTCTGCCTCTATACCGTCTGCTGCACCTTCCAGCCAATCACCTTCACACGCGAACGCTGCACAGCCTGCGGGTAATGCATTGTTAGGTGCCGGAGCTGTAGCTCCCGCTGCGGGTACGGTAGCGGAAACCAATCCAGCCCCTGCTGCTCATGCATTAGTGATGACGTTCACGGCCGATTGCTGGCTGGAAGTCACCGATGCCAGCGGTAAAAAACTGTTCAGCGGCATGCAGCGTAATGGTGGCACACTGAATCTGGATGGTCAGTCACCCTATAAACTGAAAATCGGTGCACCTGCTGCGGTACAGATTCAATTTCAAGGCAAGCCGGTTGATTTAAGCCGCTTTGTGCGCAGCAATCAGGTTGCACGCCTGACGCTGACCGCAGAATAACGTGTTGTTCAGGTAAGACTGCAATGTTGGAGATGAAGTAATGCATAACGCTGCACCCATAACCCGTCGAAAATCAACACGAATTTACGTCGGCAAGGTGCCTGTTGGTGATGGTGCGCCGATTGCGGTGCAATCCATGACCAACACCCGAACCACCGACGTTGAAGCAACCGTCAACCAAATCAGAGCGCTGGAACGTGTTGGCGTCGATATCGTCCGCGTTTCCGTACCAACCATGGACGCGGCGGAAGCTTTTAAGCTTATCAAACAGCAGGTGAATGTCCCGCTCGTCGCCGACATCCACTTTGACTACCGTATCGCGCTGAAAGTCGCGGAGTACGGCGTTGACTGTCTGCGTATCAACCCCGGCAATATTGGCAACGAAGAGCGTATTCGCTCGGTTGTCGACTGCGCGCGTTACAACAATATCCCGATCCGCATTGGCGTTAACGGCGGTTCGCTGGAAAAAGATTTGCAGGAAAAATACGGTGAGCCAACGCCGGAAGCGCTGCTGGAATCAGCGATGCGCCATGTCGATATTCTCGACCGCCTGAACTTCGATCAGTTTAAAGTCAGCGTTAAAGCCTCGGATGTCTTCCTTGCCGTGCAATCCTATCGTCTGCTGGCAGCGCGTATCGATCAGCCGCTGCACCTTGGTATCACCGAAGCGGGTGGCGCACGTAGCGGCGCGGTGAAATCGGCTATTGGCCTCGGTCTGCTGCTGTCTGAAGGCATTGGCGACACGCTGCGTATCTCGCTGGCGGCCGATCCGGTTGAAGAAGTGAAAGTCGGCTTCGATATCCTGAAGTCACTGCGCATTCGTTCACGCGGAATCAACTTTATTGCTTGCCCGACCTGTTCCCGTCAGGAATTTGACGTGATCGGTACGGTGAACGCGCTGGAACAACGACTGGAAGATCTCATCACGCCGATGGATGTCTCGATTATCGGTTGTGTGGTAAATGGTCCAGGTGAAGCACTGGTGTCCACCATTGGTGTTACGGGTGGACACAACAAGAGCGGCTTCTATGAAGACGGCGTGCGGCAGAGAGAGCGCTTCGATAACGAACAGATGATCGATCAGTTAGAAGCCAAGATCCGCGCGAAAGCCTCCATGATGGACGAAAATCAGCGTATTACCGTCAATCTGGTAGATAAGTAACTCTGACGGCGTGACGGTCTGCCGTCACCCGCCTAATTCACGATTCCTGAACCCGATGGGGATGCCCCGCATTGAAGATGCGACGACAATCCCTCTATAATCGGGTTTATTTTTTGAAAAACGCATAGAGAACTGACGTGGCAAAAAATATTCAAGCCATCCGTGGCATGAACGATTACCTGCCAGCCGAAACGGCATTGTGGCAGCGTATTGAAAACAGCCTGAAACAGGTGCTCAGCGGCTACGGCTATAATGAAATTCGTTTGCCGATTGTTGAGCAAACGCCGCTGTTTAAGCGCGCTATCGGTGAAGTGACCGATGTCGTCGAAAAAGAGATGTATACCTTTGACGATCGCAATGGCGATAGCCTGACTCTGCGCCCGGAAGGGACGGCTGGCTGCGTCCGCGCCGGTATTGAGCACGGTATTCTCTATAATCAGGAACAGCGGCTGTGGTACGTCGGCCCGATGTTCCGCTACGAGCGTCCGCAGAAAGGGCGCTATCGTCAGTTCCATCAGTTGGGCTGTGAAGTGTTTGGTCTGCAAGGGCCGGATATTGATGCCGAACTGATCCTGATGACAGCCCGCTGGTGGCGTGTGCTGGGCATCGCCGATCATGTGAAGCTGGAACTGAACTCGATTGGTTCGTTAGACGCGCGCGCCCGCTATCGCGAAGCGCTGGTGGCGTTCCTCGAACAGCATAAAGATCAGCTGGATGAAGACTGCCTGCGCCGGATGTACACCAACCCGCTGCGCGTTCTGGATACGAAAAATCCGCAGATTCAGGTGTTGCTGAACGACGCGCCAGTGCTGACGGACTACCTGGATGATGAGTCACGTGCACACTTTGAGGCACTGGGTGAACTTTTAACGCAGTCCGGCATCCCATATACCGTTAATCCGCGTCTGGTTCGTGGTTTGGATTACTATAACCGCACCGTATTTGAGTGGGTGACCACCAGTCTGGGCGCGCAGGGCACGGTCTGTGCCGGTGGGCGTTATGATGGTATGGTGGAACAGCTGGGCGGGCACGCGACGCCGGCGGTTGGTTTTGCAATGGGTCTGGAGCGTCTGGTTCTGCTGGTGCAGTCTGTGAACCCGGATTTCAAAGCACAGTCAGGCGTAGATGTTTATCTGATTTCTTCTGGTGCGGGAACGCAGGTTGCGGCCATGCAGCTGGCGGAGAAATTACGTGACGCGCTGCCGCAGTTGAAACTGATGACCAACTACGGTGGTGGCAACTTTAAGAAGCAATTTGCTCGCGCTGATAAGTGGGGCGCACGCGTCGCATTGGTATTAGGCGAAAATGAAGTGGCGGCCGGTCAGGTTGTGGTTAAAAACCTGAGCAATGGCGAGCAGGATACATTGGCACAGGCCGACGTCGCATCGCGGCTGGCAACGTTACTGGATTGAGGAGAGAGACACCGTGGAAGTCTATACCACAGAGAATGAACAGGTTGATGCACTACGTCGTTTCCTCGCGGAGAACGGAAAGGCGTTAGTTGTCGGTGTTGTGCTAGGCGTCGGCGCACTGGTTGGCTGGCGTTTCTGGCAAAGTCACCAAAATGACAGCGTAATGGCAGCATCTTCATCTTATCAGCAGGTGACGGAGCAATTGGCCGAAGGCAAAGCCGACGCGATTACGGCAACCGAGAAATTTACGGCTGAGAATAAGAATACCTATGGCGCGCTGGCTTCTTTGGAACTGGCTCGTCATTACGTTGATCAGAAAGATTTTGCTAAAGCAGCGCAGCAACTGGTACAGGCGCAGTCGCAGACTAAAGATGCGGACCTGCTGGCCGTGGTGAATCTGCGTCTGGCGCGGGTTCAACTGCAGGAAAACAAAGCGGATGACGCGCTGAAAACGTTGGATGCCATCAAGCTGGAAGGCTGGGCATCACAGGCTGCGGAAGTGCGTGGTGATATTCTGGTGAGCAAAGGGGATAATCAGGCTGCGCGTGATGCCTACAACAAAGGGTTGTCTTCCAATCCATCGCAGGCACAGCAAGCGTTACTGCGTATGAAACTGAATAACCTGTCCAGCTAAGAGGAATTCCATGCAATTGCGTAAAACACTTTTGGTAGGACTGGTTTCTGTTGCCCTGCTGAGCGGATGCTCGCTGTTTAACAGCGAAGAAGATGTTGTCACTATGTCTCCACTGCCGCAGGTGGAAAACCAGTTCACGCCAACCAAGGTGTGGAACAGCTCGGTTGGGAGCGGGATTGGTGAGTTTTATTCCAATCTTCACCCCGCATGGCAGGATAATCGCGTTTTTGCGGCCGATCGTCGTGGCACCGTGAAAGCGATGGATCTGAGTGACGGCAAAGAGATTTGGCGCGCGGATCTGTCAGAGAAGACTAATTTCTTCTCCCGCAATAACCCGGCGCTGCTGTCCGGCGGCGTAACGGTTTCTGGTAACCATGTCTATGTCGGCAGCGAAAGGGCGCAGGTCTATGCGCTGAATTCGGAAGATGGTACGCCAGTATGGCAAACCAAAGTGGCTGGCGAAGCGCTGTCTCGCCCTGTCGTCAGCGACGGCGTGGTGCTGATTCACACCAGCAACGGTATGCTACAGGCATTGAATGAAGCCGATGGCGCAATTAAGTGGAGCGTCAACCTGGATATGCCGACGCTGTCTCTGCGCGGTGAATCTGCTCCGACAACCGCATTTGGTGCGGCGATTGTGGGTGGTGATAACGGTCGTGTAAACGCCGTGATGATCAACCAGGGTCAGCTCATTTGGCAACAGCGTATTTCACAGCCGAGTGGTGCAACTGAAATCGATCGTCTGAACGATGTCGACACCACGCCAGTAGTTGCGGGCGAAGTGGTTTATGCGCTGGGTTACAATGGCAACATGACCGCGCTGGATCTGCGTTCTGGTCAGGTTCTGTGGAAGCGTGAACTGGGTTCAGTGCATGATTTCATTATTGACGGCGACCGCATCTATCTGGTCGATCAGGACGATCGCGTTGTTGCATTGAATACCAACGGCGGCGTGAGCCTGTGGCGTCAAAGTGATCTGCTGCACCGTAACTTAACGGCTCCGGCACTGTATAATGGTTATCTGGTTGTCGGCGATACCGAAGGGTATCTGCACTGGCTGAATACGGCGGATGGTCGCTTCGTGGCGCAGCAAAAAGTGGATAGCTCGGGCTTCCTGAGCAAGCCTGTGGTTGCCAGCGATAAGCTGCTGATTCAGGCGAAAAACGGTGATGTCTACGCGTTCACTCGCTAAGTAATCCGTATCAATTTGGAGCACAGCGTTTTGGGTGTGCTCGTATAACGGCTCCTGACATTATCAGGGGCCGTTTCGTCTTTTTATCGTCAGCGAGTATTTCGCTGTAATGTATTGAAATATAAGTAATGAGGTTGTAACAATGATACCTGTCGTCGCGCTGGTCGGGCGCCCGAATGTGGGGAAATCCACGCTATTTAACCGCTTAACGCGCACTCGTGATGCATTAGTGGCGGATTTCCCTGGGCTGACTCGTGACCGCAAGTATGGTCGTGCAGAAGTGGAAGGGCATGAATTTATTATCGTCGATACCGGTGGTATCGATGGCACCGAAGACGGCGTGGAAACGCGCATGGCGGGTCAATCGCTGGTCGCGATTGAAGAAGCGGATATCGTGCTGTTCATGGTGGATGCTCGTGCGGGGTTGATGCCTGCGGATGAAGGCATTGCCAAGCATTTGCGCAGCCGCGAAAAGACGACCGTGCTGGTCGCTAACAAAACCGATGGCCTTGACCCGGATATGGTCACGGCGGATTTCTACTCGCTCGGAATGGGCGAAGTGTACGCGATCGCGGCGTCTCACGGCCGTGGCGTAACGTCGCTGCTGGAAACGGTTCTGCTGCCGTTTGTACAGGATGAAATAGAAGAGCCGGTCGAGCTAACTGAAGAAGAAGAGAACGCGGCTTATTGGGCAGCGTTAGAAGCAGAAGAGCAGGCCAGCGAAGAAGAAGCAGAAGACGATTTCAATCCTGAAGATTTGCCGATCAAACTGGCGATTGTTGGGCGTCCGAACGTGGGTAAATCCACGCTGACGAACCGTATTCTGGGTGAAGAGCGCGTGGTGGTGTTCGACATGCCCGGCACGACGCGTGACAGTATCTACATCCCTATGGTGCGCGACGAACGTGAATACGTTCTGATTGATACCGCCGGGGTGCGTAAGCGCGGCAAAGTAACGGAAACGGTAGAAAAATTCTCTGTCATCAAGACATTGCAGGCGATTGAAGATGCCAACGTAGTCCTGCTGGTTATTGATGCGCGCGAAGGTATTTCCGATCAGGATCTCTCGCTGTTGGGCTTTATCCTCAATAGTGGGCGCTCACTGGTGATCGTGGTGAACAAGTGGGATGGCCTGTCGCAGGAAGTGCGTGAGCAGGTGAAGGAGACGCTGGATCTGCGTCTCGGCTTTATCGATTTCGCCCGTATTCACTTTATTTCTGCGCTACACGGTAGCGGCGTGGGCAACCTGTTTGAGTCGGTAACCGAAGCCTATTCTTGCGCTACTCGTCGCGTCAGTACGGCCATGTTGACCCGTATCATGCAAATGGCATCAGACGATCACCAGCCGCCACTGGTGCGCGGTCGCCGCGTGAAGCTGAAATATGCGCATGCCGGTGGTTATAACCCGCCGATCGTGGTGATCCACGGGAATCAGGTGAAAGACCTGCCAGATTCCTACAAGCGTTACCTGATGAACTACTATCGCCGTTCGCTGGAAGTGATGGGTACGCCGATTCGTATTCAATTTAAAGAAGGGGAAAACCCCTTTGCGGACAAGCGCAACACGCTGACACCAAACCAGCTACGCAAGCGTAAGCGTTTGATGTCGCATCTTAAAAAAAGTAAGTGATTTATTTACGGGGCGAATAGCGATATTCGCCCCGTTTTGTTAGAGACGAAACGAGCCGTCGTTAACAAAACGAACCATTTTAATAAAACGACCATTTTAACAAAACAAATACTCATCAAGGAAAGTAATGTCCTGGGAAACCTGGAGTTTTGCGTTTAACGTCACGATGCCCAATTTATTGATGTTGTTTATGGGTATCGCGTTGCGCAAACTCAATCTGCTAAATGATGCGTTTTGTGATACGGCAATGCGGGTGGTGTTCAACGTTTCTCTTCCCTGTCTGCTGTTTTTCAGTGTTGCCAGTAATCAACAGTCTTTTGTAAGCCAGTGGCCGCTGGTGGTGTATGGCACAGTCGGAACATTGGCAACATTTCTGCTTCTGGAGCTTGCGGCGACGAGGCTAGTTAAGGATCCGAAGGAACGTGGCATCTTCGTACAAGGCGGGTTCCGGTCGAATACTGGCGTGATGGGGCTGGCTTTTGCCATGAGTGCCTATGGCGATGAAGGCATTGCTGTTGGCTCGTTGTATTTGATGGTGACGGTCATTATGTTTAACGCGCTGTCTGTCATTACGCTGACGCGCAGCTTGCAGCGACAATCGCCCGAACAGAAGATTCCGGTAAGCCAACTGCTGCGGGGTATTGTGACAAACCCGCTGATTATTGGCCTACTTCTGGGGGCAGCCTATGGACAAAGCCAACTGCCGATGCCGGGCGTGATTAAACAAACGGGCGGTTTTATTTCCTCCATGGCGCTGCCGCTGGCGTTACTCTGTGCGGGTGCCAGTCTGGAGTGGCGTAGTATGTTCCGTTCGTCCAATGTTGCCGTGCTTTCTTCTGTGGCGAAGGTATTCGTTGTGCCTGGGTTACTCACGCTGGGTGGATGGCTTGTTGGCTTCCGCGGTGTTGAGCTGGGAATCATTTTTCTGTTTTCTTCAACGCCAACCGCAGCAGGTAGCTATGCGATGACGCGGGCGATGGGTGGAAACGCGACGCTTGCGGCTAATATCATTGGGCTGACCACGGTAGGGGCCTTCTTTATGATTGCGCTGGGGCTCTACTTTTTACGTTCACTGGGCGTGATTTAGCGCGGGCGTGGAGAGCGGCTTGTTCGAGAGTATTCATGGTGACGACCTTCTGTAATCAAGCAAAAGTGTTCGGTAATCAAGCCAAAGTCAGCGGGGTTCATCATGTTTCCTGATGTGTTTCAGCGCTGGTGGCTCCTGTTGCAGTAAGTGACAGAGTCTTACGTCTTGTCTTTTGGCTGACAGAACAGGAATTTGATAGCGTACTCTTGGACAGTCTTCTTCCTGAGGCGCAGTGATGAAAACAAAGCATTCTGAGCGGGACGTATATTGCCAGCGGATTGCCCCGCAGGCCCAGTATCAGGGCAAACAAGGCTTGGTTTATTCTGTTGGGATTTCACGCGAGACGGTGGGGGCTCAACATCTTCATATGCAGTTAGCGTGGATTCCACCGCGTTCGCAGGGAAAGGCGCATAAGCACGAACATCACGAAACGGCAATTTACGCGCTAAGCGGCATTTCCTGCATGTATTACGGGGAGCAGCTTGAAAACTGGATTGAATTACCCGAAGGCAATTTCCTCTATATCCCTGAGAATGTCCCGCATTTGCCCTATAATCCCAGTGACGATGTCGCCGTGTTGGTGATTTCCCGTACTGATGCCAACGATCAGGAAAGCGTGGTTATGCTGCCGGAATTGGACAGAAATGTGCTGCCTGAACGTGGTGAAACGAGAGGATAAACATGGAAGCAAATTGTCCGAGCTGTGATCATCCTCTGGCCTGGAAAAGCGGTGCGCGGTTTCAGTGTACTACCTGCCTGCAGGATTATCTGCGTGAGGCTGCGTGCCCTGAATGTAAGCACTCGCTTCAGGAACTGAAAGCCTGCGGTGCGGTGGATTACTTCTGCCAGCAGCACGGGATGATTTCCAAACGGCAAGTCGTATTCAGCTACGCGCCTGCCGATTAAATCCGTTATTACTTAATCAATAGTTACTCCTGTACGCCGTTGCGCCACAGTTCGGTCAGCTCCGGTGGCGCGCGGTCTTCGGGGATCAGCAGAATGACATCGGTGTATTGGTTCTGCTGCGGTTGGCAGTAGCTGATGTGGATGCGGTAATAAAACTGGTCGCCGCGCCCAGGGCCATCGGGTTCGCCGGGTTCGCGAGCCTGAGGAGCGGCATTACGGATCGCGTTACAAATCCGCTCCCGTTCGGATGGCGGTACGCTGGCGAGCGCGAAGCGTCGCGGCCCCGCCAGCTTGGGGATAAAAGCGAATCCCCCTTCACGCGCTAGCTCAATGATGGCATCGTTGTTGAGCTCTGGCAGCGTTTTCATAAGAACTCCTGCCGTACCTCCACACCTACCGTTTCCCACGACTGCATGACGATATCGGCAACGGTGTGGTTAAAACGTTGAGCGGCATGTTGAATGGTGTGGCGCGCGAAAATTTCGAAATCCGCATTTTGCGGCAGTGCTTTATCACACAGCGTGTCGTACCAGATGCGACCCGCTTTTTCCCAGGAATGGCCGCCCAGTGCGATGGCTGTTAGATAGAATGCCCGGTTGGGAATGCCTGAATTCAGGTGCACGCCGCCGTTGTCTTCACGCGTGTTCACGTACTCACTCATATGAGAGGGCTGGGGGTCGATACCGAGCAGCTCATCGTCATACGCGGTGCCCGGATGAGACATCGACCGCAGCCCCATGCCGTGAATACCATCGGCCAGAAGCTTGTCACCGATAAGCCAATCGGCCTGCTCAGCGGTTTGCCCCAAATGATACTGCTTGACCATGGAACCAAAGACATCGGACAGCGATTCATTTAGTGCACCGGACTGGCGGAAATAGATCAGTCCCGCTTCGTTTTCGGTGATGCCGTGCGTGAGTTCATGCGCGACCACATCAAGCGCAATCGTGAAGCGATTAAAGATTTTGCCGTCGCCATCTCCGAACACCATCTGCTGCCCATTCCAGAAGGCATTCTGGTAATCCTGACCGTAATGTACGGTGCCAGCCAGCGGCAGCCCCTCGGCATCCAGCGAGTTACGTTGGAAAATTTTCCAGAAGAAATCGTAAGTGACGCCCAGATAGTTATAGGCCTCATCGACGGCGATATCACCGTTGCTGGGTTGGCCTTCAGCGCGCACCAGCTTGCCGGGCAGCTGTTGTTGCTGTTCGGCATCGTGAATGTTGCGATTTGCCTGCCCCGCGGCTAGTTTCTCATGGGGTTCCGGGCGTGGATTATGGCTGACCATTAATGACTGAACGTGCATCAGCGTTTGTTGCGCGCAGTGGCGCTGCTCGTCTGTGCCGTTTGCAATAATGCGATGCAAAATGTAAGGGGGGATCACGCTACAAATCGGTCTGGACTTCATACCTCATCTCCTTGAAAACGCTCATCAGGGGTAACACAGACGATCAACAAAGCTCACTGTCTTTTTATCCTATCCGCGTCACCGCGCAGAGGCTGATAACCCGTGCGGTGAAAACGGTGGATGTATACCCTAAATAATTCGAGTTGCAGGAAGGCGGCGACACAGCGAATCCCCAGGAGCTTACTTAAGTAAGTGACTGGGGTGAGCGAGGAAAGCCAACGCACATGCAGCTTGAAGTATAACGGGTATTAAGTTAGTGAGCAGGGAATGAGTATAGTTCAGATGCCGGGGGTAAGAATGGGGGATCGCCGTTGTTTTCGGACAAATCCCCATTCGCGCATTTTATGCCGATCGCGTTATTTTTGCGTCGGGGATGAGGGTTTTCGCCGCTTTTTCACGGAATTTTGATTCGGAGCCAGTGTCGTGACCTGACTTTCTACCCAGCCGTCCTGCAAGCGGGTTTTCAGCGTTTCGCCGGGGGAAATTTGCGCGACGTTTTTCAGCACTTTACCATCCGGGGCGGTGGTGACGTTATAGCCACGCGCCAGCGTCGCCAGCGGGCTAACGCCTTCCAGTCGCGAGCAGGCGATGCCTAGCTTTTGCTTGTTCTGATTCAACTGACGTTCTACTGCGCTTTGCATCTGATAGCTCAACTGCTGCAAACGCTGCTGCGCACGATGAATCCGAGTCTGCGGCTGTTGTTGCATCAGACGCTGTTGTAAGCGTTCACTCCGGCGCGTGGTCTGTCGAAGCTGCTGCTGCATGGCGTCATCCAACCGCTGACGCAGTTTAACCAGCTGTGCCTGCTGACGCGCCAGTCGCAGCTGCGGATGCTGCTGCTGTAAACGGTGGTGCAGACGGGTAAAGTCCCGATTGCGCTGGGCAAGGTAATAATCCATCGCCATTTCCAGACGCTGGCGCTGGGACTGTATCTGACGCAATAGCTCAAGTTGGTTACGACTCACTAACTCGGCAGCGGCCGACGGCGTGGGTGCGCGCAGGTCACCGACGAAATCGGCGATAGTGACATCGGTTTCATGGCCTACGGCGCTGACGATAGGAATGCGGCTGGCGAAGATAGCGCGGGCGACCCGTTCGTCATTAAAGCTCCACAGATCTTCCAGCGAACCGCCGCCGCGCCCGACGATTAATACGTCACACTCATCCCGCTGGTTAGCCAACTCAATAGCGCGAACAATCTGTAGCGGCGCTTCCGCGCCTTGCACCGACGTGGGATACACGATCACCGGCAGCGACGGATCGCGGCGCTGCAACACCTGCAAAATATCGTGCAGGGCGGCACCGCTGGCTGACGTAATCACGCCGACCTGTTTGGCGGGAGAGGGCAGAACCTGCTTAAACTGCTGGTCGAACAGCCCTTCGGCAGCGAGGCGCTGCTTGAGCTGTTCAAACTGCTGCTGTAGCAGGCCATCGCCAGCGGGCTGCATGCTTTCCGCCAGTAGCTGATAGTCGCCGCGAGGTTCATATAGCGTGATGGTGGCACGAATCAGCACTTGCTGACCGTTTTGCGGGCGGAACGTCACTCTGCGGTTGCTGGTGCGGAACATCGCACAGCGCACCTGCGCACGTTCGTCCTTTAGCGTGAAATACCAGTGGCCGGATGAGGGCTGAGAGAGGTTGGAAATTTCGCCGGAGAGCCAAATTTGGCCCATTTCCATTTCCAACAGTTGTCTAACCGTCTGATTCAGGCGGCTAACGGTAAAAATTGCAGAGGAGGGAAACTGAGACATTGTGAGCCAGATCAAATTTTAAAACAGTCACTTAATTGATCGATACTACCTACCTGAAAAAGGTAATCAAGCATTTTAGTAAAATAATGCTGGAGGCAACCGATTACGCTCTGTATAATGCCACGGCAATATTTTATCTATTCTTACATCCACCTTGGTGAGATATTGCCCATGCTACGTATCGCTAAAGAAGCACTGACGTTTGACGACGTCCTCCTGGTTCCCGCTCATTCTACTGTTCTGCCTAACACTGCCGATCTGTCCACGCAGTTGACGAAAAACATTCGCCTAAATATTCCTATGCTGTCCGCAGCGATGGATACCGTTACCGAATCCGGTCTGGCCATTGCGCTGGCGCAGGAAGGCGGTCTGGGCTTTATTCACAAAAATATGTCCATTGAGCGTCAGGCTGAAGAAGTTAGCCGCGTGAAAAAACACGAAAGTGGCGTTGTGGTTGATCCACAAACAGTAACGCCAGAAACGACGCTGCGTGAAATGAAAGAGCTGACCGAGCGCAACGGTTTCGCGGGCTACCCAGTTGTGGCAAAAGACAACGAACTGGTCGGTATCATCACCGGTCGTGACGTGCGTTTTGTTACCGATTTGGAAAAACCGGTTAGCGCATTCATGACGCCAAAAGAGCGTCTGGTCACCGTCAAAGAAGGCGAAGCGCGTGATGTCGTGCTGCAAAAAATGCACGAAAAACGCGTCGAAAAAGCGCTGGTGATTGACGACCAATTCCACCTGATCGGCATGATCACGGTAAAAGACTTCCAGAAAGCAGAACGTAAACCGAACGCGTGTAAAGACGAACACGGTCGCCTGCGCGTAGGTGCAGCGGTTGGCGCAGGCGCGGGTAATGAAGAGCGTGTTGATGCGCTGGTTGCCGCAGGCGTTGACGTCCTGCTGATCGACTCCTCACACGGTCATTCCGAAGGCGTATTGCAGCGCATTCGTGAAACACGTGCTAAATACCCGAACCTCGAAATCATCGGCGGCAACGTGGCAACGGGCGCAGGTGCAAAAGCGCTGGTTGAAGCGGGCGTTAGTGCAGTGAAAGTGGGTATCGGCCCTGGCTCTATCTGTACGACCCGTATCGTAACGGGCGTGGGTGTACCGCAGATTACGGCTATCTCTGATGCGGTTGAAGCGCTGGAAGGCACAGGCATTCCGGTCATCGCCGACGGCGGTATCCGCTTCTCTGGTGACATTGCTAAAGCCATTGCAGCAGGCGCGGCGTGTGTCATGGTCGGTTCCATGCTGGCGGGTACGGAAGAATCTCCAGGTGAAATCGAACTGTATCAAGGTCGCTCATTCAAATCTTATCGCGGGATGGGGTCACTGGGCGCAATGTCCAAAGGCTCATCAGACCGTTACTTCCAGACCGATAACGCCGCTGACAAACTGGTGCCGGAAGGTATCGAAGGCCGCGTAGCCTATAAAGGCCGCCTGAAAGAGATCGTTCACCAGCAGATGGGCGGCTTGCGCTCCTGCATGGGTCTGACCGGTTGCGCGACTATCGACGCGCTGCGCACGCAGGCTGAGTTTGTACGCATCAGCGGCGCGGGCATTCAGGAAAGCCACGTTCACGACGTTACCATTACTAAAGAGTCACCGAACTACCGTATGGGTTCATAAGGTGATTTAACGCAATAAACCCTGTACTATTTCGCGCCGCTCTGCCTTTACATAAGGCGGAGCGGTTAGCTGGGTTTACTTTTCGCTTTTGTCTTTTGCTTTTTGGAACATGCTCCTCATGACTCAAAACATTCATCAACACCGCATTCTTATTCTGGATTTCGGCTCACAGTACACGCAACTGGTTGCACGTCGCGTGCGTGAACTGGGCGTTTACTGTGAACTGTGGGCATGGGATGTCACGGAAGCACAGATTCGCGGGTTTAATCCGAACGGGATCATCCTGTCCGGCGGCCCGGAAAGCACCACCGAGTTTGGCAGCCCGCGTGCGCCAGAATACGTTTTCAATGCTGGCGTACCGGTATTGGGCGTGTGCTATGGCATGCAGACGATGGCGATGCAGTTGGGTGGCCACGTTGAAGGTTCCAACGAGCGTGAGTTTGGTTATGCGCAGGTCGAAGTGAAAACGGATAGCGCGCTGGTGCGTGATATTCAGGATGCGTTGAGCGCCTCAGGCGCACCGCTGCTGGATGTCTGGATGAGCCACGGCGACAAAGTGACGGCCATCCCAGAAGGGTTTGAGACCGTTGCCAGCACCGATACCTGTCCGTTTGCCATCATGGCGAACGAAGAGAAGCGTTTTTACGGCGTGCAGTTCCACCCGGAAGTGACGCACACCCGTCAGGGCCAGCGCATGCTGGAGCGTTTTGTTCTTGATATCTGCCAGTGTGAAGCACTGTGGACGCCAGCCAAGATCATCGACGATGCGGTGAACCGTATTCGTGAGCAGGTAGGCAACGATCACGTGATTCTGGGTCTGTCTGGCGGCGTGGATTCTTCCGTTACCGCGATGCTGTTGCACCGTGCGATTGGCGATCGTCTGACCTGCGTATTTGTCGATAACGGCCTGCTGCGCCTGAACGAAGCCGATCAGGTGCTGGAAATGTTCGGCGATCATTTCGGTCTGAACATTGTTCACGTTGCGGCGGAAGATCGCTTCCTGAGCGAGCTGGCGGGTGAAGATGAGCCGGAAGCCAAGCGTAAAATCATTGGTCGCGTGTTCGTTGAAGTGTTCGATGAAGAAGCCAGCAAGCAAACTGACGTGAAATGGCTGGCGCAAGGCACCATCTACCCAGACGTCATCGAATCTGCGGCTTCTGCGACCGGCAAAGCGCACGTGATTAAATCACACCACAACGTGGGTGGCCTGCCGAAAGAAATGAAGCTGGGTCTGGTTGAGCCGCTGAAAGAGCTGTTCAAAGACGAAGTGCGCAAGATTGGTCTGGAACTGGGTCTGCCGTACAACATGCTGTACCGCCATCCGTTCCCAGGCCCTGGTCTGGGCGTGCGCGTACTGGGTGAAGTGAAGAAAGAGTACTGTGACCTGCTGCGTCGTGCGGATGCGATCTTCATTGAAGAACTGCACAAAGCCGATTTGTACAACAAAGTCAGTCAGGCCTTCACCGTCTTCCTGCCGGTTCGCTCCGTGGGCGTGATGGGCGATGGCCGTAAATACGATTGGGTTGTCGCGCTGCGCGCGGTAGAAACCATCGACTTTATGACCGCGCACTGGGCACACCTGCCATACGATTTCTTAGGCCGCGTATCCAACCGCATCATCAACGAAGTCGATGGCATTTCCCGCGTCGTTTATGACGTATCGGGTAAACCACCGGCGACGATTGAGTGGGAATAGGGGTTTACTCTCAACCATTTGATTATTATTGTAAAAAAGAACAGATAGTGATGTTTGCCATGCCATTAATGGCGTTTTTAGTGGTACACATCATACGTATGTGAAAAAGCTGCATCGATACCATGTCTTGGATAAGGAATGCCGACATGGTATCGAGAATGCTCAGCAGTGCAGAGGTCAGCAATAACGGTTTGCACGTCTCCAATATGGTATTGGTGTGTGGAATTCATCACCATCGACCCCACACTGTTACCCGTAAGCACGCATGGCGTTTTCGACGCCGATTGGGCTCCCCCTTTTTGTACCATTGCGTAAAGTCTATTGGCGTAGGTTGAGCAAGGGTATAACTCCCAACTCGCAGAAGGCTCAGGGCCTAACAACTGATTGTGCGTCCACAGCACCATATTCTTCATATCCATAATTCCCCGGACTGGCCTTATTATCGGCACCCCGTCATACGCCGTGGACTCAGCAATGGGACCGAGTTTTCACATGTCCAGATTATCCTTACGCTTGAAGCCCGTGCTTTTCATGCAATAGATGCGAGTGTCTTCTTATCGTTGGAAGAAAGATGAGGTGCAGCGATCTGTGCCAGCTCGCCGTGCGCGCTGGCTCAATATGACGAAACACCTGGACGACGGCCTAGGCCAAGCTGCGCAGATCAATCAACTGCCTATCCGCCCGTGTGATCGTTGCTACTGTGCGCGGCGATGAACATGGCGACGGCCGACCGACAGTAGGATTCGATTTCGTTGTCATCCTCTGCTCTCGCCTTATCGAAGCGAGCAATTGTCAGAAGATCGGAGCCTTTGATAAGCGCGGCAAACAAGCGGGCGGACCGGAGAGGATCAGGCACATTTAGAGCCGCCTTCGCGTGCAACTGGCGCAGCAGGGCCTCGATCTGGGCGATGACATAAGCGGGGCCGGCTTCATAATGAAGCTTGCTTAACGACTTTTGATTCGTCTTGTCGGCCATGATCATGGCTTCGACACTGCGGACGTCAGGGCTCAACAGTGTACGAAGCAGGGATGATCCCACCGCGATGAGCTGATCTTCGGCCGAACCGCCGACGCCTTCAATAAGCGCCTGTGGTGCAAATTGATGGCAGTGAGACGCGATGGCCGCGCTGAACAGCGCCTCTTTGTTATCGAAGTGTCGATAGATGCTTAGCTTGGATATCTTCGCCTGCTGGGCGACCTTGTCCATTGTCGTTGCTTGAAAACCCAGTTCTACAAAGAGTTCGCTTGCGGCGTCGACTATCGTTTGGCTAAGCGTTTCGTTGGCGGGCCGACCGCGCCGCCCCTGCTTTTTTTCGGTCATGCTAATTCCAGTACTTGACAGTATCTTAATTTGCCAATTATGATACCTCATAGTATCTTAAATTCGCAAGCCAATGAGCAGGTTTCAACATGTTCTTCAAACACGTTTCCACGCGCCGGCCTACGAAACCAGGAGACTTCCATGAAACGACGTTCCCTGTTGACGTTGGCCGGGCTTTCCACCATCAGTTCCGCCCACGTCCACTCCAGCACCAAGCCCAGCACTTTCCATCAACAACACGGAGTCCATTACCATGAATGACGTTATCATCATCGGCGGCAGCTTTGCCGGCCTCGCAGCCGCCCTGCAACTCGGCCGTGCTCGCCGCAAGGTCACTGTTCTCGATACTGGCCTGCCGCGCAATCGCTTTGCCGACCACTCGCATGGTGTGCTCGGCCACGATCACAAGCCTCCGGTGGATATCCTGACCGAGGCACGGCAGCAACTGGCGCGCTATCCTACGGTCAAGCTGGTGAGTGCCCGGGCTGAGAGCGTCTCCGGTGTCATCGACGATTTCTCTGTCCTCACCAGCGATGGCGAAAACCTCAGGGCTCGCCGCCTGATACTGAGCTATGGCGTCACCGACCAGATTCCCACTGTTCCTGGCTTTGCCGAAGGCTGGGGTTCAAGCATCGTGCCCTGTCCCTATTGCGACGGCTTTGAAGTCGCTGGCCGGCATTGGGGGCTTGTCTGGTCCGGCCCACAGTCGCACAACTATGCCAAGCTGTACCACGACTGGACTGACACCTTGACGGTCTTCGCCAATGGCCATGACATTCCAGCCGATATCCGAGCGGATCTGGCGCACCGCGGCATTCCCGTTGTCGATGGCCGGATCATCGAAATTGACCATGACGCGAGCTATAATGCCACTGTCAGGCTCGATGCTGTTCCCCCTGTTGCAGTCGACATCCTGTTCTCGCATCCGCGTAATAAGCCGTCCGCACGCCTGCATGAATCGCTGGGCCTCGCCACGGTCGACACGCCTCTGGGCATTGCCCTCAAGGTCGATGAACGTCGCGAAACCAGCATGCCCGGTATCTACGCCGCCGGAGACCTCGCCAACCCTTCCATGCATTCGGTCACCACGGCAGCATGGCAAGGCACCATAGCGGGCATCTCCGCCCAGCAGTCGATGCTGGTTTGAGAGTACTAAAAGCCAGTGGTCAAGGCGTTGCGGCGACTGAGTAACCGTGTTGCCGGTCAAGCATCATAATGCTCGTCTAACGCCTTAAAGATGTGACTCATCGTCCGTGGTCTTGCTCATCACAAAACGCGATCCTATCCACACGGAAATCAAAATGGTTTTTGATAGGTGGAGGGAAATGGAATGAATCACACTGACTGGCACCCGGCGGATATCATCGCGGGATTACGGAAGAGAGGGACGACGCTGGCGGCGGTTTCCAGAGCGGCGGGGCTGGCATCATCCACGCTGGCGAATGCGCTCAACAGACACTGGCCGAAAGGCGAACGGCTGATTGCCGAAGCTATGGGGAAAAGGCCGGAAGAGATTTGGCCATCTCGTTATTCAGGCGTGAAATGAAGGCAGGGAGCAGGGAACATAAACGAGAAAGCGCCATAGTTCACTGGCGCTTTGTTTGTGTAAGCAGCAACGCTATCGCGTGCCCAGTTTAGTCCGGTATCTCGTCATGTTGGTTGGTATAACCGGTGTTGGAAAATGCCATCGCCTTAATCACCCTCCTTATTATCCAACGCACTCGGTTTATTATTCCTCAACAGCGCCCATTTTCTGAACTGGGTCGGTGTCATCTCCATCTGCTGGGAAAAGGCGCGTCTAAACGCGGTGTCTTCACTGTAACCGCATTCGGCGGCGACTTGCTTGATATTGGTCACCGGGTTTTCAAGCAGCAGGCAGGCCATTTCGATCCTGACGCGGGTAATAAAGTTTTTCGGGCTTTCCGCCGTGAGTTCTTTGAGCTTGCGGTGGAGCGTTCGGTCGCTGAAATTTAGGGCGCTGGCTAATTCTTCTGCGGTGATTGACGGGTTCTCATAGCGGATGAGTTGTTCAGCACGCAGCAACAGGGGATGTACGGTATTAATGAACCCCTGCGGCGCATAAATGCGTTGGGAGAGCGGCTGGCTATCCGCCACGGCGATATCTGCCGCCAATTTTGCGATCTTAGGTCCGCCACTGCGGCGAATAATATGCAGAGCAAGCTCGACCCAGGACAATGGCCCGCCGGTGGTAATGATGCCATCTTGCTCTTCCAGTGCTTTGCCCCATACCGGTTTTGCCTTCGGGTATTTCTGCTTAAAGGTATGGTAGAGCCACCATGTCGTGGTGCAAAACCGGCCATCTAACAGCCCGGCTTCGGCCAGAATAAAGCCCCCCGCACAGGCACCGCCTATCAGCGAGCCCTGCCGATATTGCTCCCTGAGCCACAGCGCGGATTCATTCACGGATGGCATCGACATCGGCAATTTATCAGGCCCGAGCATCATTCCGGTTGCCAGCACGACATCCGATTTGCCCACTGCGTCAAATGAGCTGTCTACGTGAATCAGCCTGCCCTGAGCATCGCGCACGGGTTTGCCGTCCGCACTGACAATCGACGTTTCAAAAGACAGCGGTGAAGCTGCGGAAGAAGCGCTGTCAGGCTGTGTAATCAGCGTTTGATTGACCATCCAAAAAATATCGGAAAGCCCGGAGATGGCCGACTGCATACTGCCCGGCAGCGCCAGAATGGAGATGTGCATAGTGATTTTTCCTGCCAGACAGTATTTGGCGAATTTTGCATGAACTATGTCAAGTTTGCCATCTTACCGCAAGCATCAACCACGATTAAAATTCAACCATTCGCTGCCAAGAGCCTGATGAAACGCGTCGGAGAAGCAGGCAGTCGTATCACTCTTTCAGAGGAAAGCGTATGACGCATTATCGTATTAAATGGCTCGGCCATCTGGCTATCGCGTTAGGTCTGGTGCTGTCTGCCAGCGTTCACAACGTTGCGGAGGCAGCAAAAATTAACAATATCGTTTTAGTCCATGGTGCCTTTGCCGACGGTTCGAGCTGGTCCGCCGTTACGTCTCGTCTGCAAGCGCTGGGATACCACGTGACTGCGGTGCAAAACCCGCTGACCTCTTTAGCGGATGACGTTGAAGCAACGGAACACGTGCTGCAAAGGCAGCAGGGCGATGTGTTGCTGGTCGGGCATTCATGGGCGGGGGCTGTTGTGACGCAGGCCGGCAATGATCCTAAGGTTCGCGGCATTGTCTACTTATCTGCCCTGGTGCCAGACAGCGGGGAATCCGTCTCTGATTTATTGCAGCGCCTGAAAGCGCCGATGGAAGGCATGGCACCGGATGCTAATGGCCTGATTTGGCTGGATAACCCTGAGCAGTATCGTGAGGTTATGGCGGGCGATGTGCCACTGAAAAAAGCGCAGGCGTTGGCTGCGGTGCAGCAGCCGATTGCGGCAAAAGCGTTTGGCGATCGCGTTCAGAAAGCGGCGTGGAAAGCTAAACCGACCTGGTATTTGCTGACGGAGAATGACAAGGCATTAAATCCATCGATTCAGAAAGACATCGCGAGCCATATCGGCGCAAAGACACGCTCTATTGCCTCCAGCCATATGTCTTTGGTGTCACACCCGGAAGCTGTCGCGGATTTTATTGATAGCGCGGCTAAAGCAGTTAAATGAGTGAGCTTTAAAACTCAATGTAGGAGAAGTTATTGTGAACATTTTGCATATAGACTCCAGTATTCTTGAGAACGGTTCCGTTTCCCGACAGATTTCTGCTGACGTGGTGAATGAGTTAGTCAAACAACATCCTGATGCCGTCGTCTCTTACCGGGATGTGGTGAAAGATGAAATTCGTCACCTAACTGGGCCTATTGCCGCAGGGTTTCGCCAAATCGCATCCTCTTCGGCAGATGACGCTACGCTGCGGGAACACCAATTATCTGAAGCGTTGGTCGCGGAATTTCTGGCGCATGACGTGATTGTCATCGGCGCGCCGATGTATAACTTTTCCGTCTCGAGCCAGCTGAAATCGTGGCTGGATCGGCTTGCGCAGGCTGGCAAGACCTTTAAATATACGGAAAAAGGCCCGGTAGGTTTATCTGGGGGAAGAACGGTTATTGTGGTTTCTTCCCGTGGTGGTTTCTATACCACACCGCCTTTTTTAGATATGGATTTTCAGGAGCGCTATCTCCAGGGCTTTTTCCGGTTTCTTGGTATTACCGATATTCATTTCGTTCGCGCGGAAGGCGCTTCAAAAGGGGATGAAATCAAGAATCGTGAAATCCAAAATGCGAAGTCCTCTATCCATTCTGTGATTACATCCATAGCGTAAACAATATATAGCCGATCAATAATCATTGAGGTAGCAATCATGCTCTATGCCATTACGTTGTATTACACCAGCCCGAAAGATGAACTTGAAAAGAGTATTGACGCACACAAAAAATGGCTGGCTGATAATATTAAAAAGGGAAATGTTATTTTTGCAGGCCCGCTGGAAGATGGAACGGGTGGGTTTATTTTAGCCTACGGGTTAGAGCTTTCGGATATGGAAGATATTCTGGCTGACGATCCGTTTGTTAATCTGGGATTAGTCAAAACAGAGATAAAGGCAATCGAACCAGGAGTCTGTTCGAGCCATTTCTATAGCGAATGGGCTGGGAATGCGAAGGTGTTGTAAATAGTCTATCGATGTCCTTATTTATTATGCCAGTGTAAAAGCGCCATACGAACATGGCGCTTTTACATTATCGTGCAATAAACCGTGTCTCGAAAAATAACTTCCCGATTTACAGCCCTGCGAATTTAAACGGCGTAGCGGATTTAAAGTGCCCGGAAGCATCCCCAGAATAAATGATGCTTTGGTTTGGCCCTAAATCTAACTTGCTGGCGTTATTTCCACGCGGTGAAAAGTCGATTTTTTTCAAATCAACCCAAAAGATATTAGGCGATACGGCAGATTCAAAAAAGTATTGTAGCGATTTATGGTCTATAACCGTGCGCCAGCGCGTTGAGGAAATATTCGGCATATTCGGTAAGGAATAACCATAAGGAACAGATGCATTACGTATAATACTGAATGCGGTGGCTAAGTCCGCCTTATCTTTTTCTATTTTACTTTTCTCTGCTACCCCTGGAATGAGTTTATTGGGGGCAACATTTTTCACATAGAATGAGGCGCGGACAAAGCGATCGGCGGCGCGGTTCGTTCCCGGTAGCATCACATTGCCACCTATCTGATCCCAATAAGCATTCAGCGTCAGCTGCTGATCGAAAGTCGGAGAATTGGTCATCACCTGATAGTCCTTATTATGGTGAATGACCTGCTTGCCATCGATATATTCAATAATTGCACTGTCACCGGATGAATCGGATAAGGAGAGGTGGAGCGTTGCCTTTCTATCCTGATGTGGTAAGTCTTTTGTGACCAGTGTAAATTTTTCCTCTTGCAGCGCCTTCACTGCTTCATCGACGGTAGCAAAATTATCCAGTACATATTGTGCCCACGCAGCGATGCTCAAGCCCGGTTTTTTTGCCGTCGGTGCGGCTTTAGGATATTCAGATTCCGCCAGCCAGAGTACGTTAGCCGCCAGCCCTTTTTCATTCACGCCATCGGTTGTAGAGGCCATATTTGGGTTACTGTCGAAAGCAGAGGCAATGACACTGCCGTATTTTGATGTCCACTCCAGAGAATGCTGGCCTGCGGCACCAGAACGCTTTAATTCTCGTGGGAAAATCCAGAGGTTGGTCTCGGTATCCTCGGCCCAGTCCATTGAACGGGCCGTAATAGGGTAATCAGGGTTCTGTACGTCCTTATAAACGAATCGCGTACAGGCGAGTGAAACCGCTGAGCCTAGCGTTAATGCTGCTAATGACAGTGCGCATACCGTAGACTTAAGGTGCTTATTATTTCTTATCATTTAATTTCTCCATTTTTATTCTCAGAGGGGGTAGTTCACTAATATTACCGATGATTATAGTCAGTGATTTATTTATGTGAGGTCGTGGCTATAAAATAAATATAACGATGCATGCTGATTAGTTTATTTATTATTATTCAATGGGAATGTGTTTTTTGATGCTTCGTTTATTTTATGTTGATTTTTAATCAAGCTCGCAGTGCAACGAACGTTGAGTGAAAACGCCCTGAGGCGGTTGTCGTCGTACCCACACAACGTAAAAATAGGTCAACATTTCACCCAGTGCTTTAACCTTACCGCCAACTGGCAGTAAACTGGTCGCATGATTTTTTGACCGATTTTCACTGTGGGGCTCGCCCGCAGGTGTATCGATTCTGTTCCACCTTTTTCAGTGAGCTATCTGGCCTATGACGTACCTCAAATTCTTGGGGATTGGGTTTATTTGTGTGCTGTTGTTGTCTTTTTGGCAAAGCTGGGCGCAGTCAACGCGTAATGGCGAAACGTTTAATGGGCAAAGCTGGTGGTCTGCCAAACGCGATTCTTCCGGCTTAGCGCCGAACCCTGTGCAATTTCGCCAGACTGCTATCGTGCAGGTTTATGCTGCGCCGACTTATGGCTGGCGCGGGCTGGTGGCGGTACATCCGTGGATCATTTTCAAGAACGCGGGGGAAACTCAATATCGCCGCTATGAAGTCGTGAGCTGGGGGAGCGATAACGTCGTCCGTCTTAACCGTTCGGTGGCGGATGCGTATTGGTATGGCGCGAAACCGAAGCTGCTGGTGGAGCACCGTGGTGACAAGGCGGAAGCCATGATCCCGCAGATTGAGGCAGCGATAAAAAGTTATCCGTGGCCGAATACCTACCACGCCTGGCCGGGGCCGAACAGCAATACGTTTTTGGCGCACATTGGCCGTGAAGTGCCCGCGCTCAAGCTGGATATGCCCGCTAATGCCATTGGCAAAGATTACCGCCCGATCACGCGACCGGTTGGGCTGTCGCCGTCTGGAAGCGGTGTGCAGATTTCGCTCCTAGGCGTGTTGGGTATCACGATGGGCCTTGAAGAGGGGATCGAGGCCAACATTCTGGGGCTGAACATGGGCGTGGATATGAACCCGCCCGCGCTGCGCTTACCCTTTGTTGGCCGTCTCGGCTATGAAAAAACGGGCAGTGAAGAAGGCTGAGGGTAGCGCTTCACCTTTACGCACCGCATTGCCGCAGGTGTGTCAGCAGATTGGCGACTTCGGGTTGCAATGTCGCGCCGGATTTCACGCCCAGCCAGAGCTGGCGTGAAGCCCATTCGTCGGTGAGGCTGATGGCGCGTAATCCGGTGCCGAGCACGCCTGGGCGAATCGCGCCCTCCGGCAAGACGCTGATCCCCAGCCCCGCTTCGATCATGCGACAAATGCCGTCAAAGCTGCTGACTTGCACCCGCAGGCGCAGCACTCTCCCCAGTTCATCCGAAGCGTCTTTCAGCTGTTTCAGCAACGAACTGCCGTTATTGAGGCCGACATAGTCGTAACCCAGCGTCTCGTTAAAGCTGACGTCTGGCCGCGCGGAAAGCGGGTGCTGGGGCGGAACGAGTACGACAAGCTTATCCTGACGATAAGGAATCTTCTCTACTCCCTGTGAGCCGACATTGTCAGCGAAGATGCCGATATCGGCTTCTCCCATCGCCAGCGCCGTTACTACGGTCTTACTGAGCTTTTCCTCCAGGTTAATACGAATGAGCGGTCGGGCCAGAAGGAATGACGCCAAATCCTGTGGAAGAAACTGAATAATCGCCGAGGTATTTGCCCACATGTGTACGTGGCCGCGCACGCCAACGGCGTAGTCGTTCATTTCACTCGCCATGCGCTCCACGTTGCTTAACACATTGCGCGCGTGATTCACCAATTCCTTGCCTGCCGGGGTTAGCGTCAGGCCGCGCGGCATTCGGATGAACAGCGCACAGTCCACGGTACGCTCCAGTTCGGCGATACGTTTGCTCAGGGCAGAAAGCGTGATGTGGAACTTTTCTGCGGCCTTGGTCAGGCTGCCGGTTTGAGCAACTTGTAAAAAGATGCGGAGCGACTGGAGGTCAAAGTGCGTCGGGTTAATCATGGTTTATCGAGCTTCCTCGGTGGTCTGAAAAACACGTCAGTGACCAGTGTGTTGATGCAGAGCAGCGTGTTGTCACTTTTCTTATGGCAAGCTTACTCTATCACAGCAGGCAGTTTTCCTATCAGGAAAGGGTCATTGAGTATTCAGGGATTATCAAAAGGCCGCGTTGCTCCTAGGATGTGAGAAATATCATTCAGGATAGGGCTTATAAATGCCACTTATCGATCATGTCGATCACCTTGTATTAACCTGCGTTGACCTGGCTGCGACCCGGCATTTCTATGTCGAGGTTCTGCAAATGCGGGAGGAAACATTTGCAAACGGGCGCGTCGCTTTTCATTTTGGCCAGCAGAAAATCAATGTGCATCTACGTGGATCCGAGCATGAACCAAAGGCGCATCTGCCTGTACCAGGTGCGCTCGATCTGTGCTTTATTGCATCGGTGCCGCTGGAGCAGGTTATCGCGCATCTGGCACATTGCCGCTGGCCAATTACCGAAGGACCGGTGAGGCGTACCGGTGCCACGCAGCAAATTCGTTCTATTTATCTGCGCGATCCCGATCTTAATCTCATTGAAATAGCAGGATTTTTATCCTAAAGCCATCGTCTGTCTACCAGCCTGAAACGCGGTTCTCCAGATTGTCTTGTTATTTATAGGTCATGTACTTTTATGTTTAGCTTAATGATGTTCAGCGATATTTTGTTGTGTTTGCTTTTGGGCGTCGGACTGGGTTTTTGCGGAGGAATGCTAGGGATTGGTGGTGGGCTTATCGCGATTCCGATTCTGGGCGTGCTCTTCGGGATGGATCAGCATATGGCGCAGGGAACCGCGTTGGTGATGATTACACCCAATGTGCTGATTGGTTTTCTGCGCTATCGCCAGCGCAACCGCATCGATACGCGGGTGGCGTTGACCATGTGTGCGTTTGCTACGGGGTCTGCCTACCTTGCCGCTCATATCGCTTCATCGATTGATGTTCACAACCTTCAGCGTGCCTTTGCCACTTTCCTGCTGGTGCTGGCGGCGTACTACATGTGGCAGTGGTATAACAAAAAACGCAGTCAAACGTCGGAGATTGTACTGTCGACTAAATACCTGCCGCTGCTCGGCGTGGCGAGCGGGTTTATGTCGGGCATTTTTACCGTCGGTGGCGGGCTGGTCGTCGTGCCCGTTCTGGTTACGTTTTTCGCCTTTGCGCAAACGCAGGCGCAGGGCATGGCGCTGATACTCGTGGTGCCGGGCGCGTTGGCGGCGCTGTTATCTTATTCGCAAGCGGGTAACGTTGACTGGAGTATCGGTTTACCACTGGCTTTGGGAGGAATTGTCAGCGTGTCCTGGGGTGTCGCGGTTGCCCATAAATTACCGGTTGCCTACCTGCGAGCCGCGTTTTGCCTGATGCTGATCGGCGTGGGAGTGACTATGCTGGTGCTGAAATAACGCGGTGAACACGCAGGTTCACTGTTAACACATACTTATTTCTTTAAATAGACAGGTATTCAGCTTAAAGTTTTCAGCGCTTTCTCCGTTGATAAGTAGGAAGTGATGCGGTTAGCGTGAATGATTTCTCAGCGTCCTGACCGCTGCTGGAACGGCCCGAATGAATCAGGGTCGGAGTCCTCTCTGAAGCCCAATCTGAATAAGGCGTGATGTATGAGTCTCGTGAGCTATCTAGGAAAGCAAACTCTCGGTGTACTGGCGGGTTATAAGCAGGATGGCGTGGTCATCCATATTTGTGGCGTCTATCCCAATGCGGATAACAGTCTGCGCGTTTTTTTCCCACACGGTCATGAGTTTACCGTTGGCGATCTGGCAACGATTCACCTTGATAACCGCTCCGGGGTTGATGAATTTGATGCCAATATTCAGGTCTATCGTACCTCTTACAAAGGGCGTGTGATAGCAAGCGAAGGCGATTGGGTCGTGCTGGAACCGCGAGAGTGCCAGCTTCTGCACGGTTTCACGCCTGTGTTGGACATCCGCGAACCGGGCTATCAGTTTCCACAAGACAACCGTCCGTCAAAACCGGTGCCCCTAACGCCAATGGTCGATTTTCCACCGACGGAAAAGCAGGATTTCTCCAATAAGGTTGGCGTACTCATTACCATGGCCGCCGAACAGCCGCATACTACGGTGCTGGCGTTCCTGTCGTCCGTGGATAACGATATCTTCCTGATTACGTTCCCGGAGACCTTTAAATCTCAGTTGCTCAAACGTAATCCGCACTGCTTTTTTGCGATGGATGAGCGCAGCCATTATACCTTCGAACGGGCGATTGAATGGAACTACACCATTATTGAAGGGGAAGCGTTTATTATCGCGCGCGATAATCCGCTGTATGAAAAAGTGCGCCATGAATTTGTCACCAAAAATCCGTGGGAAATTGCCTTCTTCACCCGTCCTGACGTCGAAGTTTACCATATTAAAAGTAAACAGCTCGTGTGCCCCGGGAATACCCAAGCGCTTAGCTAAGCGATAAAGAAATAAACGGGATAACGTTATCCCGTTTATATAAAAAGCATCGCTTACAGCGACAGAAAAATTACCATGCGGCCTGTTATTTTTTCGTTTTTTATTTCAGTGAAAATAGCGTTGATGTTTTTTAGCGGACGGCGCGTCCGTGCGGCCGTGTTATTGGTATGGCGGGAGACGAGCTATGACGTTTTGTCCTTCGGCTCCTGAGCCCATTCCACTTTGCCTTTACCGGTATTTTTGGCTTGGTAAAGCGCGATGTCCACGCGTTTCATAAAGTGTTCGGTGGGCTCCTGCGGCTGTTTTTTACCCGCACCAATGCTGACAGAAAGGTGATGCATATTCTTGATAATGATTTTGTTCGCATTTTTTAGTACTTCTCTTGCCAACTTCTCTGCCCGAGCCTGTGTTCCGGCATACAGAATAATCGCGAACTCTTCGCCTCCGATTCGGGTCGCCACTACCTCACTGTTATCGAAGCGGGAAAGGATATGGCCGAATTTACTTAATACTTCGTCGCCTTTTATGTGTCCATATTTATCGTTGATGACTTTGAAATTATCGATGTCGATAATAAATAAATAGGGCGATTTCGCTTCGAGTTTTTTTAATTCATTAATAAAAAATCGGCGATTAGGGAGTTGTGTTAGTTCATCGCTGAATGACTGTATTTTGGCCTCGACGTACTTATCGTTGATTTTATATATCAGGTTGTAGACACCAAACCCGACGCCAAACATACCAATAATTCTCAGCAGATCCTCAACATAATATCCAACCAGCTTGGGCTGATAGATAAATTCATCCATCAAGTCAAACGTGGCTGAGCATATCCAGACGTGCAGCCCGAGGCGAATGGATAAGGCTGAAGTATGGTTAAGTGAGATTTTACTGGTACAGGACAAGATGAAAAAAAGAAAAACCAGTGCAATCGAGTCGGTATAAGAACCCGGATTATTATGCAGTTGCTCCTGAAAGTCGCGGTGTTTGAAGAATACGAGGTTGAATATAATGACCAACGTAGACAACAACAGGGCGAGCCTGACAGACGAGGAGGCTTTTTTATTTCTATCAATAAAGTCGTGGTCATACTCTTTAAAAGGCATTGCGGATCTCCTCTTGCATCACCTTTCAATCCTACCATGAAACTCATTTAATACATTCAGCATCGTGGTATCGAGCGGTGTAACCCAGAGAATGACGTGATGTGCAAAAAGCAGACGCCCGATCGCTCAGGCGTCTTTACCGATTAAAAATCAGCTTTCAGTACAACACGGTAGCGAGCTTTGCCGTCACGTACGTGCTGGATGGCATCGTTGATTTTCGACATGGGGAACAGTTCCGTCTGTGGCTTCACGTTGGCGCGCGCGGCGAGCTTCATCAGAGAACGTAGTTCATGCGGTGAACCGGTAGAAGAACCGGAAACGCTGCGGTCACCCGCAATAAGCGTGAAGGCTGGAACGTTGAACGGCTTCATGACCGCGCCGACGGTATGGAATTTCCCGTTATAGGCGAGCGCGTTGAAGTAGGGCTGCCATTCCAGATCGACGCTCACGGTGTTGATAATGAGATCGAACTGGCCTGCCAGTGCGGTCAGCGCCTGCGGATCGCGGCTGTTGACGACTTTATCGGCGCCCATCGCCCGCACTTCTTGCTCTTTGGCTGGGTTTGAGCTGAACGCTGTGACTTCACAGCCCATCGCGTGCAGGAGCTTAATCGCGATATGTCCCAAGCCGCCGATACCGATCACGCCGACGCGGCTGGTCGCAGTGATATGGTGCATTAACAGCGGTTTGAACACGGTGATGCCGCCGCACAGCAACGGGCCTGCAGATTCGATATCAATGGAATCAGGAAGCGGGATAGCCCACTGCCAGTTTGCACGAATCTTATTGGCAAAACCGCCTTTATTCAGAATTGTCGGTACGCTGCCTTGCTGGCAGTTGGTTTGGCTACCGCTGATACAGGCATCGCAGTGCCCACAGCTTCGTGCTGTCCAGCCAATGCCGACGCGCTGACCAACCTTCAATCCTTTGCTTTTCGCCGCTTCACCCAGTGCGTGCACGCGGCCAATCACTTCATGCCCGGCAACCAGCGGATAGCTCGACATGCCCCATTCGTTATCGATCATCGAGAGATCGGAGTGGCATACGCCGCAGTAATCAACCGTGACTTCTACGTCTTCCGCTTGCAGTTCACCCGCATCAAACTCATACAACTCCAGCGCTGCGCCTGCTTCCGGTGCGGCATAACTCTTTATCATCGTCATCACAATCTCCTCAGTATGGGTTTGATTAACCAGTCTAAAGGGTTATGGCGTTTTTCTCTATGTCACAACGTGCCTGTGGTTTTTCATTTTGTGTCAGGTGGGGAAGGGCTCGGGTGACCGCTTGCTTTACGTTATTCGCTAACTGTAGTTGTAGTACCTTCTAAAGTTAAGTTTGGAGCATATAGCGCCGCAGAGATAAAGACGTTTGTTGGAGCGTTCAAGCAGCGTGCTGGTTGGTAGAAGTGGATAATATTGCTGCTGGTATACACCGGAGCCAGAAGAAGCAAGCTCGCCGAGCTGGAGAAATCTCAGATCAAATATGATGGGATAGCCAGCTGCACTATTTATTAGCTTGCTGGGTTGGGAACTAGGCGCACTTGCAGTAGGTGGTTGGGCATGATAGGAGTGGTTTAGGTATAACTTGACGATATCTTCATACGTTCCCATTATCCACGGTTTGTTATGTGATTGATAGTATGGATTGGTATTGATTATAAAAAATAAAGCACTAATATTAAAAATTATTAGTGCTAGGGTTATTTGTTTACCTGTTATTTCTTTTCTTTGGATTTTTTTATTTTTGCTTTTTCAACGTAAGCAAGTAGTTTTGTTCCTAGTTCAGTTGCAACATATCTACGGTATCTTACGCCTGTAACTTTTTCATTTTCCATTAATCCGTGAATTTTGAGCATAGGACTTATTTCGTAAAACAAATAATTATCCCAGTCCTTCATGCTGATATCGTTGGTTATACCGTTAACAAATGAATCTTTGAATGTAACGAAGATATTGAGTAGGTTTGTCTCAATGTCGGTATCTGATTTTATTTTCTTATGGGGTATGGTTATTTTTATTTCATTGAGAACTTCAGCTAGTTCTGTAAATTCTGCATCTTTGTTATTTATTAGTGATTTTATTTTTTTTATCTTTGCTTTCAATATCAGATTTTAACTTTCTGTTTTCTTCATTTAATTTTTTAATTTCTTCAGCTAAATCATGAGTGTCAATGATTTCATCCGCTGAAACCCAGCCCTTAAGTTTTCTGTTTGCGCTGAAGTCAGACAAGCTCTCATGAACACATAATCGTATATCTTTTTGATCTTCAAAGAAAGATGACATATTTGATAGTACTTTTCTTTTGAATTCAGCTAAAGACTTAGGTTCGTCTCGTTCAAGAAAATCAGTACCATGCTCTTTAACTTTTCGCTCTAGAACGTCATCTTTAATTACAACAGCAAACAGAGGTTTCCCTTTTTCCACCGCATAGTCATACTCTAACTCTGTATAACTTTTACCTGATGTAGGCTCTATCGAACCATAGCGGCCACCAAGTATTAACATATATACATCAGATTCATCGATCCAATTTTTTATAATATCCATTTGAGAACGATCTGCGGCTGTAAACAACTCCATCCCTGCGGGAATGTGGCCTGCTTTCAGGATTGCGCTTACTGCTGCTTGTCTTTCTTCAATCAGGTCAGTAAATGTACTGGATACAAAAACCTGTAACTTTCTTTTCATTATTAACCTTTGCTGTGTCTAAGATATACAAAGAATATGCACTTTGGAAAACTACTTCAGCTACAAGTAATGAGGAGGTTTCCCTCCTCATTTAGTTGTCAGCCTTAAACCACCTCCTCGGGAGGTGGTGATTGTCCCTGTGAGGCTATAGCCTGAAGGAAGCCCATGCCAGAAAATTCCAGCTTACTCACCACAAGTAAGAAGGAAATCACTGACATGAGCAGTTATAGAAGTTCAGCACATGTGTTTTGGCGTTTCAAATACCACTTGGTTTGGACCCCAAAATATCGCTACAAGATTTTAACGGGCACAGTAGGGAAAGAGCTTTACCGTTCGATTTACATACTTTGCAATATGAAAGATTGCGAGATATTGGAACTAAATGTTCAACCAGACCATGTTCATCTTGTAGTGATGGTTCCACCGAAACTCTCAATTTCAACGCTAATGGGCGTCCTGAAAGGGCGCACTGCTATTCGTCTCTACAATAAATTTCCGCATATAAGAAAGAAACTGTGGGGTAATCACTTTTGGGCTAGAGGATACTTTGCGGACACGGTGGGAGTGAACGAAGAAATTATCAGACGTTACGTGAGGCATCAGGATAAGAAAGACCAAGAGTACGAACAGCAAATGGAGTTATTGCAGGATTAAAACGGACAAGGCCCCCTTTTAGGGGGCCCCACTTAAAGCCACCTCTTCAAGAGGTGGATTTTTACTCCGACTGTTAACCAACAGAGCGGTAGGAATCACGCATACCATCACGATAGCCTTCAGCAAATGCTGCTTGTGGGCTTTTATGGCGTACAGTACCCGCTTGGCTATCAGGTAAAACATGCAAATTTACCCAGACTTGTTCCGTTCGAGATAAACCTGATTGGTAGCCTTGATCGTAGGCACAGCCACAACATTTATGCCGCCCCTCACCGCCCTGGTCATCTGGCAGGTTAATGAAAGTTGTATTGTATCGATGAGGCTTATTACAGATTGTCATGTGTAGCTCCTCATGAGCACTAATTGGTATTTACATGACCATCCAAGCTCGGCACAATCAAACTGTAGAAATGAAAGTGAGGCTAACAAACGTTATGAGTCTGCAAACTCATGGTGGTCATGCTTCATAAGCCGGGTTCACAATTTGTGAATCCGGTTTTTTTATGCCTGTCATTAATGCGTTATCTATATGTAGTGTATTAATTTCATTAAGACACTACATGCTGGGTATTTTAGTTGAGATTCTTTTGAGTGCAAGGCTTGATTTTGAGGTTAAATTTAGGTTGCGAAAGGTTAAGAAATGCGCAACCCTTGTCTGGCAAGGCTTACGACAATGTCAATAATTCACAAAAAAATAAAAATTTGATCGAATGAAGATTTCTTTGACGAAAGGATATAACTTGCTGATTCTTCAGAGTACCTGTGGTGGTATCAGTCAGGTACTGTTTGGAAACCAGAACCTTGTTTAGTCCACTGCTTGTGGATAAGGTCAATACCCGTTGGGCACAAGCGTGATTGGATGTCCATTTACAATACCTCCTACTGGCATTATCCTGATCACCGATTAATAAAAAATTAATCGCAACATTTTGATTTTAAATGACTCGGGGTGCCCTTCTTTGTGAAGGCTGAGAAATACCCGTACCACCTGATCTGGATAATGCCAGCGTAGGGAAGTCACGGTATGCCCCACCGGTTGCCGCCTTCTTCCACGCCGGTTGGGAGACTTATGAACACGCGACCCACCGACTTTTCTGCCGCTCAGGCAGCAACATCACTCACTCAATTCCGTTCTGCCGCGCCGCTGGTGCACTGTCTGACCAACGATGTGGTGCAATCTTTTACTGCTAATGTGCTGCTGGCACTGAATGCGTCGCCTGCGATGGTGGTCGATCCTGAAGAAGCCGCGCAGTTCAGCACAGTAGCGGATGCGCTGCTGATTAATGTCGGAACGCTGGAGCGCTCGCGTGCTGAGGCGATGCGGGCGGCGGTAAACAGCGCCCACCAGGCGAATACACCGTGGGTGCTTGACCCGGTTGCGGTAGGCGGTTTGACCTTTCGTACTGAATTCTGTCGTGAATTGCTAGCAGGGAAACCCGCGGCGATTCGCGGTAATGCGTCTGAAATTATGGCACTGGCGGGGTTATCTGCACTGGGACGGGGCGTGGATAGCGCTGATGATTCGCTGGCGGCGCTCCCTGCTGCACGCGAGCTGGCTCTGCAAGTGGGAACGATTGTTGCGGTGACCGGCGTGGTGGATTATGTCACGGACGGTGAGCGAGACATCGCGATAACCGGTGGCGATAGCATGATGACGCGCGTGGTCGGAACGGGCTGTGCGCTGTCGGCGGTGGTCGCGGGTTTCTGTTCTTTAGAGGGGGATCGTTTATCGCACGTGGCGGCAGCGTGCTATGTCATGGCGTTAGCGGGTCAGCAGGCGGCTTCGGTGTCGCAAGGCTCGGGGAGTTTTATCTCCCATTTCCTCGATAGACTTTATACCCTGCGCGCGGAGGATCTGGCATGAAGCGTATCAATGCGTTGACGATTGCGGGCACCGATCCGAGCGGCGGTGCGGGTATTCAGGCGGATTTAAAAGCCTTTTCTGCGCTGGGCGCTTACGGCACCTCTGTCATTACTGCGCTGGTGGCGCAAAATACGCGCGGCGTGCAGTCCGTCTACCTGATTGAACCGGATTTTGTCGCAGCACAGCTGGATTCCGTGCTGAGCGATGTGCGTATCGACAGCGCCAAGATTGGGATGCTGGCACAGACCGATATTGTTGAAACCGTTGCCGAGCGCCTGCGTCGTTACGCGGTGCCTTTTGTTGTGCTGGACACCGTGATGCTGGCGAAAAGTGGCGATCCGCTACTTGCGCCGGAGGCGGTGGAATCGATCCGTCGTGAACTGTTGCCGCTTGTGTCCCTGATTACGCCTAACTTGCCGGAAGCCGCCGCGCTGCTGAATACGTCACCTGCCGCTAACGAGCGGGAAATGCGTGAGCAGGGAGAAGCGCTGCTGGAGATGGGCTGTCAGGTGGTGCTGATGAAAGGCGGTCACCTCAGTGAAGCGGAAAGTCCGGACTGGCTGTTCAGTCGACAGGCTGAACCGCAGCGCTTTAGCTCTCCGCGCGTGAATACACGCCATACGCACGGCACTGGCTGCACGCTGTCCGCCGCGCTGGCGGCGCTGCGACCGCGTCACGATAGCTGGGGGGAAACGGTCAAGGCAGCGAAGGACTATTTACAGCAGGCACTACAGCAGGCCGACACGCTGGAGGTCGGGCACGGCATCGGCCCTGTTCATCACTTCCATCGCTGGTGGTAAATATTATATGCCCTCAATTCTTCGCACTGCCGGCTTCCTGCCGCCTGAAATATGGCGGGTATAAGTAAATTGACTTGTACTTTGTGTGACACATTTGCCAGTAATTTCAAAGTAAATTAAGCGTCTTCGGCATAGACAGTGCGTGAACGTCCGGTTACTTTGCTGTGAAATCTTGGCGTTAATGTGAAATAGGGTGTGGGGATAACATATGGCAGGTTCTGCTCGCAGTGCGATGGCTGCCAAGGCGCTTCAGACGATACTCAATATCGGCCTGCTGGTGCTGGCGATCATTTTGGTGATTTTTTTAGTCAAGGAAACGTTCCATCTGGCGAAAGTGCTGCTGATCTCCAACGAGAAAGATTCCTCTTATCAGCTGATAGAAGGCATTGTGATCTATTTCCTGTATTTCGAGTTCATTGCGCTGATCGTGAAGTATTTCCAGTCCGGCTATCACTTCCCGCTGCGCTATTTTATCTACATCGGCATCACGGCCATCATTCGCCTGATTATTGTCGATCACAAAAGTCCGTCGGATACGCTGGTGTATTCCGCGGCGATCCTGCTGCTGGTGGTGACGCTGTACCTGGCAAACAGTAATCGCCTGAAGCGGGAATAGTAGAAACAGGAATAGTCAAAACGCGCCGCTATTCCAGCAGCGAGCATTGCGGTGGCAGCCGACAGTGAATCGCTGCGGGAAGTACCTCGATATGGAAGCGTTTGGCGCTGAGCGGCTCGCCGTCCAGATTAAACGTCATATCGTCTGGGGCGGTGATCTCCAGCCACGGCAGGGTAGCGGAAATCATGTTCTGGTTTTCGCTACCGGTGAACCAGGCCTGCAACATATTCGGCAGCAGCTCGGTTGCCGACAGCACGCTCAGTTCCAGTAGCCCATCGTTGATCAGCGCCTCTGGGCAAAGCTGCTGTCCGCCGCCAGCCTGACGGCCATTCCCCACCGCGATAACCAGCGTATCGCCTGACCAGTGAAAATCTGGCCCGCGAATCTCACAGCGTTCGGCTTGCAGCATGTCCATGCGAAAGAGCGCGTGCAGCACGTAAGACGCACTCCCCAGCGCCGCTTTCATCTTGGCCGGTGTCTCGGTGGTAATGCGGGTGGCGAAACCGCCCGTCGCCATGTTGATGAAATAGTGTTCGTCGTTCACTTTGGCGACATCAATGGCGGTAGCGCGGCCTTTGATCGCCAGTGTTAGCGCGTTGTGCATCTCCATCGGAATTTGACAGCTGGTGGCAAAATCGTTGGCGGTGCCCAGCGGCACAATTCCCAGACACGGACGCACCGCTTCCGGTTGCACCGCTAAGGCGGCGGCGACTTCATTGACGGTACCGTCACCACCGGCGGCGATCACATTATCCGCGTTGAGCTGAATCGCCTCTTCTACATAGCGTTTGGCATCGCCGTATTCCCAGGTCACGCGCACATGCAGCGTATAGCCGTCCTTGCGTAGCTCATCAATGGCTTCGCGAAGTTCTTCATTACCCGCACTTTTTCCATTCAAAATCAGCAGTGTGATTGGATTTTTTTCCATGTCTTATTTCTCTGGCTGCGATGTTGTTAATACAGAAACGTTGCAGTTAATCATAGACACTAAATTGGTAGGCAGATATCAGAAGAGTCGGTGAATGTGTGCGGTGGGAAAATGCGTGGGCGGAAGAAAAAGAAAAGCCAGCTCAAGGGAGATTGAGCTGGCCAAGGAGGTGGTTCCTAGTAGTATCACTACGCTTATTTTTCGTTCTATGTTTTCTCAGCGACGCAATATTAACCACAAGAGCGGCGAATTGATGTGATCTGTTTCTAATATTCGTAAAAAACCCTGAGCTTTGTAACGATACCTTCGGGCAACTGACGCCGTTATTTGCGGCAGGGAAAAGTGATAATAGGGGGGCATATCATAAAGAAAGAATGGCTTACGAAGGGGATAGCCGGATGGTTGGGACATCCGGCTATATTACCGGTTTATTCCACGTTAGGATTGCGCGTGGTGGTGCCCGGCAGATTGCGCAGCAGTAGCGCATAATCCAGCGAGACATCGTCCGGCACGGGCAGATAGACGATATGGCCGTTACCCGGTGCGACATCGGTCGGCTGCCCTTTGGCATTCTGCATAGCGTCGATAGTGAATTGAATATTGCCGTTCGGCGTCATCATCTCCACGCTGTCGCCGCAGGAAAATTTGTTCTTCACATTGACTTCTGCCAGCCCATCGCGGCGTACGCCGGTGAATTCCCCAACAAACTGCTGACGGTCGGAAACGGAATAGCCGTAGTCGTAGTTCTGGTAATCTTCATGCACGTGGCGACGCAGGAAGCCTTCGGTATAACCACGGTGTGCCAGACCTTCCAGCGTTTCCAGCAGCGTTGAATCGAACGGTTTCCCTGCGACAGCGTCGTCAATGGCACGACGATAAACCTGTGCGGTACGAGCGCAATAATAGAATGACTTGGTGCGGCCTTCGATTTTCAGCGAATGAACCTGCATTTGCGTCAGACGTTCAACGTGCTGAATGGCACGCAGATCGCGGGAGTTCATGATGTAGGTGCCGTGCTCATCTTCAAATGCGCTCATGTACTCGCCGGGACGCATGTTTTCTTCCAGCATAAAGACTTTGTCCGTCGGTTCGCCGATGCCCAGTGCAGGTTCAACGTTTTTCACCGCGATAGGTTCGTGCTGATGGACGATATTCCCGACCTCGTCCTCTTTGCCTTCCTGAACCTTATATTCCCAGCGGCAGGCGTTGGTGCAGGTGCCCTGATTCGGATCGCGTTTGTTGATGTAGCCGGACAGCAGGCAGCGACCGGAATACGCCATGCACAGCGCGCCGTGAACGAAGATCTCCAGTTCCATATCCGGGACGTTCTGGCGGATTTCTGCAATCTCTTCCAGCGACAGTTCGCGGGACAGAATCACACGCGTCAGCCCCATTTGCTGCCAGAATTTCACCGTCGCCCAGTTGACCGCGTTGGCCTGAACGGAAAGGTGAATATCCATCTGTGGGAAGTTTTCCCGCACCAGCATAATCAGGCCCGGATCGGACATGATCAGCGCATCTGGCCCCATTTCGATCACGGGTTGCAGGTCACGCAGGAAGGTTTTCAGTTTGGCATTGTGCGGCGCGATGTTAACGACGACGTAGAATTTCTTGCCCAGTTCATGCGCTTCGTTAATGGCTTGCGCCAGCGTCTGATGGTTGAATTCGTTATTGCGCACGCGCAGGCTGTAGCGAGGTTGACCGGCATAAATCGCGTCTGCGCCATAGGCAAAGGCGTAGCGCATATTTTTCAGCGTACCGGCCGGAGAAAGCAGTTCCGGTTTAAACATGGTATCTCTCGATTCTGATCACAAGTCAGGCTGCTCCACGGCGGGAACAGTAAAGGCGGAGGATTCTAGCGCTAATAGGGAGAAATTGCAGTAGACGGCACACGAAACGTAGGCCTATTGTTTGATGTAAATCAATTTTTTGACCTAAATAAAGAATGGCCTGCCATTAATAGAGCAGGCCGGATAAAGCAGGATTAACGCGTCGCGATACGGGATTTTCCGAACGTTTCGCGGTTGTGGAGCTGATATAAATCGACCTGTGGGCCAACTGGCACAATCTGCGTCGGGTTCAGCCAGGCAATACCGTAATAGCCTGCTTTGATGTGGTCGATATTGACCGTCTCCGCAACGCCCGGCCACTGGTACAGTTCGCGCAGGTAGTTCGACAGGTTCGGGTAGTCGGCAATGCGCTTCAGGTTACATTTGAACGCGCCGTGGTAGGCCACGTCAAAACGCACCAGCGTGACAAACAGACGCCAGTCGGCCTCGGTCAACGTGTCGCCGAGCATATAGCGATGGCTGCCAAGATGCTCGTCCAGTTCGTCCAGCGTGGCGAAGAGCGTGGTGACGGCATCGTTATAGTGTTCCTGCGTTTTGGCGAAACCTGTCTTATACACGCCGTTGTTGACGTTGTGGTATACGGTTTCGTTCCAGCGGTCGATCTCAGCGCGCAGCTCCGACGGGTAGAAATCGAGGTGGTTGCCGGTCAGATCGTTAAATTCGCTGTTCAGCATGCGGATGATATCCGCCGATTCGTTGTTCACGATGCGGCCTTCCACCCGATCCCACAGCACAGGGACTGATACCTTTCCGGTATAGTCGGGCACGCTGGCGGTGTAGAGCTGGTGCAGGTAGTTAATCTCACCCACGTGCTCGCCGGCATCCTGCGGGGTAGCAAATTCCCAGCCGTTATCCGCGATGCGCGGGTTGGCAACGGAGAGCGAAATGATGTTCTCCAGCCCTTTCAGTTTGCGGAAAATCAGCGTGCGCGACGCCCACGGGCAGAGATAGGAGACAAAAAGCTGGTAACGACCGGCTTCTGGTACCAGCTCGGTTTGCCGAAATTTGGTTTCTTCACGGTGGAACGCCCCGTTTTTGATCTCTTCCGCCGCGACATCGCCGTTAACCCATTTGCCATTCACTAAGCCTGACATCGTTTTTCCCCTCATCTGTTCTGTTGCAGGTGACCCAAGTCCCGCACGCCGTGCGGGGTGATACCCGTTATTATTGTAGGCTTAAAAGAGTAACAGCCTTGGGAAAAGAGAAAATGACAAAATTTTCATTAAGTCAGACAGTATTTTTGACCAGACTGGGAAGGGGGGTGGCTAACGTTTAGCCGCCAGCAGGCCGTAGAGCGCAGAGTCGGACACCTCGCCGTCGACGATCCAACGCTGTTTCAATAGCCCTTCCTGCGTGAATCCCAGTCGTTCCAGCGAGCGGGCTGACGCCACATTGCGGGGATCGATTTCGGCTTCTAGTCGGCTGAGTCCCGCCGTTTCAAAGGCAAAATCCCGCAGCGCAGAGAGCGCTTCCGCCATATAGCCTTTGCCTTGCGCGCTCGCCGCCAGACAGTAGCCGATTTCGGCGCGTTTAGACTCAATCTCAAGGTTGAACAGCACGCAGGTGCCGATCAGTTCGCCGCTTTCTTTAACTTCCAGACCCAGCTTCATATGCTGCCCGGCGCACAGCGCGCTCCAGTATTCGTCAATTGCGTCGTGCGCCTGCTCGATGCGCTGCCAGGGCGGATGGTTCCAGAAGCGCATCACAACCGGATCGGACATAAAGGCGAACAGCGCTGGCGCATCATCACGATAAAGCGGGCGTAGCAGCAGGCGAGGAGTCTCGATTTTGGTGGTTTCGGAAAATAGCGCAGTCATTATCGTGAAAGCCTCTTTTTCGTGTGGAATGAATTCGTATGGAATGGAAGACGGTTATTCGGACAGATGGCCAGCTTGCAGTGCCGCAATATCGCCCGCTGCGATGATTTCCAGATGACGCGTGATTTTTTCTATCGGCCAGTCCCACCAGCTCAGCGCTTCCAGTGCCTCGATGACGTCCGGCGCAAAACGGACTTTAAGGATTTTGGCCGGATTGCCGCCAACGACCGTATAAGCGGGTACATCGGCGGTGACCACGGCGCGTGACGCAATGATGGCGCCATTTCCAATGCGGATGCCGGGCATGATCAGCGCGTCATAGCCAATCCAGACATCATTGCCGATAAGCGTATCGCCTTTGTAAGGCAGATCGCCGGGCTTGGGCGTCACTTTTTCCCAGCCGTTGCCAAAAATCTGAAACGGGTAAGTCGACAGGCCAGAAAGCCGATGATTGGCCCCGTTCATGATAAATTTTGCGCCACGCGCGATAGCGCAAAACTTGCCGATGACTAATTTATCGCCGAGAAACGGATAGTGGTAGAGCACATTTTGCTCGAAATTTTCCGCACCATCGGGATCGTCATAATAGGTGTAGTCGCCAATTTCAATATTCGGGTTGGTGACAATATTCTTGATGAAACACACTTGGGGGAAACCGGCCATGGGGTAGCGGTTATCAGGGGCTGGTCCGTTCAAAATGGTCTCCATAACATCATAAGGCGCTGGGTGTTACACCTCATTACAGGGCGCGGCTTCCCAGCGATAGCCGATGCCGTATACCGTGCGGATAAATGAGGTCTCTTCGTCCAGCTGTTCCAGCTTGCGACGCAGATTTTTGATGTGACTATCGATGGTGCGGTCGGTCACGACGCGGTAATCGTCGTAGAGTTTATCGAGCAGCGCCTCGCGGGAAAACACCTTACCCGGCTCGGTGGAAAGCGTCTTAAGTAGGCGAAACTCCGCTGGCGTCAGGTCAAGGTTCTGCCCCAGATAGCTGGCCTGAAAACCGCTTTTATCGATCAACAGGGCCGTTTCGGTTTTCTCTGCGGATTTCACGCCGTCATTCTGCCAGCCACAGCGGCGCAACAGCGTTCTGACGCGCACGACCACTTCGCGCGGGCTGAAGGGCTTACAAATATAGTCATCGGCCCCAATTTCCAGCCCCAGCAGGCGATCGATCTCTTCGCTGCGGGCGGTGACCATGATAATTGGCACGTTGGAAAACTGGCGGATGGTACGGCAGAGCGTCAGGCCGTCGCAGCCCGGCAGCATTAAATCCAGCAAAATGAGGGAAGGGGAATGCTGCCGCACCCACTCGACGACATCATTGCCGTTGGGCAGCCAGTGCGTGGCATAGTCCGCTGCCTGAAGGTAATCCACCAGCAGTTGCCCCAATTTGGGCTCGTCTTCGACGATGAGAATCGGTGACGCCATAGCGAAATCGGGTACGGTTGTCATAGCTCTGCTTATTTAGATGTGAATCTTAATCAGGTTCGTGCAAGGGAAGCTCGATGGTAATCATCACGCCCCCTAATGGCGAATGTTCAGCATACAGCCGTCCGCTATGTGCCTCAACGATATTATTGCAGATTGCCAGCCCCAGCCCGGAGCCGCCGCTGGCGCGGTTACGCGAACTTTCCGCACGGTAAAAGCGTTCGAAAATCAGCATGAGCTGCTCGTCGGTCACGCCGGGGGCGCTGTCCTGCCAGATAATCGCCCAGCGTTTATGCTGCTGAATAACCGCAATGGTCAACTGACCCTGCTCATCAGTGTAGCGCAGGCTGTTTTCCAGCAAATTGTTAAACAGCTGACTTAGCCGGTCTGGATCGCCAAAGACGCTCGCCTGCGCGGGTAAATCGGTGGTGAGCGTAATCTGCTTTTTCTGGAAACGTTCATGAAACGCGGCGATAGCAATATGCAGAATTTGCACCACGTCTACAGGTGCTTTGCGGTAGGCCAGCGCCCCACGATCGGACAGAGTGAGCTGATGCAGGTCGTCCACCAGTTTGGTGAGCGTCGTGACCTCAGACTGGAGCGAGTGCAGAGAATGCGAGTCGGGCTTGCGCACGCCATCCTGCAAGGCTTCCAGCTCGCCACGCAGCACCGCCAGCGGCGTACGCAATTCGTGGGAGACATCGGCCATAAACGCGCGGCGAGACTGTTCGTTTTTTTCCAGCGTGATGGCAAGCTGATTGAAATCCTGTCCCAGCCTGCCCAGTTCATCGTGCGAGCTGGCGGTTACACGGGTGCTGAAATCGCCCGAGGCCAAACTGTGCATGCCGCTGACCAGCCGCTTGACGGGCGCCAGCAGGCCACGCGCGGTCAGCCAGGTGGCTATGATCGCGAGCAGCGTCGAGAGCGCGACAATCAGCCAACTGGTGCGCTGCTGCTGCCTGTCGAAACTGATGTCGGCGTTGCGGGTCAGGCGCTCAACGGGCGACGCCACAATCCAGCCGACCGTCTGGTTTTGTACCTGAATCGGCTGCCAGGTGCCTTCATTCGGGATGGGTGCCGGAGAGCCGAACAGCTTGCGTTTGCCGGTATCCAGCACCCACAGGCGCACCCGCAGCCCCTGCATACTGTTGTCGGTGTCGTTGTTCTGATCCAGCGAGTGCAGCATCTTGAACACCAGACGCTCATCGTTGCGCAGGAATGACCAGTCGCCGTGCAGCTGATATTGCTCCGCCAGCGCATCGCGTAGCTGCATGACCCGCTGCTCGTTGCCACGCTTAATGTAGTCGATAAAGCCTCGCTCGAAGCTGGCGCGCACGCCCCAGTGCATAGTAATCAGTACCAGCATGCAGGTGGCGAAAATCGCGAGGAACAGTTTGGCGGTGATTCCGAATTTCATGACGACCTCACGATTTACGCGGCAGCGTTGACTGCTTGACGCTGTCCGCCGGGACGCGGTTAAAAATCAACACGGGCAGGGCGATGATGACGATCATGCTGAGATAGGTATAAATAAACACCATGTGCGTTTCTCCGCTTCCCGCCGCCATGTGCGGCTGGGAAAACATGCCCAGCAGAATGCCTGCGATGCTGACGCCGAGGCTGGTGGACAGCTGCATGGTCATCGATAGCAGGCTATTCCCGCCGCTGGCGAGCGTATCCGGTAGATCCTTCAGGGTTAGCGTGTTCATGGTGGAGAAGCGAACGGCGTTCACCGTGCCGAGGAAGAACAGCACAATCGGGATCATCCAGATCCATTTCATCAGCGCGACCAGAGCGAACAGCGCCGTGACCAGTGCCAGCAGCAGCGTGGAGACAATCAGCACGCGGCGGTAGCCGAGTCGGTTAACGACCTGCACCACGATCCGCTTCATACCCATGCTGCCTAGCACCATCGGCACCATCATCAGCCCGGCGTGGAACGGAGAAAAGCCCATTCCCAACTGTAAAAACAGCGGCGTCATAAACGGTAACATACCGCTGCCGATGCGTGCTAATAGCCCGCCGCTCAGGCCGATAGAGAAGGTCGGCGTGTCGAACAGATGCAGATTAAACAGTGCTCGTTTGTTGTGACGGGCGTGCAGCCAATAGCTTAATAGCGCGATTAGCCCGATGGCGATTAACGCAAAAATGGCAAGCGGCGGAATGCCCAGACTGCGGTTGCCGTCCAGCGCCAATGTCAGCGTGGCCATACCGACGGCAAGCCAGAGGAAGCCGCTGATGTCAAAGCGCTGCGTCCGCATGGTGTAATTGGGCATCAGGAACCAGGTGGCTAGTGCGCCGATAATGCCAACAGGCAGGTTGATGAGGAAGATCCAGTGCCAGCTGGCGTATTCCACCAGAAAACCGCCGAGTGCCGGTCCCATTAGTGGGCCAATCTGGCCGGGCAGCGTCACGAAGGTCATCGCCGCCATATACTGATCGCGCGGGACGATTTTCATCACCGTCAGCCGGCCGACCGGCACCATCATCGCACCGCCGATCCCTTGAATAACGCGCGAGGCCAGCAGCTCATTCAGCGTCTCTGAACGGGCGCACAGCAGCGATCCCAGTGTAAATAGCAGAATCGCGGTGAAAAAGATGTTCTTCACGCCGATACGATCTGCCAGCCACCCGCTGGCTGGCAGCATCACTGCGACGGTCAGCACATAGGAAACAATCACCGAATGCATATGCAGCGGGCTTTCATTCAGACTCGCGGCCATCGAAGGCAGCGCGGTATTCACGATGGTGGTATCCAGCGTCTGCATAAAAAAGCCAAAGGCAACAATCCAGAGCTGCCAGCGGACAGAGGCGGAATTCATCATGTTTCAGATTCCCCCTGATTAAGTGATAAATGGATAGCTGGTGAATACATATGCCGACACCCGATTGTGTAACTTGTTCTTTTGGCTAGGTTTCGTGTGCTGAGTATTTCCCTTGGCGTAAATTATGCAGAGGGAAAGGCAGACTCTCGGATAAGCGGCATGGATGCCGCGCAAGCCGATGCCGCGTCGGGAACGCGTCAGCGGCGGTCCGCAAAGAGGATGCTTTTCCCGAAGGCACCGCACAGCGGCATAATTTCCCGCCAAAAAAGCCAGGGTTCCAAGGGCGACGGCAATTGAGCCGCCCTTGGTCGGGCGCGTCGGGGCGCTACTAGAAAAATGGTGAAGCTTGAGCGCACGAAACATCCCCATAAATAACATATTAATTAGATAGTTGACGGTAATTCTATTTCGTCACGACAGTGACAAATCCTTCTCCGGTGCTTTGCGCCGAATATTCCTCAGCTTGTCGAAAAACAGATACACCACCGGAGTGGTATACAGCGTGAGGATTTGGCTCATCACCAGCCCGCCGACAATCGTGATGCCGAGCGGTTGACGCAACTCCGCACCGTCGCCGCTGGTCAGCACCAGCGGTAGTGCGCCAAACAGCGCGGCTAACGTGGTCATCATTATCGGGCGGAAACGGAGCAGGCAGGCCTGAAAAATGGCGTCCTGCGCGCTCAACCCACCGCTGCGCTGTGCCACCAGCGCGAAATCCACCATCATGATCGCGTTCTTCTTCACGATCCCAATCAACAGCATGATGCCAATCAGCGCCACCAGACTAAACGGCGCACCGAACCACTCCAGCGCCAGCAGTGCGCCCACGCCCGCCGAGGGTAGGGTGGACAGAATCGTCAGCGGATGCACGTAGCTCTCATACAGCACGCCGAGCACGATATACACGGTGATAATCGCCGCCAGAATCAGCAACAGCTGGGAAGACTGTGACTGCTGGAACGCCTGCGCCGTACCAGAGAACTGGCCGCGTACCGCTGACGGCACGCCCAGCGACGTCATGGTTCTTTCTATTGCCGCCGTCGCGCTGGAAAGATCGGTGCCTTCCGGCAGGTTAAAAGAGATCGTCGAGGCGGCGGACAGCCCCTGATGGTTCACCGACAGCGGGGCGTTGATCGGCTTCCAACTGGCGAAGTAAGAGAGCGGAATAGGCTTACCTTCGTTATTGATCACGAACATTTTATCCAGTGAACTGACGTCCTGCGTGTAGGCGTCGTCCACTTCCATCACCACCTTATATTGGTTTAGCGGCTGGTAAATGGTCGAAATCTGACGCTGTCCGAAGGCGTTATTGAGCAGCGCGTTAGCGGCAGAAACGCTGATGCCGAGCTGCGCCATCGCATCGCGATCGTAGGTGAGCGCCATTTCCGCCCCTTTATCCTGCTGATCGGAGTTCACGTCGGCCAGCTCAGGCAGTTTGCTGAAAGCCGCACGAATCTTGGGTTCCCAGACGCGCAGCTCGCTCAGATCGTCAGACAGCAGCGTGTACTGATACCCGGCGTTCGCTTCCCGCCCGCCGATGCGAATATCTTGCACCGGCATTAAAAACAGGTTAGCACCGGGCTCTTTTGCCAGCTTGACGCGCAGGCGGCTGATCACCTGCTGTGCCGACACATCGCGCTCGGACAGCGGCTTAAGCGAGATAAACATCGACCCGCTGTTGGTGCGCGATCCGCCGGTAAACCCGTTCACGTTATCCACCGCCGGGTCGCTGCTGACAATGGTCATGAAGTTCTGGAGTTTCACCGTCATGGCCTGAAAAGAAATGCTCTGGTCGGCTTGAATGAAGCCCATCAGCCGTCCCGTATCCTGCTCCGGGAAGAAGGTTTTCGGAATGCTGATATACAGCCAGACGTTGAGCGCGATGGTGCCCAGCAGGAGCAGTAACACCCATCGTGCATGGTTGAGCACCCATTTCAGCGAGCGCCCGTAGCCTTGTTGCATCGCCATCAGGACGCGGTTAAAACCGCGCTTGCGCGGCTGGCTGCGTTTGGGCACGGCACGCAGCAGTCGTGCGCACAGCATCGGCGTGAGCGTGAGTGAGATCAGCAGCGAAATCATGATCGCCACCGACAGCGTGACGGCGAATTCACGGAATAGCCGCCCCGGCAAGCCGTCCATCAGCAGGAGTGGGATGAACACCGCCACCAGCGACAGACTCATGGATAAGACGGTGAATCCCACTTCGCGCACGCCCTGAAGCGACGCCTGTAGCGGTTTCATGCCCGCTTCGATGTGGCGGGAAATATTCTCCAGCACCACGATGGCGTCATCCACCACGAAGCCGGTGGCGATGGTGAGCGCCATCAGCGACAGGTTATTCAGGCTAAAGCCGCACAGGTACATCGCCGCAAAGGTGCCGATCAGCGACACAGGGACGGCTAATGCCGGAATAGCGGTTGCGCGGCCGGAACGCAGAAACAGGAAGACGACCAAAATAACCAGCGCGACGGCGATAATCAGCGATTGCTCGACTTCCGCCAGCGAGGCGCGAATGGTGGGCGAACGATCCTGCGCGACATCCAGCTGTATTTCGGCGGGCAGGCTGGCGCGCAGTTCCGGCATCGCGGCGCGGATATTGTCTACCGTGGTAATAATGTTGGCATCCGGCGCGCGGCGAATCATCACCAGAATCGCCGGTTTCGAGTTTGCCATCCCCGCGTTACGGGCGTTCTGCACCGAATCTTCTACCGTGGCGACGTCACTCAGGCGGACGGCAGCGCCGTTTTTGTAATGGATAATCAGCGGCGCGTAGGCATCGGCGGTTTTGAGTTCATCGTTGGTTTTTATCTGCCAGCTTTTCTGGTTGTTTTCCACATTCCCTAGCGGCTGACGCACGTTTGCCTGCGCGATGGCCTGCCGTACCTCATCAAGGGAAATACCCTGATTAAACAGCGCCACCGGATTCAGCGCGACGCGCACGGCGGGGAGCGAACTCCCGCCGATAGAGACATCGCCGACGCCTTCCATCTGCGAAATTTTCTGCGACAGCTGGGTAGACGCAAAGTCGTACAGCTGCCCCTGACTGTAGGTATCCGAGGTCAGCGTCAGAATCATGACGGGGGCGTCGGACGGATTGACTTTACGGTAGGTCGGGCGGCTGGACATGCCGGACGGCAGCAGATTCTGTGCGGCGTTAATCGCCGCCTGTACATCACGCGCCGCGCCGTTGATATCGCGATCGAGATTAAACACCAGAATAACGCGCGTGCTGCCGAGCGAGCTGGTCGACGTCATTTCGTTCACGCCTGCGATCCTGCCGAGTGCGCGTTCCAGCGGGGTGGCGACGGCAGACGCCATGGTTTCCGGCGAGGCACCGGGCAGCGAGGCGCTGACCGAGATCACCGGGAAATCCACCTGGGGCAGCGGTGACACCGGCAACAGGCGGAAACCCAGTACGCCACAGAGCGCGATGGCCAGCGTCAGCAGCAGGGTGGCGACGGGGCGGTGGATGAACAGGGCGAAGAACTTCACTCGGTTTCTTCCTCCTGACGCGGCACACGGCGGAAACGCGTCGCCAGACGATCAAACAGCAGGTAGATCACCGGTGTGGTAAACAGCGTCAGGATTTGGCTCATGATCAGGCCGCCGACCATACAGATCCCCAGCGGCTGGCGCAGCTCCGCACCGACGCCGGTACTCAGCATCAGCGGCAGCGCACTGAGCAGCGCCGCCATGGTGGTCATCAGAATTGGCCGGAAACGCAGCAGACAGGCCTGATAAATCGCGTCGTACGGTTTCATGCCCTGTTCTCGCTCTGCCGCCAGCGCGAAGTCGATCATCATGATGGCGTTTTTCTTCACGATCCCGATGAGCAATATGATCCCGATAATGGCGATCACATCCAGTTCATTCCCCGCCATCATCAGCGCCAGCAGCGCGCCGACGCCCGCCGTTGGCAGCGTAGACAAGATGGTGATCGGGTGAATAAAGCTTTCGTACAGCACGCCGAGCACAATATACATCGCGACAATCGCCGCCACGATCAGCCAGACGGTGCTGCTCAGCGCCGACTGGAACGCCAGCGTACTGCCCTGAAAGCGAGTGGTGATATCCGCCGGCAGGTTCATCTGCTGCTCGGCCTGCGTGATGGCATCCACCGCTTCGCCCAGCGCATAGCCTTTAGCGACGTTGAAGGAGATCGTCGTCGACGGGAACTGGTCGATATGGTTGATCGCCAGCGGCCCCTGACGTTCTTCAACGGTGGCAATGCTGCTGAGCGGAATGGTTCCGCCGTCGCTGCTGATGAGGCGCACGTCGTTCAGTGCGTCCAGACCGGTGTTATTCGTCGTATCGTGTTCCAGCACCACGCGATACTGGCTGGCCTGCGTATAGATGGTGGAAACCAGTCGCTGACCAAAGGCGTTGTACAGCGCGCTGTCGACCTGCGACATCGTGATGCCCAGACGGCTGGCGCTGTCGCGGTTTACGTTGACGTAGGCGACCGCTGCGCCGTCTTGCCAGTCGCTGCTGACATCTTCTAGCTGCGGCAGCTTTTTCAGCTCGGTCATCAGCTTGGGCACCCACTGGCTCAGCTCGTCCAGCGACATCGCCTGCAAGGTAAACTGGTACTGCGTGCGGCTGATTTGGGTGTCGATGGTGAGATCCTGCACCGGTTGCAGATACAGTTGGATGCCGGGAATCTGTGCCGTTTGCTGTTGCAGGCGGCTGATGATCTCTGGAATACGTTCGCTGCGCTCACTGAGCGGTTTCAGGTTGATTTGCAGTCGGCCGCTGTTTAGCGCGGCATTCGTGCCGTCAACGCCGATGAACGAGGACACGCTCTCCACCGCCGGATCTTTCATGATGATGGATGCAACGCGCTGCTGGCGATCGGCCATATTGCTGAACGAGACCGTCTGCGGTGCCTGCACAGTGCCCTGAATGATGCCGTTATCCTGTATCGGGAAGAAGCCTTTCGGGATCCAGATATAGAGCAGAATCGTAAGCAGCAGCGTACCGAGCGCGACGCTAAGCGTCAGCCATGGATGGTTCAGTACCTTGCGCAGCCAGACGCCGTAGGCATCGATCAGGCGAGTGAAGAAACGTTCGCTGGCGCGGGTAAAACGGTTCTGTTTACGCAGCGACTGATGGCTCAGCATTCGAGCGCACATCATCGGCGTGAGCGTAAGCGACACGACGGCGGAAATCAGGATAGACACCGCCAGCGTGACGGCAAATTCGCGGAACAGGCGTCCAACGATATCGCCCATAAACAGCAGCGGGATCAGCACAGCGATGAGCGAGAAGGTCAGAGAGATAATGGTGAAGCCGATTTCCCCTGCGCCCTTCAGCGCCGCGTGAATCGGCTTTTCCCCTTTTTCGATATAGCGGGCGATGTTTTCAATCACCACGATGGCATCATCCACCACGAAACCAGTGGCGATGGTCAGCGCCATGAGCGTCAGGTTGTTGATGGAGAAGCCGAGGAAGTACATCGCGGCAAAGGTGCCAATCAGCGACAGCGGCACGGCGATGCTGGGGATCAGCGTGGCGACGGCGTTACGCAAGAACAGGTAAATCACCATCACGACCAGCGCGATAGCTAACAGCAGCTCGAACTGGACGTCTTTCACCGAGGCACGAATGCTGGTGGTGCGGTCGGTCAGCGTGGTGACCTCGACGGAGTTAGGCAGGCTGGCTTTCAACGCGGGCAGCATCTTACTAATGCTGTCCGTGGTTGTGATGACGTTGGCACCCGGCTGGCGCTGAACGTTGATAATGATCGCCTGCTGTCGATTCGCCCAGGCACCGAGATGAATGTTCTCGGCGGCCTGCTCAATCGTTGCGACATCCTGAAGCCGCACCGGCGCGCCATTCTTCCATGCAACAATCAGCTTGCGGTAATCATCAACGGATTTCATCTGATCGTTGGCGGAGAGCGTGACCGAGCGCGTCGGGCCGTCCAGACTTCCCTTGGCGGAATTCACGTTGGCTGCGGTAATCGCGGTGCGGATCGTTTCGCTGGTCAAGCCGTACGCTGCCAGCGCAGGCGCGTTCAGCCTTACCCGTACCGCCGGACGTTGCCCACCGGCTAACGACACCAGTCCGACGCCCGCCACCTGCGAGATTTTCTGCGCGATGCGGTTGTCTACCATGTCCTGCACTTGTGTCATCGACATGGCGCTGGAGGTGACGGCCAGCGTCATAATCGGCGGATCCGCCGGATTCACTTTGCTGTAGGTTGGCGGGTAGGGCAGATCGTTAGGCAGCAGGTTGCTGGCCGCATTGATGGCGGCCTGCACGTCCTGTTCGGCGACGTCCAGCGATAGCTCAAGCTGGAATTGAAGCGTGATGACGGATGCACCGCCTGCGCTCTGCGTCGACATCTGTTTCAACCCAGACATCTGGCCGAACTGCCGCTCCAGCGGCGCGGTAATCGCCGAGGTCACCACGTCGGGGCTGGCACCGGGATACAAGGTAATAACCTGTATCGTCGGGTAATCGACTTCGGGCAGGGCGGAAACTGGCAGCGCCCGATAGCCGATAATACCGGCCAGCAAAATAGCGATCATCAGCAGCGTCGTGGCAACCGGACGCAGAATAAACAGGCGTGACGGCCCACCGCCGCTGGCTGGAACGGTATCCTGCATCAGGATTTCTCCCCGGCGATGGCAGGCGTTTTCTCCGTCAGCGCTGAGGGCACGACTTCCACTTTCGCGCCTTCGGTCAGGCGGTCGATACCGTCAGTCACGACCTTCACATCGGCGTCCAGCCCCGCAGTCACTACAACCAGCTGGCCGTACTGAATGCTGGTGGTAACCTGGCGCTTACTCACTTCATTTTTATCATTCAGAATCCAGACGAAGCGGCCTTCATTGCCCATTTGTACGGCGGCGGACGGTGCGACGACGGCGTTTTTCAGCGTGTCGACCTTCATGCGGATATTCACGAACTGATTCGGGAACAGGGCATCATCCAGATTGTCAAAACGCGCCTTGAGCTTGATCGTGCCCGTGGTGGCGTCGATCTGGTTGTCCATGCTCAGCAGGATGCCCTGTGAGAGTTTCGTTTGGTTGGCGCGATCCCAGGCTTCCACCACGGGCGGCTGACCGGACTTCTGCGCACTCAGAATCGTGGAGATTTCCGCTTCTGGCACGGTAAAGACAACATCGATAGGGTAGGTCTGCGTAATCACGACAATACCATTGGTGTCGCCGCTGGTGATGTAATTCCCCACATCGACCTGCTTTAAACCGATCCGACCGCCGATTGGGGCGGTAATTTTGCTGTAATCCAACTGGAGCTGTGCGCTGGCTACGGCACCTTCATCGGCTTTTAGCGTCCCTTCCGCCTGACGTACAGCGGCGGTCTGTGCATCTAACTCCTGACGGGAGATCAGGTTGGTTTTCACCAACTGCTGATAGCGCGCTAAATCTTGTCGGGCATTAGCCAGTGCGGCCTGATCTTTTGCCAACTGTCCCTGTGCCTGCGTCAGCTCAACCTGAAAAGGACGGGGGTCGATTTCTGCCAGCAGGTCGCCAGCCTTAACCTGTTGCCCTTCCTGAAAGTGCAGTGCCATCAACTGACCGTTCACCCGACTGCGTAGCGTCACGGTATTGGCTGCCGTCACGGTGCCTAAACCGGACAGATAATAGGGCACGGAAGCGGACTGCGTCATCGCCGCCTGCACGGGGGCTAGTGTGCGCATAGCGGCACGGCGTCCACCGCCACTGCTGTTGCTTACCGAATGTGACGTACGGGCGGCGTGCTGTTCACCCGCACCGGAGGTGGCAGGCGACGTCTGGGTAAAATGGCGCCAGATCAGTACGGCAATAGCGATAACGGCGGCAAGTACCAGCAGGCCTCGGATACGTTTGGCATTCATAGTGATGGATTACTCTCTTCAGGTTGCGCGGGAAGCACGGCGTAGCCGCATACTTCACGCTGCATGTGCGTTGGCTGTCATACCCAGCACGTTAGTAGACCAATAGCCTTATTTTACTAGTTTAAACAGGAGGCGCCGGAGAAAAATGAAGGAAATGTGGAAGATATGTCAGGGTTTGTAGGAAAAAGAGCCGGCAGCACAAGGCTGCCGGACAGGGATAAATAAGGCGTAACGCGGTGAAGGATTACAGCACCAGACCCGCGATAGCAGCGGAAAGGATGCTCACCAGCGTAGAACCGTAAACCAGTTTCAGACCGAAACGGGAAACCACGTTGCCCTGTTGTTCGTTCAGGCCTTTAATCGCGCCGGCAATAATACCGATGGACGAGAAGTTGGCGAAGGACACCAGGAACACAGACAGGATACCCACGCTACGTGGAGACAGTTCGCCAGCCACTTTTTGCAGTTCCAGCATCGCGACAAATTCGTTAGAAACCAGTTTGGTTGCCATGATGCTACCAACCTGAAGGGCTTCGTGAGACGGAATACCCATGATCCAAGCGAACGGATAGAACGCGTAGCCGAGAACTTCCTGGAAGCTGATGCCAAAAATGGCGCTGAAAACGGCGTTGACCGCGGCAATCAGTGCAATGAAGCCGATTAGCATCGCCGCAACGATAACGGCCACTTTGAAGCCTGCCAGAATGTATTCGCCCAGCATTTCAAAGAAGCTCTGATTTTCATGCAGAGTCCCCAACTGCAATTCCGGCTCTTCACCGACTTTGTAAGGGTTAATCAGCGACAGCACGATGAAGGTACTGAACATGTTCAGAATCAGCGCGGCAACGACGAATTTAGCATCCAGCATCGACATGTACGCACCGACGATAGACATCGAAACGGTCGACATGGCGGTCGCGGACATGGTGTACATGCGTTTTTCGGACATCTTGCCCAGAATGTCTTTGTAGGCAATGAAGTTTTCGGACTGGCCGAGAATCAGGGAACTGACTGCGTTAAAGGATTCCAGTTTACCCATGCCGTTCACTTTGGACAGGACCGTACCAATCGCGCGGATGATGATCGGCAGCACTTTAATGTGCTGCAGGATACCGATCAGCGCGGAAATGAAGACGATAGGGCAGAGCACTTTAAAGAAGAAGGAAATCAGGTTCTTCTCGCTGTTAACCATGTCACCGAATACGAAGTCCGTCCCTTGACCTGCAAATCCGAGTAGTTTGTCGAACAGCGCGGCGACCCCTTTGACTGCGCCTAATCCAATGTCCGAGTACAAGAAAAAATACGCGAGCAGGATTTCGATGACGAGTAACTGAATAATAAAACGAATACGAATACTTTTACGATCGCGGCAGACGAGTAGCGCCAGCGCCGCAACAACAACCAGCGCCAGAATAAATTGCGCGATATGGGACAGGGACATGTGTGCTCCAAATATGAGGCAGGCCTAATTTTCCACGTCATTTTATGTAACGCGTGCATTAAAAATGAGAGGAAGGACGCAAAAAAACAATTATACCTTGGGATTTTATCTAAACTAAATGCTACGTCTCGTTATTTGCGTCTTTCTGTTCATTCATTATTCTTATTCCACACATACCCGTCATACTTCAAGTTGCATGTGCGTTGGCAGCGTTCAGTCACCCGAATCACTTACCTGAGTAAGCTCATCGGGATTCCTTCTCTTGCCGCGTTATTCGGCCTTGTGGCCTCACCCCTTTGGGGTCAGCGCAAGCGCTGTTCAAAACGTTAACGTTTTGTCCTGAAACTTGAATTATTTAGGGTATAGAAAACGAACTGCCGTGTTTTGCGTTGCAGGTTGGCGAGGTTTTTTATGATGTTTTCTGCATGATTCAAAAGGAGAGTGATGATGTCAGTATCAAATACCACACGTGAGCTTGGACGTTCAGGAATCGTGGTACCGCCGTTCTCGTTCGGCGGTAATGTCTTTGGCTGGACGGTCGATCAGTCGACATCGTTCAGCTTGCTGGATGCACTGCTGGCGCACGGGCTGAATTTTATCGATACCGCTGATGTTTATTCGCGTTGGGCACCCGGTAATCAGGGCGGTGAATCTGAAACCATCATCGGCAATTGGCTGAAAAAAAGCGGTCAGCGCGACAAGGTCATTCTTGCCACCAAAGTGGGGATGGATTTGGGCGATGGCAAGAAAGGGCTGTCTCCTCGCTATATTCGTCAGGCGGTCGAGGCTTCATTACAGCGTTTGCAAACTGACTATATCGATCTTTATCAGGCTCATGCTGATGACAAAGACACGCCGCTGGAAGAAACGCTGGCTACGTTTGATGCGCTGATTAAAGAGGGGAAAGTCCGCACGATTGGGGCGTCTAACTACAGCGCAGCGCGTCTGGCTGAGGCGCTGAAAGTCAGTAAAGCTAACCATCTGGCGCGGTATGAAACGCTGCAACCGGAGTACAATTTGTACGATCGACAGGGCTATGAAGCTGCGCTGGAACCGCTGGTACGTGAGCAGAAGATTGGGGTCATTAGCTACTATTCGCTGGCTAGCGGGTTTCTGTCAGGCAAGTATCGTCAGCCAAAAGATGCGTCGAAAAGCGCCCGCGGGCAGGGTGTGGTGGAAAAATACCTCAACGAGCGCGGCCGCACCATTTTGGAAGCATTGGATAGTGTGGCGAATGCGCATCAGACGACGCCGTCGCAGGTTGCGCTGGCCTGGTTGATCGCCCGTCCGAGCATCACCGCCCCGATCGCCAGTGCAACATCGCTGGAGCAGGTTGCTGAACTCGCAGGCGCGACGCGGCTGGTACTGCCGGCTGAAGATATTGAGTTGCTGAACCGTGCGAGTAGTTATTAGGACGCGGCTAGCTTCGGCACACTTTTATATTTATGCGGACGTGAAGATGGTTTCGTGCGCCATAATGCCGCCATTTTCATGCTACGTCGTAGCATGCGCCCGACATAGGGGGCTACGCCAGCCCCCTATGAACCCCGGCTTTTTGGCGGGAATTATGCCGCTACGCGGTCCCATCGGTGTTCATGACCGCTAATCGAGCCACCAGTGACGCGTTCCCGACGCGGCACTGGTTTTCGCGACGTCCTGTCGCTCACTCGGCGGTCAAGCCCACCGCTGCATAATTTTTTACGCCGGATAACGGCAAGGTATTCGTACATTCACAACATTATTATTGCGCACGAAACTACCTCAATAGTGGCATAAAAATGCGACTAAGCTAAGAAACAGCGACTAAGCAGGTCTAAAACCGCTACCGAGCTTCTGCGCCATCATCCTCAAACCAGGCGGCTAGTTCGCGGCGCAGGTTATCCGACTGGGTGCCGAAGATGGCCTGTACCTGATGGCCGACAATAATCACGCCGATAGCGCCCAGTTTTTGCAGGCTGTCGCTGTTGACCAACCGCAGGCTGTGAACCTCGACCCGCAGGCGGGTGATGCAGGCATCCAGACTGACGATATTTTCTTTGCCACCAAAGGCGGTTACCAACTGCTGCAAGTTTTCTTTGTCTAGCGGTGAAGCGATTTCAATCTCGGTAATTTGCTTACCCAACATTGATGCGAACAATTTCCGAAAATTGTGAATCTTGCCCATCGTAGTCACCTCTTCGTTTGTTTATCAGCGTGCGTAGGATAATGCCGTTCACGTAACATTACTGTTAGGCGAAACACGGTGATGATGTTCCGTCGGAACCTCTGCACCGTGCTCGCCCGGTATCGTAAGGCTTAATCAATAAGCCTGAGCCTTACTGCAATGCGCGGCGTAGGATCCGGCAGCCGTAGCCTGACAGGTCGAGCGCCCCTGAAAGCGTGCTGCCCGTAGTCATCTCTTCGTAGACGGCAGGCAGCGTAATGTACTGCGGTGTTGCCGTGTAATTCTGTACGAAGATGAACTCACTTTCCCCGTCATCACGGCGATGAGCCACAATGCCGTAAGGCAGGTCGGTCGGCAGCGCACGCGGTAGATCCAGCGTCTGTATCAGCGTGGTGAAGAAATCACGCTGGAAGGCGAGATCGTTGCGCGACGCGATGTAATAGGCTTGACCCTTGCCGTAATCATTGACCGTAACGGCCGGACGTCCAGCGTAGAAATCGCTGTCATAGGTTGCCAGCGCTCGCGCGCCTTCGAGATGAATCAGCTCGCACAGGTGGGTGACCTGATACGGGCCGACCAGACGTTGCTCGTTACCGTCCAGACCGCTGATGCTGTTGCTTTCATGATCGTACAGCCCGTCGATTTCTTCCGCCCAGATCCCCATGATCGGACGCAGCGGGCCGGGGAAGCCATTTTGGTGGCACAGATCGGTTTCGTTGACGACGCCAGACCAGTAGGTGGTGACGAAGAGGCCGCCCTGTTTGACGAAGGCGTCGACGCGTTCGGCAAAGCCATCACGCACCATGTAGAGCATCGGGGCGATGACGAGCTGATAGCCGCTGAGGTCGACATCGGCGTTGATGATATCTACCGCTACGCCCTGTTCCCAGAACGTACGGTAATGCTCAGTGACGGTTTTTTCGTAGAACAGCCCCGCATTGCGCGGCCCTTGAGCGTTGTCCATCGCCCAGCGACTTTCCCAGTCGAAAATGATGGCGACGTTGGCGTCAACCCGACTGCCTGCCACCGGTGCGAGTTTGTTGAGTATGTCACCCAATTCCTGCACTTCACGCCCGACGCGGGTGTCGATATGTCCGACATGATCGACGACGGCACCGTGGAATTTCTCAACGGAACCGCGGCTCTTACGCCACTGGAAATACTGCACGGAGTCTGACCCGTGTGCGACAGCCTGAAGTGAAGACAGGATATGCATTCCCGGCTTTTTCAGTTTGCTGATCGGCTGCCAGTTGGTCAGGCTCGGCGTTGACTCCATCAGGTAGAAAGGTTTCCCACCTTTTAGCGTGCGCATCAGGTCATGATACATCGCGGTGTAGGCACCCAGCGTGCAGTCATCTTCCGCGTTATGCCACAGCGGGTAGCTGTCCCAGGAGATGAAGTCGATGACCTTCGCCAACTGCCAGTAGTCGTAATCATAGAAGTATTCCATGAAGTTCGTCGTGGTTGGCAGAGACGGGTTTTCAGCTTTGAGAGGCGCAATTTCGGCGGCACAGAAATCGCTAACCTGTGAGGTGTTAAAGCGTTTCCAGTCCAGATTCAGGCCGTGAATCGACATTTCACCGATGGGTGACGGGGGCTCTAACTGCGACCAGTCGGTGTAGGTGTGGCTCCAGAAAGTGCTCCACCACGCTTTATTCAGCGCGTCTATCGTGCCGTAGCGGGCTTTCAGCCAGTTCTGGAAGGTGCTGCGGCAGGTATCGCAATGGCACTCTCCACCGTATTCGTTGGAAATATGCCAGCCGATCACCGCAGGATGGTGCGAGTAGCGTTTTGCCAACTGGGTATTCATTTGTTTTACTTTTTCGCGATAATTCGGCGAGCTCAGGCAGTGGTTATGGCGACCGCCGTGCAGCGCCCGCACGCGGTTGCTGCCCACGCGCAACACGTCTGGGTATTTCTGCGATAACCAGGCCGGGCGTGCGCCGCTCGGTGTTGCCAGAAAAACGAAGATACCGTTGGCATACAGCGTGTCGAGGATGCTGTCCAGCCAGCCAAATTCGTAGCGACCTTCTTCCGGTTCAAGCCCGGACCAGCTAAAAATGCCCACGGACATGACGTTGCACTGGGTCTGCTTCATCATCTCAATGTCTTTTTCCAGCACCTCTGGATCGTCCAGCCATTGGTCAGGGTTATAGTCTGCGCCGTGCAGCAGAACAGGCACCTTGCTGCTTAATGGGGGGAATTTGAACATCGTTCTCTCCTAAACGGGTTGTCAACGTGTTGAATACGGTTTGCGGCTTACTTAAACGCTTTGATGGAAGGCAGTACGTTGCCTTTGCAGTCGAACAGCGCCTGATTTTCCCGCGCGTTGCCTTCCTTCCATTCGTCGTTGTTGTATTTCATGCCCGCTTTCGTAGCCCAGGTTGCGCCGGGAGTGGGCAGCCAGATTGGCTCCCAATAGAAGACGCCTTTGCCACGCTGATTGGGGACGTTGATGACGCTTTGCATCAGATCGTGCAGGTAATTAGCCTGACCCTGAACGGAAGCCGGGTAGCCGCCTGCATCCAGCTCTTTTTGCTGGAAGCTGTTTTCCGCGTTATCACAGTTTTCGAGCGTGTAGGCATAGGCGGCTTCAACCACAATGATGTCTTTATTGTAGCGTTTGGTGACGTCGTTCATATTGTACTGCAACGCGCTGATAGGGCCGTTCCAGTAGGTGTAGAACGAGGCACCAATCACATCAAACGGGACATTGCGTTTGACGATTTCATCGAACCACCAGATAAAGGTGTCGTTTTTGGTGCCTTCTGCCAGATGCAGCATGATCTTGACGTTATTCGCGCCCTGTACATCCTTCACGCCCTGAATACCGGCTTTCAGCAGTGCCGCGAGGCGATCGAATTCGCCGCCGCCCTGACCCCAGCTTTTTCCTTCCGGCCACAGCATTCCGCCGTTCAGTTCGTTACCGATCTGCACCATATCTGGCATGACGCCCGCTTTCTGGAATTCGCTAATCGTGGCCTTGGTGTAGTCATGTACGGCAGTCGTGAGCTGCGCTACGTTGAGGCCAGACCAGGCTTTGGGCTTGTTTTGGTGAGCCGGATCGGTCCAGAAATCGCTGTAGTGGAAATCCAGCAGCACTTTCATGCCGTTCGCTTTGGCGCGTTTAGCCAGCGCCAGCGTGGTCGCCAGATCGTTGTTACCGCCGCCGTAACCATTGCCCGCCGCATCTTTCGGGTCGTTCCAGATGCGCAGACGGATATAGTTAATGCCATTTTCTTTCAGGATCAGCATGGCGTCTTTCTGCTTGCCGTTCTCGTCATAAAATTTTCCGCCGTGCTTTTCCACCTCGTTCAGCATGGAAATGTCCGCGCCTTTAATGAAGTCAGCAGGGACGTTCGTCAATTTTTTGATCGTCACATTTTCTGCGGCATACAGGGTTTGCGGCAGGGAGACAGTCAGCAGGCCAGTTGCGAGCATGGCGGCCATCAGTACGCGTTTTTTCATTTTCATTTTACGTTCCTGGAATTTGTACAGATGTTGAGTAATTACCCTTTGGTTCCGCCTGAGGTCAGGCCGGAGACAAAGTACTTTTGCAATGAAAGATAAAGAATGGCGACCGGCACCGCGATCAGTACGGCACCCGCGGCGTAAGTGGTGTAGCTGGCGCCCATCTTCTGCGAGACCAGGTTGTACAGCCCGATGGGCAGCGTGTACTGATCCGGCGTGCGCAGGATGGTGCTGGAGAGAATGAAATCACCCAGCGGACCGGTAAACGAGAACAGGGCGATCACCGCGATGATCGGCTTGGACAGCGGCATAATGATCTCGATAAAGATGCGGAAGTTACCCGCACCGTCCATACGCGCGGACTCATCCAGATCTTTCGGAATGGCGTCCAGATAGCCTTTCATCAGATAGGTGTTCATCGGTATCATGCCGCCGACGTAAACCAGCACCAGCGCGATATGGCTGTTCACCAGTCCCAGCATCTGCGCCAGTACGAAAATGGCGATCAGGGCAGAGAACTGCGGAATCATCTGCAACAGCAGAAACAGCATCAGCCCGTTCTGGCGGCCGCGAAAGCGGAAGCGAGAGAAGGAATACGCGGTGAAGCTGACGCTGATGAGCGTCAGAATCATGGTCAGGAAGCTGATTTTCATCGAATTCCAGTACCACGCAGCGTAGTCAATCTGGCCGTTAAACAGCTCCTCATAGTGAATGAAGGAGAAGTTATCCGGGATGATCGAGGTGTTGAGCAGGCTGTTGCCGGGGTTCAGCGACGCGCCTACCGTCCAGATCAGCGGATAAATAATGATGATCGCCACGATCGTCAGCAACAGGTAGGTCAGGCCGAGTTTGATAAAATTCTGGCGTTTAACGCTGTGTTTTTTCATCTGCGCGTTTTCCTATGCCATGTTGTCTTGTTTGAAGGAATTGGTGGCGCGGAACTGCCACAGCGCGACGCCCACGACAAAAATCGACAGCAGAATGGTGATGCTGGCTGCGATCGCATATTGGGAAGAAGACATCGTCAGCTTATAAATCCAGGACACCAGAATATCCGTCCCGCCCGCGTTGGAGCCGATCACCGCCGGTCCGCCGTTGTTGAACAGGTAGATGATGTTGAAATTATTAAAGTTGAACGTGTACTGCGTGATGATGATGGGGGCAATGGAGTAGAGCACCAGCGGCAGCGTGATGGTGGTGAGCTTGTACCAGCTGCTGGCTCCGTCAATCGTCGCGGCTTCGTACAAATCGTCAGGAATCGCCTGCAATACGCCCGTCGTCATGGCGAACACAAACGGGAAGCCTAACCATGTTTGCATCAGAATCAGCGCGGTCTTGGTCCAGAACGGATCGGTCATCCACGCTTTAGGCTCAATCCCCAATGCAGCCAGAATGCCGTTATTAATCACACCAAACGTTTCGTTAAACATCCCTGCGAAAACCAGAATAGTGACGAAACCCGGCACCGCCCACGGCAGAATCAGGATGGTGCGGATCAGCGGCTTAAAGCGCAGGCCTTTCTGGTTCACCAAAATCGCCAGCAGGATGCCTACGGCGCACTGGAGTGTGGTCGCAATCAGCGTCCAAATCACCGTCCATTGCAGCACGTCAAAGAACGTCGAACGCCAGAGATCGAGCCGGAAGATGTTGATAAAATTCGTCATCCCCACCCAGTCGACCAGCTTGGCGGGCGGCGTGTGATAGAGGTTGTAATTGGTAAAGGCGATGGAAAAGCCGAAAATAATCGGGAAAACCACGACAAAGACCAGCAGGATGAAGCCGGGCGTGATCATCAGATAAGGGAAGCCTTCGCTCAGCAGCATCTGATATTGCTTCTTCACGCTGTTCAACGGCAGACCTTTATCGCGTCTGGCACCGCACACGTAAGCATCGCGCAGGCTGAGATAGTAAACGCCGACGCCAAAAGCGGCGACGATCACGCTGATAATGCCTTTTGCCAGCAGAAAAATAGAGTGATCGCGCGGCAGCTCGGTGCCCAACGTGATGAGCCCCCAGGCACCGTTTCGCAGGAAATCATGGAATATGCCGATGAAGCAGGCCATGACGATAAAGAAAAGCGCACCTTTGACGAACTGGCGATTATAAATCTGTCCGAGTCCGGGGACGAGCGCCAGCAATACAGCCGTTCTGGCGTGGCGACATCCTCTTTCTTGTGGCGTAAGGCCGCTGGCGTTGACGGTCACATCTACCTCCATTTTTCTTAAAAACATGGGTATCCCTTACATCCCGAAATCGATTGGGGATGACAAGGGATCCCATGTTGACCCACGGTGGTGCGGGGGATTACTGGTTACTGTGGTTAGCTTCGATCTGCATTTTGATAATCTTCACGGCAGATTCCAGCGCCGCTTTGGTGTCCTGCTTACCGGTCACGCTCAGTTGCAGCGCGCTGTTTGCTGGCGTCCAGACTTCCTGCATTTCCGGTACGCTCGGCATAGGAACGGCATAGCCAGACTGGATCGCGACAGCACGAGATTTTTCATCGTCCTTAATCAGCGGATCGTCAACCAGCGCAGCAATCGGTGGGATTTCACCGGTTAACTGGAAGCGGACTTTGGCGTACTCAGGCTGATTGATGAACTCAATGAATTTCTGCGCCAGCTCTTTGTTTTTGGAGTAGGTGGAAATGCTGTAGCCTTTCACGCCCAGCAGCGAACGTGGATGCTCGCCATTTGGCAGCAGCGGAAGTGGCGCGACGCCATAGTTTACGCCCGCGTTTTTGTACGGCTGGAATGCCCACGGGCCAGTAATGACGGCTGCGGCTTTTTTCTCGGTAAACAGGGAATCGATGGCGTTAGCGCCGGTTTCACCGACGATACCCGGTGGGAACAGGCCATCGGCATAGAATTTCTTGATGTAGTTGACGGCGTCGATGGTGGCTTGTTTATCCAGACCGATGTCTTTTACGTTCGGTGAACCGTTGCTGTTCTGCCCGAAAATGTAGCCACCCATCCCAGAGATGACGCCATAGGCGTAATAAATTTCGTCAAATTTCGCCAGCAGGCCGTAACGGCCTTCCGCACGTTGCTGCTTGGAGAAGGTGAACAGGTCGTCGAATTTTTCTGGCGGCTGTGGCATCAGATCTTTGTTGTACACCAGCACGGTGGTTTCAACGGCTTTCGGCACGCCATACAGCTTACCGTTATAGGTCTGGGCTTCCAGTGCTGGCTTGGTGAAACTCGACAGGAACGTCTGATCCAGCTTCAGTTCGCTAATCAATCCCTGAACCACGGCAGTCCCGACCTGATCGTGTGGCATCACGATCACATCCGGGCCGATTCCTGCCGGGCCATCCAGACGGAGTTTCTCAATCTGCTGTGCGTAAGGCGTTTCCAGCACTTTGATTTTGATATTATTCTGTTTTTCAAAGGCTTTGATCGCGTCGGCGATGCCGTCGGATTTCTTGATATCTTCCCATACCAGAAGTTCTTTGTCGGCTGCCAGCGCTGATTTGCTGAGTACACCGGTGATACCCAGTGAAATCATAATGACGGTGGTCAGTGTTTTCATTTTCATCATTAGTCCTCAAAGCCCTGGTGGGCCCATCATGGTAGGAAATCGTCGCGTACTTTCCGCTTTCGCCGTTTTTGCTGTCTCTGTGCGATGTTGTGTAACGTTACATCACACGGCAGTACACCGCAGGGAATGAGGCATCTAACAGTACACGTTGTTTGGCGATCGTCGCTGTGTGGCGCTTGACGCTTTATTACGCGTTTTCCACAAACTAGGATAACGGTTACACCAATGGCGATTACATTAAGCAGAGTGCGCCACGTCTGCCAGCGAAACATGTAAAGGCTGTGATCTCATGCACAAAAGTAACCCCCTGTTTGTGCAAACGGTTACACCATGCTGTTATATTGCAATTATGACCAGCGTGCAGGTAAACCTGGCCGGATGCTAATGCGTCTGGAAGGGCTACCGAGCCATTTTGAGTAGACGACCACTGGGCCGTTGTGACTCAGCGCTTATATCCTGAAAAGCAAAATTATCAAGAGGTTACCGTTATGGCGTCGATCCAGTTGGATAGAGTGAGTAAGCATTTTGGCAAAACGATTACGCTTCACGATGTGAATCTGACGATTGCGGATGGAGAGTTCGCCGTTTTTGTTGGGCCGTCTGGCTGTGGTAAGTCGACGTTGCTGAGAATGATTGCCGGGCTGGAAGATGTCACGGGCGGTGAAATCATGATTGATGAGGCAGTGGTGAATGATGTTGCCCCCGCTCACCGTGGCGTGGCGATGGTGTTCCAGTCTTATGCGCTGTATCCACACATGACCGTCGCTGAGAATATGGGCTACGGCCTGCGCGTGAATGGTGTCCCGAAAGACCAGATTAAGCACCAGATCGAGATGGTGGCGAAGACGCTGCAACTGTCTCACCTGCTGGAGCGCAAGCCGAAAGAACTATCCGGTGGTCAGCGCCAGCGTGTGGCGATAGGGCGCGCCATCGTGCGTAACCCGAAAGTGTTCCTGTTTGACGAACCGTTGTCGAACCTGGATGCAGAACTGCGCGTGGATATGCGGTTGCACATCGCCAAGCTGCATCAGGAATTGAAAACGACGATGATCTACGTGACGCACGATCAGGTCGAAGCCATGACGTTGGCTGATAAAATCGTGGTCATGAATTACGGCAAAGTCGAGCAGGTGGGATCGCCGATGGAGCTTTATTATCATCCGGTTAATCAGTTTGTCGCGGGCTTTATCGGCTCGCCCAAAATGAATTTCCTGCCTGCGCAGGTCATCGATTGGACGCCGGATAACCTGACGGTGAATATCGCCGATCAGCTACAGCTTGAGCTGCCGATCCGCACTGGTGAACTGAGCGTTGGCAGCACGGTCACGCTGGGGCTGCGGCCGGAACACGTGTCGCCGGAAGGTGAGGGGATTCGCTTGTCATTCGGCTGCGAGGTTGTCGAGCGCTTAGGTAACAGCACCTACCTGTTCGGGCAATGCTGCGGCATTGATAACTTCAAGCTTCTGCTGGCAGGCGACAGCGCCTTCAAGCCGTATGAACACATTGAGGTTTTCTTCTCACCCAATAACTGTCTGGTGTTTAATGCCGATGGCTTGCGTATTAGCGCGTAGCTGAGTGGCTGCATCGCTGAATATCAATAGTCCAAATCCCTTCTAAACATAAACAGCGCCCTTAGCGGGCGCTGGCTTTGCTGCCGCTGTCTACGGCCTATTGTCGAAACTGTTCTTCTTTATGCTGATGCGGTGTAAGTGTTTCGTGCGTGTTAGGCATCTTATTTCTCTGTAACATCGTTACACGCCCGACAAGGCGCGCTCCTGACGCGGCGCAGACTTTCGCGGCGTCCATGCCACTCATCCGGCGATCATGTACACCTCAGCGCGATTTTTTACGCCGATGTAAGAAAAACTGTGAGTGCGCAGATATCAGAAACGGAAAAAGGCTCTCCGCAGAAAGCCTTTTGGGAAATACCCGACGGGAATGATGGGCCCGTCGAGCTGAGGGTTAGTGCGGTATTACCACCAGGCTTCTGCCTGAATACCGAAGTTCACCGCATTGCTGCGATCGTCGTTGAAGGTGTTGCGGTTTTCATTTCCACGGTTTTGGTAAGACACGAAGAAGCGCAGTTCCGGGCGTGTCAGCATAGGAATATCAGCGCTGAAGGCGTGTGCCAGCGTGTATTTCTCGCCACTGTATTTGGTTTCTGTACCCGCTTTCCAGCTATCTTTTTTCTGATACGCACCTACTTCCAGATAGGTTTTCTGGTTCTTGGTCCAGGCATATTGGCCGCGACCTACCGCAGATAATAACTCTGTGCTGTCGCGCCAGCGGCTGATTTCATCTGCTTTACCGTAGGTCAGCACATGGCTAAGAGAAATATTATCCGTAATCGGTAGATCACCAGCCTGAATGACGCGGTAGCCTTTAGCACTGTCGTTAATGCTCCAGACGTCATACCAGCCGCCACCCTGATCGACCATGTTGTGCGCCAGCCCTTTGTCGGCATATTGCAGCACCAGTTTCTGATTGGATTTGAGGCCAGAGAAGTAGTGGCTGAGCTCGCCCGTGATCATCATTGAGTTTTTAGGATCGAATTTTTGCCCTTCCGCGAGGAACGCATTTTTCTGCGTGTCCGCTTCATTTGGCATCGCGTAGGAGATACCGAACTCTGTCCACGCGCCGTCCCACGGTTTCCAGCCCGCATAGCGTGCGTCCAGATAGTTGATATTCAGATCGTTATAAGTGTCTGTTCTGTCTTTACATGCTTGAGTACTGCTGTCGCAGCCTAAATCAATGTTCATGTTTTCAGCATCGGCACGGATCCAGGCAAAAGAGAATGCGCCTTCGCCCGCTTTGACGTTTTCGATCCCAGCGCCCGCACCGGAGATATTCCAGTATTTGGTATCGATGATGTGCAAATCATGACGCTGATAGTAGCGTTTCCCAGCCCATACCGTGGCATCCGGTAGCCCAGGCACAAAGCCTTTTGCCTGAAGGTTCAACTGGCGTAAACCAAACTCGGCATCGTCATTTTTTGTTGTTTCATTATCGTTCGAGCCGTTAGAGAACATGGAAATCATGCTATCGAAGTAAAACGTTTTCCCATTTTCGTTATACAGCTGCTGCCCTAATTGGATTTCGCCGTAGGTGTCATCTTCGTTACCTAATCTTCCTACATAGCTTTTATCGGCGGCCTGTTGTTTCCCGTGGTTTGAAGCTCCCACGCCAGAACGGAAGTACCCTGAAAAATCAACAGAATAAGAAGGGGTTGCCAGCATTGCCAAACTCAGCGCAATGGATGTTGTCAGCAGTTTTCTTTTCATAATATACCTTTCGCTTATTCGGGTAAGAATGTGGATGTTCCAAATAACATGACGTGAACGGAGGTAAAACGTTTCCACTCATGGCGAAGGATTATGGGGGAATAAAATGAAGTGTGACATGATTGTTCTCACAAAATACAAAAGAGTTACACCACTATTTACACAGCTGTAACGATATTACAGAGGGTATTTTGATTATTTATCAGCGCTGTCGCGGTGTTATTTGCTGTGTGATGCTGTGTAACTGGTTACACGTTTTGTTCGCGAGCCTAAAATGCAGCATAAAAATTTTTTATGTCAGAATCGGTGACGTTACATAAAAGGCGTGATGCGATGCCGAGTAGGAAACATTTAAGAAAAATAGTGAAAGAGAGTCTGCGGAAGAGAAGTACAGAACAGGGTGTGTAAGTGCAGAAAGGTAATGATGTCGTGCTTGCCTGATGCGAAAGAGCAACGCATCGGGCAAGCTGAATGATAAAAGGCGGTTATTTCTTACGGGCTGGGGGACTGACAGAATGGCGGCGTACGAGCGTCGGGCTAAACATGTTCGTGGTTTCACTGAGCTGTTTACCGTGGGATAACGCGATGGCTAATTCTGCCGCCTGAATTGCCATGGCGGAAACCGGATAGTGCACGGTTGTGAGACGAGGGCGAAGATAGCGGGCGATCAATACGTCATCAAACCCGACCACCGACATATCCTGCGGTACGCTGATGCTGTTATCGCTTAGGACAGAAAGGGCACCTGCGGCCATGGAATCGTTGTAGCACACCACCGCCGTCATATTGCCGCCCCGACTCAGTAATTCCATCATGGCGGATTCACCGCCCACTTCGTCCGGTGAGGCGCGGGCAATGAGGCGTTCATCCCGTGCGATGCCGTGCTCTTGCAGCGCATCCACATAGCCTTGCAGGCGGTCGGCGGAGTCAGAAATTTGGTGATTCGAACAGAGAAAGCCGATCCGCTGATGCCCTTCCTGAATTAAATGGCGGGTTGCCAGCCAGGAGCCATAGCGATCGTCGAGTGCAACGCAGCGGTTTTCATAACCGGGTAACGTACGGTTGATGAGCACCATGTCAGGAATGTGGCTCATTAGCGCCGCCAGTTCCTCATCTGAAAGCATTTTTGCATGCACGATCAGCCCCGCGCAGCGGTGGCGAATTAACTGCTCAATGGCTTTCTTTTCCTGCTCGGCATTGTGATAGCCGTTACCAATGAGCAAAAAGTTGCCAGTTGCCTGGGCAATTTGTTCGACAGATTTCACCATCGTCCCGAAAAAGGGATCGGACACATCCGCGACAACCAGTCCCATGGTCTCCGCACTTTGGTGTGCGAGCGCTCTGGCATTGGCGTTCGGATGATATTGCAGCTCCGCCATGGCCTTGTGTACGGCTTCCCTTGAGGCGGTACTGGCTTTGGGCGAGTTATTAATCACGCGCGAAACCGTAGCGACTGATACACCTGATAGACGAGCAACATCCTTTATTGTGGCCATTGGCATTCCTGAGCGGTCAAATGCGTAGTGAGGCGGACCGCAGCCTAACGCGCAAGTTAAAAGAAAAAATCGATTACTTATATTTATAAATGTACAGGTTTTTGGGGGATGTTACCTATCCGACCACCTTTCCTTTTTGATCCAGACCGTACTTATGTGATCGCTATCAACAATCATCGGTCATTTCTCTCTTCCAAAATACCATGCTGAGGTTTAAATTTAGGGTAACCGATTACACTTATATGGCGGTTAAACGATAGCTAACTATCGTTATTCAGCATTACTACAGCTATTTTATCCATGCCATATAGTGAAACTGATTACATTAAGAGGTTTTTCTGGCTGAGTTTACAGACTGACCTGATGCCTCTCCGAGATCTCTGACGGACTGTTAGCGCCATACAATGGGTTGCGGATGGTGCCGCGGTTGTACCGAATTTGTGTTTTGTATTGAGGAATAGCTTATGCAGTTTGAGCCGACTGAACATCCGCATCGCCGTTTTAACCCGCTGAAAGGCGAATGGATTCTGGTTTCTCCGCATCGTGCCAAGCGCCCCTGGCAAGGGCAGCAGGATGAACCGGATCGCGCCACGCCACCGCCTTACGATCCGACCTGCTATCTGTGTGCGGGCAATAAACGCATTACTGGCGACATTAATCCGCACTATCAGGGCACCTTTGTTTTTACGAATGACTTTTCGGCTCTGATGGAGGACACGCCGGATGCACCATCGGGCGACGACGAGCTTTTCCGCGTGCAGCAAGCCCGTGGCGTCAGCCGTGTCATCTGTTTTTCTCCCGATCACAGTAAAAGTCTGCCACAGCTTTCGCTGCCAGCGCTGAAAGCGGTGATTGATACATGGAGCGATCAGACTGAGGAACTGGGCAAGCGGTATCCGTGGGTTCAGGTTTTTGAGAATAAAGGGACGATGATGGGGTGCTCCAATCCCCATCCGCACGGGCAGGTTTGGGCTAACGATTTTCTGCCGAACGAAGTACAGCGTGAGGATGAGCAGCAACGCGATTATTTCTCCCGTCACGGTTCGCCGCTACTGCTGGACTACGTTCGCCGCGAGCAGGCCGACGGATCGCGCATTGTGGTGGAAACGGAGCACTGGCTAGCGGTCGTCCCTTACTGGGCGGCGTGGCCATTTGAAACGCTGGTCCTGCCTAAGTTCGCCGTGCAGCGATTACCACAGCTCAATGACGGTCAGCGTGACGATCTGGCGCTGGTCCTGAAAAAGCTGACCAGCCGTTATGACAACCTGTTCCAGTGTTCCTTCCCCTATTCGATGGGGTGGCATGGCGCGCCGTTTAAGGGCGATGACATCGCACACTGGCAGCTGCATGCCCATTTTTATCCCCCGTTATTACGTTCCGCCAGCGTGCGCAAATTTATGGTCGGCTATGAAATGCTGGCTGAGACACAGCGTGATCTGACGGCAGAGCAGGCCGCTGAACGTTTACGCAGCGTGAGTGATATCCATTTTCGTGAGCAAATTTGAGGTCATTTTATGAGCCGTATTGATTCTCTACGTCAGTTAACCGAGTCTGTTTTTGTCCGATTATTTGGCTATGCGCCGCACGCGGCTATTCAGGCTCCCGGTCGGGTCAACCTGATTGGTGAGCACACCGACTATAACGATGGCTTTGTCTTGCCTTGTGCTATTGATTACCAGACGGTGGTCAGCGCGGCAGTACGTCAGGATGGCATCGTGCGGGTGGTCGCGGTGGACTTTGACAACCAGCAGGATGAATTCGATCTTGCCAAAGAGATCGTGCCTCACCCGGACTACACCTGGGCGAACTATATCCGTGGAACGGTGAAGTTTTTGCAGGCGCGTGGCCTGCCGCTTACCGGCATGGATATGGTGGTCTCCGGTAATGTGCCTTCTGGTGCAGGGCTAAGTTCTTCGGCCTCGCTGGAAGTGGCGATAGGGCAGACGTTCAAAGAGTTGAATAATCTGGATATCAGCCAGTTGGATGTGGCGTTGAACGGCCAGCAGGCGGAAAACGATTTTGTCGGCTGTAGCTGCGGCATTATGGATCAGTTTATTTCCGCTCAAGGGCGTGTTGGTCAGGCGCTGTTGATCGACTGCCGTTCTCTGGAAGGGCGCGCTGTGCGTATGCTCGACGGCGTTGACGTCCTGATCGTGAATTCTAACGTGCGCCGTGGGCTGGTGGACAGCGAATACAACACGCGACGCCAGCAGTGTGAGGCGGCGGCGCGTCACTTTAACGTCAAGGCGCTGCGTGATGTTTCATTGGCACAGTTTGAAGCGGGAATCGAGGGGCTGGATCCGGTAGCGGTACGCCGTGCGCGACACGTTATTACCGAGAATCGCCGTACGCTGGAAGCGGCCGATGCACTGGCGCGTCAGGATGCGCACCGTTTGTTTACGCTGATGGCAGAGTCGCATGTCTCCATGCGTGACGATTTTGAAATTACCGTGCCACCGATCGATGCGCTGGTGGATCTGATTCAAGAGTATGTCGGTGAGCGGGGCGGTGTGCGTATGACCGGTGGCGGTTTCGGTGGCTGTATTGTCGCCCTTATCCCTTCGGCGCTGACGGATGAAGTCAAACAGGTGATTGAACGGGAATATCCGGCGCGCACCGGCCTTCAGCCGTCTATCTATCTGTGTCAGGCATCTGGCGGCGCGGGTCGCGTAAGTTAAGTTTCGGCTGGGAAAGCGAGTGAAAAGGGCTTTGATTAAAGCCCTTTTTACATTTCATGTGTTTTACATGGCATATGTTTAAGGCAGCAGGAACAGCGTTGCCAGCCCGAGGAAGATAAAGAAACCGCCAGTATCGGTAATGGCCGTAATCATTACGCTGGAGCCGACGGCCGGATCGCGGCCGAGTTTCATCATGATCAGTGGGATAGCGACGCCCATCAGTGCGGCGAGCAGCAAGTTCAACAGAATCGCCAGCATCATCACGCCCCCCATCGCGGCGCTGCCATAGAGCAGGAAGGTCACTACGCCCATAATCGTGCCCCATATCACCCCGTTGACCAGCGCAACGCCTAATTCTTTAAGCAGCAGATACGATTTTTTGCCGTGTTCAAGCTGATGCAACGCCAGTGCACGCACGATCATGGTGATCGTCTGGTTACCCGTATTCCCGCCAATTCCGGCGACAATCGGCATGAGTGTCGCCAGCGCTACCAAATGGGATAACGTGTGCTCAAACAGGCCGATAACCCGCGAGGCGATGAGCGCCGTACACAGATTGATGGCCAGCCATGCCCAGCGATTGCGGAACGATTTATACACGGGCGCGTAGACGTCTTCAGAAGGCGTTAACCCCCCTGAACGCCGCAGGCTGCTGTCGCTTTCTCGGTTCACGACGTCGAGGATATCCTCAATCGTCAGACGTCCCATCAGTTTCCCTTTGCTATCGACCACGGCGCTGGAAATTAAATCGTAACGCTCAAAAGCCCCTGCGGCTTCTTCGACTTTATCTTCAGGCTGGAATCTCAACGGCTGATCGTCCATGACGTCATTAACCAGAGCCTGAGGTGAGTGGAGCAGAATGCTGGCCAACGACAGTTCGCCGATCAGCGTATTTTTGCGATCGGTGACGAACAGTTTGTCGGTGGAGTTAGGGATGGTTTTACGGTAGCGCAGATAGCGCTGTACGGTCGTGAGTGTGACATCGGCGCGCACGGTGATGAGCTTGAAATCCATCATGTGGCCGAGGCAGTCTTCATCGTAATTGATGGCGGCGCGTAGCTGCGCGCGCTGCTTCGGCTCAAGCGAGGTCAGTATTCTGCCCAGCAGGTGGCGGGGGACGAGGCGAGACAGCTGAGCCTGTTCATCAACATCCAGAATCCTAACCGCTCTCAGGATTTCCTTGTCCTGCATGTCGCCGATCAGATCGTCAGAAATGCTGTCAGAGGCCTCAATCAACACGCGGCCGCGCTTCTCTACAGGAATAAGCCGCCAGAGCGCCAGCCGTTCATCCTGCGGTAAAGATTCCAGCATGTCGGCAAGGTCAGCGGCATGCAGCCCGATGATAAGCTCGCTGATTTCTGCGGTTTGATCGAGCAGGATGCTTTTTTCACGCAGTCTGATTTTGTTATTTAATGCAGCGCTGTCGCCCAACGTGGCGTCATCGCGTTCCGTAACGCGCGGTTGCCGGTTGATAATGTTTTCAACCAGTTCTTTGTTTTCCAACAGCAGAAGGGAGATGCGGCGACGGAGGTCGGTAAGTTTTTTTACACTCGACATAATGTTTTATGCTCGATCTGTTTTTTATCCGTGTTTTATTAAACGTAGCGCAAAATCAGTAGATTAAGAATAGGATTACTGGCGAATCGCAGTCTGAAAGGTGTGCGATAGTGCCCAAATGTGTTTTTGATGCAGCTTTTTATCTAATGAATTATTAAATCGCTTGCTACTTAGTTTTTGGCGATATATAGTCAATTCCAGAAACGTAACCGATACCGATGGCAGAGACGATGAACGACAACGCTTACAAACTGGATGGACAGCTGTGCTTCGCACTGTATTCAGCCAATCTGGCGATGAATAAACTGTATCGTCGTTTGCTGTCTGAGCTGAATCTGACCTATCCCCAATATTTGGTCATGCTGGTGTTGTGGGAGCGCGATGGTTTGACGGTGTCTGAACTGGGCGAGCGTCTGTATCTCGATTCCGCTACGTTAACGCCATTGCTTAAGCGGTTACAAAGTGCAGGCTTAGTTGTGCGTAACCGGGGAACAGAAGATGAGCGTCAGGTGCTGGTTGGTTTAACCGAAGCAGGGCGAGCACTTCAGCAACAGGCGAAAGCGATTCCTGAAAGCGTGTTTTGCGCGACGGAATGCCATCTTGACCAGCTACAGGCGATCAAAAAAGATTTAGAGACGCTGCGTAAGAATCTGATTGGGCATCTTTGAAAATGCTGGCGGCTGCCTTGTGCATCCGCAGCCCGCCAGACAGCGTTATATTTGTTAAGTAGTCTGTTTTTACGTGGTTTTCTTTATGTAATTAAGTAGTTTGCGATTTAATTTTTCACTATGTAATTAAGGCCTGAGCAGCATCTATATTGCCTAGGCTATTCCCTAACTATCTGGAGTCACATTATGTCTATTGAAAAAGTATTATACGTTGCCCATGCTCAAGCTACCGGTGGTCGTGATGGCCGTGCGGTGTCTTCCGATAAAGCGGTTGATATTAAATTGACGACCCCGCGTGAACTGGGTGGTGCAGGCGGTGAAGGAACGAACCCAGAGCAGCTGTTTGCTGCGGGCTATTCTGCCTGTTTCCTTGGCGCGATGAAGTTTGTCGGTGCGCGTGAGAAAATCGCTGTTCCTGCTGATACCACGGTAAACGGCAGCGTAGGCATCGGTGCTATCCCGACAGGATTTGGTATTGAAGTCGAACTGAAAATTTCCCTGCCGGGCCTGGATCGCGCGGTGGCTGAAGATTTGGTGCAGAAAGCGCATATCGTTTGCCCATATTCCAATGCAACACGCGGCAACATCGATGTGACCCTGACTATCGTCTAAGTCCTGCTTGAAGTCAGTACATGATTGATTGAGGAACTCGATTGATTGATAAAAACGGTGGCTGCGAAGATTCGCACTGCCGTTTTTTTATGACGGATATCCTCATCCGTCACCCTTCGGGCCGTTGCTACGCAACGTTGAAAAACGTTCCCGACGTTTTTTTATGACAGACATCTCGTCTGAATAGGTAACGGGTACGGGCGTAAAATAGCGGGCAGGAGAATACGAAGGCAGCATGCCTGATGAAGAAAAAGAGAAGATAAGAAACAGGTTGGTTAAGCGTTACTCTTTCTGATTGACGAGTACGTTGGCAGGAAGCAGTAATTGTTCAGCACGCTGCTGCTGTTTGTCTTGGTGATGACCAAACGCGGTGATGGTGGAGTAAGCAAAGCGGCCTAAAAGAATAATAAAGCTGATGAGTAAAACGGCACGGGCGATCCGAGAGCCACTTCGTCGCGGGCGTATCGATAATCGTCGTTTATGGGTAAGCGTGGACATTACCGGTTAATCCTCTGTGAAAGCGAACATTCGCTGTTGTTTATTTAGGCACAAGCGGTAGGCGAGGTCAATCTGCCGATGTGAAAAATATGATGACCGATTTCGGTTTTCGCACGTTCGGTATAAGCATAAAGGGAAGCGTGAAGGGGGAAGAATAAGGGGACGGGAAGGGCCACCAAAAACCCGCTCAAAAACGGATAAGCGGGTTGTGTGGTGCAAGGGATTACGCCGTGGTATTGACGTTACGCCCAATCGCCGGATTTGCTGGCAGAGGTGGTAATGCCTTCAAAATGCCGGAGACGACAGCTTCTTGATTATCAATCGCTTTTTTCACCATAAGCGCACTGGCCTCACTGCTGGTACGCATAGTACTGAGGTCGGTAGCAAATGATGAAATCTGTGATACATCCATTTTACTCTCCTTAACACTGAGTGGATCCATATCCGGCATGAAAGGAAGCGTATCTTTCCGCCGAGGTCGCATGATGTTGGTGAAAATTCTCGCCAGCCATCATTTTGGTATCGGCCCTATCCCTGTAAACTTTACGTTAACCGGGCTTCATCGGCCAGCTCAGTTGCACAATTTTTCGCCACTGCACTGTTCGGCGTAGGCTCGGGTTTCCACGTAACGTTTTCACCAATCAGGCTTTTTCTTCCTCAATCATCAGCTTCCAGCCAGTGACGTCCTGCCAGTATTCCTGTTCCCGTTCCAAATCCAGCTGTACCAGCGTGTTATTGGTAAAGAAGTCGCGTGGGAACGTCAGCGTCCAGTAGTTGTCATCGGTATGCAGCCGTAACGATTCCGGCGTTGTCGTTGCCTGACGCTGGTTATTCAACAGCGTGGCAAGGCGCAGGAGCTGCACCATGGGCAAATACTGTTTCTTTTTGAACAGGTTTAACCGCGGCAATTCTTCCAGCTTGATCGCTTTACGGTGCAATCGCACGATCATGGACAGCACAAGCTGCTGTTCCTGATTGAAGCCGGGTAGGTTAGTGTTTTGCAGAATGTAGGCGGAATGACGGTGCATGCCGCTATGGTTAATGCCCAATCCAACCTCATGCAGCATGGAAGCCCAGTTTAAGATGGCTTCGAGCTGTGGATGCACCAGGTTAGGATTTTGCTCTGCCCATTGTGCATAAAGCTGCTGCGTGGTTTCCCGCACGCGTCGCGCCTGCTCACGGTCGATATTGTAATGGGTCGCCAGACTCTGCGCGGTACGGATACGAATATCCTGATGGCGGAAACGCCCTTCCATTTCGTACAGCACACCTTCACGCAGCGCGCCATCGGACAGGCGTAGTTCTTTGATCGCCAGCGCATCGAAAATACCGCACAGGATAGCCAGACCGGGCACCAGCACCGATTGACGGTCTTCGGACAGGCCCGGCAGGCTCAGCGCTTTGAAGTGCTTAAACTGCAAAATCTGCGTGCGTAGCATTTCTAGCCGCTCGGGCGTAATCAGGCCGTCTTTCTCTCCCATTTCCACCAGAATTTCATGCGTGGCTTTGATCGTTCCAGACGCGCCGAGGGCGAATTTCCAGCCATATATACGGTATTCCCAGGACAGCGTCTCCAGCTTTTGCGCCGCGGCCAGCCGGGCGCGCTTGAAGTTGGCTTCGCTAATTTCACCATTCGGGAAAAACTGCTGTGCGAAGCTGACGCACCCCATTCGACGGCTTTCCACCAGCATCGGCTCGAAATCTTCACCGATGACCAGCTCTGTAGAACCGCCACCGATATCGATGACCAGCTTGCGGCCTTTTTCCGGCTGCGTATGTTCCACGCCCATAAAAATCAGACGGGCTTCTTCATGGCCGGAAATGATCTCAATCGGATAGGGAATGATATCCGCCGCGCGGCGCAGAAACTCCTGCGCGTTGACCGCCTGACGCAGCGCGTGCGTGCCGACGATAGAAACGTTCATTGCCGGGAAGCCTTGCAGGCGTTCAGCAAACAGCGCCAGGCAGCTCAGGCCGCGTTGAATAGCTTCTTCGCTGAGCACATTTTTGCTGTCCAACCCATCGGCCAGATGGACCCGCTGTTTTAAACGCCCCAATACCTGAAGCGCTCCGTTTACCACGCGTGCGATCACCATGTGAAAACTATTGGAGCCCAGGTCGATAGCCGCGAATTCTTGCGGCTTTATCTCGGTTTTTTCATTGTTCGTTAACGGCATTATTCAGGCTTATCTCCAGGTTGCTCCAACGCCTTGATGTAGTCGTAAATGGCATTTTGCGCGCGTACTTTACGCTTGTTGCCGCGTGAGACATAGCGGTTGCTCGACTCTTTATCAATGACACGGGCTTTCACCGTATCGCTGAACAGAATATCCAGCGTTTCCAGCACGCGGTTTTTCAAAATGGGATCCAGGATTTCCACTGCGACTTCAATGCGATAATCAATGTTGCGTGTCATCCAGTCTGCGGAAGAGAGGTAGACTTTCTTGTCCCCGCCGTTGTTGAAGACATACACCCGATCGTGTTCCAGATAGCGGTCAAGAATACTGATGACCTGAATATTTTCACTGATCCCCGGTAAATTAGGGATAAGCGAACACATGCCACGTACCAGTAGATTGATTTTTACGCCCGCAGAAGAAGCCTGATACAGCTTTTCTGCCAGCCCTTTATCCACCAGATTATTTACCTTAAGCGTAATGCCTGCATCACGATTCGCCAGCGCATTTTCGATCTCGGTATCGATCAATTGGTAGAGCTTGTCGCGGGAGTTTTGCGGTGACACCAGCAGGTGCTCGAAGCTGACCGGGCGGTAGGGGTTTTCAATGAAGTTGAAGACGCGACGGACTTCGTTGGTAATGCGTTCGTCGGCGGTCAGCAGCGAATAGTCGGTATACAGACGGGCGGTTTTTTCGTTGAAGTTACCGGTGCCGATGTGCGCGTAACGCACGATGTTTTCCCCTTCGCGGCGGGAAATCAGGAACAGCTTGGCGTGAATCTTCAGCCCTGGCACCGAGAAAATAACGTGTACACCCGCTTCCGTCAGGCGCTTGGCCCAGTGGATGTTCGCCTCTTCGTCGAAGCGCGCCTGTAGCTCGACCACGACCGTCACTTTTTTGCCGTTGTGCGCCGCATGAATCATCGAATTAATGATGCGCGAGTCTTTGGCGACGCGGTAAATATTGATTTTGATGGACAGCACGTTAGGGTCGAAAGAGGCTTGTCGCAGCAGTTCCAATACGTGCTCGAAGGTGTGATACGGGTAATAGAGCAGTACATCGCGCTCACGGATTGCATCAAACCCATTGCGAAAATTGTTGAACCCGGTGTGCCGCAGGCGGGGCAACGGTTTGTTGACCAGATTGGCGCGTCCGACGTTCGGGAAAGAAATAAAGTCTTTGAAATTATGGTAACGCCCGCCAGGGATGACGGAATCGTAGGAAGAGATGCCCAGTTTATCAAGCAGCATGGCGACCATCGCGTCCGGCATGTCGCGCTGATAAACGAATCGTACCGGTTCGGCGGTCAGGCGCTGCTTCAGACTGGAAGACATCAGCTCCAGCAGGCTGGATTCCATTTCCGTCACCAGATCGTATTCTGCATCGCGCGTCATCTTCATGGAATACGCGTTCAGCGCATCATAATCAAAGAAGCCCTTGAAGATATCATCCAGACAGTAACGCAGAATGTTATCGATGAGGATCATGGTTTTACGACGGCGCGGTGCTTCCGCTGGCAGGTTGACGAAGCGCGGTATTTTATCCGAAGGAATTTCCAGCAGAGCATAATTGATCTCATCGCCACGAATAATTTCGACGGCAAGATAGGTATAGCTATCCTTCAGGAACTCCACCAGGTCGGTTTCATCAAAGATCAGTATTGGCGTGATGTGCGGGCGCAGATATTGCCGGAAATAATCTCTCAGCCACTCTTGCTGATTCGGGGAAACCTGACGTTCGTTGACCAGAAAAATCTGGTTACGCGCCATCTCCAGCAGCAGTTCGTTGTACAGGCTATCGAAGATTTGGTCGGTTTTGAGAACACGTGCCTGAATTTTGCCTAACAGGTGTCGCAGATTGCCGTCCAGACCTTGTTCTTCATTAATCAGAATGCGTCTTTTCAAATCGGCAAAACGGACTTTATAAAATTCATCAAGGTTGCTGGAGTAAATGCCCAGAAAGCGCATGCGTTCGATTAACGGATTGCTTTTATCTGCTGCTTCCTGAAGTACTCGTTCATTAAAGGATAACCAACTTAATTCTTTCTCTATGTAGAGTTTGTCCTGACCCATTGTCACTCCGCTCAACTCATGTACTGAAGGTTCATCCAATATTCATACCCTTCCGTTGTGGAGATAGGGTACAACAACATTATGGCGTGTTGATGACGATAAAATCTAATTCATAGACAGACTTACCATTGTCATATTATGGGCGTAAAGGCAACATATGCTACCCGCAATACGTTAGCAACACGACTCTGGCGGCTTCACTCTAACGGCGAGAATAATGGTAAACACAGGCAACACATCACAGTATCGGGATCGTCGGCGAGCGTGGATCGATCGCTTGGTTCACCGCATCGTTGCGGGCAGTGGGCTGCTGGTGCTGGCTATGCTGTTGTTAATCTTCTTCTATCTCCTGTATGTGGTGACGCCACTGTTCCTTTCGCCCACCGTTAATGGCCAAAAAACGGTGCCACGCCACGGTGCAGAACCGTCGCTGGCGCTGGGGCTTAGCGACAACGGGCAAATCGGGTTTCGCATTGACAGTCAGGGCTATGGCGAGTTTATTCCGTTTGCGGAAAATCAGCCCATGTCGCGTATTCAACTGATTCCTGCGCTGAGTTTACTGGCGCAGAGTCAGGGTGAGCGACAGGTTTATGCCCTGAGTCAGCCTGATGGCCGTTTGGTTTTCGTGCAGCCTATATTGTCACGTATGTTATCGCGTACGGAAAACCGTTCCCCTGTCTGGGATTATCCGCTGGGTGAGCAGGCCTATTCGCTGGGTTTACCTGCGCAGCCGCTGCGTCATCTAGCAGTGGCAGCAGTAGGTGAAAAGCAGGTTGTTGTGGCGGCAATCGGGCAGGAAAATGCGTTGATCATCGCTGATATTGATGAAAGCGGTGTGCGGCAACGGGCACAGATTACGCTTCCGGCGGGTACGATTAACCAACTGCTGCTGACGCCAGACGGGCAGCAGGTGTATTTGCTCAGCGGTAAGACATTAACGCTATGGCAGGTGGGGGCGAACGCGCTGACGCTGCGGGAAGAGCGCCAGTTGCAGCTGGCGGAACCGCTGCATCTGGCGCTGTTGTCCGGTGGACGCTCGCTGCTGGTGCAGGCCGCTGACGGGCGGATTAGTCAATGGTTTGACGTTCCGGGCGAAAAGGGCGCGACGCTGACAGAGACTCGTCAGTTTCCGCACGTTGTGGGCGAATCGGTGTTGTTGGCAACGGAGAGGCAGCGGCGCATCTTTGCCACATTGAGCGCACAGGGTGAGCTGTCGCTGTTTGCCAGCAAGCAGTCGCATGCGTTGCTGACGCAGACGCTACCGGCTCATGCACAAAAGCTGGCGTTTTCGCCGCGCGGTTCAGCTTTGCTGGTTGAAACGGCACAGGGCTGGCATCGCTATCAGGTTGATAACCCGTATCCCGATATTGGCTGGCGCGGGCTGTGGCAAAAGCTGTGGTACGAGAACTATCCGGAGCCTGCCTATATCTGGCAATCCACGTCGGCGGACGACAGCTATCAGGCCAAATTCAGCATGATGCCGCTGATGCTGGGCACGATGAAGGCCGCGATTTACGCCATGCTGTTTGCCACGCCGCTGGCGCTGTCCGCTGCGATTTATACCGCCTGCTTTATGTCGCCGACGCTGCGACGCTGGATTAAACCCACGCTGGAAATCATGGGCGCGCTGCCGACGGTGGTCGTCGGTTTGATTGCGGCTATCTGGCTGGCCCCGCATTTTGCGACCTATCTGTCCGCGATTTTGGTCATGCCGATTTTATGGATGCTGGCCGTGCTCGGCTGCGGCTGGCTGATTGAATGCCTGCCGACGCGCTGGCGCGTCCGTTTCCCTGCGGGCTGGGACGTGCTATTCCTCATTCCCACGATCTTGCTGACATTTGTGGTCGGCTGTTGGCTTGCCCCGCGGATGGAGATCTGGGTGCTGGGGCAGCCGCTGTATCAGTGGCTGGGTGATGATTTTGTGCAACGCAATACGCTGGTGGCGGGCGTTGCTCTTGGCTTCGCGCTGATCCCGCTGATTTTTTCGCTGGCGGAGGATGCTTTGTTCAGCGTACCGGCTCGTTTAAGTCAGGGATCGCTGGCGCTGGGGGCGACGGCGTGGCAAACCCTGTGGCGCGTCGTGCTGCCGTCTGCCAGTGCCGGGATTTTCGCTGCGCTGATGCTGAGTTTTGGCCGCGCCGTGGGGGAAACCATGATTGTGCTCATGGCGACGGGCAACACACCGATTATGGATGAAGGTCTGCTTCAGGGTCTGCGTTCGCTGGCGGCAAATATCGCTATTGAAATGCCGGAAGCGGTGACGAACAGCGGTCACTATCGGGTGCTGTTCTTAACGGCATTAACGCTGTTTGTTTTCACGTTCATCGTGAATACGCTGGCTGAAACTATCCGGCAGCGCTTACGCCAACGCTACCGTGATGAAGGAGAAAACGCGTGAAGCGCTGGTTCCGTTCGGGAAGGCCTTGGGTGTGGCTGACCGCATCGTCAATTTCCATTAGCCTGCTGGCGATGCTGGCAATTATCGTACTGCTGGCGGGGCAGGGGATGCGCTACCTGTGGCCACAGCCCGTCTGGCTGCTGACGTTACAGCCGGAACAGGGTACGCAACGTGCGCTGATAGGGGAAATTTATGCCGAGCAGACGCTTTCGCGCCAACAACTGGAACAGGCTGGTTTGTCTTCTTCGTCTGAGGACGCTGAAACACGCTATTTGATCAAAATTGGCCAGCGCGAAATTCATGGGCAGAGCTTTCGCACGCTGCTGTCACGCGACATTGTCCGCTTTGATAAACCCGCCGACATTCTGGTGTTGAAGCGGACGAACAATGGCACTGCCTATGGTTATCTGGCTGGCATGCTGGAGGGCGAGCAGCCGCTGGTGGCAACGGATCTCCCCGCCACCTTACAGCATCGCGTTGAGCAGGTGCAGGGATTGCTTGCGAAGACGCAAGCCATCCGTATGGGGGAGATGGCGAAGATCAACCAGCAGTTTGAGACGCTGCGGCTGGAAGAGAAAAAGCGGCAGCAGGCCAAGACGCTGGATAATCAGGCGTTAGCCCGCCTTCAGGCTGAACGTATCGAACTGCAACGCCGTTTTGATGAGCTGTCGCGCCAGCTAACCTCACTCAATCTGGACATTAATCGCGATACCGTGCAATTGCGGGACGCGAACGGCAGCGTCCATCTTATTCCGCTCAGGGACATTGAACAGGCCTGGTACCCTAACGCGATGAGCCTGTGGGAAAAAGCCAGCCACTGGGGCGCTCAGGCGAAATACATGCTGGTGCACTATTCGCCGGACAGCAACAGCGCGGGCCATCTTTTCCCCGCCATTTTTGGCACCGTGCTGATGGTGGTGCTGATGTCCATCGTGGTGATGCCGCTGGGGGTAATCGCCGCGGTTTATCTGCATGAATACGCGGGGAAAAATAGCCTAACGCGCTGGGTGCGGATTGCCGTGGTCAATCTGGCCGGGGTGCCTTCCATTGTGTACGGCGTGTTCGGGTTAGGCTTTTTTGTTTATCTCATCGGTGGCACGTTGGATCAGCTGTTCTATTCCGAGGCGCTGCCGAATCCGACGTTTGGTACGCCGGGGCTACTGTGGGCATCGCTGACGCTGGCTCTGCTGACGCTGCCAGTAGTGATTGTGGCGACGGAAGAAGGGCTGTCGCGCATTCCAATGTCTGTGCGCCACGGTTCACTGGCGTTAGGGGCCACCAAAGCCGAAACGCTGTGGCACGTCGTGCTGCCGATGGCGGTTCCTGCGATGATGACGGGCTTGATCCTCGCCGTGGCGCGTGCCGCAGGGGAAACAGCGCCGCTGATGTTGGTCGGCGTGGTGAAGTCGGTGCCAGTGTTACCGATTGATGACATTTTCCCTTATTTGCATCTTGAGCGAAAATTTATGCATCTGGGATTCCAAATCTACGATCTGGCGTTCCAAAGCCCGGACGTCGAAGCGGCAAGGCCGCTGGTGTACATCACCGCGCTGCTGCTGGTGTTGATTGTTGTTGGGTTGAACCTTGCAGCGATTGGGATTCGTCATGTTCTGCGTGAGAAATATCGTTCGTTATCACTCTGAAAGTAGGATGAAGTTATGGGATTTATGACACAAAAGGAGATGGCACCGCTGCCTGATGTTCATCAACTGAGTGATGAGCAGACGACGTTAACCGTGGAGCATCTGAATCTTTACTATGGCGACAAGCAGGCACTGAACGATATTTCGATTCGCATTCCGAAGAATCAGGTGACGGCGCTGATTGGGCCGTCGGGCTGTGGTAAATCCACGCTGTTACGCTGCTTTAACCGCATGAACGATCTGGTGGATGACTGCCGCACTGAAGGCAATATCTGGCTGAACGGTATGCCTGTCAATGACCCACAGCTGGATGTTGCCACGTTGCGCCGTCGGGTCGGTATGGTTTTTCAACGACCGAATCCGTTTCCCAAGTCGATCTATGAAAATGTGATTTATGGCCTGAGATTGCAGGGGCTACGCGATCGCCGCTTTCTGGATGATGCCGTTGAGCGTGCGCTACGTGCGGCGGCACTGTGGCATGAGGTAAAGGATCGTCTGAGCGATAATGCGCTAACGCTATCCAGTGGGCAACAGCAGCGTTTGGTGATCGCCCGGGCGATCGCCATTGAACCGGAAGTGTTGCTGCTGGACGAACCGACCTCCGCGCTCGATCCCATTTCGACGCTGGTTGTCGAGGAACTGATGGGAACGCTAAAGCAGCATTTCACGCTGGTGCTGGTGACGCACAACATGCAGCAGGCAGCTCGCGTGTCGGATTACACCGCGTTTATCAATCAGGGCAAACTGATCGAATACAACCGTACTGACGATCTGTTTACCTCTCCGACGCAGCGGCGCACGGAGGATTATATTACTGGTCGCTTTGGGTGAAATTTCATCAGACCGCCGCGTTTAAATGACCTAAAAAAATTATGGATACCGTTCATCAATTGTCCGTGCCATTTGAAAAATTGATGATAAAATGCGCGCAAATTTTTTGACTCTGGCAAGTGGCGGGTAAGATGAAATTCAGTACCATGAACGAAGGCGAAATTATTACCGAACTGTGCCGGAGAATAAAAGACTCCAGAATTCAGCAACGTTTATCGCAGGTCGATCTTGCTGAACGGGCAGGGCTGGGAATCGCAACGATCAAGCGTGCGGAAATGGGCGAGTCCATTACGCTCAGCAGCCTGCTCTCCATTCTGCGCGGATTAAATCGTCTGCATCAGATTGAAGGTGTGCTCTTCGATGCAGAAGTGGAATCCTTCCATGCGCAGATCAGCGGTGAGAAAAAACAGACGCCACTGCGTATCAGAAAGAAAGCCGCGACCTTTCCTGCCAAAGCGCTCACCAAGCATGAAAATATTAAGAAACCCGCTAACAGCACGGTAGATTGGTATATTGCGGCGGCTGAAAACAACATTGTCTGGTCGCTGCCTGAAAGCGATAAAAAATAAAGGGCTAATGAGGTTGCTGACGAAATCCGTATGGCGGTAGTAACGGATAGATCGTAAAGACGCTGTAAATACATCCCTGTACGCTCGGATTGCGCCATCCATGGCGCAAACGCTTTACTCTTCTATTCCGTTACTCCCGTTCTCGTTCGATAAACAGGTTTGTCAACGGTCTGAAAGGTTATGTATGAACCCCTACACATAAACCCTGATTGTCGGGTTAATTTGCCGAGCATTTAACGCGACAAGGCCAGTTTTATCATTCGCACAGCACGACTTTAATCGCCAAACCGCCGCGAGACGTTTCACGGTACTTGGCGTTCATGTCTTTGCCGGTTTCATACATGGTTTCAATGACCTTATCCAACGATACGCGTGGTTCGCTGGTACGGCGCATTGCCATTCTGGCGGCGTTGATTGCCTTCACGGAGGCGATAGCGTTGCGTTCAATGCACGGTACCTGAACCTGACCCGCTACCGGATCGCACGTCAACCCCAGATTATGCTCCATACCGATTTCCGCCGCGATGCATACCTGTTCAGGGTTCGCGCCGAGTAGCTCAGCCAGACCGGCTGCCGCCATCGAACAGGCCACGCCGACTTCTCCCTGACAGCCCACTTCCGCACCGGAAATAGAGGCGTTCATTTTGTAGAGCATGCCGATAGCGCCGGATGCCAGGAAGTAACGCAGGTAAGATTCCGGGGTGACCGGTTGAACGTAACGATCGTAATAAGCCAGCACGGCAGGAATAATACCGCATGCGCCGTTAGTCGGTGCGGTGACGACGCGTCCGCCAGCCGCATTTTCTTCCGATACGGCCATCGCAAACATGTTCACCCAGTCCATCGCGTCCATCGGGTCGTTAGAAAAACGATCGTTGATGAACAGCAGGCGATGCAGCGCTGATGCTCGACGGGGAACGCGTAATGGGCCGGGTAACACGCCTTCCGTATTCATGCCGCGATGCATGCAGTCCTGCATGGTTTTCCATACGTCGGCAAAATAGTGCTCAAGTGCTTCCCGACCATGCATCGCAATCTCGTTTTTCAGGACGATGGCGGATAAAGACAGGCAGTGATCGTGACAGTGTTGCAGCAGTTTCTGGGCAGAAAAGAACGGGTAGGGCGCGCTTTCCTCAGCCAGATTGGGTTTGCCGAAGTTTTCCTGATCGACGACGAATCCGCCCCCGATGGAGTAATACGTTTTGCTATAGACCAACTCTTGCTGGTTATAGGCACGAATGGTCATGCCGTTTTCATGCAGCGGCAGGTTTTCCGGCTGGAAACGCAGGGAGGATTCCAGCGGGAAGCTGACCTCATACTGACCGTTGAGCATCGGCAGGCGCTGAGTGTCTTTCACCTGTTGAATAAACGCCGGAATACTATCGATATTTACGCTATCCGGCAGATTACCCGCGAGCCCCATAATGATAGCGATATCGGTATGGTGCCCTTTCCCCGTCAGGGAAAGCGAGCCGTAAATATCAACGACAATACGTGTCACCGATGGGATAAGCGCGCGGTTCACCAGATCGTCGGTGAACATTTTACCCGCTTTCATTGGGCCGACAGTATGAGAACTGGACGGGCCGATGCCGATTTTGAAGATATCAAATACGCTGACCATAGCGATTTCCTTGAAAAAAAACGCCGCATACCCGTCATACTTCAAGCCGCATGTGCGTTGGCTTCCCTCACTCACCCCAGTCACTTACTTGTGTAAGCTCCTGGGGATTCGTGTGGTTGCCGCCTTCCTGCAGCTCGAATTATTTAGGGTATGACTAGCAAATAACGTATCGGCGTTAAATTAGGGTGGGGGGCTTACAGCAGATCGCGCAGGCTGTAAACAATGGCGGAAATAGCGATCAGTCCCATCAGGGTGACAAAGATGTTGCTGATCTGGCCGCTGTATTTCTTCATTGCTGGGACTTTCTGGATAGCGTACATCGGCATCAGGAACAGCAGGCACGCGATAATCGGGCCGCCCAACGTTTCGATCATGCCCAGAATGCTTGGGTTCAGCGTCGCAACAATCCAGGTCGTGATCAGCATGAACAGCGCAGTGATGCGGTTCAATTTGGTGTTGGAAATGGTTTTACCTCTGCTGCGCAGGGATTTCACGATCATGCCGTTAAAACCTTCGCCTGCACCCAGATAGTGACCCAGGAACGATTTAGAGATCGCGATGGTGGCAATAACCGGCGCCAGATAACCGATTACCGGGTTGTTAAAGTGGTTCGCCAGATAGGACAGAATAGAAATGTTCTGTGCTTTCGCTTCCATCAGCTCAGCCGGAGAAAGGCTCAGTACACAGCTGAAAACGAAGAACATCACGGTCAGCACCATCATGATGTGGCTGTAAGACAGAATGCGTGAGCATTTTTGCTCGGCGTCATCGCCATATTCTTTACGTTTGGCAACTGCGAAAGAGGAGATGATTGGCGAGTGGTTGAAGGAGAAAACCATCACCGGAATAGCCAGCCATAATGTCGCCAACAGACCGTTGCCCGTAACGCTGGAACTCAAAGAAATGTTTTCAAAAACAGAGGTGTTCCAGTTTGGAATTAAATACAGCGCCAGCAACATCAGCACGGCAACAAATGGGTAAACCAGAATACTCATTGCCTTAACGATCATCGCTTCACCGAAGCGGACAATAAACATTAATCCGAGGATCAATATTAATGACAACAGTGCGCGCGGCGGAGAAGGCAAATGCAATTGGTGAGTAATAAAGCTATCTACCGTATTGGTGATGGCGACGCTATAAACTAATAGGATCGGATAAATAGCGAAAAAATAAAGCAAAGTGATTAATTTACCTGCACCAACGCCGAAATGTTCTTCAACGACTTCGGTAATATCTTCGCCACCTTTCTTGCCGGATAATACAAAGCGGCATAAGGCACGGTGAGAATAATATGTCATCGGGAAGGCAATCAGTGCCATGATAATTAACGGAATTAACCCACCAATACCGGCATTGATAGGTAAGAATAACACGCCAGCGCCGATGGCCGTGCCATAGAGGCCCAGCATCCAGACAGTGTCGCTTTTACGCCATCCTGAAGCCTGTTCTAACACCTGGCTGCTATCTTGAATGGTGCTCATATACTGATCTCTCCTCGGTGAACATATTAATACTCTGTTACAAGAGTATTGCCACATGATGTGGATTATAAAAATTACAGTATCGGCAAGTTGCCGTTACGGAGTTTAAAAAACGAACGAGACATGTTGCTAATTATGTCAGTAGGTCAATACTGTTTTGTGGCGGCATTCTATATCGTGGTGGTCAGCGAATAATATTGAGGCGATCACAGAAATGAATTGACGGGAAATATTTTAATAAATTTCCGCGCAAATTAAAATATCAATCTTGATACTTTATTTTAAATATTTTTAACGGCTCGTTATTGATACTTTATTTAATTGTCGAGTGATGAAAAATGAACAATAAATAAAATAAAGAGCAGATGAAATAATAAACGCAATTTTGCTGATGTCACGCGTAATGATGTTTTTTCTCTTTTGAGGATGTATCGACGGTGCGGTTCCTGTTGTTGCATCACATCAGATGAGAGCTACCCGGCAGATTGCAACCTGCCGGATAACGGTCACCGATCTGTCAGGCGGTGAGTTTTTCCTCTGCCCACGCCAGACCGCTGTGGTATTCCTCGGGTAATAGAGGTGCCAGCGATTGCAACGTGCGTTGCAACTGTGCGGTGTCCGACGACGGTAGATTGAGGTGTCCAACTTTGCGGCCAGGACGAACCTCTTTCTCATACCAGTGCAGATGTACCAGCGGCAGCGACAGCCAGTCGATATTCACATCAGTGCCGATCAGGTTGACCATCACCGACGGTGTTTCGACAACCGGTACCGGCAGCGGCAGATCCAGAATGGCGCGCAGATGCAGCTCAAACTGGCTGATGGACGCACCATTTTGCGTCCAGTGTCCGCTATTGTGTACGCGTGGAGCCAGCTCGTTAATAAGCAGGTGATCGCCGACGATAAAGCATTCCATCGCCATCACGCCTACATAACCCAGCGCATTCATTATTGCGGACAGCATCTGTTCAGCCTGCTGTTGCAACTGCGGATCGGGTTGAGGGAAAGCCACGCTGGTGCGCAGAATGCCATCCTGATGCAGGTTATGAGTGAGCGGGTAGAACACACATTTACCGTGCGTATTGCGGGCACCCACCAGCGAGACTTCGCCAGAAAAATTAATGCCTTGCTCAACGATGCACTCGCCATAGCAGTCAGCGGGCAGCGTTTGCTGTTCGCCATCGCGCAAGCGCCACTGTCCACGACCGTCGTAACCGCCGACGCGACGTTTAACGATCGCTAATTCACCCAATGAGGCGAAGACGTGTGGCCATTCATCGGCGCTCGCCAGCAGTTGCCACGGGGCGGTTGCCAGATTCAACGAGTCCAGCAGCTGCTTTTGCGTCAGGCGATCGGCCAGACGCGGGAAAATATCGCGGTTTGCAAACGCCGTGTGCTCGGCTAACTCGCGGGTGAGGGCGGTTTCCGGCCAGCGTTCGATCTCGGCGGTAATGACGCTGTTATGAAACGGAACCGACTCCGGCTCTGCATCCAGACCCACTGGGTAAACCGCAATACCTAGCGGTTCACCAGCCTGACGCAGCATTCTGCCCAACTGACCATTGCCTAATACGCAGACCGGTTTCATGCCTCCTCCCGCGGATCGGGATGAGAGAGCACATCATCGGTTTGCGCCTGACGCCAGTCTGCCAGTCGGGTGGCGATGCCATTGTCATGCAGGGCGAGAATTTGTGCGGCCAGCAGAGCCGCATTCGCTGCGCCCGCTTTGCCAATGGCCAACGTGCCGACCGGAATACCGCGAGGCATTTGGACGATGGAATACAGGCTGTCTACACCGCTCAGCGTTGAGCTTTGTACCGGCACGCCAAGCACGGGAACCAGCGTTTTCGCTGCAAGCATACCCGGCAGGTGTGCTGCGCCGCCTGCGCCCGCGATAATCACATCAAAACCGTTCTGTGCCGCTTGCTCAGCAAAGCTGAACAGTTTATCTGGCGTCCGGTGTGCGGAAACGACTTCGGTATGAAAAGGAATGTTCAGCGTGGTGAGGATTTCCGCAGCAAACTGCATGGTGGCCCAGTCACTCTTTGAACCCATGACGATGGCAATTTTAGCCGGGGCAACGTTGGATGACATGCCTGTAACGCTCCTGTGATTGTACGTGTTCGTGACGCGTTCGCGTCGGCCAGACAGGGAGGGTCTGGCGTTGAGGGCGTAGAGCATATCACGCCATTATGGCGAGGAAAACGGTTGCGTATGCGGAAATGCTGGGGCAATAAGGCGAGAGACCGTTAAGTCAATGTCAGGAAACGCATTAAAATGGGAAGGAAATCAGTTCGATATTTTGTGGTGTGACCTTAATCATCGACCCTTCTTCATGCCAGGCACCCAGAACGGCACGACGACCAGAAGATTCGCCGAGATCGACCTGATGAATAGCCGGGCGGTGCGTATGGCCGTGGATCATCGTCTTCACCTGATAATGCCGTAAACGTTCAAGTACGGCGTCGTGATTGACATCCATAATCTGCTGCGACTTTTTCTGGTTTTCGTGCTGGCTGGCTGCCCGCATCTTCGCCGCGATGCTCATCCGTAATGATAGCGGTAATAGCAGGAAGAGTCGCTGAATGAACGGGTTGTGTACCCGGCGGCGGAATTGCTGGTAATGCTGATCGTCAGTGCACAGGGTATCGCCATGCAGAATGAGGATCTTCTGACCGTAGAGGTCGAGCACCGTTTCCGTCGGCAGCAGCGTCATTCCGCTTTGTTTGGCGAAACGCTTACCGATCAGGAAATCACGGTTACCGTGCACGAAATAGCAGGGAATGCCGCGCTGATGTAAGGCATACAGTTCCGCGGCGACAGTCGCATGCAATGGCTGGGGATCGTCGTCACCAATCCAGGCATCGAACAGATCGCCAAGAATGTACAGCGCATCGGCATGAATCGCATCATGGCGTAAAAAACGCAGAAAACCGGCGGTAATCGCCGGTTCATGAACACTTAAATGCAGATCGGCAATGAACAGCGTTGCCATGCAGGTCGGATTATTCGCTGACCGTTACGTGGGTAATCACCACGTCTTCTTTCGGTACGTCCTGATGCATGCCGCTGCGGCCGGTAGCCACGCCTTTGATTTTATCAACGACGTCCATGCCTTCGGTGACTTCAGCGAATACGCAGTAGCCCCAGCCATCGGCACGCTCTGAACGGAAGTTCAGGAAGTCGTTATCAACGAGGTTGATAAAGAACTGGGCAGTTGCAGAGTGCGGATCGTTGGTACGTGCCATTGCCAGCGTGCCACGGGTATTTTTCAGGCCGTTGTTGGCTTCATTTTTGATTGTCGCATTGGTTTCTTTCTGATCCATGCCGGGAGCGAAGCCGCCGCCCTGAATCATAAAACCATTAATCACGCGGTGAAAAATCGTGTTGTCATAAAAACCGCTGCGACAGTAGTTCAGGAAGTTTTCTACGGTAACCGGCGCTTTGTCTGCAAACGTATTAATAACGATATCGCCGTGGTTGGTATGAAGCGTAATCATAATAATGAACCCTAGATAGCCTTAGTGATTAAGAGTGCTGTCCACAAAAGGCGGTGAACAACAAGAGCGCTGTTATAGCATAACTGGTCGATTGAGTCAGTACTTCGCGCTTACTGCACCGCTGTTGGCGGTTGGATGGATGAGAAAATCGTATAAAAAGGTTTACTACTCTGATTTTGGTAGGTCTCAAATAATATGTGCGCTTAATAATAGTGCGCAATAAGGTGTTAATCAGGCAATAGGGACTTTTAAAAACAAATAAATTGATCAAAATTTCAAGTTACAGTTAATTAATTTGAATGATATTTTTGTTGCCCCAGATCAATGTTTTGCGTAATCAACGTGTTCTTTTTTTGCGGCTCAGATTAATCTGAGAGTAATTCTTATTCTTCATAAATAACTCTAAAGAGATAGGTGAACTATGCTGGGTATTCTGGATAGTGTTAATCGTTTATTAGACAAACCGGATTTTGGCAAACTGTTTTTGCGCGTATCTTTCAGCGTTTTGATGCTGTTTCATGGCTGGCACAAAGTACATGGCGGCATCGGTGCCATTGAAGGCATGCTGACCTCGGCAGGGCTCCCTGCTTTTGTTGGTTACGGTGTCTATGTCGGAGAAGTCATCACCCCGATTCTGATGATTCTCGGGATTCTTACACGTCCTTCTGCGCTGATCTTCTCCTTCACCATGGTCGTCGCAACCTTACTGGTTCACCCTGAAGGTTTTGTCACTCTGGCCAAAACCGGTGCCTGGGGTGTTGAAGGTACGGCGGTGTTCTTCTTTGCGGGTATCGCGATTGCCCTGCTCGGTAGCGGAAAATACTCTGTGATGTCCAATCCGCGCTGGCGTTAATGGTTTTTTGTCGGCGGATTGCTTTTGTCAGTCACCGCTAGTGATGTGAAATGGCCCGGATTTTCCGGGCCATTTCATTTTTATCCTTTCTCGCTGATTCCCTCTTCTTATTAACCTTGCAATACAGTAGGGTTCAGGTTTCAATACGCCGTTGGGTGTCAACCCTGAATGCATTGATGTTACTGACGCTAACTGCGGCTGTGAAAACCATTTCTTTGAAACCATTTTTTTGTGAAAACCATTTTTTATAAAAACACTGGAACGCCCTGATGCTAAAGATTTTTAATACGCTGAGTCGCCAAAAAGAGGAATTTAAACCTATCCACGCCGGTCAGGTGGGAATGTATGTGTGTGGCATCACCGTTTATGACCTGTGTCATATCGGTCACGGGCGTACTTTCGTGGCGTTTGATGTGGTGGCGCGGTATTTGCGGTATCTGGGATATTCACTGAAATATGTGCGTAATGTCACCGATATTGACGACAAAATTATTAAACGTGCGATCGAGAATGGGGAAACCAGTGACCAACTGACGACTCGCATGATCGCAGAGATGCACGCCGATTTTGATGCGTTGAATATTCTGCGTCCGGATGCCGAGCCGCGTGCGACGCACCATATTGCCGACATCATCGAAATGGTGGAAACGCTGATTGCCCGTCGCCACGCTTATGTTGCGAGTAATGGCGATGTGATGTTCTCCGTTGATACCGCACCGGGCTACGGTGTGCTGTCTCGTCAGGATCTGGATCAGTTGCAGGCTGGCGCGCGCGTTGAAATTACCGAAGTGAAGCGTAACCCGATGGACTTCGTGCTGTGGAAAATGTCCAAGCCGGGTGAACCTCACTGGTCCTCTCCCTGGGGAGAAGGGCGCCCTGGCTGGCACATCGAATGTTCTGCCATGAACTGCAAACAGCTGGGCACGCATTTTGATATTCACGGCGGCGGTTCAGATTTGATGTTCCCGCACCACGAAAACGAGATCGCGCAGTCCAGCTGTGCACACGACGGCTCGTATGTGAATTACTGGATGCATTCCGGCATGGTGATGGTTGACCGCGAGAAGATGTCAAAGTCGCTCAACAATTTCTTCACCGTACGCGACGTGCTGGCGTATTACGATCCGGAAACCGTGCGTTACTTCCTGATGTCAGGCCACTACCGTAGCCAGCTGAACTACAGCGAAGACAACCTGAAACAGGCACGTGCGGCGCTGGATCGTCTGTATACGGCGCTGCGTGGAACGGATGCTAGCGCTGCGGCGCACGGCGGTGACGAGTTTGAAGCCCGTTTCCGCGAAGCGATGGACGACGATTTCAACACGCCGGAAGCCTATTCGGTACTGTTTGATATGGCGCGTGAAGTTAACCGCCTGAAAACGGAAGATGTACAAGCGGCGAACCAGCTGGCATCGGCATTGCGCAAACTATCCGGCGTGCTTGGCCTGCTGGAACAAGATCCTGAGCAGTTCCTGCAAAATGGCGCGCAGGTGGATGACGAGGAAGTGAAGGAAATCGAAGCGTTAATCCAACAGCGTAAAGATGCGCGTGCGGCGAAAGACTGGGCGCTAGCGGATCAGGCTCGCGATCGCCTGAATGAAATGGGGATCGTGCTGGAAGATGGCCCGCAGGGAACGATCTGGCGCCGTAAGTAACGCTTTCTTCCTGTCATACGCTTTTCGTAAATAAAAAGCCCGCAAAAATGAAATTGCGGGCTTTTTTTCGTCATGATTCGACGCTGTGAGGGTTACTCGGTAACGTTTACCGTCTCGCCATTGAACTGAACGGTTTGCCCGGCAACGATTTTGCAGCGCTTGCGCGTTTCCGTCTGGCCGTCGACGGTCACGTCGCCTGCGGCGATAGACAGTTTGGCTGCTGCGCCACTTTCGCTCCAGCCCAGCAGTTTCAAGAGATCGCACAGTTCAACGTGCGGATGCTTTTCAAGATTAAAGGTTGCCATAAATTCCTGCTTATCCGTGTTTGACTCGCCAATTATTCGGCGTGGTCATGATACTCTTCGCACGCCTGTAGCGTGTTTTGAATCAGTGTGGCAACGGTCATTGGGCCGACGCCGCCCGGTACGGGGCTGATGTAAGACGCTCTTTCCTGCGCCGTTTCAAATTCCACATCGCCGACCACTTTACCGCTTTCCAGACGGTTGATGCCCACGTCCAGTACAATCGCGCCCGGTTTAATCCATTCGCCGGGAATGAAGCCCGGTTTACCCACCGCGACAACCAGCAGATCGGCGTTTTCAACATGGTGGCGCAGATTTTTGGTGAAACGGTGCGTGACGGTAGTCGTACAGCCAGCCAGCAGCAGTTCCAGACTCATCGGGCGACCAACGATATTAGACGCGCCGACCACAACGGCATTCAGCCCGAAGGTGTCGATATTATAACGCTCCAGCAGCGTGATGATGCCGCGTGGCGTACAGGCGCGCAGCATTGGCGCGCGCTGGCACAGACGACCCACGTTGTAAGGATGGAAGCCATCCACATCTTTACTTGGTGCGATGCGTTCAATCACCTTGGTGTTATCGATGCCTTCCGGCAGCGGAAGTTGAACCAGAATACCGTCAATCGTCTGGTCGGCGTTGAGCTGGTCGATAAGTGCCAACAGCTCAGATTCCGTTGTGGTGATGGGTAAATCATAAGAGCGGGAAATAAAGCCGACTTCTTCACACACCTTGCGCTTGCTGGCGACATAAATCTGTGACGCTGGATTCTCGCCGACCAGCACAACAGCCAGACCCGGTGCGCGTTTTCCTTCTGCTAAACGCTGCGTGACTCGTGCGGCAACTTCGTCTTTGACCTGCTGCGCAATCGTTTTACCATCAATAATCTTTGCTGCCATCTGAGAAGAGACCCATCAATTTGAAATAGGGGGAGATGGCCGCTATTTTGTCAGAAGCTGCGCGTGCTGTCAGGTATTGCATCAACATTAATTGTTTCTATACCCGTCATACTTCAAGTTGCATGGGCGTTGGTTGCGCTACTCACTCACCTCTATACGGTTTTTACCGCCGTTTTTGGCGCGATACAGTGCAGCATCGGCGATATCGATAATGGACGACGCCGTTGGTGGTGGATTATCGGCGCAGAACACGTAGACACCGGCGCTAATGGTGACGATTTTTTCCGGGAATAGCGTGGTTTCATGCGGGATCTTTTCCTCGCGCACCAAATCCAGCGCTCGCTGAGCCAGCGCGGCGGCGCTTTGTTTATCCGTGTCGGTGATAATGATGGCGAACTCTTCACCGCCATAGCGGGCGACCAAATCCTCGTTACGTCGCAGCATATTGCTCAGGAGGTTACCGATCTTGCGCAGACACTCATCGCCTGCCACATGCCCATAGTGGTCGTTATATTTCTTGAAGGCGTCGACATCGATCATGATCAGCGCGATACACTGCCGCTTCTCTGCGGCCTGCAATAGGGTTTGTTGCAGGAAAATATCAAACTGACGGCGGTTGGCTAAGCCCGTCAGGCCATCGAACAGCGCCAGCGTTTGCAGCGTGTGGTTAACCGACGTAAGTTCATCGCGCACGATGGTTAAATCGATCTGATTTTTCACATTGATGCGAATCTGTCTCAGCACGATCAGGCCGAGTAAGGTGATGGTGAACAGCAGAATTAAGGTAATGGCACCGTAGACCAAACTGTCCGATCGCCACTTGTTGAGTACTAACCCAAGATCGAACCCCGCTGCGATGACGATGGGGTAACGTTTTAATTTGGTATAACCATAAATCCGTTCGATGTGATCGAGCGTGGAGACGATCGTCGCCGTGCCGCTTTCGGACTGTTTCAGATACTCTGAAAAGAGCGGACCGCTGGATACATTTCGGTTTATATAAGAGTCGTCGTAAGGGCGTCCGTACAGAATCCGTCCATCGGACAGCAGAATGGCGAGTACATCCATGTTCCCAAGGGAGTAGTAGCCATAATACTGTTTGAAATAGTTCAGTGAGAGGGTGGCGAGCAGCACGCCATCAAAACTGCCGTCTGGCTTATTGATGCGCATAGAAACGGGGATGATCAGATCGCCCGTAGAGCGGCTCTGAATCACGCTGCCGATGTGCATGGTCTGGCTGACGTTGTTCTGGTGATACTTGAAATACTCTCGGTCAGCGTTATTGGCATTGGCGGGTTTTGATACTCCCGAGTTCACCAGCCATTCGCCTTTGTTGTCGTAAATGAAGATGCCATGCAGCTGCGGCAGCGCCGTTTTGCGGTTCTTTAGGATATCGCCCAGGCGGTTCAATTGCGCAGGCGATTGGCCATCCTGCTCGATGCGCTCTTGTAAATCTTGCAACAATATATCGACTTGTAAAAACGTATCTTCGGCATGGCGCGCGAGCGACAGCGACAGATTTTTGGCGTTTCGCTCTGTGGAATCGATAAGCTGTTGATGAGAATTGAAGACGGCCCATCCGTTCAGCGCCACTACTGTGGTGATGATGAAGAGCATAAAGACGATCATCAATTTTTGGAGCGGCATTTGATACTGGCTGGCCTTGTCACTCGTGCTGACCTTCATTGTCCTTCCCATCCTTAGCCAAAGAAATGACTGATGATAAGTGTAGACGTTTCTGACTGTTGCGCTGGCAATTGATGAGACAGGCTTATGATTTTTTTGTCGATTTTATCGAACAATAAACCGCTTTGATAATAAAGTAACGTCTCTACACAGTATCTCCATGTAGCGTTGATAAAAACTTGAAAATAAACCGGTATCATCATGTTTATTCGCCAATATCATCTAAGATAAATGACGTCGTGTTACATAAATTCATGAAAATTTGTTTTCACGCTAATGATTTAAAAAAGTCACAAGGTGTAAGAAGATCTTTATTTATCATTAAATACGCTATGTTTAATTGGCGTTTAACTGGAATTGCTAATGATAAGGATGCTGTGCTTCCGACGTTATCGACGGATAAAGTAACAGTGTATTTGTGAATGGTAGCGATGCATCGCGGGAGAGGAACAGGAAATAAATTGACATGTTACCCCTCTATTCAGATGAAAACAGAAGAAAGATACTGCGGCGAAATAGATTTTTTTAGCCAGTAATGAAATAAAGAGCCCTTCATGAAAATAGCGATTAGCGGAACGGGATATGTCGGTTTATCGAATGGATTATTATTAGCGCAACAGCATCAGGTTGTGGCGTTGGATATTGTGGCGGAAAAAGTGGCGCTGTTGAATCAACGAAAATCGCCGATTAATGACGCCGAGATTGAGCGTTTTTTGCAACATGAAACGCTGAATTTTTCCGCGACGCTGGATAAACATGAGGCGTATACCGATGCGCAGTTCGTGATCATCGCTACACCGACAGATTACGATCCGCAAACCAACTATTTCAACACGTCGTCGGTAGAGGCAGTCATTCGCGACGTGCTGGCGATTAATCCGCAGGCGATTATGGTGATTAAATCGACAGTGCCTGTTGGTTTCACCGAGAAAATCAGCCAGCAGTTGGATACGGATAACGTCATTTTTTCACCCGAGTTTTTGCGTGAAGGTAAGGCGTTACACGACAATCTTTATCCGTCGCGAATTGTGGTGGGCGAGCGGTCAGAAAGGGCAAGATTCTTCGCTAACCTATTGATGAAATGCGCATTAAAAAAAGATATTCGCGTGCTGTTTACCGACCCAACTGAAGCTGAAGCGATAAAATTGTTTGCAAATACCTTTCTGGCGATGCGCGTGGCCTACTTTAACGAGTTGGATAGCTATGCCGAATCGCTGGGGCTGAATACCCGGCAGATTATTGAAGGCGTATGCCTCGATCCGCGTATTGGCGATTACTACAATAACCCGTCGTTCGGCTATGGCGGCTACTGCTTACCGAAGGATACCCGGCAGCTTTTGGCGAATTATCGTACTGTGCCGAATAACCTGATCAAGGCTATCGTGGATGCTAACCATACGCGAAAAGACTTCATTGCCGACACGATTATCCGTCGCCATCCGAAAACCGTCGGCGTCCACCGCCTCATCATGAAAGCGGGGTCGGATAATTTTCGATTCTCTTCCATTCAGGGGATTATGAAAAGAATAAAAGCGAAAGGAATCAAAGTGGTAATTTATGAACCTGGGATTGATGATGATGATTTTTTAGATTTCCCTGTCATTCATCAACTCGACAGTTTCAAACAACAGTGTGACATTATTATTACCAATCGTTATGCCGATGAATTAAACGATGTGAGGGGCAAAGTCTATACGCGAGACTTATTTGGCGAAGATTAATTTCTTGCTGTAAATCAATAAAACGAAATTTTGTTATTCGGTTATTCGCGAAAAGTTCATTTTTGCATTGTAATTAATTATGTCTTTTGGCCGTTTTGTCATGTCGTGCCGTTTATCTGTGGTTTTATGATTATCGCAATAAATTAAGGTTGGCTTAAGGCTTCATTATTTAGACTGCGGAATGATGATTTCTCGCCGTTATTTATTTTGGGAATACGTTATGACGGATTTTTTGCCTTTTTCCCGCCCGAACATGGGCGAAGAGGAAATTGCTGCCGTGGCGGAAGTATTACGATCCGGCTGGATAACCACGGGGCCGAAATGTCAGCAATTAGAGCAGGCGTTTTGCCAGCGAATCGGGTGTCGACAGGCGATTGCGGTCAGCTCGGCGACGGGCGGCATGCACGTCACGCTGATGGCGTTCGGTATTGGCCCCGGCGACGAGGTAATTACGCCGTCTCAGACCTGGGTTTCAACCATCAATATCATCACGCTATTGGGCGCGGAACCGGTGATGGTTGACGTGGATCGGCATACGTTGATGGTGCGACCGCAGGATATTGAGGCGGCTATCACACCGAAGACCAAAGCGATTATTCCCGTGCACTATGCTGGCGCTCCGGCCGATCTGGCGGCGCTTCGTGCTCTCAGCGAGCGCTACGGCATCCCGCTGATTGAGGATGCGGCGCACGCCGTCGGTACGCAATATCGCGATGAATGGATCGGTGCGCGCGGAACCGCCATTTTCTCGTTTCATGCGATTAAGAACATCACCTGTGCGGAAGGCGGCATGGTGGTGACGGACGACGAAGCGCTCGCCGAGCGCATACGCAGCCTGAAGTTTCACGGGCTGGGTGTAGATGCGTTCGACAGGCAGTTGCAGGGGCGCAAGCCGCAGGCCGAAGTGGTGACGCCGGGGTTTAAATACAATCTGGCGGACATCAATGCGGCGATTGCGCTGGTGCAGCTGGATAAACTCCCGGCGATCAACGCCCGCCGTCAGCAGCTTGCGGCGCGCTATCTCACCCAACTGCGTTCGCTGCCGCTCCAGCCGCTGGCTGTTCCTGATTACCCCCATTTGCACGCCTGGCATCTGTTTATGGTGCGCGTGGATGAAACGCAGTGCGGCATATCACGCGATGATTTGATGGTGGCGTTGCAGGCACGCGGTATTGGCACCGGGCTGCATTTCAGAGCGGTGCATACACAGAAATATTACCGTGAGCGCTATCCCCACTTGCATCTGCCGGCAACGGAGTGGAATTCGGCGTCGCTGATGACGCTGCCGCTGTTCCCCGATATGCAGGACAGCGATGTTGATCGCGTCGTCGCGGCGCTAACCTCGATTCTGGAGTCTGTTCGTGATTGATGACATCAAAAATGTTTCCGTTGTGATTCCCGTTTATAACGAAGAAGAGAGTTTGCCTGTGCTGATCGAACGCACGCTGGCGGCCTGTCAGAAGATCGGTAAACCCTGGGAAATTATTCTGGTCGATGACGGCAGCAGCGATCGTTCGGCGGATCTGCTGACCGAAGCGGCGAGCGACCCGGAAAAGCATATTATCGCCGTGCTGCTGAACCGTAACTATGGCCAGCACTCGGCCATTATGGCTGGGTTTCAGCAGGCGGTGGGCGATGTGGTCATCACGCTGGATGCCGATTTGCAGAACCCGCCGGAAGAAATCCCACGGCTGGTGGAGTATGCCGCGCAAGGATATGACGTGGTCGGCACGGTGCGGGCAAACCGGCAGGATTCGCTGTTCCGCAAACTGGCCTCGAAAACCATCAACATGATGATCCGGCGTTCGACCGGGAAATCCATGGCGGATTACGGCTGTATGCTGCGTGCTTATCGTCGCCACATCGTCAGCGCGATGTTGCACTGTCATGAACGCAGCACCTTTATTCCTATCCTTGCCAACACCTTCGCCCGGAAAACCATCGAGATCGATGTGCTGCACGCCGAGCGTGAATTCGGCACGTCTAAATACAGCTTTCTGAAGCTGATTAACCTGATGTACGACCTGCTGACCTGCCTGACGACGACGCCACTGCGCATACTTAGCCTGATTGGCAGCGTCGTTGCGCTGTCGGGTTTCTTGCTGGCGTTGCTGTTGATCGGCCTGCGTCTGTTTTTCGGTGCGGAATGGGCGGCAGAAGGCGTGTTCACGCTGTTTGCCGTGCTGTTCATGTTTATCGGCGCGCAGTTTGTCGGGATGGGGCTCTTAGGGGAATACATCGGCCGTATCTATACCGATGTCCGTGCCCGACCACGCTATTTTGTGCAAAAAACAGTGAGTGCGGCAACGCCACTGGCTACCACTTTACGGGATGAAGAAGAATGAAAGCGATCGTATTTGCCTACCATGATATCGGCTGTGTCGGCCTTGAGGCGTTAAAGCTCGCGGGCTATGAGATTCAGGCGGTGTTCACGCATAGCGATGCGCCGGGCGAGAACCACTTCTATGCCTCAGTGGCGAAAGCGGCTGCCGAGATGGACGTGCCGGTGTTTGCACCGGAAGACGTTAACCATCCGCTCTGGGTGAACCGCATTCGGGAATTGGCGCCGGATGTTATTTTTTCCTTCTATTACCGCACGCTATTAAGCGATGACATTCTCCAGCTACCGTCGTTTGGCGCATTTAATCTGCATGGTTCACTGCTGCCGCGCTATCGGGGACGTGCGCCGGTGAACTGGGTGCTGGTGAACGGCGAAACGCAGACGGGCGTGACGCTGCACAAGATGGTGTCTCGCGCTGATGCCGGTGATATCGTCGCCCAGTCCGTAGTGGCGATTGATGAGGAAGACACCGCGTTGACGCTGCATGGCAAATGTCGTACCGCCGCTGCCGCGCTGCTGGCACAGCAACTGCCGCTGATTCGCTCACGTGAGATTATGCTGACGCCGCAGGATGACAGTCGTGCCAGCTATTTCGGACGTCGCACGGCGGCAGACGGGCTGATCGACTGGCAAAAGAGTGCCCGTGAGATTAACAACCTGATCCGCGCGGTGACGGAGCCGTATCCGGGCGCGTTTACGTTTCTCGGTGAGCGCAAAGTGATTATCTGGCGTGCTCGTGTAGTGAAGGTTAATCGCGTTAAAAGCAACGATGTGAGAGCCAATGGGGTGAAGCAGGAACCGGGCGCGATCATCTCGACGTCGCCGCTGGTGGTGTCTTGCGGTGAGGATGCGCTTGAGATCGTCAGCGGGCAGAGTGAAGCCGGGCTGTATATGTCAGGCAACCGGCTGGCGGCGGAAATGGGCATGGTGCCACAGGCGAAACTGGGTAACCTCGCCAGTCGTGTACAACGACGCCGCACGCGCGTTCTGATCCTCGGCGTGAATGGCTTTATCGGTAATCACCTGACCGAACGCCTGCTGCGCGACGATCGCTATGAGATTTACGGGCTGGATATCAGCTCGGATGCCATCGCCCGTTTTCTTGGCGATCCGCGTTTTCATTTTGTGGAAGGCGATATCAGCATTCATAACGAATGGATCGAATACCACATCAAGAAATGCGATGTCATTCTGCCGCTGGTGGCGATTGCCACGCCTATCGAATACACCCGTAACCCGCTGCGCGTGTTTGAACTGGACTTTGAAGAAAACCTGAAAATCGTGCGCGACTGCGTGCGCTACAACAAACGCATTGTCTTCCCGTCCACCTCAGAAGTGTACGGCATGTGTGATGACAAAGAATTTGATGAAGATACCTCACGTTTGATTGTTGGGCCGATCAATAAGCAGCGCTGGATCTACTCCGTGTCCAAGCAATTGTTGGATCGGGTGATCTGGGCATACGGTGCGAAAAACGGCCTGCGCTTCACGCTGTTCCGTCCGTTTAACTGGATGGGGCCGCGTCTGGATACGCTGGATGCGGCACGCATCGGCAGCTCCCGGGCGATTACCCAACTGATCCTCAATCTGGTGGAAGGATCGCCGATCAAGCTGGTGGATGGCGGGGAGCAGAAGCGCTGCTTTACCGACATTCATGACGGCATTGAAGCGCTGTTCCGCATTATTGAAAACCGCAACGGCCAGTGCGACGGGCAGATCATCAATATCGGTAATCCGCATAATGAAGCCAGTATCCGCGAACTAGGCGAAATGCTGCTGACCAGCTTTAATGCGCATCCGCTGCGTGACCGCTTCCCGCCGTTCGCTGGGTTTATTGACGTGGAAAGCAGCAGCTATTACGGCAAAGGCTATCAGGATGTGGAGCACCGTACGCCAAGCATTCGCAACGCCAAACGCCTGCTGGCATGGGAGCCGACAGTGAAGATGGATCAAACCGTCGCGGAAACGCTGGACTATTTTCTGCGTACCGTTGATCCCCAGCACACTGCTGACGCCAAGGATGCGCAGGGATGACGCGTGTTGGCCTGCGGATAGATGTCGATACCTGGCGCGGTACGCGGGACGGCGTGCCCGCGCTGCTAAATGTGCTGGCAGAGTTCGATATTCAGGCGAGCTTCTTTTTTAGCGTCGGGCCGGACAACATGGGGCGTCACCTGTGGCGTCTGTTGCGTCCACGCTTTTTATGGAAGATGCTGCGCTCCAACGCGGCCTCGCTCTACGGCTGGGATATCTTGCTGGCGGGTACGGCATGGCCGGGGCGTCATATCGGCGCGCGGTTTAGTTCGTTAATCCGCCAGACGCACGACGCAGGCCATGAAGTCGGGCTACATGTCTGGGATCATCACGGTTGGCAGGCGAATGTCGCCCGTTGGTCGGATGCTCAGTTGGCCGCGCAGTTCCGTGAAGGCATGGATGCGCTGACGTCGATTCTGCCATCGCCAGTGCGCTGTTCCGCCGTGGCAGGCTGGCGAGCCGATTCGCGCGTTGTAGAGATGAAGCAGCGCTGGAATCTGGACTATAACAGCGACTGCCGCGGCACCCGACCTTTTCGACCGCGCCTGGAAAATGGTGAGTTGGGCACCGTGCAGATCCCAGTCACCTTGCCGACCTACGATGAAGTCATCGGCGAGCGCGTGAGCGACGGTGAATTTAACGACTTTATTCTTGAGGCGATCCAGCAGGATCGCGGCGTGCCGGTCTACACCATCCATGCGGAGGTTGAAGGTGGCGCGAAGCTGGCGCAGTTCCGTCAGTTGCTGTTTCGCGCCCGCCAGCAGCACATCGAATTTTGTCCGCTTTCCGCCTTACTGCCTGATGACCCCGCCACGCTGCCCGTCGGGCGGATTGAACGTGCGCCGTTTCCTGGACGGGAAGGGTGGCTTGGCGTGCAGACGGAAGAATAAATAAAGCAGGAGATAGCATGGAAAAAGGCATGATAAAGCTGAAAAGCACCGCGATACTGGTGTTATTTGCTTTGCTCTACCTGTTACCGCTTAACGGCCGCTGGCTGTGGTCACCGGACGAAACGCGCTATGCCGAAATCAGCCGCGAGATGCTTCAGCGTGGCGATTGGATCGTGCCGCACTTGCTGGGTATTCGCTATTTTGAGAAACCTGTTGCGGGCTACTGGCTGAATAACATCAGCCAGTGGCTATTAGGTCATACCAATTTTTCCGTGCGCTTTGCTTCGGTGTTGTCTACCGGGTTGAGCGCGCTGTTGGTGTTTTGGCTGGCGATGCTGCTGTGGAAAAACCAGCGTACCGCGCTGCTGGCGGCGACGATCTATCTGACCTCGCTGCTGGTGTATGGCATCGGTACTTACAGCGTGCTCGATCCCATGGTGACGCTCTGGATGACGGCGGCGCTGTTCAGCCACGTGCTGATTCAGCGCGCCACGCTGACGCGCGAACGGCTCGTGGCCTGGGGGTTGATGGGGCTGGCCTGCGGCATGGGATTCATGACCAAAGGCTTTCTGGCGCTGGCCTTGCCGGTCATCAGCGTGCTGCCGGTGGCGCTGGCGCAAAAGCGCATTAAGGAGCTGCTACTGTTCGGGCCGCTGGCGATTGTCGTCGCGGTATTGCTAAGTGCGCCGTGGGCGCTGGCGGTGCATGCGCGAGAAGCCGATTACTGGCACTACTTCTTTTGGATCGAGCATATCCAGCGTTTTGCGGAAGACGATGCGCAGCATAAAGCGCCGTTCTGGTATTACCTGCCAGTGCTGATGGTCGGCGCATTCCCCTGGCTGGCGCTGCTGCCGGGCGCGTTGCGCAGCGGCTGGAGCGAACGAAAAGCGAACCCGGAACGGTTCCTCCTGCTGTGCTGGATGGTGATGCCGCTGCTGTTTTTCAGCATCGCTAAAGGCAAGCTGCTGACCTACATTTTGCCGTGCTTTGCGCCGCTGGCGCTGCTGATGGCGGCGTGGATTTCCGGGCTGGCACCCGCAATACGTGAACGTGTATTGCGCATCAATAGCTGGATCAACATAGCTTTCGGCAGCGTACTGGCGCTCGCCGTTGCCGCGCTGGGCCTCGGCATCATCGTGCCGCATGTCTATCAACCGGGAGAAGGGCTGACCATCGTCTCGGGCGTCGTCTGCTTTATCGGCTGGGTTGCCTTTGCGGCTGTCAGCCTCAGGAAACCGCGAACGCGGGGCTATCTGGTGGCGGGTTGTCCGCTATTTCTGGCGCTGCTCGTTGGCGGGAGTATTCCGGCGAGCGTGGTCGATTCAAAGAACCCTCAAACCTTTATTCGTAGCCATCAACCGTTGTTGGAGGAGAGCCGTTATGTGCTGAGCGATGAGGTTGGGCTGGCGGCCGGACTGGCGTGGGAGCTGAAGCGCAGCGATATCACCTTATTCAAAGCGCGGGGCGAATTGAACTACGGGCTGGGCTACGCCGATTCCACTGACCGCTTTGTGGATGAGGGCGCTTTCCCGGCCTGGCTTGCGGAGAAACGGCGTAGCGGAAATGTCGCGCTGGTGCTGAAGGTCGATAGGGATACTGATGAGGAATACCGCAGTCTGCCTGCCCCCGATCAGCTGAAAAAATCGCACCGCTACGTGCTGCTGTTTTATAAGCAGATAGCGCCATGAGTTATCTATTGGTGGCTATCGTCTGCCTGCTGACCAGTCTGGGGCAGCTGTGCCAGAAACGGGCAGCGGAGTGCTGGCGGCGTTTACCCGCGGATCGACGTCGACGCGTGACGCTGGGGTGGCTGATGCTGGCGGCTCTGCTGCTCGGCATCGGGCTGCTGCTGTGGCTTGTGGTGTTGCAGCATATCCCGCTCGGCGTGGCGTATCCGCTGCTGAGCATCAATTTTGTTCTGGTCACGCTGCTGGCGCACTACGGGTTTGGCGAACGTGTGGACAAACATCACTGGTGGGGCATTGCGTTGATTGTCACCGGTATCTATCTGATGCAGGGGGGATGATGGCGAAAATGGGCTATGTCTGGGCGCTTGGCAGCATTGTGCTTGCCAGCACCGCGCAGGTGTTAATGAAAAGCGGGATGCTGGCGCTGCCGAGCATTTCCCTCGCGCACTGGCCGTCGCTCAGCACGTTGCTGGCCGGTTGGCCTGCGGTTGCGGTGCTGTTCGGGATGCTCTGCTACGGGCTATCGATGGTGTGCTGGTTCATGGTGCTGCGCTACCTGCCGCTAAGCCGCGCCTATCCGCTAATTAGCCTGAGCTACGCGGTGGTTTATCTGGCGGCGGTTTTCCTGCCGTGGCTGAACGAACCGATGAGCCTGCGGAAAAACCTCGGCGTCCTGATTATTCTGCTGGGCGTCTGGCTGGTGAGTCGCAACGCGCAGACGGCGCGATAAGCCGCCTGCGCATACTGCTAGCGATAGAGAATTATTGACTGAAAACGTGTGCCGTACCGTTCACGTTCAAGCTGACCTGCTGGCCGACGGCAAAAGCGGCGTGGCTGACGGTTTTCAGTTCAATGATGTCGGCTGTTGCGTGGTGGACGTGCAGCGTCAGCGTCGAGACGAAGCCGGAAAAATCAACTTTACGGATAGTTGCGCGAATCGTTGCTGTGCTATTTGCCTCATTACTATCAACCTTATCGTTATTAACCCCAGCATCCAGAATCGCGATTTGCTCCGGTCTGAGCATGATTCTTGCCTTCCCGCTTGCGGTTGGGCGATCTACCGCGATGCGTCCAAGCAGACAGTCAGCCTGACCGCCGTCGATTTGTGCATCGAGAATTAGCGTTTCGCCAAGGAAGGTCGCGATGTCCTCATTGGCGGGCTGGTGGTAAAGCGCCCACGGCGAGCCGGATTGCGACAGCTGGCCGTCGCGCATGACGACAACGTGGTCAGCAAAGGACAGCGCCTCTCCCTGATCGTGAGTCACCAGAATCGATGCCACATTAGCCTGCTGCAATACGTCCATCACCGCTTTACGGGTGGCGGCACGTAGGCCGGTGTCTAATGCGGAAAAGGGTTCATCCAGCAGCATTAATGCAGGGCGCTGCGCCAGCGCGCGAGCCAGTGCAACACGCTGCTGCTGACCACCGGAAATCTCATGCGGCGAGTGCTTCTGCAAATGCGCCGGAAGGGACACCAGCGCCATCAACTCATCCACGCGCTTTTGTTTTTCTGCCTTCGAGCCTTTGAGCCCAAATGCGATGTTGTCCGCGATACAAAGATGCGGGAATAGCGCGCCGTCCTGCGGTACGTAGCCGATTCTGCGCTGATGGGCAGGCACGGAAAGCCCGTTATCACAGAGCGTCTGTCCGTTAAGCGTGATGACGCCAGTATCCGGTTTTTCAAACCCGGCAATCAGGCGCAGCAGCGTGGTTTTCCCCGAACCGGACGGGCCAACAATCGCCGTGCGGCGGCTGTTTTCTAACGTCAGATGAATGTCAGACAGCACGGTGCGCCCGTTAAAGCTTTTACTGACGCGATGAAGTTCCAACATGATTACAGCCCCGCCATTTTTTGTGATTGCGTGTAGAGAAACCAGGTCCACGGCAGCGACAGTAGGACCAGAATAAGCGCGTAGGGTGCCGCCGCCGGATAATCGATCTCACTGGTGAGCGCCCAAAAGCCAGTCGCCAGCGTGCGGGTGCCGTTGGGAGCCAGCAGCAGCGTGGCGGTCAGCTCGTTAACGATCGCCAGAAAGACGAGCGTTGCACCTGTTGCTACGCCAGGCGCGGCCAGCCGAACGGTCACGGTCATTAACGTCTGCAACGGTGAACGCCCCAGACTCGCGGCGACCTGCTCCAGCTCTACTGGAGCCTGTGCGATACCGGCGCGTAGATTAACCAGCGCCCGTGGCATAAACATCAACAGGTAAGCCAGCAGCACGGTGAATTCAGTCTGGTAGAGCGGCCTGACGATGTGAATCGTGGTGGTCACCAACGCCAGCGCGACGACGATACCCGGCAGAGAGCTGGTAATGTAATTGCACCCTTCCAGAAACCGATACAGGCGGCTGGGGTGGCGAATAGTCAGCCAGGCCATCGGGATCGCCGCCAGCGTTGTCAGTGCGGCACCGCTCAGCGCCAGCATCATGGTCTGGCGAAAGGCATCAAGCAGTTCGCGGCGCTGCCACACCTCCCTGCCGCCAAACCACAGCCAGCGAGACAGCGTAATAAAAGGCACGCCGAGCGTCAGCAGCACCAGCGTCGCCAGTAGCAGCAGAGCCAGCAACAGCGGAAGCAGCGACAGGCGTACCAGCGTGACAGCCTGCGGCGCGCCGGAACCGACATGGGCATAGCGCGTGACGCCGCGCACGCGGGCATCCGCACACAGCAGAAACAGGCACAGCAGCGCCAGCACACCAGCCAGCATGTTAGCCGCCGGACCGTTAAACGTTGACTGAAACTGATCGAAAATCGCGGTGGTAAAGGTATCGAAGCGGATCATGGCAAACAGGCCATATTCCGCCAGCAGATGCAGCGCAATCAGCAGCAGCCCGCCGCCGATAGCCAGCTTTAGCTGCGGCAGCACCACGCGGAAAAATACGGTAATGGGAGGCACGCCCAGCGTAGCCGCGACATCTTCCAGCGCAGGATTAAGCCGTCGCAGCGTCGCAGCACAGGGTAAATACACAAACGGCAAATAGGCGACGACGGATAAAAACACGCCAGCGGGCAGACCATGCAGGCCGGGCGCGGCCGTGATCCAGGCATAGCTTTGTACAAATGCGGGTATTGCCAGCGGCGCGGTGAGCAGCAGGGACCACAGGCGTCGGGCGGGCAGGGTAGTACGTTCCGTCAGCCAGGCCAAAAGCACGCCGAGCACCGTGCAAATCGGCAGCGTCAGAACAACCAGCAGCACCGTGTTGGTCAGCAGTTCGCCGACGCGAGGGCGTAAGAGCAGCGCACGCGCCGTTTCCCAACCGGTATCAATACTCACGCCAATCACAAAGCCCAGCGGAATAAACCCCAGCAGGGATAGCGTCAGGGCGACGATGGTCAGCAACGCGGCTGGCTTGCGTAATGGCGTAGAAGGGGCGGTGAACGGGGTGGTTTCGCTGTAGCTAACGTTTGTCATACGGCCTGTAGCTGCCTCGTCAGGACGATATTTTAAGACGGTGAAGCCACGCTGAGCGGGCATTCAGGTTAGGATTCATCAGGGCGCGAACGCCCTGATGAAAGGGGGTTATGACATCGATGTGCTATAACCCATACGCAATAATCTGTGCGTTAAAAACTATGCATTAAAACCTGTGCGTTACAGCAAGCCAGCTTGCGTCATCAGATCCACGACTTTTTTGCTGTTGAGCTTGGCGGCATCGACTTTCGGCGCATCCAGATCTTTCAGCGGAACCAGTTTGTCATTTGAGGCCGCGTTGACGCCAACGGCGTACTCAAAGGCATCGTTGGTGCGCAAGACCTCCTGACCGGATTTGCCGGTAATCCACTTAATGAAGGCCTGTGCGTCTTTCGCATGTTTGCTGGATGCCAGTACGCCGCCGCCGGAAATGCTGACGAACGCGCCCGGATCTTTATGCTTGAAGTAGTACAGCTTCGTGTTGTTACTGTTTTCGCCGGTTTTAGCCTGATCGACAAAACGGTAATAGTGATAGATCACACCGCTATCAATCTGGCCAGCGTTCACGGCTTTCATCACCGTGCTGTTACCTTTGTAGGCGGTGAAGTTTTCTTTCATGCCTTTCAGCCACGCCTGTGTGGCTTGCTCACCCTTCAGCTCCAGATAGGCGCTGACGATGGCCTGAAAATCTGCACCGGATGGAGACGCGGCCCAGCGGCCTTTCCATTCAGGCTTCGCCAGATCGGCTAAGGATTTCGGCAGTTGAGCGTCGGTAAATTTGGCCGGATTGTAAACAAAGACGGTGGAGCGTGCGGCAATCCCGATCCAGCGACCGTGGGATGGACGATAGTTAGACGGCACCTGAGCAAGGGTCGCGTTATCCAGCGGAGCAAAGAGATTGGCGTTATCGACCAGCACCATTGACGGTGAATTCTCAGTCAGGAACACATCGGCAGGGGAGGATTTCCCTTCCTGCACCAGTTGGTTGCCCAATTCGGTGTCGCTGCCATTGCGCAACGTCACCTTGATGCCAGTTTCTTTGGTAAAACCGTCAACCCAGGATTTCACGAGGTTTTCATGTTGGGCATTGTAAATCACAATCCCTTCATCGTTTTCTGCTGCGGTTGCCGATGCGCTGAGAGCCAAACCGGAAGCGAATAAAACGGCAGAACTCAGCAATCCAAAACTAAGCTTCATAGTATTTACCCTTATTAATACCTGTCGTGTTTGCGTATGGCTGGCTGACATGGGAAGCCCTGCGTCACTGACGATAGCTACGCTATTTTAGCGACACAGGCCGATATGTAGCGGCAGTCGACGATGGATTCTACATATTGATAATAATAATGATAGTTATTATTATTTCCATTTCTTAAGGTTAAATTAAGGTTCCGGTGGGTGTGATCTTTCGGTCATCACTTTATTTCAGGGTGTGTCGTAGTATGAATTTGTATAAATCTATCGTCTAAAAAACAGGCTGACGTCTCTGTGAAATTTATTTCATCGGAAATGAGACATAACGTCATGATTTACAGAAACAAATCCTGATTGATCATCTATATTTACTCTGCAGGCTGTGAGTAGCGATACAACAAATGCACCGTACTTGCTTCGGTGTCACGTGCGCTTGTCTGCAATTTGGGGTTAATTGACCGACAAAAAGATGACACAGCAACTGATATTCGGGGGGATGGAAAAATGGATGTAGAAACGCGGATGATTGAGCTTATCGTTAAATCTGGCGAAACACGTTCCTGCGCAATGGAAGCACTGAGATCCGCTCGTCGAGGGGAGTGGGATCACGTCGATGAATTATTAAAAATGGCGGCGGTGGCGCTGAACCGGGCGCAGTTGATCCAGACCGGATTTATTGGCAACCAGAGTAAGGAAAAAGCCAATATCGAACTTATCGTGGTGCACGCGCAGGATCATCTGATGAATGCGATGCTGTGCCGTGAGCTGGCTGAAGAGATTATTGAACTCAGAAAAGAGGTCTCTGGCGTCAATCTCCACATGCGCTAGCCGCATCGCGGAGCAAAGGAAGAAGCCATTCAGTTTCACGCTGAGTGGCTTTGCTGTTTCTACCCGTCGCTATTTTTGCTTATAGCGACGTTCTCCTTATGCTATTTCCCGTTTCCGTACTGCTCGTCGCTGACTTTTTCCAGCCATTCAACCGGGCTGCCGTTAAGCGATTCGGCAATGGCAATGTGCGTCATCGCGGTTTGTGCCGTCGCGCCGTGCCAGTGTTTTACGCCTTCGGGTATCCAGACAATATCGCCCTGATTGATTTCCTGAATCTCGCCGCCCCATTCCTGAAGCCAGCCCCGACCCTGTGTGACGATCAGCGTCTGACCGAGTGGATGGGTATGCCATGCTGTGCGGGCACCGGGTTCAAAGGTGACGGTCGCGCCACCAACCCGAGCCGGGGCGGTGCCCTGAAAGGGCGCGTCGATACGTACGTTGCCGGAAAAATAGCTTTCCGAGCCAGGTTGGGACGGGTGTGAACCACTGCGGGTAATTTTCAATTTTTCCTCCGTTCCGGCAATCACAGCCAAGGCTAACATGGATAACATCACGACAGAGGCGGTGAGTCATCTCATGGAAAGCGTAGCTGTTATTGAAGAATTTGTAGTGATTGAAAGATTCGCTGTGATTGAACCATTCAGGGTTGCTGAAAGATGAAAGACAGCGGTTGTGCAAAACGTTACTGCGATTTACGGAGAAGCACCAGAGGACAAAACCAGCAAGCGGCTATGAATTATATTCATTAATTACGCCGCGTAATGCGGGGATGTTATGTCCCGCTGCTGATTTTCAGCGTGGCTTAATTCGTGATTGACCGTTTCACATGGACATCATCCATGACACCACTCTTCGGACACTCTGATGTTAAAAGAAAATTTTAATGACCTCATTTCGTTCCTTGTGGTGGCAAGAGAACGTAGTTTTACTAAAGCGGCGGCGAAGCTCGGGCTGTCCCAGTCGGCACTAAGCCATTCGATTCGCGGCCTTGAAGAGCGGCTTGGTGTGCGTTTGCTAACCCGAACCACGCGCAGCGTTGCACCGACGGAAGCGGGAGAGAAGCTGGCGCATAGCCTCGGCCCGCACTTCGCGGATATTGAAAGCGAGCTGGTAGCGCTGGGCGACATGCGCGAACGGCCTGCGGGGAATATTCGTATCACGGCGGGGGAGCATGCGGTTGATTCAATATTATGGCCGGTGTTAAAGCCATTTTTGGCGAATTATCCCGATATTAACGTCGACATCACGGTAGATAACGCCTTAGCCGATATTGTTCTCGGCCGCTTTGATGCGGGCATTCGTCTGGGAGAACAGGTGGAAAAAGACATGATTGCCGTGCGTGTCGCACCAGAAATGAGCATGGCGGTTGTCGGTTCCCCGAACTATTTCGCACGCAATCCTGCCCCCGCGACGCCACAGGATTTGCAGCATCACCGCTGTATTAACCTGCGTCTGCCGACGATGGGCGGCATCTATGCATGGGAATTTGAAAAAAACGGTCGGGAAATCAAGGTCCGCGTTGAGGGACAGCTGACCATGAATAGCCTGCGCCAGCGGATCGATGCGGCACTCATCGGGCTCGGTCTGGCCTATGTGCCGGAAGATTCGGTGCGAGATGACATTGCCAGCGGGCGTCTGATGCGGGTGCTGACGGAATGGTGTCCACCGTTCCCCGGCTACTACCTGTATTATCCCAGCCGCAAACAGCATACCACTGCCTTCTCACTGTTTGTGGAAGCGCTGCGCTACCCGCGTTAGGATTGGGTTATTGGGCTGTAAGTCAGGCGATTAAAAAGCGTTTGAGATAATCGGTTCCACTGACAAATTTTGAATATTCAAGGAAATGAAATGTGTTCTGATAATAATGACGCGCTTTTAGCGATTTTTTCTGGTGAGTTTAGTGTTAGTGACGATGCCTGGACGTTGGATGCCGTGCGGTGGGGCTTTGTTGAGAAGAAAAAGATTATCGCCAGCCTGAAAGGGAAAATGGGGAGCGGCCCGTTTAGTGCAGAGATCGAGCTATTATGGCGGGAAGAACTCAAAGACTATTTCGGCAGAGGCGAAATTACCTATGATAATTATCGCTCGGAATACAAAACTAATGGTTTCGCAATAAAAATAATGGCATCAGATATTTATATAGAAGATGATGTTTGCGTTATTGACGATGCTGAATGGCTGGAAAATGGCTATCCCTATTCATTTTATGGCGATCTAGAACGGGCCGCGAATTGAAGGGAATAGCGGCCATTTTTAATAATGACCGCTATTTGGCTAGCGTTACCTTGAGGGGAAGTGGATTTATTTGAAGGCGTTCGTATTTTTTGTAAAATACATCGGATCGATGCTGGCTCTGATGAACATACCACCGCATTAATGTCTTGATTGCTCGCACTGATTTTTTAGCCTCATCATTTCCGCTGGTGGCAAGGGTGCCGTCATCATAGAACGATATTTCATACACGCTGGCGTTTCATCAGTAGGGGATTTTTTCGTGCTGGATGAGCAGGCGATAACAAACAGGGTTATTGAGACGATTAATAGCCGAGGGAGAGTGGCCTGATAATTTTTCATCGATTCTCCTTTTAGTTTTTGCAATTACGTATAGCCCTGTAAAACGTGATGAGGAATACCGAGCGAATCCGTAATATTGCGAATACATTAAGTTAACATTAAGAGAATGGTTTGTCAGATGAAATAAAAAGGAAAGCCGGGATGACGCTATTCGTACTTATTCATCGCACCAAGGATTCTTGAACATCATCATCCCTAAAACCCCTAACAAACCTGAACGCACGGGGTCCGTCACCGCTCTTTACTACCGCATATTCAAACCACGTAAGTGATAATGGATGCAGGAGAGCCCTTCTCCTGCCTCGATCGCGCGGGGCTCGTCAGCCTTATTCTGTGACGGACATAAACACTGTACATACCGTTACACAGCAACGCTCATCATCGGCGATAAGCCTGGTATATAATCCAAAAATACAGGGGACGATTTACTGTGAAGATAAAAATTCACAACTTTCAAACAATAAATATCATGTAGCCTTACTTTATAATGAAAATCAAAAATACTCTCTGCCTACATATCCTGATGGCTACCCTTGCCATCCTGTTTCTTAGCGTTCCCCCGTTGGTGAAGAGCGTTGATCCTGCGCTAACGTTCCAGCCGCTGATTAAAACCATGGAAGGAACGGTAAAGGAACAAAAGGAAAAGATAGCCACTATTTCCCATGCTTTACAGGGAAATGCGATTTTCTTTCTTGGGGCTTCCGAGGTCTCTACATCTGAAGATGAACATTACGCTGTCTATAATTACTTTAATAACCAACTACACCGTCCGGTCGTGGCCTATGGCGATAGCTATGTCGATAACGTCACGCACTTTTTACTGCTCTCACGTTTTAAAAATGAACTTAACGCGAACAGTAAAGTTGTTTTGCTGCTGGCACCCGATAGCTTTTATTCAGACGGTATTCCGCCTGCCATTTTTGCCAACAATTTTCCCGCATCTATTTTTGAGCCGCTGATGCAGGATGACCAGACGCGTCCCTTTTTGGTCAATTACTTACAACATATCGATAAAGAAGAGATAAGTCATTTAACGTTCGGCCAAATGAAGGTCTATGGCTGGGATCCACAAATTATCTGGCAGGAAGTGAGTTATCAATTTGCTAATTTTTGTGAGCTGATAAAAAACTATTGGCTGTCGATATTACGTATTGTCCCTCAGTCCGCACAACCGTGGCCGCATCAGCCAACCGCCAACATGACGCCAGACTGGAGTCGCGAGTTGGGTCAGGCTCGTGTGCTAAACCAGTCCCGTCAGCAAAGTGCAGACACTCTGTGGATGGATAAGTCTGTTTTTGCAGACGATCCAACGCGGGAAGAGTGGGATGACGCGCCGATTGTTCCGGCGCAGATGGAGGCATTACGAGCGACGATCAAACTGCTGAAGGCGCGCAACGCCCAGTTTGTGGTCATTGTCGATCCGATTAATCCGTGGGCGATTAAGAATTCCGAGAAATTCCAGCCAGTGGATAGCCAGATCAGATCGATGCTGGAAGAGAATCAGGTTCGCTATTTTGATATGTATGCGCAGCCTTATCAGAACGGTTGGAATTGGGATCGCCTGCATCCAACCGATCCGGCATGGGTCGCGATGGATCAATTTATTGCAGAGAGTTTTAAATGATGAAAACTGCCATTCGCCTTTTTTTCCTTTATCTCTTTCTGGCAGTCACCATCGTCGCGTGGACGTCTGTTGATGAAAGCATGAGTTTAAAAGTGCATTTTGAATATCAAAAATTCTGAAGGATGAATGATGTATAGTTCCGGGGCATTTTTTTTCTTTCTGTTTTCATCCGCGTTACTGTTTGCGCTGGTTAATCGCGTATTCCGTTATCGGCTGACGTATTTATCTGCCTTCTCCGTATTGGCGGTATTCGGCTGGGGATATATTTTCCAGGGGGACTACGTTGTTCCCGTGGCGGTGTTCCTGAGCTTTTATCTTCTCGTCACCTTAAAAGAGAAAGGGTGGTTAAAAACCTGGCAGGCGGTCAGCCTGACGCTGTTGCCGCTGTTTTTGGTGAAATTACACCTTAATAACCACTGGGGCATGATCGGCCTGTCCTTTATGACCTTCCGCGCCATTGATGTCCTGCTTTATCGCAGTAAAAAAGATGGCCAGAATTTCCTGCACTACTTCTGCTACCTCTTTATGCCTTTTATTATTCTGGCTGGTCCGATGTATCGCTGGCGGACATGGGTTAATGACATTAATAAACCGGTCTTCACGCTGACCCGTGAACAGTTTTTAGTGGCGATGGAGCAGATTTTTACCGGCATTATTCAGAAGTTCTTATTCGCCATGCTGATCAATAATCTGGTGATTGAGTCGTGGAGCCAGCGCCCGTTTACGTTAAGCGTGGGTGTCGTGATGTCGCTCGCCTACAGCGCCTACCTTTATTTTGATTTTGCTGGCTACAGCAATATGGCTATCGGGGCGGGGCGCTTATTTGGCCTGAATATTCCGGCGAACTTCAATATGCCTATTCTGGCGAAAAACCCGCAGGACTTCTGGCGGCGTTTCCACATCAGCCTGTCTGAATGGCTGCGAGATGTGGTCTTTATGCCGATTTATATGAATCTGATGAAGCTCGATTTTTTCCGACAGAACAAAACGTTGGCACAGAATATTGGCATCTTCTGCACCCTGTTTTGTATGGGGGCATGGAACGGGCTTGAACGACACTATGTCATCAGCGGCGCACTGTTTGGCGCCATTTCCGTTGCCCACAACATGCTGCAGTGGTCAGCCAAACGCAGTCCGGCGCTGAGCAATTGTCTGCATCATCCGGTTATTGCGTTCATCGGTCGAATTCTGACGCTGGCAAGCGCCGCGGCCTCCCTCTACATCTTTAGCGGAATGTCCCCACTATGATCCTTAACTCTGAACTTCAGGAACTACAAGACTTCCTCCGTGCGGCATTACTCGACCCCGCGAACCCAGATCAGTTGGCGATTACCGGTAGCGATGATGCGATGACCTGGCAGCAGCTCTCCGTCGCCGTGACAGACTGGTCGCATCGCTATCAGCAATGTCGGCAGCCCGCGGGAGCGCCAGTGGTGTTATATGGGCATCAGCAGGCGGAGTTTGCCGTGGCGATCTATAGCTGTCTGCTGCATAACATCCCGTATATTCCGGTGGACTGCATCTATCCTCAGGAGCGGCTTAAAGAGATTTGCCACCTGGCGAGCGCCCCTTATTATTACGATGTGGCGACCAGACAGTTTATTGCGACCGGTGAGGAAGGGCAGGCGCTGGTCGAGCAAGATCTCGCCTATATCATGTTTACCTCCGGCAGTACCGGAAAGCCGAAAGGGGTGCAGATCGGGCGTGAAAGTCTGTGGCACTTTATGAAGTGGGTGCGTCAGGACTTTTCGCTGCCGGACGTGCCGGTGCTGATGAATCATGCAGTGTTCAGTTTCGATCTCTCTTTGATCCCGCTGCTGGCGAATCTGGCAACGGGAGGGCACATCGTCCTGAATGCGAAAGAGGATATCGCGGCAGAAAACTGGCTCGATCGCCTGAAAGACAACGGTGTTTCCGTCTGGGTGTCAACGCCCTCTTTTGCCTACCAGAGGCTGCTTTCCCCCCAGTTCAACAGTGAATATTTACCTGAACTTAATGTCTTCGTATTCATTGGCGAAGTGCTAAATAAGGCGCTGGTAAAACAGTTACGCCGTCGCTTCCCGCATGCCAAAATTCTCAACTCCTATGGCCCAACGGAAGCGACCATCGCGACCACTGTCATCGAAATCACCGATGAAATCCTGCACAGTGAAAACGATCTGCTGCCGGTGGGGGCGATGATGCCGGACTCCAGAATGGAAATTACGTCTGAGGGCGAGCTGATCATTTGGGGCAAAAATGTGATGCGCGGCTACCTTGGGCTGGCGAAAGAGAATGCGGAGAAATTGCTGCATCGGGAGAGCGAAGCATTCCGGGGCTACAGAACCGGCGACCTGGGATATGAAGACGGGCTGCTGTACTGTCAGGGCCGCAATGACAGCCAGATCAAACTGAATGGCTATCGTATTGAAATCAATGAGATTGAAAATCGTCTGCTGGCGATATCCGACATCAGCGAAGCGGTGGTTCTGCCGTTGATGAAATCGGGCGGTGGTGTTCTGCGCATCGCGGCGTTCTGCGTGACGAACTTAGCGCCAGAAGCGATTAAAACATCGCTCTCGAAGGTGATTCCGCCTTACATGGTGCCTTCCCAAATTATTATCAAAGATGCGTTGCCGCTTAATCCTAACGGCAAAATTGACCGTAAACTGCTGGACAGCCATGCCCGCACGATCTAATGACTCAGGAAAAAATGATGGAACAAGAAATACTCGCGCTGTTTGAAAAGATCTTATCCCGTAAAGTGGGCTTTAACGATGAGCTGATTGAGTCCGATATTCTTGACTCTATTCTGGCGGTCGACTTGGTGCTGGAAGTGCAGGACGTTTACGGCTGCGTGATCCCGCCAACCGAAGTCGCCACCGTTCTGAAAACCCCAGCGGATTTGGCTCGCTACATCGAAGAGAACCGCGGCTAAGCCTGAAACGGCGACGGTTTTTTCTCGTTATTTAAAGACCCCGGATAGGTTTATCTGGGGTTTTTTAATTGTGGGGGAGTATCAAGGTCCATTACATCATTAGATAGTAGTGAAAAGAGGAGGGCAGTGATTCTCTATTCAAACCCTCCTAATTATTAAAATTGTATCCGTGGTGTTGAATATTTGTTGCCGATATTATCTGAAAAGATCTTTCAGCAATGGATAATACACGGAGAAGTAAAATGGACTCATTCACTTTAGAAGATCGCTTTGATTATCAACCTTTAACCCATTCTCAAGGTGAAACCTGTCATTTTGGTGTGCGTATTGAGCCTAAACAGTCAGGCGTGCATATTGGTGAATTATCGCCTACCTGGCTGCGTACATTAGTAGAGAATGAACAATTAGTGGTACTGCGGGGTTTTGATAGCTTTACGAGTGCAGAAAATTTAACAACATACTGCGCAGCCATTGGTGACATTATGCAATGGCCATTTGGTGCCGTGTTGGAGCTGGTTGAACAACCCGATGCGACCGACCATATCTTTGCTAATAACTATGTTCCCTTGCACTGGGACGGCATGTACCTTAAAACCGTGCCGGAACTACAAGTCTTTCAATGCGTCTCAGCCGTTGGCGAAGGGCAGGGTGGGCGAACCACGTTTTCGAGTACCACTACGGCGTTACGTCTGGCGTCACCCGAAACCAAAGCGCTGTGGCAGCGTGCAACAGGTCAGTATCAGCGCGCCGTCGAGCTATACAGCAGCACCGCGCAGGCTCCTATTATCGAGCAACACCCTTACCGCACTCATCCCGTCATTCGTTTTTGTGAGCCACCGATTGCTGGTGATAAAGAATTCTTGAACCCATCTACTTATCACTTCTCCGGTATTGAACCTGAAGAGCAAGAGCAATTACTCAGCAGCTTGCAAAATGCCTTATATGATCCACGGGTTCAGTATGCTCATCAATGGCAAAGCGGCGACATTGTCATTGCAGATAACTACTCGTTATTACACGGTCGTGAATCTTATGCCAGCCAGAGTGGCCGTCATCTGCGCCGAGTGCATATCCATGCTAAACAGCCGCTGACTAACCCACATTTGGTGCAGCCGTCATGAAACCACAGCATGTTGATCTCATGATTATCGGTGCCGGGCCTGTCGGCCTGGCCTGTGCCTATCTTGCTCAGCTGTCAGGTTTAAGTACCGTCATTATCGATAAATCATCAGGGCCGCTAACAGTAGGCCGTGCTGATGCACTAAACGCTCGTAGTTTGCAGCTGTTTGAAATTATCGGTTTATTCGACGAGCTTTATCCCTTGGGCAAAACCTGCAATACCAGCTCAGTCTGGTCAAAAGGTAAATTTATTTCACGCCAATCTACCTGGTGGGATGCTTTAGAAGGCTGTTTCCACAAGCATTTTTTAATGATTGGTCAGGCTTATGTGGAACAAGCGCTCGATAATAAGCTCACCGAACTAAAGAGTGCCGTGCGCCGTAATACTTCTGTGGAAGATATTGTGCTGGAGGACGACGGCTGCCTTACCACGCTCACCAGCGGTGAGACCGTGCGTTCCCGGTATTTGGTTGGTGCAGATGGTTCACGATCGTTTGTGCGCCAACACTTTGCTATCCCGTTTGAGATCACTCGACCACAAATTACCTGGGCAGTGATTGATGGCGAAATAGAAACTGATTTCTCAAAAGTACCGGAAATTATTGTTTTCCAAGCAGAAACCGCGGATGTCGCCTGGATACCACGTGAAGGTAAGATTGATCGTTTCTATATCCAGATGGAGAGTGAGGACTTCACGCAACAGCAGGCGATAGATAAAATTAACCATGCTCTGCAACCACACCGTCTGCGCTTCAAATCGATTGAGTGGTATTCACAATTCTCGGTTAAAGAGTCTGTAGCAGAACACTACATCCTTGAAAATAAATTGTTTATTGCTGGTGATGCGAGCCATATTCACTCGGTGAATGGTGGGCAAGGGTTAAATACCGGGTTGGCTGATGCATTTAACCTCATCTGGAAAATCGCGATGATTACCCATCACCATGCGCCCCAAACGCTATTACAGACTTATGAAACGGAGCGAAAAGCGGTCGCGCTGGAAGTCGTAAAAACGTCAGCGGAACTCGTGCGTTCAACCAAAACCTCAGAGACAGGCACCCATGCCGATGATTACGTCAAGATTGTCGAAAAACGTGCGGGTTACATCACGGGAATGGGCGTTCGCTACGGAACCGAAGGGCGTGTTGGCGAAAGGCTGCATGATTTTATGTGGCGTGATTCTCAATCTAGTCAGTCGGGCAGAATTTACTCACATTTAAATTATCGCAATTACAGTTTGCTCATCATTGGCGCGGCGACGGTACCGGCATCACTGCCTGATATCGTCAATGTCCTGCACGTTGAAACGGGAAGTAGTCCCTATTCCGATCAATATCTGTTAGTTCGGCCAGATGGCTATATAGCCGCCACCGCTCCTCTCGACCAACCTTCCGCGATCGGTCATTACTTTAGCGACTGGCGAGTTCAATAGCGTAAACGTTGCCGGCTCAGTGATTGTTGTACTGAGCCGTCTAAAGTGAATGGTTCGGTTTATTGGGGGGCTTACACTTACATTTCGAGGATCTCTTGAACCCAATCCCCCCAACATTCACAACCAAGTCGTGACTCAACTGTATCTGGGTGAGATACAAACCACCATTCCTTTACCACTTCATATTCCGAGAGTATAAGGGTGAATGGACGCCAACAACCCATTCTTCCATCTTGATCACATGGATCACTGCCAACCAGAAAGAATTCATTCAGAAAGGGCAAAGGTGGGAAATAGCCAGAAGAACTAATGACACCAAAGATGCCATAAAGCACTTTGGTATTCTCATCTAAAATCCGTTTAGCATTATTAATATTATTCATAGAAATCCATTCATCTGATGTTTACGTTATTGTCATGTTTTTACTAAGTGTACGTACCTTGGTTTTCTTACTCGATAGTATTTTTGGATAGTGTTTAGCTATGATGTCTTTCATACGCTCAACCAACTTCATGCGTTTGAAGGTCAAATGCGCGGTTCCCTTCTGAAAGTAACGAATACTGGAGAATTCATCTTCGTAAGTTTCCTTAGCCGGATTCTCCCGGATATGTTCCATCAATCGCGTAGAGATATTGCCACGGTTGTCAGAGGTGGGTTTATCGTTCACTAGGATCGCCACCAGAAGCGACAATTTTTCGAGCCTCTTCCCGTTTTAGTCTCGCCTCTGCCAGCGAAATATCAGGATAAACACCGATAGATAATTTTTTCTCTTTCCCTGCAACGCGGTACTTCAAACGCCAATATTTGGCTCCATTCGGCTTTATCAGAAGATAAAGGTCTGCACTCTCAGTGAGTTTGTATTCTTTATCTTGTAGCTTGGCGGGCTTCCCAACATCGACTTGATTTCCGGTATGCTGGGTTGACCTCAGCGACAGAAAATCCTAGTGGTATCAATGAATATAACGGGGTTTTGTAGACTTGAGTGGACGTTTCGAGACCCTACAGGATTCGAATTGGCTATTCATTGTATTGAATTTAAATGAATAAATCGTGTTCGATAAATTTTATACCAACATTTATACCAACATGTCGTTTTGTGTCGACGTTAAGGTGTTGCAGGGTAGGGAGACGATAGACATGAGTGTCAGTTGTCATCTCTGGTTTGTGCGTCTGGTTGTTCTCGCTCCGGAATGAAATCGTGCGTTATATCTTCACCGTCAAACCAGCTATCCCAGGTCTTCTGATGCTGGGGATTGATCTCTGATGAATCAGTTTGTGGTCCGAAGGAGCTTAAATGTTCGGTAATCCAATTCACGGCTATCTTCCATTCGTTAGTGGAAACGTCAGTTTTGATTTTCCATGTGTTTGGGCAATGGTGGTGCGTCGGCGATATTATGGACCTGATAAAACCCACCTTGTGCAGAAAATAACGTATTCATTAAATTGTTTTCCTGAAAGTAAATAAAGGGGAGGGGATGAAATCTCTTCGGGCGTGATTACCTGGCCGCCAACATCCCCGGATAATGTTTGGCAATAATGTCATTCATCTGATCGATCAAGTCAGGGCGTTTAAAGGTGAGATGCCCGGTGCCTTTCTGAAAGTAACGAACGCTGAAGAACTCATCCTCGTATTCCTGCTGATGCGGATTATCGCGGATATGATCCATTAGCCGGATGGTGACATCGCCCCGATTGTCGGGGATCGGTTTACCATCCAGCAGATAGAACATACGCTCTAGATCGGCCAGTTGATCGCGTCGCCAGCCCCAGTTCAGACCAAAGCCCCAACGGTTGTATGTCACCAGATTGCTAATAATAATTTTCTTGCCAAAGTAACAAGGATGATTGGTTTTGTAATCCCAGGACAATCCTTTGAATACATTAATTACGCCACGTTCGAATACCTCCCGCTTGCTCTGGTGAAGTTGCTCAAAGGTGCTGAGGATATTGGCTTCGCTGATGACCGGTAGCTCCCCTTCATCGAGATTTTTATGCCACTGGCTGCGAGCTTCAGCATCCATCAGCGACAACATGCCGGATTTCAACATCAGGTCGCGCCAGATATTGCGATCCAACGTGCGGGTGATGGCTGGCATCGCCTTGTTGGGTGCTTCTGTTAGCCAGCAATCATAGCGATGCCCCTGCTTTAACGCCCAGTCTTCAGCGGTGCCGCCACCAATAGTCGCTGTGAGTGTTGAGATCGCCCCTAGCTGGTTGAGGAGTTGTTCTATCTGTTGCAGCGCAGCATCACGTCCGGCAACGATACGTTCGATATTGGTCGAGCAAATCAGCTCGGTGTGTTCGGTCAAAACCTCGGGTTCAGTTTGCATAGTTTGTGGTCCATACATAAAAGCAAATGCGCCAGCCGGTAAGGGCTGGCGCATTATGCATCGGGGAGAGAGATAAATAGGTTTGGTGTGGTGTTACTGGAAAACAGCTCGGGATCTTTATGCCTTAAGTAAGCCTGTTACACGTCTGGCGCGAAGAATATCGACAGTCGTGAGAAACGGTGATTGCTCCTGCCAGTTAAAACCGTTGCGATCAATGCGCACCAGTTCGTATTTTTCCACCAGAAAATTGATGGCATTTACCAACGTGATGCCAGCATCGATATGCTCCTGAATCACGTTCTCCTCGCAGAACGGTGTGTCATTCAGCGTGAGGCCGTAGTGCTTTTCCAACAGATAGGTCAGAAGTTGCTGCCAGACGGCTATGGGTGGCGGGCAGGATTGATCCTCCCGTAACGGGATTGCAGGTGTTGTTTGCATGGCTATACTCTCTTCAGATTAGAACAATGAAATCAGGGGAATGTACAAGGTGACTAGAGAAACTGTGGATTAGTGTGTTGCAGCAGAAGTGGGATAAATAACAATATACATATAACCAAAACTGCCCAGCGTATCGGCTTCACAGGTCCATTCGTTACAATACAGCGTGACGCAACCCCGCTGACGGGGATTCAACTCACCTGAGCGCAGTTTTTGTTCCAACTGCTTAATCAGCTCAGGAAAGATCTGTTCCAGATGACGGGCTTCCGTTTCGCTGAACGTACCGACAACGCTGGCCCGGTCTGCCAGATAATGAAGATAGTGACCTTCCTGAACCAGCCTGGCTCCGAATTGCGGCGTAACGGCACGTTTTAGTCCCCATTCCGGGATATCCGATGATGGCATGATAGCTTCCTTATAAAAACACGGTGGTAAATGTGGTCATCACAGCCAACCACGTTCAGCAAACGACACCACCTCACTGCCGCCAATAACCAGATGATCAAGTACTCTGATATCAAGCGGTGAGAGGGAATTTTTCAGTGTGTCGGTGATATGGCGATCAGCCTGACTGGGCTCTGCCCAGCCGGAGGGGTGATTGTGAGCCAATATCACGGCAGCGGCATTATGGCGCAGTGAAGCTTTGAGGATTTCACGCGGATGCACTTCGGTACTGTTGATGCCGCCCAGCGCGATAACTTCCTTCTCTATCAGGCGGTGTTGGTTATCCAGATACAACACCATAAACACCTCACGCTCCAGACTGCTGAGTTCCAGCAGTAACCAGCTTTTGGTGTCCTCCGAGGTTTTGAACTGGCGTGCGTTTTTACGCCCCCGTTTTTCCAACAGGCACAACGCCATCTGGATGATGCGCTGCTCTCTGGAGGCAACACTGCTTGCCAATGAATTACATGACATGGTGATTCCTTAATAAATAAAATGCCCCCGCTGCATAAGCAACAGGGGCAGGGATGGATTTACTTTGTGTGGTTAACGCTATCACTAGCGTCGGGAAAACCAGCGCAGTACTTTGGCGAATACGGTTACACCGACAAACAGCCCTATCGGGATACCCAGAAACGGTGTCAGTGCCACGCTGGTAACGCCTGCGGTTCCGCTGCCAGTTAGCAACCCTGCAACGGTGGCGATAACCAGTCCAATAAGGCTGTCCGAGATACCGGTTTTACTTAAGACAATGACAACCACGACAATAACGATGATGGCAATAATGGGCATAGCGTTACCTCTCCCGATTATTCCCGGTGTGTCGTGGCACACGACGCGATATCAGCCAGCACCTTCTGCACGTTCTTTTGCCTGGGCTCCCAGGCACCCACATGCCGGTCATTGAGATAAACGTCAAACTGCGTTGCGCGGCCAATTGCTTCAATAAACGCGAACCAAGCATTATCCGCATTGCGCCACCCCAGTGAGGACGGAATACCGTACTGCTGGTCATCGATAACGACGACGATATACACCTCGGTGGAAAAATGGGAATCAACACCTTGACCATTCACGGGCGACACCGCCACGCTGTGTTGCAGCGTGTTGTCCTCGTCAGGGTTGCCGGTGCAGTTAACGGTAAAGACACTTCCTGCGGTATTGGCTATCCGATATTCGGTGACACCCTGACCAGAGTCGGCACTCCACAGGTTCGGTACAGCCTGTGCGGATAGCGGCAACAACAGTGCGCCTGCAAGCAGAAGTGAAGAAATGTTTTTCATACGGGCTCCTTGGTGTGAATAGACACGTCTCAGGGTCAGTAGCCGTAACGGCGGTAGTGCTCTTTGTTCACGCCGTCGACCAGCCATTTACCCAGTTTCTGCTCCTGTTCGCGTTTCTGTGCCTGAATTTCTGCCATCTTTTTCTGGTCGATACACTTCTCTGGAATGCTCAGCAATAACGTCGGCTGCTCGGGTTTGCCGTCAGCAAAATTGGCATTGAAGTAGGTCTTTTTGTCGGTAATTTCATAGGTACAGTTACTGGTTTTGTTACCACGATAAGTGACCTCCAGGTCACCGGGTGATTGTGACCGCGTATTTACTTTCACCAAGGAAAGGGTTTTGGCCTTTTTATTCGCCAGAAACAGTGGACCGGTGCCATCTCTGACAAAAAACTGCTCAGTCCAGGGATAGTTAAAAATCGCTCTGCCTTTGTATATTCGGCGGCCCAACTCGTCGTCACTTATCCCATCAGTGTTGGTCCAGCCAAGCGCTTTTAAGGAGAACCAGTTAACCTGAGTGGGGAACTCGGTTGCTGAGTGCGCGGAGAAAGTGGTCAACAGCCCGATTATCAGCCATCCCCGTTTGCCCGGAAGGTATGTAAACATCATCGTATCCTTTATGTTGAAGTCATCATGAATATCGTCAAGACAGGACTGTGCCTGTCCGTGACGCCAGGAGTGGTCCTTCACTGAACTGTCCGGTAACGGCCTCTGTGTGCAACTACCGGTACTGTCCTTCTTTATCTGTCTTTCTGGTTTTCTCTGGTGTTGGCATCGCGTCCCTGACTTATGTGGTCGGAGACGTGCCGAAAGTGGTCAGTACGTCATGAATAAAGCGAAAATGCGGCAATGCCGTGATGAAGCCGGATTGCGTGGTCAGGTGGCAGATATCATCGCGGCGCTGGAATGACTCGGTGGACACCGTCACGCCGTGAATCTCATGCAGCGGCAGGACCAGAAGATGCCCCAGCGATTCGGCCACCAGATACCATTCGCCGTACAGGCAGATAAGCCGGTAAGGCGATAACCCGTCATAGCGCTGACCGTCGGCCAGAACGGTGACACGTAGCTGCTCACCAATTGCCCGAGTCAGACGGTAAAAATGCCCCGGTAGCGTCGGTGTACCGCGCAAGGGCGGATGCCAGACCAGACAAGGGGCGTCCTCACCGCTGTCCAACAGGGTATTAACCAGTCGGTTATCCAGGCCGGGAAACACACTGCCCATCCCGGTTTGCCGGACAAACATCAGCACATCCTGCTCATGCCGCGCCGGATTGTGGTGCTCCGGCAAACGGCAAAGACCGTTACGGTATTCCAGGTCGAGATACATCAGCCGTTCACGAAAGTCCCGCCGCAAGGTACGGGTCGAGACGCCGAACTCTGCCGCCAGTTTTCTGACGCTCAGCGTTTCGCCCGCCAGTAATCGGCTGATTATCAATGACAGCCTGACGGCCAGCCGGTCATATCGGCGGTCAGCCTGTGTCATGGTGCAGCCTCCTGAAGCAGTTAACGGAATGAAAGTCCTGTGATTACTTTAAAGAGGGGCGTGGTCAGGGTATGGACACTGTGAAAAATATTTTTATTTTCAGTAAGAAAGCCGGTGGGATGCGGCCTGAGGGGCGATTGAGGTAAACCGGTTATGAGGGCAAACGCTAACGGTTGGACATACCCTGTCCAGGTGGTTACAGAGTGATAACACATGGTCATCACTCACTGGCATGTCGCCAGCATGGTTTCTGCCATCACCCACAGCGCCCGGTTGAGTTTGATATCGCCATCAATCCCTTTGACGGCTCGCGTACGGGACTGCCTTCCCTGCACGGAGCGACCGGTCAGCCCGCCTTTTATCAGGTTCTCCTGTACCCGTTGATAGGTGGTCCACAGGTCGTTGGATTCATCCTGCCAGCGGCGTGGAGCCAGTATCTGCGCTGCTGTGACTGGCTGGTGGTCTTCACCAAAGCGGTAGGTTAGTGCCGCTTGAGCCAGCGCCACCTGAGCCGGTGGCGGCAACAGTAGTGACTGCATCGCATCCCGCTTCTCATCAATACGCTCAAAGGTGTCCAGCACTTCATAAGCTCCTTCAATCACCCGCCCAACCACATCGCCTTTGTGTGGCACCCGAACCTCACCCAACGATTCGCCACAAATCAGGCCGTTCTGACACACACTGCGAAACAGCCCCGGCAACATCTGGTAGGAGCTGGAGCCGTCATGACTGTTCAGCAGAATAATTTCCGGCACCTGTTGGCCGATGATTTGTCCTTCCCGGCGCAGGCGTAACATATGCTTGGTGTGCTCGCGTTTGCCGATATCCCTGACGCGGGTCTGGCAGGCAAAGAAGGGCTGGAACCCTTCACGCTGGAGGCTATCCAGCAGGGTGATGGTCGGGATACAGGTGTAACGTTCACTGCGCGACGCATGCTTGTCCTCACTAAACACGCTGGGGACCACGCGGAACAATTCATCGTGTGTTAACGGTCGGTCACGACGGATAACATTGGCAGCACCAAAGCGGGAAGCTAAACGAACCATAGGAATGTCCTCAGAAAAAGAATAAACAAAAACCCTGCCGCAAAAGCGACAGGGCCAGATGGGAATGAAAAGGTAGGTGTTGCCTAGAACAGCAGTGACCACAATGAACGGGCGAGTGACACCACGGTTTGTTTGAGGCCGCCGATAAGTATTTTTAGCGGTGCGGGGACGACAGGCAGCGCAATCATGCTATCAAGTACGTCGCCAACCGACTGGGCAAAATCATCCTGAGCCCTGTTCTCAATAGCCACTGAACGCCAGTCGGGCTGTAAGCGTACTGACAGCGGACTACTGGCCTTAGGCGGTAAACACTGAAACAGCGTCTCCACCATTGCTGCCATGCCCCAGCCGGTTTTTACCGACACGGCGCAGACCGGATGGGTCGGAAAGAAGGTGGAACGCACTGTGACACGACGGGCATAAATATTGCTTGACTGATTGAGTGAGGGTTGCTGCGACTCCCAGTCCCACTCGTGGCAAGGCTCCAGCTTATCAACCTGGTTCAGGACAAACAGTATCTTGTCACGATAGCGCTCACCGATAACGGTGCGATAGACATGCTGGTCAATAGAGAGCGCCCGGTCATCAGCCTTAAGCAACCAGAGGACAATATCAACGCGCGGCAACCAATGCTGGTAGAGTGCCACATAGTCACGATCCCTATCCTCACTCTCACCGACACCGGGTAAATCGACAAACAGAATGCTGCGTTGTCCTGATGACAGCCGGAACGTAAGAGCTTGCCGGGTGCAGGCGCTGTTATCACTGACCGGGGACACTTCCCCTTGAAACAGTGCATTACATAGGCTGGATTTACCTACACCGGTTTTCCCCATAATGCCGATGACGGGTTCGTATTGGATCAGTTGTTCAATGTGGTCAATGACGCGCTGGTGCAGGCTACCCGGCAATACTGATAGCGACGCCTGTATCTCTCGCAGGTTCTCGTAATTGTGCATAAAGATTTCTCAGACAGACAGAATGGCGTGGCGGCTATTGAAAGCCACCACTGATTGGGGTGTGCATGGGGATAATATCTATCTGAAATTATTTTTAATGTATTACATTAAACGTCTTAAATAAGCATCATTGATAATCACTTCCAATTCTTCATTCATGTTTCTATTACTATTCTTTGCAAGTTTTTTTAGCTGATCTTTAGCATCTCCACTAATATAGGTATTGAGCACCTTTTTATCCTTTACACTTTTTTTAAATTTTCTCTGGCTCCACGACTTTCTTGTTTTTATCAAAAACAACTCTACTTCAGACATTGTTTTATTTGACGCCCATGAGTAAAAAACAGAGTAGATAATAAATTGATTTTCACTCTTTTTATGATAGTCAATGTTATCCTCAATAACCCCCATTTTGTCAAACCTTGAAAGCAACCAGTTGTAAGAGTCCATTTCTTTTATGTTTTGTTTATTTGCTGAAAACCAAAATGGGCTTGGAAAGCTTTTAGTCAAAGCAGTCCATTGGCTTTTTAAAGTATAAATAATTTCTTCTATTTTTTGCCTGCCAATCTTTACACTCAGATTGTCAACCATGAAGACTAATGATTTAAAAGACATGGCACCATTAGCAACATAAAGGATATCAATGGGCGAATTAAAAAAAAGAAGAGATGGGTTTGTTTTTGAGTAATATTCATTGTTAAGTGAGTTCATTACATTTGTTAGAAATGCAATAGCCAACGGTGAATCTACCCATTTTAAGCTATCCTCAGGTATGAGTGAGCTTTTTGTTTTTTCTTCTGTCTGATTGAATATCATTTCAGGCGAGAAAGAACCAAATTCTCGCCGAGGGACTATATTATCTAAAAAATCATATTTAAAAGATGAATACTCTGCTTTATCTATAAGATATCTGATTAATTCACTATCAAATAAACCCCTGTTGCAGAGCAATATTTGCATATTAATTCGATTTTCATAAAAACTAACGCAGCTCATTTTAATTCCTACTTGAAATAATATAAAAAAGTATTTTAGCATTATTTTTACGTGGTTATCAATGTAGTATTTTACGTAGTGTTTTACCAAATTTAAGACATGGGTAATGCCTGTGGTATATGATTTAACCTGACTTCAAAGTGGTTTTTTTCTCGATATGCAAACCATCATGACAATGCAGCAGCTAAGCTGTTTTCTAAAACTGAAAAGTAAACGGTCAAAGAAAAAATCTATGGAACGTGGAAAGAAACCCGGTGTGATATTTTTGATTACGTCGAAATTTTTTATAACGGTAAGCGTCGGCATGGCTCAAGTGATCATATGTCACCGACGGAATATGAACATCAATATGTTCAACGGTTCGGAAGTGTCTAGGTTCCCCGTGGAGATTCAGAGAGTAATGTGAATTCATTCTCCTTTGAATATGGTATTTCACTACGTATAAGCGCATCGACATAATACGATTGACTGGGGGTCATTAGCTAAATACGAACAAAATGCTATCAATTGTTCTAAAACTCTTGGAGTACAAGCCGTACATTCAGTATTTGGTGGTGCTACTTGTTCTAATAACAATATTTTTTAATGTGAAAAAATTGAGTCTAGAGTGCTACCGTTTGAGGGGGGGATTAGAAATAACATTTGGGTTTTTAGTTTAATTAACCCTCATTACTTATTCATACGTCTCGTCAGTGTGATCATCCATATCTCGTATAGTATAATTGGTAAATATATCTGATACGTGTATCCACTATCACTGTCAAACACTCTGATATAGGATGAAAATTAGTTATTTTAATTTATTACTGCCATAACGGAATACCATAGAGAGCATGGTTGCTATCAACACAATCTCCTACATAAAAATACATATCAGTGTATTTCTCTGTATACCCACAACAGAGAACTCAATAATGGATTTCCCATACCCTTACAACCGTAACTACACGATGAACTGGTTCCTACTTTCGTTACTTAATGACCACCTTAATCAACTGTTAGCACGTTACTCTCGCCTACAACCCATCAGGATCGATCTATTTTATCGGAAAGGTTCATTGCGTTATCTCCATCATGGGATGAAGCTAGCTGAATGTGAGGTTCGCCAGTTGACTGAAATGATGATGCGTCAAGGCAAACTCGTTGGATATTTCTGGGTACTGGAGTTTACCAGTCGTCATGGGTGTCATGCTCACATCGTGATGTATCTCAATAGACACAATAACCAGGCTACATACCCGGTAGCAGAACAGATTGGAGCACTGTGGCAGGAAATAACGGAAGGCCAAGGTTACCACAACCGGTGTGATCGTAAAGCCAGCTACGAAGCTGATATAACCCAGCCAGTTAATTACGATGATAACCTTGCTATCAATGGCCTACGCTACATTATCAGCTATCTGGCGAAAGAAGAGCAAAAGCACGGTGATTATTACTACGGATCCAATGAAATCCCTGCACCCAGCAAGTTAGGACGACCACGAGGTAGCCACTAAAGGCAAAACACTTTTTACATTCTCCCCGGTTGTTATGCCGGAGCAGGCAGTGATAACCAGTATCTCGACTCCGGTACTCTTTAAACTACCTGAGAATTTCGCTATGACTGTTCAACCTTCCCTACTCGAAGACCAGTTTGTCGATATGGCATTCATCACCAAACTGACTGGGCTCACTGACAAATGGTTTTATAAGCTGATCAAAGATGGCCTGTTTCCCAAACCCATCAAGCTAGGGCGTAGCTCCCGTTGGCTGCAAAGTGAAGTGGCGACCTGGTTACAGCAGCGTATCGAAGAATCCCGTAAATAGTATCATTTTCTTTCCTATACAATTTATCACGGTCACTTTGCTGACCAATACATAGCTGATATATGGCATAAGGCTCACTTCATTAGCCAAATTAGTGTGATATTCTTTCCATAAATCCTGTTTTATCCACGACATAAGGCGATGATTGATGGAGCAGTCTCTCAATTTCGAAATGTTGCGTAGCCAGTGGCCAGAACTGGCGGAACTTGCATGTATGGCAGAACGCTATGTTCACGCCGATCCGGAAAGTAGTCTAGTGAAGCTGCGCAACTACACCGAGTTGATGGTGCGCTGGTTGTATCGTCAGGAACGGTTACCGGAAGGGATTAAAGCCAGCCTGTATGACTTGATGGGGGCAGATGTCTTTACCAGCATGATGCCGGAAGCCATCATCATGAAAATGGATGCGTTGCGTATTCACGGCAACCGCGCAGCGCACGGCGGACGTATCAAAGCCAAAGATACCTACTGGCTGCTTAAGGAAGCATATTTACTAGGTGTTTGGCTATATGTTCGTTATGCCCACGGTAATGTTGATGACTGCCCCAAATTCTCTCTCCCTCCGTTAACGCAATCTTCAGGTCGTGCAGATGAAAAACGCCTGGAAGACGCAATCAGAGCGCAGGATGAAAGCCGTGAACGCGAACTGGCATTACAACGCGCACTACAGCAAGAGCAGGAAAAGGCCGAACACCTCGCTCAGCGCCTGAGTGAAGCCAGAGCGCGTAACCAGCATGTTGCTGATATCCTCTCTATTGATGAAGCGGAAACCCGTCGCCGCCTGATTGACTCCCGCCTGCTTGCTGCTGATTGGAATGTAGGCGAAGAACTTAAAAATACCGATCAGGTTACGCAGGAACACCCTGTTAAAGGACAGCCTACTATGACCGGGGATGGTTATGCGGATTATGTCTTGTGGGATGAGGCACACAAACCGCTAGCGGTGGTGGAAGCTAAAAAAACCAGCGTCAATGCTGAACAGGGGCGAATGCAGGCCCGGTTATATGCGGACTGGCTGGAGAAAGAATACGGTCAGCGACCGGTCATCTTCTACACTAACGGCTACGATATTTGGCTGTGGGACGACAACAAAACTCATGGCTATCCACCGCGTCGGGTATTTGGCTTCTACAGTAAAGAAAGCCTGCAATATCTTATTCAACAACGTGAAACCCGTTTGCCCTTAAATAGTGTGCCTCACGTTAAAGACAAAGAGGGCAAAGCGGTTGCTGGACGTTTGTATCAGCTTGAAACCATTGCCCGAGTCAGCGAACGCTTCACCGACAAATACCGGCAGTCGCTAATTGTTCAGGCGACTGGGACGGGTAAAACGCGTGTGGCGATTGCGCTCAGTAAGCTAATGATTGATGCCCGTTGGGTAAAACGAGTCCTGTTTCTTTGTGACCGCAAAGAGTTACGTAAACAGGCGGCGAATGCTTTCAATCAATTTACCAATGAGCCATTGTATGTGGTCGGGAAATCGAAGAAAGCAGACAGGCAGAATGCCAGGATCTATATCGCTACTTACCCTGGCATGATGAAAATCATGGATCATTTTGATGTCGGCTATTTCGATCTGATCATTGCTGATGAATCTCACCGTTCGATCTACAACGTTTACGGCGATCTGTTTAAGTATTTTGATGCGATCCAGATTGGCTTGACGGCAACGCCGATCGACATGGTGAGTAAAACCACTTTCGGTCTGTTCGGTTGCGAAGGGCGCATTCCTACTGCCAACTACAGCCTGGAAGATGCTATTGCAGACAACAATCTGGTGCCTTATGAGGTTGTTACGCACACTACGGAATTCCTGCGCGAAGGTATTAAACGGGAAAAGTTAAGCGATGCGCAAATCCGTGAGTTGGAAGAGCAGGGTATCGATCCCAATACACTGGAATTTGAAGGCAAAGCGCTGGATGAGGCGATCTACAACAAAGACACCAACCGCCATATCCTGCGTAATCTGATGGAAAATGGCCTGAAAGATCGGGATGGTCAACTTCCCGGAAAGACCATCATTTTTGCCCGCAACCATAGACACGCGCTTTTATTGAATAAATTGTTTGACGACATGTACCCGCAATTTGCCGGACGTTTCTGTCAGGTCATCGACAACTACGATCCTCGCGCTGAGCAATTAATTGATGATTTTAAAGGGTTGGATGAAAGCACCAACAAAGAGCTTACCATCGCGATCTCCGTTGATATGCTAGATACCGGCATTGATGTCCCGGAAATTGTGAATCTGGTCTTTGCCAAGCCAGTCAAATCGAAAGTGAAGTTCTGGCAGATGATTGGTCGAGGTACGCGCCTTTGTCCTGTGCTGTTCGGCAACGATGACGACGGCAAGCCGCTGGATAAACAGAAATTCCGCATTTTCGATCACTGGGGCAATTTTGAGTATCACGAGCTACATACCGAAGAGGCCGAAGTCACCGTGACTAAATCGCTGGCGCAAAAACGTTTCGAAGCGTGGGTGATACTGGGGGGCGCGGCACAGCGTAAATTCGACAAGCAGGCGGTGAATTTAGTCGCTCGCCAGCTCCGAGAGCAAATCAACTCTCTGGATGAAAAATCAATTGCCGTACAGGAAAAGTGGCAACAAAAAGCGCAGTACAGCGATGAAAAAGTGCTGCGCCAGCTCTCCCCGAAAACGCAGCAGGATCTGCTATCCATTCTGGCCCCGCTGATGCAGTGGCTGGACGTGCGCGGGCAAAGTGACGCCATGCGTTTCGATATGGATATTCTGGCGGCACAAACCGCCCGTTATACTAACCCGGAGGAGCTGGATGTGATCTGGCCGGTCATCGTGGAGAAAGTGGAGCGTCTGCCGCCCCATCTGGCACAGGTACAGCAGCAGGGACAGCGGATTAATCAGCTTCGCGACTTAGGCTGGTGGAAGCAGGCAAGTCTGGAAGAACTGGAGGATATCCGCATTCATCTGCGTGGCATTATGCATCTGATGGAAAAAGATCCGACTCCCCGCCCTAATCCGGTACAGGTGGATATCACTGAAGATGCAGGCCAGATTCAGACGGACACCCGCAAAACCAATATCCGCTCGATTGATTTCAAACTTTATCGCCAGCAGGTTCAGGGCGCGTTGGAGCCGTTGTTCCAGCAAAATCCAGTACTGAAGAAAATCCGCAACGGCGAGCCGGTAACGCAGAGTGAGCTGGATGAGCTGGCAAAGCTGGTGCTTATCCAGAACCCGAATGTTGATATCCGGGCGCTGAAAGAGTTCTACCCGCAGGCAACCGCCAGCCTGGATAAACTGTTACGTACCATAATCGGGATGGACAGTGGCGCGGTGGAAGTGCGTTTTGCACAGTTCGCCGCTGACAACAGCCTGACCAGCCAACAATTGCGCTTTCTGTCGCTGCTGAAAAATCATATCCGTTATTACGGCACCATTGAAATGCGGCAGCTCTTTGAACAGCCGTTTACGCATATCCACAACGAAGGCGTTACCGGAGTATTCCCGGATATAGAGCAGATCGTCCGGTTGCAAAAGATAGTCGAAGAGTTGGGTGTTGTGATCGACACCGCGACGGTATAATGCGCGCATGACAAGCCCCGGCAGCGGGGTTTTTGTATTTATAACAGGGTATAAACGTTAACAATGATTACCGGTGACTTAAAAAGTAAAATCGACGGACTATGGGAAGATTTCTGGGTGGGTGGCATCACCAACCCGCTGACCGTAATCGAACAAATCACCTACCTGATGTACTCCCGGATGCTGGATACCCAGGAACAACGGGATGAGAAGCGTAAACAAATAGCAGGTATTGATTTTAAACCGCGTTTTGCGTCAGAACAGCAGGAATTCCGCTTCAGCCACTACAGCAACCTTGGCTCGGATGAAATGATGGAAGTGGTGCGCGATGGCGTATTCCAGCATTTCCGTCAACTCGGCCAGTCTGGTGCGTCGAAGGTAACGCTGCTGGGCAACTTTATGAAAGATGCCCGTCTGGAGATCGTCAAACCTTCGCTATTGACTAAAGCCGTGGAGGTGATAAAAAGCCTGCCGCTGGATCGTGGCGATACCAAAGGCGATCTTTACGAATATCTGTTGAGCAAGCTGACTACTGCCGGGATCAACGGTCAGTTCCGCACACCACGCCACATTATCCGCACGATGGTTGAAATGATGGAACCGAACCCGGCACGTGGTGAGACGATTTGCGATCCTGCCTGTGGCACTGGTGGTTTTCTGGCAACCAGTTATGAGTACCTGCTGGAAAAATACAGCTCTTTGGAATCCATTCATACCGAGATTGGCACCGACGAACGTGGCGAACTGGAAGAGCAAAAAATCTTTACTGGCGATCTGCTGACGCAGTGGCGTAACCATGTGGATAACAACATGTTCCACGGTTACGACTTCGATACCACCATGCTGCGTATTGCCGCCATGAACCTGATTATGCACGGTGTGGAAGCGCCGGATATCCACTATCAGGACACTATGAGTCAGAGCTTTAGCACCAACTTCCCGCAGGCCAGTAAAAACGCCTTCAATCTGATTCTGGCGAACCCGCCGTTTACTGGTTCACTGGATGAGGAAGACATCGACTCTACGCTGTCAGCAATGGTGAAAACCAAGAAAACTGAACTGCTGTTCCTGGCACGTATTCTGCAAATGCTGAAAGTAGGTGGACGCAGTGCCACTATCGTGCCGCAGGGTGTACTGTTTAGCTCCAGCAAGGCGCATCAATCGCTGCGTAAAACGTTGGTGGAAGATAACCAATTGGAGGCGGTGATTAACCTGCCTTCCGGCGTATTCAAACCTTATGCGGGCGTAGCGACAGCGATCCTGATCTTCACCAAAGGTGGTCAAACGGATGAAGTCTGGTTCTACGATCTGCAAAATGACGGCTACAGCCTAGATGACAAACGTAACCCGATAAAAGACAACGATCTGCCGAATTTGCTGGCAAGCTGGAAGCATTATCGTACCCTGCGGGGACTGCCGGTTGATAACTTTATGGGTGAGAAATCAGCCTCATTGCTGAAGCAGCAGTACCCAGAAGGTATTGATGCCGGAGTTGATTTTAAAGATCGCACTCAGGCGGCGTTTGTGGTGCCGAAAGGGGATATTGCCGTGCAGAAATACGATCTCTCCATCAACCGTTATAAAGAGGTGGTGTATCAGGCGGAGGAGTATGAAGATCCGAAGGTGATACTGAAGCGGTTAAAAGATCTGGAAAAAGAGATTCTGGCGGATCTGGATGAACTGGAGGGGATGCTGTGAGTTGGCGTTATTTGAAAATTGAGGATTTTTGCAACACTGGTAGCGGTGGAACACCTAGTAAGTCAAAGTCTGAGTACTATGAAGGGGGCGTCATCCCTTGGATTAAATCAGGAGATCTTAAAGATTCAATAATTTATGAAGCAAATGAGTATATTACAACCGTAGGGCTAGAAAATAGTAGTGCAAAAATAGTCGAGAAAGATTCAATTTTAATAGCAATGTATGGAGCTACTGTTGGCCGTTTGGCTATTTTAGGTATTAATGCAGCTACTAATCAAGCTATCTGCAATATCAGGCCAGATACGACAATTGCAAATATGAAGTATCTCTATTACTTCTTGAAGAGTAAGTTCGGCTATTTTGTCGAAAATGCTGTCGGCGGTGCTCAACCTAATATTAGCCAAGGATTGATTAAGTCATTAGAGGTTCCTCTACCTTCTTTAATTGAGCAAAGGCGTATCGCAGATATTCTTGATAAAGCCGCTGGTATACGCCAAAAACGTGAGCAAGCAATAAAACTGGCCGATGATTTTTTACGTGCTGCGTTTCTGGAGATGTTTGGCGATCCTGTTGAAAACCCGATGGGATGGGATGTTGCGTCTTTATTAGAATATGGTTCATTTAAAAATGGACTGAATTTTACGAAGGGGGAGTCGGGAACGGCTATGAAGTGCCTGGGAGTCGGTGATTTCAAATCACGGGCAACTATAACCCGTATGGATAATATCGGTGAAATTGAATTAGATAATATTCCTCCCGATGATTATTTTTTGAAAGATGGTGATATCGTATTCGTCCGATCTAATGGAAATAAAGCCTTAGTTGGGAGGTGTCTTACAGTTTACCCAAAAAAAGTGGAAGTAACTTTTAGTGGGTTTTGTATCCGATACAGATTAGAAAATCCTGCAATCATCCCAGACTATCTTAATTTTCTCTTTCGTACACCTTCAATGAAACAGCAAATGTTGAGCGGGGGCCAGGGCGCGAATATTCAAAACATTAGTCAAGGTACTTTATCAGCGCTTAGGATTCCTATTCCTCCGTTGGAAAAACAACTTGCTTTTACGAGATTAGTTAATTTCCATGGATCTCTTGTAAAAAAACAAGAAGATAAAGTGACTGAATTAGTTAAATTCTTCGATGCATTAGCTAGTGGTCTTTTAATATTCAATAAACTATAATTTTCTTAGAATAATTCATTACACGAATTAAACTAAATACATGAAGGATGACCAGATGGGCACATATATTTCAGATAAAACAGAAGTCAATTTTGATAAAAATTCTTTAATCGACAAAGTTGATGACGGCTATGAAATTAGAATGCGTTCATTTAAGCTTCAGACGGAAAATCCTTATCAACCATATATATCAGAAGGCCATAATGGTGATATTTTTATTAGCTATTTATACTACGGCAATGATTCTTACTATGAGCGTAGACGCCAGGAATATAGAAAAAATTTGTCATTAAAAGAAATTCACCTTGCTATTATAAATATATTTCCAGATGAGAAAAGGATCGCTACAGGAATAAAAAAAGAAAATGGGAATATAGTTAAAATATGTTACTCAACTGCGGATGAAATATATTCTCTTGATATTGTAGATAAAGATAAACTGTTGCTGGATAACATATCATTCCTTTATGAGATACTTTCAAAAAAGGAGGGTACGATAAATAACTTAAAGAGTGAATTAATAAATAGTAGGATGGAAATTGAAAAAACTAAACTATATGTAAAAGAAAAATGTCAGTCGATTCTTGATGTTATTGATAAGTAAGGAATAATTTTTTTTGACAGTAATCTATTTTTACTAATAACTGAAATGTTTTTCTTGCATTATTATGTATCGATTCCAAAACCTCGAAATTCGACTTTAGGAAACCAACCATGCCTTTAGATTTAAGTAATACTTTAGTTATTGGCATTAGCTCAACCGCGCTTTTTGACATGAGCGAATCCGATCGTATGTTTAGGGAAACTTATGCGACCGATCCCGATAGCGCCATTGAAAAGTATCGCGCCTACATGCTGGAACACGAAAACCAGCCTTTACACCCTGGTACAGGTTATCCTTTAGTTAAAGCGCTTCTGGGTCTGAACCAGTATCGCCAACCGGATGATAAATCACCACTGGTCGAGGTTGTTGTGATGTCGCGTAACAGTCCCGATACAGGTATCCGCGTTCTGAATACCATTCGTCATGACAAGCTCGATATTACTCGCTCAGCCTTTACCGCAGGCGAAACTGTTGCCGATTATCTTGATGCCTTTGATGTTGATCTGTTTTTAACAACCAATGTTGATGATGCCCAGAAGGTCATTGATTCTAGGTTTTGCGCCGCCGCCATATTGAAAGACCCGCCTTCCAATGCCTCTGATATCCCAGAAGAGCAAGTACGCATCGCGTTTGATGGTGACGCGGTGCTTTTTTCTGATCAAAGCGAGTTAGTTTATAAGACCCAAGGGATGGCTGCTTTTCACGCTCAGGAAGATGCACAGCAAGATATCCCAATGGAAGAGGGACCCTATGCCACTTTGCTAAAAAAAATAGCCAAGCTTCAAGAACGATTGCCGACTCGCGTTGAATATTCACCCGTCCGTATTGCGCTAGTGACGGCTAGAAACAGCCCTTCTGAAATGCGAGTCATTAAAACACTGAGAAGTTGGGGGGTATATGTCGATGAAGCTTTTTTTCTAGGCGGCGTAGAAAAAACAAAAGTACTGAAAGCATTTAAACCGCATATCTTCTTTGATGATCAGGATGTACATTTAATTACTGCTGCAAAGGTTGTGCCTTCAGGGAAAGTACCTTACGCCAGCAATTCAGAGCTTTTTGAAAAATAAATACTCCTGTAAAAATCAGCCATCCAGATGTAAGGATGGCTATGTTAATTTATTTACGTACATGTTCTATCCTGCTTTTCTATCATAAATCCACCTTTCCCAAGCTCACCGTTTTAACTTGCATATCACTGCATCATCTCTATTAAGGCTATACGTGCCACGAATCGCACATGTGTAAGCTGTATTTTGAAGCACACTAAGTTACCCCATGATCAACCGCATCATGCGATCATCATACTGACTCAAGCATCGATCTCGTAACGCGAAAGCCGGAACAATTCCGGCCAATCGTTTTTGTGCCTACTTCCGCTTACCCATCACCACAACCTTCCTTACATCCCCATGCTCCAGCCCATCAACAAAATCCCCATACCACTGCAACATGCCTCTCCGCTGTTCCAGATACTGCGCATGGTTGTACGTGCCACGAATGGTGTTCTTATCCACATGAGCAAGCTGCAATTCGATCCAGGCAGTGTTGTAGCCTTGTTCGTGCAGTATGGTGCTCATCGTGTGGCGAAAGCCGTGACCTGTCGCTTTTCCATGATAACCAATCCGTTTCAGTACCTGATTAATACTGGCTTCACTCATCGGTTTGGTGATGTCGTTACGTCCAGGGAAAACCAGATTGTATCGCCCGGTAACGGCATAGAGTTGTTGCAGCGCATCGATCACTTGATCGGAAAGGGGCACAAGGTGAGGACGGCGCATTTTCATGCGTTCTTTCGGCACTTCCCAGAGCTGTTTCTCAAAATCAAACTCCTTCCATTCTGCTTGCCGCAATTCGATGGTGCGAACGCCGGTAAGCATCAGAATACGTGTTGCCAGTTGTGTGACCTTACTACCCGAGTAAGTTGATAATGCGCGTAGAAAATCTGGCAGTTCATCCGGCAGAAGGTGAGGGTAGTGCGTGGATTTAGGTGGGGGAAGGGCGCTTGCCAGTTCTGATGCTGGGTTGTTTTCCGCCCGGCCAGTGACAATCGCATAACGGAACACCTGATTACAGGCTTGGCGAATCTTACGCAACTTGTCGAGTACGCCGCGTTTTTCCAGCTTGCGCAGCGAGGTTAGCATCTCCAGCGGCTTGATCTCAGCAACAGGCCGTTTGCCGATATCAGGAAAAATATCGTTCTCAAAGGCTTCCATCAGGTCTTCAGCGTAGCCCTTCGACCAGTTAGGGCGTTTGTATTCATGCCATTCCAATGCGATAGCTTTGAAGGTGTTATCAACGAGCGTTTGGCGTAGTTGTTTATCCACCTTCTTCTGTTCGCTGGGGTCAGTCCCGGTAGCAATCTGGCGTTTGGCTTCATCACGGCGTTGCCGGGCTTCAGATAGGGTAATTTCAGGATATACCCCAAGCGCCAGCGTTTTCTGTTTGCCGTCGAAGCGGTATTGCAGACGCCAATATTTAGAGCCATTAGGATGGACCATCAGATGCATCCCTTCACCATCGGTAAGTTTATAAGCCTTGTCTTCTGGTTTGGCACTTCTGACTTTTACATCGGTGAGTGGCATAGCAGATCTCCATATTGAGGTGTCGGCATACGCTGGTTGTTGGTATAAGAATTCATTGAACGGGCTTGTACCATCCTTATACCAACAAATCCTACTTGATGTACGGAGATGTCGGTAGAGTCTGGTTGACTGAAAGCAGCGGGTTTATAGCTAATTCACTGAAATTTAGGCATAAAAAAGACGTCGATTGACGTCTGTTTACTTCGAAATGGTACGCCCTACAGGGCTCGAACCTGTGACCTACGGCTTAGAAGGCCGTTGCTCTATCCAACTGAGCTAAGGGCGCATTTCAAAAAGAAATGGCTGATGCGTGTTACAACAGTGGGCTGGATTATACCCACACGTCCCAGTGAGTCAACGGGTTGGCGCTGGATTTACGCTATACGGTGAATCCCTGTACAACTTTGGTGAATGTCGCTTTCTCAGGTGTGACTTTTTTGCACAATTGCGAGCCTCGTCCACATGAACTACACATAGCAATGAAAATTTCAGTTTTATCTGCTAGATGCGTTCAGTAATTCTTTTCAAGTTATGAACGGGCATATTCTGCGTTCTGCGCTGTTGGTACACTATGCTCGCATTCGTGGGTTTTGGATGAGTGTGGGCTGCTTTCACGTGCTGGGTTTGTCGCTCGGCTATTTGTGGATCCGCTATTTTGTCGAACTTTGGAACCTTTTGATTTATGAACATTCTTTCATCCGCATTCTTGCGCGTTTGTCTGCTGGCAATGTTGATGCTGCCTGTTGGATATGCATCGGTGGCGAGTGCGGATTCTGATCCTGACCCACAGCCTGCGCAGACCGATGCGCCCGTAAAAATCAATGTCGATGCCGAGTTGATCAAGCTGCAAAAACAGTTAGATAACATCAAGCAGCAGGTTTCAGGCACCAATAGCGACAGCAAATTTGGCGCGTTGAATGACACAACGCAGGAACTGGTGAATAGCGCCAATGAGCTTGCTAATGCAGTAGCACCGCAGCGCGCTCAAATTCAGGCTCAGCTGGATGTCTTAGGACCAGCGCCAGAGCCCGGATCCAGCATTAGTGAAACCAGCGAAGTGACGCGTAAGCGAAACAGTCTGAATACGCAAAAAGCAAAAATGGATGCGCAGATCGAGCAGATTCAGGCTTTACGCACCGGAGCGACCAATCTGTCTGCGCAAATCGTGACTCTGCGCCGTAATGCGTTGAAAACGCAGCTGGCATTGAATTCCGGTAGCATTCTGGGCGGGCGCTTCTGGGCACCGATTGTGGCTCCGCAGGCTGAGGATGTACGCCGCCTGAGTACCTTTCAGGATCAATTAAGCGATGCTTTTACGGTGGCCTGGGAGCCAGACTGGCGTTACGGTTCCGCACTCCTGATTTTGATCGCCATGGCTATGAGTTCGGCGGGGCGTCGGTATATGGAGAAATGTCTGGCCTGGGCGGGAATTAACTGGCTGCCGGAAGGGCGTCTGCGGCGGAGCTTTTTAGCCACGGCGTCGGTTATTTCAACCGTGGTCACGATCGGTATTGCGGTTAATCTGATCGACTTTACGTTTACGCGCCACGGTGAGGCTTCAGAACGCGTCGTGTCATTCCTTGATGCGTTGGTGAGACAGGCAATTTTCTGTTCGATGATCGCTGGATTGGGGCGTGCGTTCCTTTCGAATCAGCGCCCTTCATGGCGTTTGCCTGCGATTGCTAACCCCGTCGCAAAAGCCATGAAGCCGTTTCCTGTGGTTGCCGCGGGCATTATTCTGATCTTCGGTTTTATTGAACAAGTGACAGCGACGGTGGGAACATCGGTCGCGGCAACCATTATGGTAAACGGCTTATCTGCATTGTTCCTGGCCTTTACTGCGGGAACAATTACGCTAAAAAGCGATCAGATTCGTCGGCAGATGGTGCATTCAGGGGAACAGCCGGAAGCGCGTTCGACATTATCCGGCATTATTCATCTTGCCGTATTGGCAACATCATTCTCTATTCTGGTGTCGCTGGTCATCGGCTATATCTCACTGGCTCGTTTCCTGGCGTTCGAGCTAGTGTGGATTGGTATGGTGTTCTCCTGCCTGTATTTGTTCTCAACGTTTATTACCGATATCTGCGAAAGCCTCTTTTCTCCCAACAACGCCAGCGGCAAGCGAATGAAGAATTCGCTCAATCTGGACGATCGGCATCTGGCTCAGGCTACCTTGCTCCTGTCGGCTGCCGGTAAAGTCTTTTTAATCTTGATGGCGGCCGTCGCTTTACTGAACGGGACGTTTGGCACCACTACGCCGCTTGAGCTGGTGCAAAAAGCCGTTGAAATCTGGGGCGGAAAAGGGCTGGAAACGCTCAGCATCGTGCCTGCTCATCTGGTCAATGCCGTGCTCTTTCTGGTGGTGGGGGTTTATGTTTTACGCTCCTCAAAACGCTGGCTGGAAGACGAATTCCTTCCTAAAACGACGTTAGAACGCGGTATCCGTGCGTCGCTGGTGACGCTGTTCAGCAACATCGGCTACATCCTGATTATCCTGCTGACGTTGGCGACATTGGGGATTGAATGGAACAAGCTGGCATGGATTGTCAGCGCGCTGTCGGTGGGTATCGGTTTTGGCTTACAGGAGATCGTGAAGAACTTTATCTCTGGCCTGATTTTGTTGACTGAGCGCCCGGTGAAAGTTGGCGACTCGGTCAGTATCAGCGGTGTTGAAGGGGATATTCGGCGGATTAACGTGCGTGCGACGGAAATTCAGCTCGGCGACCGTTCGACGGTGATCGTGCCGAACTCCCAATTTATTTCGCAGAATGTGCGCAATATTACGATGGGGAACCCGTTTGGGGTTGCCACGCTGGCGCTGACGTTCCCGCTGGATATCGATCCTGAAGAAGTCCGGACACTGTTACTGGATGCTTACATCAGTCATGAGGCGATTCTGGAAACCCCCGCACCGTCAGTGAAGTTCAGCCAGTTGAACCCAACGGGCATGGTGCTGAGCGTTACAGGCTATGTCAGCAGTCCGAGAATGGTATCGGAAGCGAAGAGCGATCTGCTGTTTGCGATTATCAAGCGACTGCGGGAATCTAATATTCCACTGGCCGTACCGCAGAAGATGGTGTTGGAAAACTCAGGGCTTGCGCTGACTGACGGCATGTCGGGTGAGGATAAATAATGTGCTCAGCCATCCGTTATCCGGCAGTGAACGGGTAACGGATGAACATCGAAGCCGTGCTTACAGGATGTGAAGCGCGGCTATTTTTCCTGCTGTTTAATCATATCGAGATAGATTTCACGCAACCGCTGAGTGATTTTTCCGGGCTTGCCGTCGCCGATCGTTTTTCCATCCAGCATGACGACGGGGAGAACGAGCATGGTGGCTGAACTGACAAAAATCTCTTTAGCATGATACGCCTCTTCCGGCGTAAAAAAGCGTTCTTCCAGCGTAATGCCCTCCTTTTCTGCCAGCTTGAGCAGCGACTGACGCGTAATACCGTGCAGAATAGCGTTGCTGAGTGGGCGGGTCACAACCGTGTTGTCATGCAGGACGATGTAGCAATTGCAGGAACTGCCTTCGGTAATGAAACCGTCTTCAACAAAGAAAGCGTCGTCGGCCTGATTGGCATGGGCATACTCTTTTGCCAGGCTGGCGGCGAGCAGGCTGACGGTTTTGATGTCCCGACGATGCCAGCGAATATCCTCGGTGGTGACAACGTGCAGGCCCGTTGTGGCTTTCGGGTTACCGACCAACGAACGTGCCTGAGTGAATAACACCAACGTGGATTTGACGTCAGCAGAAGGGAAATAGAAATCACGATCGCCGGCATTGCCACGGCTAAGCTGTAAATAGATCGCGCCTTCTTTCAGATCGTTTTTATTGATCAGCTCATCGTGAATCTCTTTGAGTGCCTCAGGAGTGACAGGCAGCGTGAGCGACAGCTCGCGGCAGGAGCGTTGCAGGCGAGTGATATGATCGGCGAAATCAACCAGCTTGCCATCGATGACCGCCGTCACTTCATAGACGGCATCGGCAAACAGGAAACCACGGTCAAATACAGAAATTTTTGCTTCATTTTCTTCTACATACAGTCCATCAACATAAACAAGACGTTGCATCACAACACTCCTTAATAGTTGCTCAATGCAGGTTAACGCGCGTTATCCCCACAATAATGCGTCGGGCGGTAATATTTCGCTACCGTTATAGTGCAACCCGTTAGTACGATCGCGCTGCAAGAGCAGCGGGCCATCCAAATCGACCACGGCGGCACCTTGTGCTACGACAAATGCAGGTGCCATCGAGAGCGATGTACTCACCATGCAGCCGACCATAATTTTTAAACCTTGCTCCTGCGCATATTGTCGCAGACGCAGGGCTTCCGTTAGACCGCCGGTTTTATCCAGCTTGATGTTGATCATGTCATAGCGGCCGACCAGAGCGGCCAGCGACTGACTGTCATGACAGGATTCATCGGCACAGACGGGAATCGGGCGGGGCAAGTCTGCCAGCACATCATCTTTGCCTGCTGGGAAAGGTTGTTCGATCATCGTTACGCCAAGTGCCGCAAGTTCAGGAACCAGCGTCAGATAACGTTCGGTATCCCATCCTTCATTCGCATCCACAATCAGACGAGCCGATGGTGCGCCTTCGCGCACGGCGGCAACTCTGGCCAGATCGTCTGCATCGGCCAGCTTTAGTTTGAGAAGAGGGCGATTAGCATGATGTATTGCGGCGTGGCGCATACGGTCTGGCGTATCCAGCGATAGCGTATAGGCTGTCTCCAACGCCGTAGGCGAAGGGAGATTCAAATGCTGCCAAATGCGCTGTTGGTGCTGTTTGCACTCCAGATCCCAGAATGCACAATCGAGCGCATTGCGCGCCGCGCCTGCGGGCAGGATGGTTTGCAGCCTCTCCCGATCTAAACCGTTACGGATGTCGCCGTGCAGTGAGGCAATTTGTGCCGTGACGCTGTCGAGGGACTCGCCGTAGCGCGAATAAGGGACGCATTCGCCGTAGCCTGTCACGTTGCCAGACTGGATCGCCACCACAACGACATCCGCCTGACGCTTGCTGCCGCGTGAAATGGTAAATGCGCCTTCTATTGGCCAACTCTCGGTGAAATGTCGCATCTCAGTCATAAGCTTACTCTCGGGTTAACCATCCTGTGCCTCAGGGGGGATAAGCGCCTTATTTACAAGGTCTGAGCGGGTCATCAAGTGTAATGCTTCTTTCGGTGCGTATTCTCCATTTTTCGCGATTTTAGCCAGAAATTGATGAAGCTTAATTCCAGGCTGGAAAAATTTACGAGCACAGTATCGACAGGGCGAATTATCTGAGATAGCTTGAATAAGCTCATCACACTTCAGGTCGCTTGTACCCCTGTGGTTAACGAAAGTTGTAGTTAACGAAAGGTGTCGTCAACGAAAACGGGTTACAGCGATTTGAATGATGTTGAGTAGAGTGCCTTTACAGGCACTGCGTCGCTCGGACGGTCCGGGCGCTCACGTTAATCTGAGGATGTTATGGCTGATTCTACTTCTCCGCGCCGTTTTACGCGCATCGATCGTCTTCCCCCGTATGTATTTAATATTACTGCTGAATTAAAAATGGCTGCGCGTCGTCGCGGCGAAGATATTATTGATTTCAGCATGGGTAACCCTGACGGCCCGACCCCTCCTCATATCGTGGAAAAACTCTGTACGGTCGCACAACGCGAAGATACTCACGGATATTCGACCTCCCGAGGCATTCCGCGCTTACGCCGTGCGATCTCCCGCTGGTACGCCGATCGTTATGAAGTTGATATCGATCCTGAAAGCGAAGCTATCGTCACGATTGGCTCCAAAGAGGGTCTGGCGCACCTGATGCTGGCAACGTTGGATCATGGCGATACGGTGCTGGTGCCTAACCCCAGCTACCCGATTCACATTTATGGTGCGGTGATTGCTGGGGCGCAGGTGCGTTCTGTGCCGCTGGTGGACGGCGTCGATTTCTTCAACGAATTAGAACGCGCGATCCGCGAGAGTATTCCGAAGCCGAAAATGATGATTCTCGGTTTCCCGTCGAACCCGACAGCACAATGTGTTGAGCTGGATTTCTTTGAACGCGTTGTGGCGTTGGCGAAACAGTACGGCGTGTTGGTGATCCACGATCTGGCCTATGCCGATATCGTGTACGACGGCTGGAAAGCGCCGTCGATCATGCAGGTTCCCGGCGCGAAGGACATCGCGGTAGAGTTCTTCACGCTGTCGAAAAGCTACAACATGGCGGGCTGGCGTATCGGCTTTATGGTCGGCAACCCAGAGCTGGTCAGCGCGCTGGCTCGGATTAAGAGCTACCACGATTACGGTACGTTCACGCCGTTGCAGGTGGCGGCGATTGCTGCGTTGGAAGGCGATCAGCAATGTGTGCGGGATATTGCCGAGCAGTATCGCCAGCGCCGTAACGTGTTGGTGCGTGGTCTGCACGAGGCCGGCTGGATGGTTGATGAGCCGAAAGCGTCAATGTACGTCTGGGCGAAAATTCCTGAAGCCTATGCGCATCTGGGGTCGCTGGAGTTTGCCAAACGACTGCTGTCGGAAGCGAAGGTTTGCGTCTCCCCCGGCATTGGCTTTGGCGATTATGGCGATACCCATGTTCGGTTCGCCTTAATTGAGAATCAGGATCGAATTCGGCAGGCGGTACGCGGTATTAAGGCCATGTTCCGTGCCGACGGTCTTCTGCCAACCACCAAATCCTTACCCGGCAAGGGCACGACTGCCTGATAGTCATTTCCTGATAACCACGGCTCCCAGTCGACTGACTGGGAGCACATAAACATGCCGTGACAGCGGCTTATCATTTGCTAGAATGCCTACCGTTAATCTCAATCAGGATGAGTTTGTCATGTCATTATCTCTGTCTAAAATTTCTGCGTTAACGCTGCTTTGCGTTACGCTGGCCGGGTGCCAGCAAACAGGAACGTCTGCCCAAAAAGGAACGGCGGCAGGCCAGTCTTCTGCGGTAACGGTTTCTCCTAACGATCAACTGAATCAACTGGCGTCGCTGGTTGCGGCTACCCGCTATCTCAAATCGAAGTGTAACCGCAGCGATCTGCCTGATGATGCGACGATTGCCAATGTCGCGTTGGCTGTAGCGAAACAACGAGGCTGGAATGTTGCGAGCTATCAGGCTTTACCGCAGCGCAGTGAAAGCCTGTATCAAGGGTTATTGAAAGACAGTACGCCAAAAGAGGCGCAGTGTTCGGAATTTAACCGTACATTGGCGCCGTTTATTGAGGCCATTCGCAGCCAAAGCTAAGGCGTAGCGCTTCCACTTTGATTGTCGGCGGAACGTTCATTTTCGTTGAATTTTCCGCCTGGCCAATCTTCCAGTGCTTCCAGAATAAACACCTCACCCTCTACGCTGAAAATGGTCATATCCTGCTGGATCTGTTCTATGGTCAGCCCTTCTATTGGCGAATCCCCTTCGCGGAATTGCAGGCCGTTGAGCGTGATGCTGCGCTTGGTATCATCCGACGTGTAAACATGTGCGCTGTAGGCCAGCGGCGGAATCTCACCGTTGCTGATGGCGGGTAACGGCAGCGTGGTCTTTTTCTCTGAGGAAGCGGGTGTATCGGTATGGGCCTCTTCCTGATGAGGTGTAACGGCGAGTGCTGCTGGCGTTTGTTCTTCTGCCGCAGGCAAGGTGGTCGCTTGAGCCGCTAAAGCGGTCGTCGGAGAAGCAGGGCTCCCCCAGCGCTGGTGGCTGAACCAGCCGAGTGCGGTAAAAAGCAGAGCATAAATAACCATCAGATAACCGGGCATCGGGTATCTGGCAAGCAGTGCTGGCTGTGAGTGTGTCGTTGCGTCCGGTGCGTTATCCACGCGCTTATCCTTAAGTGTTTTAGGGGGTATTTAGGTCGTGTAGCACCACATCATAAACCAAAGTCGGGTGAGTAGGATGGTGCCGTCTGCCTTATTTTGCAAAAAATAGAAAGAGCCAGAAAACTGAATCTCTCGGTTATGTGACAGTTCCTCCATTTTGATTAAAAACTATTATAGTCATAATAATCACAGATGGAATCTTGATGCGGGTCGCAAAAAAAACGTGTGAATTTGCTTTAATGAAACCATGTTTTACCATTGTAGGTATAACGTTTCTTTTTTATGTTCGATAATCAATCAGCGTGGGGTGGTGCTATCATCATTTAATTAACAGTCCCGAGTGCTAAATGGGCAGCATTATTATGTGGTTTTTTACTACAGATAGTGTACTGCTTTTTTATCAATAAGGGACGTGCCAATCTGCCACGACATTAAGAATAAAAGTACTTTTAAAGTATGCGATTAATATCGCAGGGTTTTGTGCGGATTTATTTTTCTATTTTAATAATTAAAAAATACTGAGGGATAAAATGTTTAGAGCGGTTATTGGAACTGGTCGTTTACGTACCTGTGCGGTAGCTATTGCCCTTTCCGGGCTCGTGCTTTCTGGGTGTGATAATAGTCAGCAGCCAGTGGCAGAAGCAGCTCCGCCAGATTTGCAGGTGAAAACGGCACCGTTTGGCTGGGCTGCGCAATATCAGAATACGGATGGTAAATTTTATGCAACGACGGGGGGCGAGGGCGCACATGAAAATAGTATTTATGTCGTCACCAGCCGCCAGGAATTAAAAGACGCATTAAATAACATCCGCAGCCCTCGTTATATCGCCGGCGATGCCGATGCGGAATTGAAGGCGAAATTAGAGCCCAAAATTATCTACTGGCAAGGCACGGTCCGCGGCGATGATTTAGGCAATGGACGCTATGCGGATGCTGAGTATTATAAAACCAAGCCGAATAAAACGACGTTTGATTTTGACTTATACGTCAAAGCGTTCGACCAGGATTATATGGCGCAGTTGAAAGCGACGGCGGATGCGGGCGGCAGCGATGCGGCGGCGGCTAGCGCTGAACTTAGCCTGCTTAAAAAGCAAAATGGTCAACGCTCGCAGTATGCCAACAACCAGAAGGCGCAGATTCAATTTCAGGTACCGCCGAATACCACGATTTTAGGCGTGGGTAGCGAAGCGAAACTGGTAGAAGGCTATTTATCCCTCAACACCTTAAGTCACACGTTTGGCAAAACCGATAACAGCAACATCATTATCCGTAATATTACGTTTCAGGCACCGCGTGACTTCGCCCCTGCCTGGGATGCGGGCGACGGTGATAAAGGCAACTGGAATGCGCGCTATGATTCCGTGTCGATTAACGCCAGTAAAAATGTCTGGGTTGATCACTGTACCTTTACGGATGGTGAACACCCTGACTATCAGGAACCGGTGCTATTTGGCAAACATATCCAACGCCACGACGGTTTGCTGGATATTGAAGACGGTGCCGACTACCTGACGATTTCCTACAACATTTTTGCCGAGCATGACAAAACGGTATTAATTGGCTCCGGCGATGGTGATAAAGGGGAATACCGAATCACTTTTGAAGGCAATTTATGGGACAACAGCGTGCAGCGTTCACCGCGTGTGCGCTTTGGTCAGGTGCATTTGCTGAATAACTACCATCGCGGGGCAACGGATACAAATTACCCCATTCTGTATGCCATTGGGATGGGCTTCGATTCATCCATTCTTTCCGAAAGTAACGTGTTTAATTTCCAGGGCGGCGGCGCGGATGAAAATCTGATCATCGGTGCCTACAAAGGAAGCAAATTCAAAGACAACGGCTCCTGGTTCAATGGCAATCCGGCAAGCAATTTGAATCAAATCGCATTAGACAAATGCAGCACATTGCAAGAAGCCGAGAAGGTCGCCGCTACGAATTCTGGCAAAGCGGTACCCGCATGGGCGCTGGAAACCTGCACCAATGAATTGGAATGGAGCCCGCCTTATGCGTATAGCGCCGGGAAATCCATTGCCGCCGTTGAGAAATACGTCCTGGACAATGCCGGAGCGGGGAAACTGGATATTTCTCTGCCGTGAATCGCCTGATTCAACCCGTTATTTTTTTATTTGATTTTTATCTGTAAACCCTCTGCCGATAGGTTTCGCTCTGTGGCAACTACCCTGCCGTAGGGCGAAATACATCGGGCAAAATAATAGTAAAAATACAGGAAATGCTATGACTGACTTTTTACCTCGTACTCGCCTTACGCTCTGCGCAACATTGGTTCTGAGCGGCCTGATTGCCGGATGCAGCGATAGCGACTCAACGCCGGATGTCGGTGTTGATCGTTCCGCCGCGCCACAAAATCTTAAAGTGCCGACGTTGGCTTATGATGACCGCAGCGTGGTACTTGCCTGGGAAAAACCGACCAAACCTGCCGCTGGCATTAAGGATTACCGTGTCTATATGAATGGAACCTTGCTGGGCGGAACCATTGATAACCAGAACACTCATTCGCCGGCCAAGCCCTATATCGATAATTTCTACAATTCGATTGATACCGATAACTGGCATGTCCGCGTCAGCTTCCATAATTTCAAGGTTGATAATCTGTCGCCTGAAACGGAATACCGCTTCACGGTGCGCGCGCTTTATGACGACGGCAAAGAATCCGTTGATAGTGAAACCGTCGTGCAGAAAACGACGGCGACGCCAGCTTCACTGAATGTGACCAACTATGGTGCGAAAGGGGATGGCTTAACCAACGACACGGTGGCGATTCAGAAGGCGATTGATGACTGTACGCCAGCCGCGTATCCGAAAGGATGTAAGGTCGTGGTTGAGGGGGGAACGTTTAAAACCGGCGCGCTGTTCCTGCACAGCGACATGACGTTCGAAGTCGCGAAAGGTGCCACATTGCTGGGATCGGCAAACGGTGACGATTACCCGCTCGCCCGCGGCTACTATCTCTACCCTTACAGTTCACCTAAATTGCCGAAGCGTCCGCCTTCTCTGATTAACGTATTGGAAGCGGACGATCAGGGCAGCAGCCATGCAGGCACCTTTAAAAATATTCGTATCGTCGGGCAGGGCACCATTGATGGCAACGGCTGGCTGCGCGGCATTAAAGCCAGCGACACAAACATTACTGAAACTGATGAGTTAAATAACACCTTACCGCTCTATCGTGCGAGTAAAGCCACCAATGTCAGCAGTGACGGTATTCTGGCAAAAGACCAAACGGCAAAAGCCGTTGATGAAGGAATGCTACTGGATGAGGCGTACAAAAACCGCCGCTCCAGCCTGATGACGTTGCGTGGTGTGAGCAATATGTATCTGGAAGGGCTGACGATTCTGAACCCGGCATACCATGGTGTGATGGTGCTGGAATCCGAAAATGTGGCGATGAATGCGTTGGTTCACACGACGTATGACGCGAATAATGCGGATGGCATTGAATTCGGCAACAGCCAGAACGTCATGGTATTCAATAACTTTTTTGACACGGGTGATGACAGCGTAAACTTTGCGGCGGGATACGGTGCCGAAGTGGCAACGCTGGGGCAAAAAGCGCAGAGCGGTGCCTGGATTTTCAATAACTACTTCCGCCGTGGGCATGGTGCGGTGGTTACGGGTAGCCATACCGGTGCCTGGATTGAAAAAATTGTTGCTGAAGATAACGTAATGAATAAGACGGATGTGGGCCTGCGCATGAAGAGTCGACCCTATTATGGGGGTGGCTCGCGTGACGTGGTATTCCGTAATAACGCGATGCGTGATATTGTCAACGAGCCGTTTGTGTTCACGATTAAATATAAAGCGGACGTGAACGATACCCAGCCTGCTGCTGAGCCCGCACAGTTCCGTGATGTGACCGTTTCCAACGTCACGGTTGATGGTACAGCGAAGAAAAACAGTATCATGGTCGATGGGATGACCGTGGCTGAAATGGCTGATGCGTATAAGTTCTCTTTTGGACGTGATGCTTATCATCAAGGCTTACATTTTGAGAATGTAAAATTCAAAAATGTAAAAGCTACTGACATCACATTCCTGAAGAACAGTGAATTTAAAAATGTCATTTTTGAGAATGTACCGGGAGCCTGGAATTTCGGTCATATTGAAAATATCAGGCTCGAAGACCGTGTAAATAATGATGCCGCGCTGACGACCAGTGGTGATGAGACCATCACCCGGGAAGCCGCAACGGAATAAGGCATTTTCCCCACGCTACTCGGCGTGGGGAGTATTATGGATGATTACCTATGGCACGATTGCAAGCTTTCAAAGATCCGTCTTTTAATTCGTTGGTTGCCACTTTTCGGTCACTGCCCGCTCCACTGATCCGACGTATTGTGTTGGGGCTGATTTTGCTGCTGATTTGTCAGCAGTTGGCCGTATTGACCTGGCGCTTTCTCCTCCCTGAAGACTCACGCATTGTTGGCGTGTCGGTCACGCCTGCCCAGGCGAAAGAAAAGCCCGCAACGCCGGGTGATTTTACTTTATTCGGCCATGCCCCCGCTGCAGATGCGTCTGCGGTTAACGACGCTGCATTATCCGGCGATATTCCTCTGACCTCGTTAAATATCAGCCTGACTGGGGTGTTGGCGAGTGGAGACGCCAAGCGTTCGATTGCCATTATCGCTAAAGATAGTCAGCAATACAGTCGCAGCGTCGGCGATGCCATTCCGGGCTATGAAGCCAAAATTGTGACTATCTCTGCCGATCGTGTCGTGCTCCAGTACCAAGGGCGCTATGAAGCGCTGCATTTGTATCAGGAGGAAAGCACTGCCGACGCACCGCCGTCTTCTGGCGCTTTTAGCCAGGTGAAAGAGAACATACAAAAAGATCCCTTCTCGGCGCAGGACTACCTGACCATTTCTCCCGTCACGGAAGAAGAAGTACTAAAAGGATATCAGTTAAACCCCGGCAAAAATCCCGATCTTTTCTACCGCGCAGGTTTGCAGGATAACGATCTCGCTGTGTCATTAAATGGCATGGATTTACGCGATGCGGATCAGGCACAGCAGGCGATGGCGCAGTTAGCCGGGATGAGCAAATTTAATTTGACCGTCGAACGTGATGGTCAACAGCAGGATATATATCTGGCACTGGATGGAGACCACTAATTTGTTTAGCAAGGGACAGGGATTTTTTAAGCGTCAGGTTTTTTCGAAGAATAAAAACCAGTGGCTTAGTCATGTACGCCGTAAGAGCATGTTATTGCTCAGCGGGAGCGTTTTGCTGATGGCCTCATCATTGGCGTGGAGCGCCGAATTCTCCGCCAGTTTTAAAGGCACCGATATTCAGGAGTTTATTAATACCGTCAGTAAGAATCTGAATAAGACGGTCATTATCGATCCGTCGGTCAGCGGAACGATTACCGTACGCAGCTATGACATGATGAATGAAGAACAGTATTACCAGTTCTTCCTGAGCGTGCTGGATGTCTATGGATTCACCGTGATTCCGATGGATAACAACGTTCTGAAAATCATTCGCTCGAAGGATGCGAAATCGACGTCTATGCCGCTGGCCACGGATGCACAGCCGGGCGTTGGTGATGAGGTTGTGACGCGCGTCGTGCCCGTCAACAACGTCGCCGCACGTGATTTGGCACCGCTGCTGCGCCAGTTGAATGACAACGCCGGTGCCGGGAGCGTGGTGCATTACGAACCGTCGAACGTGCTGCTGATGACTGGCCGTGCGGGGGTGATCCAGCGACTGATGACGATTGTCGAACGGGTTGATCAGACGGGCGATCGGAATGTGACTAGCATACCGCTGTCTTACGCTTCCTCAACGGAAGTGGTGAAGATGGTGAATGAGCTGAACAAGATGGATGAGAAATCCGCCTTGCCCGGCATGTTGACCGCCAATGTGGTGGCGGACGAGCGAACCAACTCAGTGCTGGTGCGCGGCGAGCCGAATTCACGCCAGCGCGTGATTGATATGGTCAAGCAGCTCGATCGCCAACAGGCGGTACAGGGCAACACCAAAGTTATCTACCTCAAATACGCCAAGGCTACCGATCTGGTCGAAGTGCTCACCGGCGTTGGCGACAGTATCCAAACCGATCAGCAAAATGCGCTGCCTGCGCTGCGCAAAGACATTTCGATTAAGGCACACGAACAAACCAACTCGCTGATTGTGAATGCCGCACCGGACATCATGCGCGATCTGGAACAGGTGATTGCGCAGTTGGATATCCGTCGTCCGCAGGTCTTGGTCGAAGCGATCATCGCGGAAGTGCAGGATGCCGATGGTATGAATCTGGGCGTTCAATGGGCGAATAAAAATGCCGGCGTAACGCAATTCACGAATACGGGATTACCGATCACGACAATGATGGCGGGGGCGGATCAGTTCCGACGCGATGGAACGCTTGGCACGGCAGCGACAACGGCGCTTGGCGGTTTCAACGGGATTGCCGCCGGTTTCTATCAGGGCAACTGGAGCATGTTGCTGACGGCGCTGTCCAAAAACAGTAAGAACGATATTCTGGCGACGCCCAGTATCGTGACGCTGGACAATATGGAAGCGACGTTTAACGTCGGTCAGGAAGTGCCGGTATTGGCCGGTTCGCAGACGACATCCGGCGACAACGTTTTCCAAACGGTGGAACGTAAAACGGTTGGTATCAAACTGAAAGTGAAGCCCCAAATTAACGAAGGGGACTCCGTTCTGCTGGAAATCGAACAGGAAGTCTCCAGCGTGGCAGATGCGGCCTCCAGCAGCAGCACCGATCTGGGGGCAACGTTCAATACGCGTACCGTGAATAACGCGGTGCTGGTCAGCAGCGGTGAAACCGTCGTGGTGGGCGGCTTGCTGGATAAAAGTACCAATGAGTCTGCGAGTAAAGTGCCTCTGTTGGGCGATATTCCCGTGTTGGGACATTTGTTCCGTTCCAACAGCACGGAAACGAAAAAGCGTAACCTGATGCTGTTTATCCGTCCTTCCATTATTCGCGATCGCAGCCAATACCAGAGCGCCTCTGCCAGTAAGTATCACTCGTTCAATGCGGAAGAGGAGAAGCAGCGAGACGTGAACGGCAGCGAAGGGGGGCTCTTGAATAACGAGTTGCTGCGCTTGCCGGAAGGTGGAAATGCCTATACGTTCCGTCAGGTTCAGTCCTCTATTGTGGCGTTTTATCCGGCGGGCGGGAAATGAGTGACGTTGCCTCCCAGATGATAGAGCTACGCCCGATATTGCCTTTTGCCTATGCAAGATCGCAGCAAATTCTGCTGTTGCAGCGGGAAAATGATGCGAGCCTACAGACGATTTGCGTCGCGCAAACGCCGCCCTCTGCCTTACTGGAAGCGCGTCGGATTGCGGGCTGTTCGCTTAAGATTGAACGCGTTACGGAAGATGAGTTTGAACGGCAATTAGTCATTAGCTATCAGCGCGACTCGGAAGAGGCACGCCGTCTGATGGAAGACATCGGCAATGAAATGGACTTTTATACGCTGGTGGAGGAATTACCAGACAGCGACGATTTGCTCGATGCCGATGACGACGCGCCGATTATCCGCCTCATCAACGCCATGTTGACCGAAGCGATTAAGAATAAAGCGTCGGATATTCATATCGAAACGTATGAGCGCTATTTGCTGATCCGCTTCCGCGTTGACGGCGTACTGCGTGAGATTTTGCGTCCACAGCGTAAGCTGGCGTCGCTGCTGGTGTCGCGTATCAAGGTCATGGCAAAGCTGGATATTGCGGAAAAGCGTATTCCGCAGGATGGACGTATGGCGCTGCGAGTGGGGGGACGAGCGATTGACGTTCGTGTCTCCACGCTGCCGTCGAATTACGGTGAGCGCGTCGTGCTGCGCTTGCTGGATAAAAACAGCGTTAAGCTCGATCTTGAACTGTTGGGCATGTCGGAACGCAATCGACAACTGCTGGACAGCCTGATCCATCGTCCCCATGGCATTATTCTGGTCACCGGCCCGACAGGATCGGGGAAAAGTACCACGCTTTACGCTGCGCTCAGCCGCCTGAATGCGTCAGAACGTAACATCATGACGGTGGAAGATCCCATCGAGTATGAACTGGAAGGCATCGGGCAAACGCAGGTCAATGCCAAGGTCGATATGACGTTTGCCCGCGGGCTGCGTGCCATTCTGCGTCAGGACCCGGACGTCGTGCTGGTGGGGGAAATCCGTGATGGTGAAACGGCGCAGATTGCCGTGCAGGCCTCACTGACCGGCCACCTTGTGTTATCCACACTGCATACCAATAGTGCGCTGGGCGCGCTGTCTCGTTTGCAGGATATGGGCGTCGAGCCATTCCTGCTGTCAACCTCTCTGCTGGGCGTACTCGCGCAGCGTCTGGTCAGGACGCTGTGTTCTGACTGTAGTCAGCCGCAGCCGGTCGATCCGGTTCAGGCTGAACAGATGGGGATCGCGCCCGGTACGCTGCTGCATAATCCCGTTGGCTGTCCGCAGTGTAGCTTTACTGGCTACCGGGGACGTATCGGTATTCATGAACTGGTGCTGATTAATGACGACGTTCGTGCCGCGATCCACCGCAGTGACGGTGAAATGGCGATTGCGCAGATTCTGGGGGGGAGTCGAACGACTATCCGTCAGGACGGGTTGGATAAGGTACTGGCGGGGCTCACGACCTGGGAAGAAGTGATCCGCGTAACCAAAGAGGAATGATATGGCACAGTACCACTATCAGGCGCTGGATGCGCAGGGGAAAAAATGCCGTGGCGCTCAGGAGGCCGACTCTGCCAGACAGGCGCGTCAGCTATTGCGGGAGCGCGGGCTGGTGCCGCTGTCGGTTGATGAAAACCGAGGCGACCAGCAGAAATCCGGTTCTACAGGATTCTCCCTCCGTCGCAAAATTCGGATCAGCACCTCAGATTTGGCGCTGCTGACTCGCCAGTTGGCCACGCTGGTGGCCGCGTCGTTGCCGCTCGAAGAAGCGCTGGATGCGGTGGCAAAACAGAGTGAAAAACCACAGCTGAGCCAGTTGATGGCGGCGGTGCGCAGCAAAGTCATGGAAGGTCACTCGCTGGCCGATGCCATGAAATGCTTCCCCAGCAGCTTCGAACGGCTGTATTGCGCGATGGTCGCCGCAGGCGAGACGTCCGGTCACCTTGATGCCGTGTTGAACCGATTAGCGGACTACACCGAACAGCGCCAACAGATGCGCAGCCGCATTCAGCAGGCGATGATCTACCCGTGTGTGTTAACCGTGGTCGCGATTGCCGTGGTCAGCATTTTGCTGTCCGTCGTGGTGCCGAAAGTCGTCGAGCAATTTATTCATATGAAGCAGGCGCTGCCGCTTTCAACTCGCGTGTTGATGGGGATGAGCGATGCCGTGCGCACGTTTGGGCCGTGGATGTTGCTGGCATTGCTGGCTGGGTTTATGGCGTTCCGCGTGATGCTGCGGCAGGAAAAGCGGCGCATCAGTTTTCATCGCCGTCTGCTGCATTTACCGCTGATCGGCCGCATAGCGCGTGGCTTAAATACAGCACGCTACGCGCGGACGCTCAGTATTCTTAACGCCAGTGCGGTGCCGTTACTACAGGCGATGCGCATTAGCGGCGATGTCATGAGTAATGACTATGCCCGCCATCGGCTCTCGCTGGCGACGGATGCGGTACGAGAGGGAGTCAGCCTGCACAAAGCGCTGGAACAGACGGCGCTCTTTCCCCCAATGATGCGCCATATGATCGCCAGCGGTGAACGCAGCGGCGAGCTGGACAGCATGCTGGAGCGGGCGGCGGATAATCAGGATCGGGAATTCAGTTCGCAGATGACGCTGGCGCTGGGGCTATTTGAGCCTCTGCTGGTGGTCAGCATGGCGGCGGTGGTGTTGTTTATCGTACTCGCGATTTTACAACCGATTCTGCAACTGAATACGTTAATGAGTTCGTAAGAGAACCAACAATTGAATGAGGGAAAGTAAGGATGCAACAGTCTCAGCGTGGTTGTGGACAAAATAGTTATGGTCAGAGCGGTAATCGTCAGCGTGGTTTTACCCTGTTGGAGATTATGGTGGTCATTGTCATTCTCGGCGTACTGGCGAGTCTGGTTGTGCCCAATCTGATGGGGAATAAGGAAAAGGCGGATCGACAAAAAGCCGTCAGCGATATCGTGTCTCTGGAAAGCGCACTCGACATGTACAAGCTGGATAACAACCGTTACCCGTCCACCGAGCAGGGGCTGAAGGCGCTGGTAACGAAGCCGACGGTACAGCCTGAACCGCGTAACTACCCAGCCGATGGCTATATTCGCCGCCTGCCGCAGGATCCGTGGGGCACGGACTATCAGCTGCTGAACCCTGGTCAGCACGGCAAGCTCGATATCTTCTCTCTGGGGCCTGATGGCATGCCGGGAACGGAAGATGACATCGGCAACTGGAATCTTGATAAGAAATAAAGGCATGCGGTGCTCTGCCTGTCTTTATTGATGATGGTTGTTGGATGACAACTGTAAATGACTGTTGTGGGTAGTTGCTATCAATGGCAGCGGGAAAAGGACGGCAAAAGCGCAATGAAGCGGTCAACGAGGAAGCAGCAGGGGTTTACCCTGCTGGAAATGATGCTGGTCGTGTTACTGGCTGGCATTGCCGCTGGCATGGTGGTTATGGCGTTTCCTCCCGAGCGCCAGAATGACAGCGCCTGGCAGTTGGCTCGTTTTCAGGCGCAGTTAGAATTTGCCGCTGAAAGCAGTCAGGTTAATGAATACATGCTGGGTGTGCGTATTCATCCCGATCGCTGGCAGTTTTATCAACTCCAGCGACCCGCTGCATCAGAAGGGATACCGATCCCGAGCGGCGATCGCTGGCAGGGCTACAAGTGGCAGCCGTGGCAACCGCATCGGGTGAGCGCCTCGGCGACGCTGCCCGAGGCATTACGGCTTGAGCTACTGCAGGCCGATGGGAAAAAAGTGGATAAAACGCAGAGTGGTGACGATCCCGATATCCTGATTTTGCCCGGTGGCGAAATTACGCCTTTCCGTCTCCTCGTTAAATCTGAAAACAAAGCACTCTCGAATTGGCTCCAGGTGGATAACACCGGACGATTTGTGACGTCGATGAGTCAGGGTAAGAAACGATGAGACGACAGAAAGGGATGACGCTGGTGGAGGTGCTGGTCGCGCTGAGTGTTTTTGCGCTGGCAGGCATTGCTGTTTTGCAAACGACAGCCAGACAGGCAAGCAGCCTGAGCCGGCTGGAAGAGAAGACGTTTGCAGGCTGGGTGGCGGAAAACCAGCAGGTTCAACTGCGACTGGAACAACGCTGGCCGGAAGCATCGTGGGTGAGAGGCGAGACGCAGTTCGCTGGCCTGCGCTGGCATTGGCGCTGGCAGGGCGTAGAGACCGGTGACCCTCAGACCAAAGCGCTGGATGTGGAAGTGCGACGTAATAAAGACGCCTTTGCCGCCGATGCCTCCCTGCGCACCTATGTGGTGAAGCAATAATGTTTAGTAAGACAAGGATGTGCAGCCAAACAAAAAGGGTACGAGAGCCCGTGCGACAGAAACGTCAGCAGGGGTTTACGCTGCTGGAGATGATTCTGGCGATCGCTATTTTTGCGGCGCTGAGCCTCAGCGCGTTTCAGGTGCTGAACGGCGTGATGCGTAATGATGAAATTTCGCAGCGCAAAGCCGAACGTCTGGCCGAAATACAGCGCGCATTTTCACAAATGGACAACGATTTTTCCCAGATGATCGCTCGCGGCAGCAGAGGAAGTACCTCGATGTTTTACGCCGGTCGCGATCAGTTAAAAAGTGATGACTGGGGCGTCAGCTTTATGCGCAATGGGTGGCAAAACCCGTTTGGCATTCTGCCGCGCTCTGAACTTCAGCCTGTTGCCTATCGGCTGCGGGAACACACGCTGGAACGGTTAACGCATGTGACTCCCGACCCGATTGAAGGGCTCGATCCCGGCGTAAAACCGCTTCTCACCGAGGTCGACGGCTTCCGCCTGCGCTTTTTCAGCAATAAAACCTGGCGCGATCGCTGGGACAACACTACGCAATTGCCACAAGGAATCGAAGTGGTGCTGACCTTAAGGGATTACGGAGAAATGTCGCGTATGTTCTTAATTACCACCGGGCCGGTTAAATGAGGTCGCGTCAGCGCGGCGCGGCACTGCTGGTGGTGCTCCTGATTCTGGCGTTAATGGTGACGATTGCCGCGGTGATTACGGAACGCACGGGTAAAGCGTTCTTGCGCACCGAAAGTCATTTGAGCCGTCAGCAGGCGAAATGGTACGCATTAGGGGCGGAAACGCTAAGCGGACAGATATTACAGCGCGATGCGCGGAATATGCCGGGGCGCACGTTTGCCGGACAGAACTGGTCGCAGCCGGGGCTGCGTTTCCCCGTGGACGGTGGCGAAATCACTGGCCAGATTACTGATGCGCGTACCTGCTTTAACGTAAATGCGATCAATCAAGGCGTGGATAACGAAAGCACGCTGGTGAAGACACCTTATCCGGCACAGGTTTTTCGTTTGCTGTTGAAAAATCTGGGTGAGGAAACGGATCGTGCAGAAAAAATTACCGCAGCGGTGCGTGACTGGATTGATGCGGATAACTATCCATCGGCGAACGGCGCAGAAGATGAAGTCTATGCTGCGTTGCCAGTGCCTTATCGTACCGCGAATCAGAGAATGAGTGAAATCAGTGAATTACGCTCAGTGTATGGCATTGACAGCGATCTCTATCGTCGGTTACTGCCCTATGTCTGTGCGCTGCCGGTGGATGCGATGTCCATTAATATCAACACGCTAACCGAATTTGATGCCCCGCTGTTATCTGCCGTGTTCCTGAACGAAATGACGATGTCGCAGGCAAAAGCGCTGGTGCAGCAGCGCCCACGTATGGGGTGGGCAAGTATTGAAGTTCTGCAACAAACCGGGTTATTGCCCCCGAATAGTAAAAATACCGCGCAGCGAGTGCTGGCAGTAAAAAGTGAATGGTTCTTTGTAAAACTTCAGGTGCGTGTCGGCGACAGCGATTTTCATCAACGTAGCTTGCTTCATCTGAGTGGACAAAAGGTACAGGTCGTGCAGCGGCAATATGGAGGATATAGGACGGTGAATCCATGAAAATAGCGGGAAAATGGAAGCGAAAAGCCGCAAAAGCCCCATTAAATCGAGGAACGGTCGCTCGACATCCGTGCCTCATTGTTCGTCTTCCGGTAGAAGAACTGGGAGAGATCGAATGGCAGGTGCGTTCATCTAATGGGGAAAATTTACTGAGTCAGGGACGCGGTAGCGTCGAACAGGTTCGTCAATCGCTAGCGGCCTATCCGTCCGTGGCATTTACCCGTGTTCTGGTTCCGGCCACTGACGTGACGTTTTATACCCTGACGCTGCCCCGACAGGCTCGGCGTCAGCTGACGCAGGTCGTGCCGTTTATGCTGGAAGATCAGCTAGCGACGGAAATTGAAAAACTGCATTTTGCCGTGCTGGAAATTCACGGCGATGATGGCGCGGTTGCTGTGGTGGAAAAAAACCGGATGCAGCGCTGGCTGGCACAGTGTGATGCGCTGGGCCTCAGCGTTGATACGTTATTGCCTGACGCCCGCGTATTGCCGAAACATCAGGATGGCTGGAGCGCGTTGCAGCATGATGACATGTGGCTGTTTCGCCAGCCGACGGGCCATGCGATGGCGGCGGAGTCCTCCTGGTGCAGTGATCTGCTGAAAGCGTCTATGCCGCTGCCTGCGATATACAGCTACAGCGCTGCATCGGTCGGCGGTGAGCTGGCGCAGTACGAATGGCAGGAAGAGGGCGAATGGAAAGCGCAGCCGGAAACGGATCTCTTCACACTGGCGGCAACGGCGCACTTACCTGCCTCGGTCGATCTGCGACAAGGCGACTATGCGCCGGAGAAAGCCTGGCAAAACACCCTGCTGCCGTGGCGCGGCGTTGGGATCGCGTTTGCCTGTTACCTGCTGTTGGTTGTGGCGGATGCTGGCTGGGCGCATTACCAGCTTTATCAACAGTCTGAACATTGGCGACAGGAAAGCGTGCGCGTCTATCGGCAGATTTTCCCTTCCGAGACGAATGTCGTTAACCCGCGCGCGCAGATGCAGCAGCACCTGCAACGTACGGCCGCCGGAGGCGCAGGGAAAGCGCTGCTGGATCAATTGAACCCCTTACAGCAGCTCATGACACAGAATAGCGCGATCAAAATTCAGTCGCTGTCTTACGACGGCGCAGCGGGTGAATTCCGGCTGGCGTTGCAGGGCACGTCATATCAGGAACTCGAGCAATTTCAGCAGCAGGCTGCCGCTTATTATCAGGTACAGGCGGGAGAGATGCGGCAGGAAAACGATCGGGTTGAAGGCCGCTTAACGTTAAGGAGCCAGCAATGAATGAATTACGGCAACGCTGGCAGGCGATGAGCCCGCGCGAGCGTCAGCTTATGGTCGTGTGCGCGGCGGTGCTTCTGCTCTGTCTGGTGTATTACGCTATTCTCCAGCCTTGGCAGGCGCGGGAAGATCTGTGGGAGCGCACGATTTCCCGCGAGCAGCAGACCGTCAACTGGATGCAGAAACAGGCCTCATCGATTCCGCAGGGCAATCAGGCGCAGGGGGACAATAGTCAGCGCGACGTCAGTCTGCCGATTTTGATTTCGCAAAGCACCAAGCGTTACGGACTCAGCGTTGTACGTTTGCAGCCGCAGGGCAGTCAGGCATCGGTGACGCTGGGGCAGAGTGATTTTAATAGTCTGCTGCGTTGGCTTGGCGAACTGGAACAGAAAAATGGCGTAAAAGTGGTGTCGCTGGATGTGAATGCCGTCGAGCAAAGCCCCGGAATGGTGGATGTTACCAGACTGATGCTGGAACGGGCGGATGACGCTTAAATCCGGCATTGGCGCAGGTATCGCTATGATTCTGGCCTACGGGCTGTTCCTGGCGAGCTATGCGCCTGCCCGCTTGCTCACCGCCGTGCCGCTGCCAACTGGAATGGTGGTTGCAGAGGCAGCCGGAACGCTGTGGCAGGGGAACCTGCAACGGTTTAGCTGGCGCACGTTAACGCTGGACGATGTGCACTGGAATATCACCTTCTCGGATTTTATGCCCGCGCTGGAAATCGCGTTTAAAAACCCGGAAGGCATTGCAGGTCGCGGGATCATTCGCGGCTGGCAGCAGCCGCAGTTTTATCAATGGCAGCTTTCTGTGCCAGCGGGCTATTTATTCAGCCATCTGCGTTTTATCGTGCCAATCGGCGCAGAAGGAAACGTGCAGCTCAATCTGCAAGAGGCGACGGTAGACCGCTCAGGCTGTCAGTCGCTGGATGCCAATATAACCTGGCCGGGGGCGCGGGTGAAAACGCCGCTGGGCGGACTGGTGCTCGCTACGCCTCAGGCCACGTTACGCTGCCAGCAAGGCGCGCTAGAAGCGAACCTGCGGCAGACCTCCTCACATCTGCAATTGTCTGGCAAAGGCAGCGTCACCCCGAAAGGTGAATATCGTTTCACGGGGCGGTTGAGTAGCGGAAATGACTTACCCGCGACGATGAAAAAGCTGCTGGCAACCACCGGTAAAGCCGATGAACAGGGTGCCAGAACGCTGAATTTTCAAGGGCGCTTGCTGTAATAGACATGATCGTTGTAAGAAAAAACGTTCGTTGTCATTGCTGTGTCGTCAATTGCAAAAATAAACCGCTCATTCATACCATTTCTTTATCAACAATCAGGGACTAACGTGGACGATTTAAGGGAATTTGCACAGCTGTTTCCGGCATGGTGGTTTGGATCGCTGGGCGTGCTGGGATTGATTGTTGGCAGTTTTTTGAACGTTGTGATTTACCGCTTGCCGATTATGCTGGAGCGTCGCTGGCGGCAGGACATCGAGCTTGAAACGGGCATGGCCGATTCCGATCCTGATACGCGCTACAACCTGTGGTGGCCGCCTTCGTCGTGCCCACACTGCCAGCAGGCTATTGCGGTGAAGGATAACATCCCGCTATTCAGTTGGCTGTGGTTGCGTGGCAGCTCTCGCTGTTGTCATCAATCGGTGTCTGTGCAATATCCGCTAGTGGAAGTCATCACCATGTTGGCTTTTCTGACGGCAGGTTTACTCTGGCTGCCCGGTATGGCGCTGTGGGGGGCGTTGATTCTGCTGTCCTTCCTGTTGGTACTGACCGTTATTGATATCAAAACGCTGCTGCTGCCGGATGTGCTTACGCTGTCGCTTCTGTGGATAGGGCTGCTGTTTAATCTGTCGGAGACCTTTGTCCCATTGAGTGATGCCGTAGTCGGCGCGATGGCCGGCTATTTATCTCTGTGGCTACTTTATTGGGTATTCAAATACGTAACGGGCAAAGAGGCGCTGGGGTACGGTGATTTTAAGTTGCTGGCTGCGTTGGGGGCCTGGCTGGGCTGGCAGGCATTGCCGAATCTGGTTCTGGTGGCGGCGCTGAGCGGGTTGGTTGTTACTCTCGTCTGGCGCGGATTGCGTAAAGAGGATACGGCTAAACCGCTGGCCTTTGGCCCCTGGCTGGCAATGGGCGGGGTATTTGGCGTGATAATGAACGGATTGAATCTGTAGAAAATGACAAAGGTAATACGAATCATCGACTGAATAGTCATCGGCTGAACATAGATCGGCAGGCATAAAAATAGGCTGAGGGTATAAATACCATCAGCCTTTTTTATCTTTATCTGTGTGTGCCCTTCAATGAATAAATCTTTGCCGGGCAAATGACAGGTTATTCTACCATCAGCATAAAGGTACTCACCCAAACGACTAAACAGAATGAGATACCCATAAAAAAATACTTCACCGATTTATTCTCCAGCAGAAACCACGCCAGCAACGATCCCGATTGTGCGTTTTATTATGGAAGGAAATAATTACGCTGCCGGTGATGTCACCGAAGGGTAATCTTTCCCGTTGTCATCACCAGAGTCACACCAGTTATGACGGGATCGGCGCTAAATCTACGCCGAGTGAGGGGGGGAATTCAAGAGGTCCAGAAACTATATTTTCAAAATAGCATTAAAAAGCGTTGAACCGTTTCAGAGGCTGGGAAAACCGGGAGGATTCGAGTGAAAATAGCCCCTAAATCTTCCCGATTTTTGATGGTGTTATCGTTGGTTTGCCACCTATTGGATAGGCTTGAATGCGTTAGGCTACAGGACTACGCTCGCCACCCCATCGCAGGGGCAATATATTTCAGGATTGATTCGATTACATGCGCATTATAATCCATGCCCAGCTGATTCGGCACCGTGAGCAATAGTGTATCCGCTTCGGCAATCGCCTCATCCTGTTTTAGCTGTTGGATAAGTGTGTCCGGCTCGGCGGCATAGCTGCGACCGAAAATCGCGCGCGTGTTTTCATCCAGAAAACCCACCTTGTCGCTATCGTTACTGCTTCCGCCGAAATAGGCGCGATCGCGGTGATCCATCAGGGCAAAAATGCTCCGGCTGACGGAGACGCGTGGCGTGCGTGTATGCCCAGCCTCAGCCCAGGCGGCTCGATAGGCACGAATTTGCTGTGCCTGCTGGATATGAAAAGGTTCACCTGTTTCGTCATCCTTTAGCGTGGAGCTTTGCAGGTTCATGCCCAGCTTCGCTGCCCATACTGCCGTGGCATTCGATCCGGCCCCCCACCAGATTCGTTCACGTAACCCATCAGAATAAGGCTCCAGACGCAAAAGGCCGGGTGGATTAGGGAACATGGGCTGCGGATTCGGTTTTGCAAACCCCTCGCCACGCAGTACATCCAACAGCACCTCGGTATGACGCCGTGCCATATCCGCTTCCGATTCCCCTTCTGTCGGCTGGTAGCCAAAATAGCGCCAGCCATCGATCACCTGTTCTGGCGAGCCACGGCTGATGCCGAGCTGCAAGCGCCCGCCAGAGATCAGATCGGCGGCGCTGGCGTTTTCAGCCATGTACAGCGGATTTTCGTAGCGCATATCGATGACACCAGTGCCAATCTCAATGCTTTTGGTTTTCGCCCCAATCGCGGACAGCAGTGGGAAAGGTGAGCCCAACTGGCGGGCAAAATGGTGCACCCTGAAATAGGCGCCGTCAGCCCCCAACTCTTCAGCGGCAACGGCAAGGTCGATAGATTGCAGTAGTGCATCAGCCGCGGAACGGGTACCAGACTGCGGCGACGGGGCCCAGTGGCCGAATGATAAAAAGCCAATCTTCTTCATAGGGTACTTATCCTTATATTCAGACAAATATTTAGCCTATTCGTCCTGCACAGCAAGGGTATATAGATCAGTAATAGAAGCACTCTACGCGATTAATAGTGAGAATAAATATCATTTTTTTAACGTAATAATTCAGTTTATCTGACTAATATTTTGAAGAATAAATCGCCGCTGGTTATTTAGCAGAAAACCCAATCCGGGTTGATCTACCCCAAAATTGGTATCTAAATATTATTATGAGCGAGATCAGTATTTTCTTTGTCGCTATCGCTGTATCATTTTATATATAGCGAAAATCAGGATACCAACATGATAAAGAAATTTGGCTACACGCTGTGGGTTGCCGGGCTGTTTTTGGTGTTTTCTAACGCCTGGGCGGCGCGTCAGGTGACCGACCAACTCGGGCGCAATGTAACGATTCCCGACCACGTTAATCGCGTGGTGGTGTTGCAGCATCAAACCTTAAATCTGCTGGTGCAGTTGGATGCACAAGAGAGCATCGTGGGTGTACTTTCCAGTTGGAAGAAACAGCTGGGCGAGCATTATGTGCGGCTGGCTCCGCGTCTGGCGGATTTGCCAATGCCGGGCGATCTCACGCAGGTCAATATTGAAAGCCTGCTGAAGCTGTCGCCGCAGGTGGTTTTTGTCGCTAACTATGCGCCGCCGGAAATGATTGCGCAGATTGAGCGGACGGGTATTCCTGTTGTGGCGATCTCGCTGCGTCAGGATCAGCCGGGAGAAGCCGACAAAATCAATCCTACGATGGGTGATGAAAACGCGGCGTATAACGAAGGGCTTAAGGCAGGGATTCGGCTGATTGGTGATGTGGTTGAGCGTCAGAAACAGGCGGAAGCGCTGATCGACTATACGTTTACGCAGCGGCAAAACGTGAGTGCACGTCTGGCGTCTATTCCAGAAGAGAAACGAATCCGCGTGTATATGGCTAACCCTGATCTGACAACCTACGGTTCAGGAAAATATACCGGCCTGATGATGTCACACGCAGGGGCGCTGAATGTAGCGGCGGCATCGATAAAAGGCTTCAAACAGGTGTCGATTGAAAATGTGCTGTCCTGGAATCCAGAGGTAATTTTCGTGCAGGATCGCTATCCGGATGTCGTGAAGCAGATCGTTAACGATCCGGCCTGGCAGGCGATTGATGCGGTGAAACAGCATCGCGTGTATCTGATGCCGGAATACGCCAAAGCCTGGGGTTACCCGATGCCGGAAGCATTAGCGATTGGTGAACTGTGGATGGCGAAAAAGCTGTACCCTGAGCGCTTTGCCGATATCGATATGCAAAAAGCCGCCGATGCGTATTACCAACGCTTCTACCGCATGGACTACCGTGCGGACACCTCCGCGGCGCAATGAGTTATCGCACCTACCGGATCACGCTGCTAACGGTGGTGGTGTTCACGCTGTTGATTGCCGTGTGCTCATTGGGGATAGGGCGTTTTAGCTTATCCCCGTGGCGCATCGTCCAGCTCCTTATCGAGCCACTGTCTGGCAACAATCCGATGCTTGGCGATATCGAACGGCAAGTGGTGTGGAGCGTGCGTTTACCCCGCGTGCTACTCGCCTGGTGTGCAGGTGCGGCGCTGGCGCTGAGTGGCGCCACGCTGCAAGGCGTTTTCCGTAACCCGCTGGTCGATCCACATATCATCGGCGTGTCCGCTGGCGCGGCCTTCGGCGGCACGCTGGCGATTCTATTAAGCTGGACGCCGCTGCTTTTGCTGCTGTCTGCGTTTACGTTCGGCATGCTGGCGCTCTTGCTAATTTTCATGATGGCCGCTGCATTCGGCAGGCAGAACGTGCTGATCCTGATCCTGATTCTGGCTGGCGTCATCCTCAGCGGCTTTTTTGGCGCGCTGGTCAGTCTGATGCAATATCTGGCGGATACCGAAGAAAAGCTGCCGAGCATCGTTTTCTGGCTGTTGGGCAGTTTTGCCACCGCACACTGGAACTCGCTGATGACCATGGCGGTGCCGTTAGCTCTTGTGGGGGGATTGCTGCTTCGGTTGCGTTGGCACATCAATGTGTTGTCGATGGGCGAGCAGGATGCGCGTGCGCTGGGTGTCGCTGTGCAGCCCTTGCGCTGGCTGATTTTGAGCTTGTGTGCCGCGATAGTCGCCGCGCAGGTGGCGGTCAGCGGCAGCATTGGCTGGATTGGACTGGTGATTCCCCATGTTGCACGCAGGCTGGTAGGGGCCGATCATCGTCGCCTGCTGCCGGTGTCGCTGTGGCTGGGAGGAGGATTTATGGTGCTGGTGGACGATCTGGCGCGCAATCTCAGTGAAGCGGAAATTCCGCTGGGTATTCTGACGGCGCTACTTGGCGCGCCACTTTTTGCCGTGCTGCTGTATAAAACACAGCGACTGCATAAAACGCAGCGGCAGAGTAGAGGACGCTAGCATGCCGACCATCAGGCTATCGACGGAAGAACTGGTATATGGCTACCAACGGGGAAAGGGCTTTTTTTCACCGCTGAATTTGCGCTGTCAGGAAGGGGAAATTACGGCAATTCTGGGCGCGAATGGCAGAGGGAAAACGACGCTGCTGAATACGCTGATGGGGCATTTATCGCCGCTTTCTGGGACGATCCAGCGCGATGGACACATTGGTTTTGTGCCGCAGATATTCACACCGCCGTTTTCTTATAGCGTTCTGGATATGGTACTGATGGGGCGTGCGGCACGTGTTCGGCTGTTTGCCATGCCTTCTGCACATGACATTACCGTTGCCCGGAACGCGCTAACTATGCTGGGAATTGCACCCCTTGCCGATTGTGAGTTTAGCGCGTTGTCCGGCGGGCAGCGGCAGCTCGTCTTAATCGCACGAGCATTAGCCTCGGAGTGCCAGACGCTGATTCTGGACGAGCCGACGGCGGCGCTTGATGTGCAAAATCAGGCGCAGGTGCTGCGGTTATTGACGCATCTGGCTAAAACGCAGCGCTTGAGCATCCTGCTAACCACGCACGATCCTTCGCATGCGCTGGCCATTGCCGATAGGGCGCTGCTGCTGATGGATCATCAACACTATCTTTATGGCCGCTGTGATGAGGTTGTGACGGAGGATAACCTGTCGCAGCTGTATGGTATTCCGATGCGGCAGGTGTGCGTGGAAACCGTGGCACAACCCTATTATGCGCTGATACCGATATTGACCATGACGGAGCCACCATGACCGATCCCCTTCGCCTGTATGCCGCGGGCAGCCTGCGCCTTGCATTTGCTCCGCTGTTGGCGACGTTCAGCGAACGTTATGCGGTGGACGTGATACCGACGTTTGGCCCGGCTGAGCTACTGAGTGAAAAAGTGATGCACGGTGACGCGGTGGACATTTTCGCCTCGGCAAACTGTGCGCACCCTTTACGCTTGAAAGCGCTGGGGCTGGCGGAAGAAACTAGCGTGTTTACGCGCAACCACCTTTGTATTGTGATGCGTAACGTGCCGGAACTCACCACGCAATCCTGGCTGATGGCGCTCCTTGACCCACGTTTTGTGCTTTCAACTTCGACGCCTGGCAGCGATCCCGGAGGGGATTATGCGTTTGAGCTCTTTGATCGCATTGAACGTCTGCATCGAGGCTGGGGAAATCAGCTGCGCGACAAAGCGAAACCGCTGGTGGGTGGAGCGCTTGATCATGCCATTCCGGCAGGGATGACGGCGGGAAGTTACCTGATTCGGACTGGGCAGAGCGATATGCACATTGGCTATGCGAGCTATCTGCCGTTATTGCTCAATCAATCGGATCTACATGTGGTTCATTTACCCGATCCCTATCGCATTGATGCCGAGTACATGCTGGCTGTCATGAAGCCTGCCCGACGTGAGGCGCGGCTGCTGGCAAACTACCTTTTATCACCGGAAGGACAAGGCTTTTTGGTGAACAAAGGATTTGCCTCGCGGTTTTCGTTGCAGAACGGGAGGTAAATCGGTCAACGATGGCGAACTCTGCTATGATTGCGGCATATCTGCGCCGCTTTTTAGCGCGGCGTCACCTTTCGTTATCTCGTCCTTGGTAGAGTAATCACTGTGAGTACAACCTCTTTTTCTTCCCTCGCGCTGCCCGCAGAGCAGTTATCCAATCTTAATGAACTGGGCTATACCGACATGACGCCCGTTCAGGCGGCGACGCTGCCAGCTGTTCTGAGCGGCGCAGACGTGCGGGCCAAGGCGAAAACCGGTAGCGGTAAAACGGCGGCATTCGGCATTGGGCTGCTGGATCGTATTGTCGTGAGCGATTTTACCACGCAGGCGCTGGTGCTGTGCCCGACGCGTGAGCTGGCCGATCAGGTCAGCAAAGAGCTGCGCCGTCTGGCTCGTTTTGCACAAAACATTAAGATTCTGACACTGTGCGGGGGTCAGCCGATGGGGCAACAGCTCGATTCGCTGGTTCACGCTCCGCATATTGTTGTCGGAACGCCGGGACGTATTCAGGACCATTTGCGCAAACAGTCGCTGTCTCTGGATAGCCTGAAAGTGCTGGTGCTGGATGAAGCGGATCGCATGCTGGATATGGGCTTCACTGACGCCATTGATGATGTGATTTCCTATACGCCGTCCGATCGCCAAACTCTGTTATTTTCCGCTACGTATCCAGAAGAGATCGAACAGATCAGCGCGCGCGTTCAGCGTCAGCCGCAACGTTTTGAGATTGCAGATGGTGTGGAAGAGCCGGCTATTGAACAACGTTTCTATGAGACGACGAAAGATCAGCGCCTGCCGCTGTTGATTGCCATTTTGGGCCATTATCAGCCTGCATCCTGCGTGGTGTTTTGTAATACAAAGCGTGACTGCCAGAGCGTATTTGACGCGCTGGACATGCGCGGGATTAGCGTATCCGCGCTGCATGGCGATCTGGAACAGCGCGATCGCGATCAGGTTCTGGTGCGTTTTTCTAACCGCAGCTGTCGTGTGCTGGTGGCAACCGACGTTGCCGCTCGCGGCCTCGATATCAAAGATCTGGAGCTGGTGGTGAATTTTGAGTTGGCTTTCGACCCTGAAGTCCACGTTCACCGCATTGGCAGAACGGGCCGCGCGGGTACGAAAGGTCTGGCTGTCAGCCTGTGTACACCACAGGAAATGAATCGCGCTAACCTGATTGAAGACTATCTCGGTATGCGCATTAAATGGACATCGGCGGATGAAATTAGTCGCAGTGGTGAGGTTGCGCTCGAACCAGAGATGATGACGCTGTGCATTGATGGTGGCAGAAAAGCCAAAATCCGTCCCGGCGATATCCTCGGGGCGTTAACTGGTGATGCAGGACTAACGGCAGCGGAAGTCGGGAAAATTGATATGTTTCCGATGCATGCTTATGTCGCTATCCGTAAAGCCAGCGCTAAGCGCGCGTTGCAGCAGCTTCAGAAAGGCAAAATCAAAGGAAAAAGCTGCAAGGCCAGATTGTTAAAATAATCGGTGGCTGATATACCAGACAGAAGGGGCACGGGTAACTGACAGGGGGGTTAAGGGCGGATGCAGACAACAGAAATCGAGCAGCGACTAACGGAAGTGAGCCAGAAGCTAACGATGGTGCTGGTGCCGGGATTGCGGGACAGCGATGACGAACACTGGCAAAGCCATTGGGAACGGCGTTTCCCTCACTGGCATCGTATACGCCAGCGGGAATGGTATCAGGCCGATCTGGATCGCTGGGTGTTGGCGATCCGCCGTGAGCTTAGCGTCTGTACTCAGCCCGTGATTCTGATCGGCCACAGCTTTGGTGCGCTGGCTTCCTGTCATGTGGTGCAGCAGGATCAGGAAGGGATCGCTGGTGTGATGTTGGTGGCCCCTGCTGAACCGATGCGCTTTGAGATTGACGATCGCATTCGGGCTATTCCGCTGCCGGTTCCATCGCTGACATTTGCCAGTCATAACGATCCGTTGATGAGTTTCACTCGCGCCCAATACTGGGCGCATGCGTGGAACAGTGAACTGGTTGATATGGGCGAGGCGGGGCACATTAATGCAGAAGCGGGATTTGGTCCCTGGGAATATGGCCTGACAAGATTAACTGAGTTTTCGGAAGCACTCGTTGCTAATCGTTAATCGGCCAGTTTCCATCAAGTAGTCATATTACAATATTAAGATAACGTTATATCTTTCTTTAATGCCAGGGCAATGAATAGCGTTGTCTTGGCATCTATTTTTTATTAAGCCAGCTCTTCCTGATCGCCTGAACCATGCAGCATTTCCTGAATCTGCTGATAAACCTCGGCGGCAGACAAATTGCTATATGACGTTTTGCTCTCGAAATGTAATACCTGTTCTCCATCTGAACCATGAAGTGCGCTTATTAATGCCAGATCTTCTTGCGTGATGCGCTGTCCGGTAAAGGCATCAAACATTTCAGAATTTCCATCCGGGTACTTAATCACGGAAATGAGCTTGCCGTTGTATAGAGGAATGCCCGTCGTCGCCAGCGAGTATTCGGCTGCGGCTTTCTGCTGTGCTTTGACTTGTTCAGACGGTGGGGTATCGTTTTCTGCGGCTGCACGTTTCTTTTGGGAAGATAGCGTGACTTTGGTGCTCTCGCTCGAGCCCGGCATATTTTGAGAGTCTGAGTTTGTTGACGTGTCGGTTTTATTCCCCGGGCTGATAGCGGCAACCACAGTCGGGTTAGCCGCCGCGCCAATAGAAGGCATGGTTGCCGGGGTTGTCGCATTCACGAGTTGAATATCTGGAATCACCACAGTATAACTCCTTCTTATATCTATTTAATGCTGGTAATGGTTTTACCAGTGAGTTACTTCAGTGTGTTAAAACCACATACGTTAATACCGCAATCGCTGAAATTGAGGTCACCAACACAAGCAGGATAATTATCTTCCTGGGAAGACGGGTCAATCTGCTGGGGATAACTTCCCATTATTCAACAATATGGCGTTAACGAAATGGTTCAGTGAGAACACGGTTAATGTAAAACAGTATTTATGCCAAACACTATTTATGCAAAATGCAATTGCATTAAAAAACACCCTATCGCAAAAGGTATCGGCTGTTTTTTCTGCTTCATTAATATCCAAAAGGCATAAGATTTAACTTTTTGATTACCAATCGTGCGAACTTATGTGACCAAATCTCTCCATTTTTAAAAAACAGCAAACTATCAGGGTATTAGCGTGAGGCAGTGATAACCCTTAGCCCATATGTGCTTACAAGTGCAGGGGAACGCGATACACTGTTTTCCCTGTCTTTTCCTCTGTTAAGAAGCGCTATGCCCAGTATTAAACTGACGGTTAACTATTTGTATCGGCAATCCGGTGAAACGCGCGAAGCCTCACAGGCAACAGCCCGCGTTTTTGTTGGTGATGAGCTCATCGCCACCGAGGTGATTACTGGGATGACGGAAAGCCCTGTCGAGAAGTATTTACACCACTCAGGGCGAAAAGTGCAGGCCGTGCGTGTCGAATGGGATTGCGAAGGCACAACAGCCATGGCGGTGTCAGAGGTGGAAATCTGTCCCTGCTGCCACCATGATTAGCCTGATATGCTAAGCCGTTTTTTGAATGATTCGACTTCATGATTGACACGCTAAAAACACAACGTGAGTTGCAGACAAACCAACGCATAACCAACCTGAAGTATGACGGGTAGACAAGGTGAATGTATGAGAGCAGCGGTATCAACCTTAATAGCCTGTGGACTATGGACGGCAGCATGGGGAGTGCAAGCCGGCTGGTATGTCGTGAGCAATTACGAAGGTCACATTGGACCTTATCCGGTGCATTTTTCATTGCAGAAATACAGTATTGACCAGGATAAGAATCTGCTTGGGAGCTACTTTTACGATAAATACAGAGCGCCGATCCCTCTGTATGGAAGGCTCTCGGAAACGTCGCTTGAAATCTGCGAAATCCATACCCCGCAGGACTATGATAAATATATCGTTCAGGGCGTTAAGTCCGGCATCGATATGACGCACTGCCCGTTTAAATTGACTGAGGTAGGGGACGAACTCCGCGGCGAGTGGTCAAACGGAAAGGCGCGTTATGATGTTAGCCTGCGGCGCGTGGCATCCTTTGACGATAGCGAGCAACCCGCTAAAGTTGAAGGGCAGGTCGATATTCCATTCTGGGGGCAAACGGCGACTCACAGTTTTGTCGGTGTGTATCAAAACAGTGATACCGGCATGGTTGTTGAGGGCATCAAGGCGATTAACAAGAAGAGCGGCAATGTCGATCAGCTTCTCCAGCCTGATTTTCAACAATGCCAGTTTGGCTTTTTCATGACTCCGGTTTATATGAATATTGAAAATGGCGGAGATAATCGCAGCATCATGCTGAACTGCTATTCCCATGGCGGAGGCGATATTCTGCTGGAATACCGTTTTGATGCGTCAAGCCAGCGTTATGATGTAGTCGGTGAGTAAGGGTTCTAACGCGTTAGGATCGTTAGCGATTTTTAATATATAAATTCCCTGCATTATTTTGCAGGCTAAATATATTGGTGTTCATTGTTGGAAATAAATGATTTTTATTTCCACTCCTTTCTTGTTAAAAATAATCCCGCCTTCATTTTTTTATCAATATTGCGTTTTATCTTCATTGTAACTGCAAGGGTACGAGTCCATAAAAGGGCTATTTTCTGCTAAAGGAGTGAAAATGCTTTCAGGAAAGAAAACGATCATGGCGATATCCATATTATGTGTCGCTTTTTCTGCGCATGCGGATAATTTCTCTAAGTTGGATCAAGCACTACCGTCAGGTATTAATGCGCTTGCGATTGCGCCGGTATTTGATTTCGACAGTGATGGTTGTTTGCCCAGTGCCGGGTTTAGCCGAGGTGGGGTACAAAACGGTGGCTTGAAGCCGACAGGAAGCCTGACGGGTGGGTGCCGATGGGGTAACTTTCTCGAGTCGTCAAATACATTACACCGGTATGCCTGTGTTGATTCCGGTGGTGCTCGCTATTGTGGTAGCTTCTATGCGCTCTATTTCTTAAAAGATCAGGTATTGGGCGGTTTGAAAACCGGCCATCGTCATGACTGGGAGCATGTTGCCATCTGGACTAAAAACGGAGCGGTAACACACGGTAGCTTCAGTGCGCACGGCAAACTGACGACGGAAGCCGCAGCGAATATCGATAAGCAGGGCGGCCGCCTGAAATTCGTGTACCACAAAGACGGAGCGTTAACGCATGCTTTCCGATTTGCCAAAACGAATGAGCAAGCAGAAAACCCTTACGGCAACTTTGTGACGCCGGATATTGTCAGCTGGTATGCGATGTCGGGTGACGGTATCAGTAACGAAGAGCTGCGTAACCGATTAAATGCATTTGACTACGGTTCTGCCTCGATTCCGCTTAAAGACAGTAATTTCCTGACTAATCTGAATAATGGCCGACCGGCCGGTTATCCAGAATTTACGGCTGCCAGCCTAACCGCGTCGAAATAATTGTCACAAGAGAGGTATAGTCAGATATACCTCTCTCTACTTGTCCTTGGAATGATGCCAACCTCATTACACTACCCTTTATATTAGGATATTCAGCGTGCATCATCCGTTCAGGAAAATATAAGATTCGCTTTTTTATTCCGATGATGTGGGCATTTTTATACGATGATGCGCTTAGCTTGTTATTCGCTTCTCGTCGAACTGTTCATGGCAATATTCATCATTGATGTCGTCCACGATCACCAGTGCTGTTAGTGCAACATTGCGGAGGGTTTCAAGTTCGGTTGAATCATCGCAACTGGTCATTAGATCAATAATTCCACGGAGCATGGTCAGTTTTACTTCGATCCCTTTCTTCACTTACCTGCCTCCTGTTCCAACGATTCGCGGGCTTCAACATGGATATCGCTGACGATACCGATAGGCGCGGTGAGTTGAGAGGAAAGAACTATAGAGGGGTGAGTCATTTACTATCTCCTGTAGGGGGTTGCGGTCTACAGGAGAATTGTGTCAATGCTAAGTCGCTGGTGGGGTAATCTTACAAAGAGAAAATGCAATATTACGATTTATTCTATTTCGGACAGCCAGTTTTCGATGGTGACTCCGCTAGGACAGTAAAGGCTTTTTGCCTCCAGATCGATTCTAATTTGCGCCATCTTTCCATCGATATGTTTTCTTGGATTTTCAGCGACATCCACGCCATACATCACTGTGAGGAGATTTTTAATAAACTTGGCTTGAGCATTCTCAGTTTTCTTTGACTGTTTTGGTGTTTTTGTCACTGGAGTTGCATTGAGCACCTCAACTAACTTATCCAGGTTGGCCGTTCGGGCAACAAAATAGATATCATCTGGCACGGATGGCGCGGGGATATATCTCATGTGGGCCTCTGCATCCCACATGCTAATCGTGCTGAGTTTTTTGAATATGTCGATAATGCTATTAAAGGCTGGATGGTTGGCATCCCCGGCGGCTTCTGCGGCTCGGTAAAGCTCCTCAATCTCATCGTCAACATCGATAAAATGCTGGAGCTGGTAAAGACCCGATGGGCCAGCAGAGATAGTTACACCTCGAATGAGGTTTTGCTTTCTTGATGGCTTGGGAAGTCCAAGGCTCTTACAGTATTGTTCTTCAGCAAATAAGCGCTCAATACCTAGCAGCGGCGTGTCTTGGACCCCACTCAGGCTTGTTATCTCATTGCTTGTTGGGATAGCAAAGTCTATTTCACGATCTGGGGAGAATGATTCACCGATATACACCCCCCAGTTTTCACGCACATACACTTCCACATTCGTAGCGGTTTCAGCCATTTTTACTCTTTTTATTTCAACCTTTTTGGCGATCTTAGGTGACTGTAGGTTTACTGATAAAATCAGATGCCCATCCAGAGCAAATCGTAAAATATCTGTTATGGCCACTTGCTCATTAATTTTTCTTTCGAGGTATTTCGCTGACTCGTCGAGACTGAGCCATTTCCGTAAATTGTTCAACTTTGACAAAGGTGTTCCCCGTTACCTTCCCCCCTATTTTTCAACTGGCGCCAACCGACGAGGTATCGGCTTTTGGAACGACCCTAGATGCCAGTTTAGCTATTCTATCATGCAGTTACTGCTTGGCATTACTTGATGTTTGTTTCCCCAAATAAACTAGGCATGTATTTTTCGTCGTTCTTTGGGACGCTCATCGAATCGGCATAGTATTAAGATATTTCCCAACGTCCATGCGAATATTGGGCGTGGTTGTAGGTGCAGCGAATAGAAGATTTATCAAGGTGGGAAAATTGAGTGTCAATCCATACGATATTGGTATCGTGGAAGTCGTGCTGGGGATAACACTGACCTTATCTGGCGGCACACATTCAGTGTGCCGCTACAAAAAATATCCTGCTGGATAAGAGATGGGAATGTGTTAATGCTATTCAGCGTTTGCTGGTTATTCGAATTTGTACTGTGAACAGGATGGAAACCACCACGAAACCGACCGCTGCGTATAACACGGTTGTATAACCCCAATGTAGGTAGAGTGCACCAAAAAGCGTATTCCCGATAAAGACGGCTAAATAGGTAACCGCACTGTTAAGCCCCATGATTGCACCGCGTTTCGACGTATCGGTTGTGTTTAATCCGGTGATCAATAAATTGACGCACAGGTGGTTAGCGGTGCCAAGGAAAAGCATCAGGATGCGCACAATAGGCAAGCTAGCTCCTGACAGGGCAAAAATGAGGTATACCGTCGCTATTCTCTGCCAGAATTGACGTGAATGAAACACCAGCACAAGGTTCAAAGTCCAGCCGGTAAGCACGACGTCTGTTGTTTTACTTTCTAACCGCTTGGGAGCGATAGCTGATTCGCTGACGATTTGGCTGGGCTAAGTCGGGTAAACTGGGCGAGAGGTTTATATTCAGGCCATTGCTAAGATAGTAGGCAATAGCCTGAAGTAATATCGGTGTGACGATCACCCTTCGTCTGGATCTAAACTTGATACTTGTTCACTCATCGTTGCATTATGGCAGCGATAAGCATGAATCTGTTCTTTAAGTGAAAGATTATTCGTCTCTAAGGATTCGGCATTGCCGCATTTTTTATTTCTTTCCTTAACCCATGTTGCTTGAGAGGCGTGGAATTTACTCTTTATGTCTTCAGGTGCGTCTTCCAATATTCCATAGACGTCGGTGAAAAAGAAAAGATATTGTTCCTTTTCACTTTCAAGCGTTTTCTCTTGTGCGGTTTTTGTGATTTTTTCGGCATTTTCACTGAGCCAGGCAACGGCATAAATCGCTCTGGATAGGGCATCATAGGATTTTTTTTCTACTTTTATTTCCTTTTCACGATCGAGAATACTGATATCGTAGGCAAATGACGGAATGACGATCTTGTCATCGCTGAGCCTATTACCTTTGCTTTCCCCTGTTTTAGTAAAAAGGTTATTGCTAATTTTATCCATTTCATCCTTTGTGTACAAAAGATCGTCTTTATTAAGAATGATGTCGATGATCTCCTGACTTACGGGAATTTCAGCCCGCAAACTACACGAGAATGCTTTTCCCCAGCGTGGCTGAGTTGATATTTTAGAATAAATCACGTTCACCGTATCAACAGATTGAGAAGGGGACTTATAGAACATTTCTTTTGCACGATCGGCAAACGTTTTTTTAACGGCTTCAACCGCGTTGGGATCGCTGCATTGAAAGTCGTCCTTTGCATACGCTGACGTACAAGTAAGGATAATTCCAATCATGACATAGAGTAGCTGTTTCATTTCTTGTCCTTATTTTCAGTCAACCCAAGCTGTACCAGCCTTTCCTTGGTCATCTGCTGTTGGCAGGTATAAATTTTTGCTTGATCTTCCATTGAGCGGTTGTTATTTGCGACAGTTTCTATTGCACCGCATTTTTTATTTTTGTTTTTTATCCACTGCCGTGCATCCTCTTTCAGCTGCCCCTTAATATAATCGGGCAGGTTACTCCAGTAAGCATTTAGCGCACTATCAGCCTCTCTGAATTCGACAATGGCTTTAATATATTTAAAACGTGGTGATTGTTCTTCCAGCCTTGCTGCATTTTCTTGTAACCAGGCCAAGCCATAAAGTGTGCGTGAGACTGACTCATCGTGTGGATACATAATATTGGTTTCTTGCTGATTATCAGCAATATGAACATTATAATAAACACGGTCTAATACGATGTATTCATCACCTTTTTTGTGTAGGTAAAGATTGGAACGGTAAATGCTTTTTGCTTTAGGATCTCCATTCTCCAGAATAGGATAGTACTTTAAAAAATTTGCCACATCGGATGGGATTTTTATCTTGGCCTTGCCAAAGCAGCTTAGATTATTTTTTGTTTTAAGTTTTGTGATAATGATGTCATATTCAAATTCAATTTTTCTAATTGTCTCTAAAGATACACGGTCGCTGATGGGCTGTGCTTTCTCTTGATCTTCTTTGATTAACGACTGAATAACAAGTGGACTACGACACACAAGATTATTTGCGTTAACATAGTGTGATGAAAGTATTATCAACAATAGCGATTTTATTATGATTTTTATCATTTTCAATTCCATTGAAATCATGTCAGCAGGACGCGCAGATTCGTTTATCTGAAGATGAGTAGGCGTTGGCACTGACCATCTTATAGCCGCCATTTATATTTGAGAATTGATAGATATAGGTTCGCTCACCTGCTTCTTGTTCAAGGTCTGGTGTCTCTTGGTTAATGAGTTTTGTGACTAGCCCTTTGAGGCCAGGAGGAGACACGATGTCCATCTGGATATTAATGATGCCTGATGACAGCGTATAGTAATTCATGACGAAGACCGATCCTGCATCCGTGTAGGATTTTTCAAAATATTTTTCTGACGGCGGTAGGTTTTTTATTTCTTGCAGAAATGAAATAAAAGCCGCTTTTCCATTTGAACCATTGAAGATAAAGCTGGCGTCAGATTCCATTTTTGGCATTATTTCGTTGTTTTTATAACTGACTTTATCTTTTTTCGCTATGCTTACACCATAGCTAGCGGGAATAAAATAGGAATTAGTGAGTTCAATAAATTGGTTATAGTCTTTTTGTGATAATTTACTTTTTTGCAACACATTGGTGAAATCTGTCACAAAAATGGGGAAATCTTGCGCATATGCTCCGCTGGCGAGAGGAAGGAAAAGAAAAGGTAAAATGACGCTTTTTATATAACTCCGTTTCATAATAAACACGCATTCCTTACAAATAGTGAATAAATCCTCTTGATATTATAAGGTTATTCATGGTTGTAAGTATATATTGTTTGTTATTCAAACGGTTGTTGGCGCTTTACGGGGCGGCGTTTCATTTTTAATGCAATATCATCGTTATCAACGATCTTAAAACCTACGCGTTGGTAGAGGGTTATTGCTCTATTGCCGTTCAAAACACTCAGCGTCACGGGGACGTTGGCTTCGTCCGCCTGCCGCAGGAATGTGTGTAATAGCCACGCCGCGATACCTTGTCCCTGATAGGCTGGCAAAATCTGGATTTGTATAATGGTCCACTCGTTAGCACCTTTGTGCCGTTTGAATAACCCAATACGTTCAGATCCCATCAGCATAATATACGCGTCGTTATAATGATATTTGATTCGCTGCCAGTGCGCCGAGTCATCCGCAATAACGCCGGCCCTGTGAAGGTGCTCGTCCATCGTTGCACTTCCTGCCGCTGTTGCTCACATCACTATTTCCTGTTGGCTCGGTGCTGTACCAACAAATATGCGCAGATGTTGGTATGACATCGTCGTTTGTAGCTAACAGGGTGAATGATTTAATTTTATGATTTTATAAGGAAAAATTGGGTTTTCTAGGCGCTTCGAGACATGTAAATGGTGTCCCCAGCAGGAATCGAACCTGCAACTAGCCCTTAGGAGGGGCTCGTTATATCCATTTAACTATGGAGACATGAAGCCCCGCTATTATACGCATTTTCGCTCTGAGAATAAGCACTTAACGGCGCGTTTGCTCAAAGTGTCGGCAATCAGCGTTTCTGTCGATGCTCTTTTCCCTCATTCTCATGCGCCTTTTGACGTTTACCGTGCGATGAATGACTCATGTCGTTGCGGATTTGTGCGTGGCTGATGAGTGCGAAAATAAAGGTACCGCCGATGATATTCCCCGCCAGCGTGGGCAGAGCAAACGGCCAGATGAAGTCATGCCACGGTATGTGGCCAATAAACACCAGATAGAAAATCTCTGAGGCACCGGCCACGATGTGGGTGAGGTTACTGAAGGCAATCATCCAGGTCATGATGATGATAATCCACAGCTTGGCGGAGTAGGCGCGCGGCAGCATCCAAACCATAGTGGCAATAATCCAGCCAGAGACGACGGCGTTGGCGAACATCTCCGTTGGTGAGTGCTTCATGACCTTCATGGCGATGTCGACCAACGCCACCCGCGTTTCGCCATCAAAAACGGGCATGTAGGTAAAGGCGAGGGCGGCCAGGGCTGTGCCGATCAGATTGCCAGCCAGCACGACAAACCATAATCGACCGAGCAGGTAGACATTGCTGCGCGTGGGCTTATGCATGATGGGAAGTACGGCCGTGACGGTGTTTTCGGTGAACAGCTGCTGGCGTGCCATGATGACAATCACAAAGCCGATGGTGTAACCGAAGCACTCCAGCAGAAAGCCGCCGGGCACGCCAACCAGATGGTTGTGGAGCATACCGACCGCCATGAATGAGGTTCCCATGGAGATCCCTGCCGCAATCGCCGACCACAGCAACGCCATTGCATCACGTTCCAGCTCCTTTTGTCCTTCCTGACGAATCTCTTCATGGATCGCCGCGGCGGGGGACGGCAAGCGATCTTCGTCTACATCGATCGCTTTTCCCTGCGTGCTTTCCTCACTCTCTACCGCCACGTCCTTGTCTTTCTCTTGCCGGATTTGTCTGGATTCTGAAGGTGGATTCATAGTGATTCTCTCGACGAGTGGGCCGATTGTTGTCTGGCTAGCGGTACTGACGTTGAGGGGTAATCACCGACAACCCCGATGATAAGCGTAGTTAGTTTTTACAACATGGGATGGCGCGGCGTGACTCACTGGTTTAGGCTGGCGGTGCTATGCTGTGAGGGGAACAAGGGAATACCGTACTGTCGCCCACGCTGGAGCGTGTGTCGCAACGATGCCGCGTGTTGTTCCCCATAAGAAAAATGGCAAACCTCTGAAAATGCAGTAATGCGTAAGCCAACGTAGCGATGGAGCGATAAAATGTTACACTGTTGGCCGATATCCCGTCCTTGTCGCTCAGCCTGATAGGCTGGGGCTGATACTGGGAATACCCATTTTCGGTCGCGGGTATAGCACACTATAAATCAGGGAGAACAGATATGAATTACCGCCTGAGTGGGGTGGTGTTTGCCAGCGTGTTACTGATCGGCTGCGCCAGTTCCGGGGATCGAGCTCAAGAAGGACGTTCTGATCCGCTTGAAGGCTTTAACCGTACCATGTTCAGCTTTAACTATGACGTTCTGGATCCTTATCTGGTGCGTCCTGCTGCTGTGGCCTGGCGCGATTATGTGCCGACGCCCGCGCGTAACGGACTGGGGAACTTCTTCAGCAACCTGGAAGAACCTGCAACGATGGTGAACTACTTCGTTGAAGGTAAGCCGTATAAAGCGATGATTCACTTTAACCGCTTCTTCCTGAATACCTTGCTCGGGATGGGTGGCCTGATTGACGTGGCCTCAATGGCGAACCCTAAACTGGCGAAAGAAGAGTCTCGTCGCTTTGGTAGCACATTGGGTCATTATGACGTGGGCTACGGGCCTTATCTGGTGGTACCCGGCTACGGCAGCGTGACACCTCGTGAAGACGGCGGTGGCGTAGTGGATACGTTGTATCCGATGCTGAGCTATCTGACGTTCTGGATGTCCGCGGGTAAATGGGCTATCGAAGGGCTGGAAACGCGAGCACAGCTGTTGGATTCCGACGGTCTGCTGCGTAACTCTTCCGATCCTTACCTGATGATGCGTGAAGCCTACTTCCAGCGGCATGATTTCCTTGCCAGTGATGGACAACTCACCCCGCAGAAGAACCCGAATGCGGCAGCGATTGAAGACTCGCTCGACGAGATCGATTCAGCGAAATAGTGTCGCGTCACATCGCTCATTTCACAGGCACCTGCGGGTGCCTTTTGCTTTTATAAAACACTGCTAAACTTACTTTTACCATGATGATTCTGTGGTTTGTTTCTTAAAAGTTATTACTTTGTTGTCCATTTATTTACTTACTAAAATTTATTTCCTTTCGTCAGATAACAATAATGCTACGTCGTTAACCGCTACCGCTGCCCATCCTGGTTGAAATGTGTCTGCACGCTGATTTTTTTGTTAGCAAGGTGATTAACAAAAAGGTCATAAGAATGATGCCTTTTACGGATGATGGCGTGGTCGTGTGTTAATGAATGCCCAGAATTCTATTTACCTGCACTTATAAAAAATAGAGATATAAGCATGAAAAAACTACTTGCTATGTTCTTCTGCCTGAGCGTGGTGGTTAGCGCCCCACTGGCGATGGCTGAAGAGGCTAAAACGACAGAGAAGACGACGGATGTGGTACTGATCGGCGGGGGCATTATGAGCTCTACGCTGGGCGTGTATTTACAGGAGCTGCAACCAGACTGGTCTATCGACATGGTTGAGCGGATGGATAATGTGGCTGAAGAGAGCTCGAACGGTTGGAATAATGCCGGTACGGGTCACTCGGCTTTCATGGAACTCAACTACACGCCGGATAATCCCGACGGCCCAATCAATATCAGCAAAGCGCTGGAAATCACTGAAGCGTTTGAAGTCTCGCGCCAGTTCTGGTCCTATCAGGTGAAAAACGGCGTGCTGAATAATCCGCACTCTTTCATCAATAGCGTGCCGCACATCGCTTTTGTCTGGGGCGACGAGAACACCGCTTTCCTGAAACATCGTTATGACGCGATGCAGCACAGCACGCTGTACCGTGGCATGGAGTTCTCTGACGATCCCAATACGATCAAAGAGTGGGCGCCGTTGGTGATGGAAGGTCGCGATCCGGCGCAGAAGATTGCGGCGACTCGTATGCCTATCGGTACCGACGTGAACTACGGTGAAATCACGCGTCAGCTGGTTGGTGCGATGAAAACCAAACCTAACTTTGCGCTGCACCTGAATTCAGAAGTACGTGATATCAAGCGTAATGCGGATAACACCTGGAGCGTGACTTACGCCGATCTGAAGAACGGCGAGAAAGAAAGCGTGATTAAGGCGAAGTTTGTCTTTATCGGTGCGGGTGGGGCGGCGCTGCCGCTGTTGCAGAAGTCTGGCATTCCTGAGGCCGATCTGTACGGTGGCTTCCCGGTTGGTGGCGAATTCCTGGTGACAGAAAACCCGGAAATCGTGAAGCGCCACATGGCGAAAGTTTACGGTAAAGCCTCCGTCGGTGCGCCACCGATGTCGGTTCCTCATCTGGATACGCGTATTTTTGACGGTAAACCCGTTCTGCTGTTCGGGCCGTTTGCCACCTTCTCCAGCAAATTCCTGAAAAATGGTTCGCTGTGGGATCTGATCGGTTCCGTAACCTTCTCCAACGTGATGCCGATGACGCACGTCGGTCTGGATAACTTCGATCTGGTGAAGTATCTGGTTGGTCAGGTTATGATGGATGACGACGATCGTTTCGCCTCGCTGCAGGAATACTTCCCTAACGCGAAGAAAGAAGACTGGAGACTGGCGATTGCTGGCCAGCGCGTTCAGGTTATCAAGAAAGACGATGACAAAGGCGGCGTGCTGAAACTGGGTACGGAAATCGTCAGCTCTCAGGATGGTTCGATTGCCGCGCTGCTGGGTGCCTCTCCGGGCGCGTCTACCGCCGCGCCGATTATGCTGAGCCTGCTGGAAAAAGTGTTTAAAGATAAAGTCGCTACGCCAGAATGGCAGGGCAAACTGAAAGAGATCGTTCCCTCTTATGGTCAGAAGCTGGACGGTAATATTGAAATGACCAATAAAATCCGCAGCTACACCAGCAGTACGCTGGACCTGGACTATATTGAGGTTAAGCCTGAGTAATCGGGGTTAGCTGGAAGTCACGATGTCAGGCCGCGAAAGCGGCCTTTTTTGTGCCTTCAAGCCTAATGCGAATTAGCGATCGTCGGTGTTGAGTCCAGGGATCCTGGAAAATGCTTCTGCAATGAAGTCCATGAATACAATGGCTCGCTTTGGTAGCAGGCGATTGGCGACATAGAGAAACTGGATTGGCACCGGCGGGGCTTCGTAGTCGCAAAGTACCTGACACAGCCTGCCGCTCTGTAATCCATCCTCGTATAACCACTTGGGGCCGCTGGCGATACCAAGGCCGGCGATGACGGCTTCCTGTACGGCCTGGGGTGAGTTGACTCGGAATCGCCCCGAAACGTTGATCTCGGTATCTCGAAAATGCCACGTATTACCCGTGTTTAACAGCGAGTACAAAATACAGTCATGATCGCGCAGATCTTCTGGCGTTTGCGGTATGCCACGACGACTCAGATAGTCTACCGAGGCTACATACACGCGTCTGAAAAGGCCAATCCGGCGCGCTCGTAGTGCACTGTCGGAAGGATGGCCGATTCGGATAGCTAACTCGGCACCTTCTTCCACCAGATCGACGAAACGATCGCTCAGTTGCAAATCCAGCGACAACCCAGGGTAGCGGGCGAGAAAAGCAGGGATCTGTGGTATCAGGAAGGTATGGGCCATGGCGGTTGGGCAGGCCACTCGCAGGAGTCCAGTGGGTTCCGTCTCATCGCTCAAGGATGACTCCGATTCTGCAACCGCATCGAGAATTCGGCTGACATCTGCGTAGTACCGCTCGCCCTCAGGTGTCAGCACAAGCTGGCGTGTTGTCCGCTGAAGTAGTCTGACGCCCAGATGTTCTTCTAAAGCAGCAACGTATCGACTTACGTTGGGTTGCCCCATATTCAGGTCGCGTGCAGCCGCAGAAAAACTGCCTGTTTCGACAGTCCGTTTAAAACAGGTCATGAGCAGAAAACGATCCATGTAAAGGTGCCTCAATTAATGCAGTAATGGAATAAATTATATGCGAAATAGGGATCTTATCATCATTTATGCATACACATATGATTAGCGCTCTCCCCGGCAGCAAATTGCTGCATCCCGTTATGATTATCAGGAGTTCCCTATGTCTCGCTTACACAACAAACGTACCCTTATCACTGGAGGCACCTCCGGCATTGGACTGGAAACTGCAAAGCAGTTCCTCGCGGAAGGGGCTCGCGTCATCGTTACTGGGGTCAACCCCGATTCTATTGCCGCGGCAAAAGCCGAACTTGGCAGCGAAGTGCTGGTGCTGCGCGCCGACTCGGCCAGCGTGAGTGCACAGAATGAACTGGCGCAGGCCGTGGAGGCGCATTATGGAAAGGTTGACGTCGTTTTCCTTAACGCGGGTGTTTCCGTTTGGCAACCGATCGAAGAATGGACAGAGGACATGTTTGATCGCTCCTTCGACATTAACGTCAAAGGTCCGTATTTTCTGATCCAGTCGCTATTGCCGGTGTTCGCCAATCCCGCTTCAGTCATCCTCAACACGTCGATCAGTACGCATGTAGGATCGAGCCGCTCCTCCGTTTATTCGGCGACCAAAGCCGCTTTTCTTAGCCTGTCAAAGACGCTGTCGAGTGAACTGATGGCGCGTGGTATTCGCATCAACGCGGTCAGCCCAGGTCCTATAGATACCCCGCTGTATGACAAACTTGGCATTCCCGATAGCTATCGCAAACAAGTCAATGAGGAGATCGTCAAGAGCATCCCTTCAGGCCGTTTCGGTACGGCGGAGGAGATTGCCAAGGCGGTGTTGTATCTGGCTTCAGATGAGTCCCGATGGACCATCGGTAGTGAGATCGTCGTGGATGGCGGGCGTCTCTTGAACGACTGATCCGGCATTACGATGTTCGTGGAGTGTTCATCATTAGCTAATCACTACGCCAGTAAGACAGAGACAAGTGCCTTGTGATGAGCAATAAAAAAGCAGGTAAGTTGCCTTACCTGCTTTATCACGTTCTACGCGGTAGAAACGAGAACGCCTGTTCTCATTTTAGAACGCCATTCTTTATTTAGAACGCATAGTTAAAGTTCACGCCGTACAGCCAGGCTTTACCTTTGGAGCTGAAAGTGTAACTTGGCGAACCAGCTCTATCAGAGATAGGTTCGCTGATATCAACTTGCTTGCCATGCATGTAGGACACGCCAACATCCACAGATGCGTCTTTATTAAAGGCGTAGGTGGTGCCTGCGCTCAACCAGAAACGATCCTGATCCGGGATGGAGATCGAACGTTTGTCGGCTGGTACTGGGCTGTCATCAAACGCGATACCGCCACGGAACGTCCAATTATCGTCATGATAATAGGTGGTACCGAGTGCGATACGGTAAGCATCACGGAAGCTTTCATCTTTATGGAACAGCGTGTTGCCATTGCTACCTGTCGCTTTCAGCTCTTGGAACTGGCTCCAACTGGTATAGGTCAGGCTGTAGTGCACTGCCCATTTTGGTGCGACGCGATGGTAGGCAGACGCTTCCCACATTTCCGGCAGATTCAGCGTCAGCTTGCCAGGGATCGTTGCGCCACCAGTACCGTTCAATGCTGTTACTGCTGTTGGGAGGTTGTTGCTGTAATCGCCGTTAAAGTCGATATCGACTTTTGAACGGTAAGTCAGGCCGAAGCGATTATTTTCATCGACTTCATACAGGATACCCGCATTCCAACCGTAACCCCATTCCTTACCTTCCAGACGAGCTATTTCTGAGGAGGGACTTGCGACTACACCTTGTAATCCACCAGCAGCGGTAGGTACGTTTGCCAGTTCACCTGCTCGACGGACAATCTTGGCATCGGCATAAACGGCGTTAACCCCTAAACCAAAGCTGAAATGTTGGTTCAGGCGATAAGCGGCGCTCAGATTCAGGTTTGAGGTCAACAGGTCGGTCTGTCCGCCGATAGAGCCTGCGGCATAGTTATCATTGAATTCCGTTGCTAAGCCATAGTTGGTGGTGGCAGAAGCGCCAACCGCCCACTGCTCATTCAGCGGCATGATGAAGTGTAGGTTCGGCACCCAAGCGTGCGGCGCGATATTTTTGGCGCTGGTGTTTTGCCCAGTCAGGGAATTTTTCCCCTGAACATCGATATCCGGGTTGATATAGGTGACACCACCGGAGAAGGACGGGCGGTCAAACATGGTCATGGTCGCTGGGTTACGGCTGCCGGAAGTCGCGTTGTCGGCTACAGCACCTTCACCAGAAAACGCACGTCCCAGACCCGATGACGAGTATTCATTTAGCTGGAAACCAGCTGCTGACACATTTGCTGAAAACAGGGCCACCGCAACAGCAATTGTGGATTGTTTGAACAGGTTTTTCTGGTTCATGACCAAAACCTCTTTATATGCTTGTTATTTAACGTTGTTACACGGGGTAACAAGGGACGCGCATTGTAGGGGGCGCACTCAGCCTGACAAATCAGACCAGTTGCCAAAGTATAAGTTGGGAATACGACAATGTTGCGCCTGTGTATTAAAAATATTTCTAAAATGATGCAGAATTTAGATCTGCTTAACGTTTTGGTTAATTTGTGTGAAGAGATATTACGCGGTCTTTACTGCTCTATAACACCGTAATGTGATTGATATCACTAAAATTACTGGTCGGCATGAAGTGCTGGCACTGCTTCGGGATGAGGGAGTAAAATATAAGGAAGATAAAAATATTTGAACTGGATCAAATCTCCCGCGTCTTAAGCCTCAAGAGGAAAGTAGCATGACGAACGTAATCAACAAATGCAGTGCTGAAGAAACCGCAGCCTGCTGCTGTGTCGATGTTGGCACAATTATGGATAACACGGATTGCACGGCGTCTTACAGCAACGTTTTCGGCGATCGTGCTGAGGCGGAAGCGGCACTGGCCGCCCTGACGGAAAAAGCGCGTGCGGTAGAGTCTGAACCTTGTGAAATCGCCAGCACGCTGGAAGAGGTAGACGGCGGCGTTAAACTGGACATCGATTTCACGTTCAGCTGTCAGGCTGAAACGATGATTTTCCAGCTCGGCCTGCGTTAAATCTGCCTCTGGCAGGCATTGCGTTATCGCATCGCCTGCCTGACTCACTTTATTTCCCTTCATTTCCCTTCGTTGTTTCTATCCACCACTGTCGGTGGTGTCGTTACTTTTCAATTCTCCCAATGCGCATGTTAATCGGCCATCGAACCGGTCGGCATGTTGTTGGCGTTCCCCAGAGCGTCGCGATGTCTTCATAAAAACGGCGCAGCATTTCCTCTCGTCCTGCTTCTCGGGCGCTGGCGACGGCAGACCAGGTCGAAATATAACCAATAAGGGCGTCTAACGGCCATTCAAGGTGGATGTTAAGAGGCGGTGCGGCGATCTCATCAAAAGGGAAGGGGATATCCCGATATCCGTTATCAACCAACTGACGTTCGGCAGGCCAAAACGGACCAATCTCTTCGTAATAAAACTGACGAAATCTGTCGTTCAGATCGTCATCAAGCTGCATAACGCCATAGCTGATGAGGGCCAGTATTCCCTGAGGGACTGCCACTCTGCGAACTTCCTGATAAAACGCATCCAGCTTGAACCAGTGCGCGGCCTGCGCTGCGGTAATCAAACTGTACGTGAGTGGCTGTTCGGGCAGCGTTTCTGCCGGGGAGCACGCGTAGTCGATACGATGATGTGCAACGGCGTTGCCTAGCTGACTCACGCTGGGATCGATACCTTTTACCGCGTCGAAATGTTCAGCCAGCTGTCGCGTAAGCTGCCCAGTTCCGCACCCTACATCCAGCGCGTTTTGGGTATTGGGGGCGAGACTGGAAAGGTATTCTGCCAGTTCGGGTGGATAGTGCGGTCGGTAGCGAGCATAGTTCTCCCCACCTGAGGAAAACCAGTTTCTGCTTTCTTCGGTTGTGTTAGTCATCTTTATCACCTGAAGCGTGTAATTCTGCACGCGCTATCTGTATGCGTTTCTCGAAGTCCTGCTGTTCCAACGCAGACGCCAACTCCTCCAGCCCTTTCATCAGCGGCCAACCGGCATCTTTTTCAAGCTGTTCAATGGCGAGGAAAATGGCTTCCCAGCAGGTTTCCAACTGAGTAACAAGTTGAATGCCTGCTGGCGTCAGCCTGAGGGCAAATTTGCGCCCGTCACTGAGCTGTTCGCGTACAAGAATGCCGTCCTGCTCCATTAACGCGACCGACTGACTGATCGCCCCCTGTGTCAGGTGCGTGGACTCAGTGATGTCTTGCACGGTCTGAGCGCCTGCGGCCATTGCACGCAGGATAGGGGTATATCGTGGACGATAATTGAGTGACAGGGCGCGGTAGTTTGCCTCCGAACCTTTATCAACCAGTTCAGCGGTATACCTCAGCAGTTCGCCCAATCCAGGTTTAATTTTCAATATTTCCTCCCTAGTTGGAATAAATACATTAGCGCTAATGTATTTTGTTGGCAAATACCTTTGCGTAAATAATGTTAATGGTATCGGGGCTGACAACGGCATGTTCTTCACACTTTTGTGTTGCGCAGCTTTGCGTAATGTAACTATCTGGTTAACAATGAAATCAGGTCTGACCTGTTGTGTGCGTACTTTATTTTTGGTTAACAGGAGCGTTTATGAGCGAGGTATTACCTCTGATAACCCGCCGTGGCGATCGCATTGCGTTCGTGAGCGGATTACGCACCCCATTTGCCCGGCAGGCAACGGCCTATCATGGCGTACCTGCCATCGAATTAGGGAAGCTCGTCACCAGCGAATTACTGGTCCGCACTGGGATCGATCCTGAGTTGATCGAGCTATTGGTCTTTGGGCAGGTGGTTCAGATGCCCGAAGCGCCGAATATCGCCAGAGAGATCGTGCTCGGCACGGGCATGAGCGTGCATACCGATGCCTACAGCGTGTCGCGCGCCTGCGCCACCAGCTTTCAGGCGGTCGCCAACGTGGCGGAAAGCATTATGGCGGGTATGGTGGAAGTAGGCATTGCCGGTGGGGCGGATTCCTCTTCCGTGCTGCCTATTGGCGTCAGCAAAGCGTTGGCCAGAACGCTGGTGGATATGAACAAGGCCCGGACGCTGAGCCAGAAGTTGAAACTGTTAAGCGGCCTGCGCCCAAAAGATCTGCTGCCGGTTGCGCCCGCCGTGGCGGAGTATTCCACCGGGCTGCGCATGGGTGATACCGCCGAACAAATGGCAAAAACCTACGGTATTACGCGTGAAGAGCAGGATGAACTGGCACACCGTTCGCACAAGCTGGCGGCTCAGGCCTGGGAATCCGGCGTGCTGCGTGATGAAGTGATGACGGCTTACGTCCCACCTTATGACAAGGCGCTGAGTGAAGATAACAACGTGCGCCATGATTCCGCGCTGGAGCAGTATTCCCGCTTACGCCCGGCGTTCGATCGCCGGCACGGTACGGTCACGGCGGCGAACAGTACGCCGCTCACGGATGGCGCGGCGGCGGTGTTGATGATGAGTGAATCCAAGGCGAAAAGTCTGGGGATCACGCCGCTAGGCTACCTGCGCAGCTATGCATTCAGCGCTATCGGTGTGCAGCGTGATATGTTGCTGGGGCCGGCTTATGCCTCCCCGCTGGCCTTGGCAAGGGCTGGCGTGACGCTGGCCGATCTGACGCTCATTGATATGCACGAAGCCTTTGCCGCGCAGACGTTGGCAAATCTCAAACTGTTTGCCAGCGATGAGTTTGCCCGGAATCAACTGGGTAGAAACGCCGCACTGGGTGAGGTCGATCGCGCCAAGTTCAATGTGCTGGGGGGATCCATTGCCTATGGACATCCCTTTGCCGCCACTGGCGCGAGGATGATTACCCAAACGCTGAATGAACTGCGCCGTCGTGGCGGCGGGCTGGGGTTAACCACCGCCTGCGCGGCTGGCGGGCTGGGTGCGGCAATGGTACTGGAGGTGACGCCATGAACGATCAACAGCCTTTCTCCGTGACAACATCGTCTGCGATCGAAACAACATCATCTGTGACGGAAAGCCCCTCCGCCTTTTCCCTAACGATTCGGCCGGACAATATCGGTGTTATTTGCATTGATGTTCCCGGCGAGAAGGTGAACACGCTAAAGAGCGAATTTGCAGAACAGATTCTTTCGGTCTTCGAGCAGGCGCGGCAGCATGCGACGCTCAGGGGGCTGATTTTTATTTCCGCCAAGCCTGATTCGTTTATCGCCGGTGCGGATATCACCATGTTGAACCAGTGCAGCAGTGCCGAACAGGCAGAAAATCTGGCGAAACAAGGGCAGGAAACGTTCGATCAGGTAGCCGCGCTGCCGTTCCCCGTGGTGGCCGCGATCCACGGTGCCTGTCTGGGCGGTGGGCTGGAGTTGGCCTTGGCCTGCGACTATCGCGTCTGCTCGCTGGATGAAAAAACGGTGCTGGGGCTACCGGAAGTGCAGCTTGGCCTGCTTCCCGGCTCAGGCGGAACGCAGCGGTTGCCACGATTGATTGGTCTGGATAGCGCGCTGGATCTCATTCTGACCGGCCGCCACCTCCGGGCGAGTCAGGCGTTACGACAAGGGCTGGTTGATGAGGCCGTCCCGCACGATATCCTGCTGGAGACGGCGGTCGAGATTCTCAAAAAAGGAAAACGTAAAGCCGTGCCGCTGGGCTGGCGTTCGCGTTTGCTGAGTAGCCCAGGTATTCGCGATGTATTGTTCAAAATAGTGAAACGCAAAACGCGAGCGAAAACACACGGCAACTATCCGGCCACGGAAAAAATCATTCAGGTGGTGCGTCGGGGCATAGAAAAAGGTCGTGAGGAAGGGTATCGGCACGAGGCGCGAGCGTTTGGCAAACTGGTGATGACGCCGGAATCGGCCGCGCTACGCCATCTGTTCTTTGCCTCCAATGCATTAAAGAAAACCGCCGGTGCGGACTCTGAAGCGAAGCCGATCCACCGCGTCGGTATTCTCGGTGGCGGGCTGATGGGTGGTGGGATCGCCAGCGTGACAGCGACGCGCGGGCAGTTACCGGTGCGTATTAAAGATATCAATGAACAGGGCATTAACCATGCGCTGAAGTACAACTGGCAGTTGCTGACCAAACGTGTTCAGAGTAAGCGGATGAAGCCGACGGAGCGCCAGCGGTTGATGACGTTGATTTCCGGTAGTACGGACTATCGCGGTTTTGAACATGCGGATATCGTCATTGAGGCCGTTTTTGAAGATCTGGCGCTGAAGCGGCAGATGGTGGCGGAGATTGAAGAACACGCTGCGCCGCACACGATTTTCGCATCGAATACTTCCTCGCTGCCGATCCATCAGATTGCAGAGGGCGCGCGCCGTCCGCAACAGGTTGTGGGTCTGCACTACTTTAGCCCGGTGGACAAAATGCCGCTGGTTGAGGTGATTCCTCACGCGCACACCAGCGAAGAGGCGGTGGCGACGACGGTGGCGCTGGCGAGAAAGCAGGGGAAAACCGCGATCGTCGTAGGCGACAGCGCTGGTTTTTATGTGAACCGCATATTAGCGCCTTATATTAACGAAGCGGCTTATTGCCTGCTGGAAGGGGAGCCGATCGAATCGATCGATTATGCGTTGGTGCGCTTTGGCTTCCCTGTTGGTCCGCTGGCGCTGCTTGATGAAGTCGGTATTGATGTCGCGACCAAAATTGTACCGGTGCTGAGTGAAGAACTGGGCAAGCGCTTCACCTCTCCACCCGCGTTTGATGCGATCCTGAAAGATGGACGCAAAGGGCGCAAGAATGGGAAAGGGTTCTATCGATACAATAAAACGCGCCGTTTCTGGCAGGCGGGCAGAGAGGTGGATAGCTCGGTTTATCCGCTGCTGGATGTGACGGCGAAGGCTCATATTGACCCTGCGCTCATCAGCCAGCGTGCCGTGATGATGATGCTGAATGAGGCAGCGCGTTGTCTGGATGAAGGCGTGATCCAGTGCGCTCGCGATGGCGATATCGGCGCGGTATTTGGCATTGGCTTCCCACCTTTCCTCGGCGGGCCGTTCCACTATATGGACCGTCTGGGAGTGGAAACGGTCGTGAAAACGCTGCTGGTGCTGCAGCAACAGTATGGCGATCGGTTCGCACCCTGTGAACGTCTGCTCGCGATGCGGGAAGGTCGACGGACGTTTTATCCGCCAACCGATGAAGACCAGAGCGCTAGTTGATTGTGACGTTAATCGTGACGGTGTCTTTATACGCGCCCTCTGGCTTGCTAGCCTGACTGGCGTTAATGCGGGCGGTGTACGGGATACTCTGCGTAATCCCCGTACCCGTCCCGCTGTAATCGTTCGTTTCAGTCCAGGCGACGTTCCCGGTGCGATAGAGCTGATATTGCAAATAGTAAGGCGTGCCGCCGACGGTGGCGGTCATTCTGCGCCAGTTGGCGTCGTCGGGATGGGTGCTGACCAGCTTGACGGTATACGCCCCCAGCAGCGTACAGCGAACGCCGAGGCTATTATTGACCGCCGCGAAATCGGCGGGGAAGGCCGCAACACCAAAATTGATATTCGGCGCACTGGTGATCTGGCAATCATTAGTGATGTTCATGGTGATATTGAGGGTTGAAATCCTTGTCCCCTCCTCGTATACACAGACTGTCACCCCCAATACCGTCACCCCTAGTGAGCAAAGCCGATAATCCCATTTAATGGTTACTACATCGGTATAGGTGCCTGCTGCCACGTTGTTGCCGATACTGGTACGGATATAGATCGGCATCGAGCCGTCAGCGGAGTTGAATAAACCTAATACTCCCAGAAAGGTGGTTTGCGACCAGGTATAGGTCGAGTTGATGTTATAGAGCGTACCGCAGCCTGAATCCATACACAGGTTGTAAGGAACGTAGTCTGTGCTTGTCCCTCTGCGCATTCTCATCGTGGTACCGCTGGGGTTACTGTCACTTTGTATTGTAGCGGTAATGGTATTGGTACTGTTTAGGCTTAATATGCTTCCCGTACAGCGAAACCCACTTCCCGATGCCACAACCTGTGGCGTACCGTTAACCCCGACCACGGAAGAAGCATAAGGGCCCAATGTGGTGTTACTTGGCGAAGCAATAGTGCAGTCGGCATAGCTATAAGGCGCGTAATACATCGTCATAAGCAGGAAGGCCAGACGCAGCGAACGGGCAACTCGCCGGTTGGCGGAGAAGAGGTGCTGGATTTTCAGTATCGGGGTCAGCATCGTTTTATCCTTTTGAGTCAGTCTGGCAGGTAAGCGGGCCGATGGTCGCCATCATGGTCTGTGATTCCGGCAGTGAAAATTCCACCCGGCAAAGCTGTCCGTCTTCTTGTTTAAAGCGTAAGCGGTTCGAGGTTCCCAGATTGGTGAAATAGACCAGGCCATCGTAGCCGCTGATCGTGGTGTCGCCGCTAACCTCGTTTGTTATCCAGGTGCCGATGGTGAGCGGGTTGCCATCCGTATTGCGCAGCTTAATGTTGGCGGATCGCATGGCATGAACGGGGAATGTGACGACAGTGCCGCTGCCTTCTTTGACCGACACGCGCGATTCCACCTGTGGTGTGGTGACGTTGGCTGGCAGTTGTAGTGTGTCGATTTCCACTTTCGCGGGGTAATTGGATACGACCCACGGCACGAGCAAGTGGCCGCGTTTGTTGGTTTTCCCTACTATCTGGTTTTCATATTTTACCGGGACGTCAGGGTATCCTTCGGTATCGACCACAATAAAGGCGTCGTTGATACGGTTACTGGCGAAACCCCCTCCGTTCATGTAGATCAGCGAGCCGCTCAGTTCCCCCCATTGCGTGGTGTTTCCTTCATTGCCGTAGGTTCCGCCCGCAAGCGTGGCATAAGGGCCGCGCCAGTTCAGCGAGCCCTGGTGATAAGGATTTTTTCCTGCGCCATACGCGGCGTTCCAGCCTAATCCACCGTCTGTCGGCGCGGTACGGCTCACCCCGACACGCGGTGAATAATCGCCATTGCTGTCGCGTTGAACGCCGGCATTGATGCTGCCGTTTGTACCAAAAGGCATTACAAACTGGATCTGGGCGCTGTAGCCGTTTTCTCCCAGCGCTTTGTTAAAGGCGAGATAAATAGAGCTGTCTTGCCAGATTTGGCGACTGAAAGACAAGTTCAGCAGGCGAGTCCGGCTTGAATCGTACGCGCGGATATCGAAATAACCCACGCCGAATGAACCGTTGCCTTCGCCGAACAGCTGGCTGCTGAGCGTTGCCTGATAGCTTTCTCGGCTGAGGCGGCCTTCCGTGAGTACGGCGGTTAAATCGCGGTATTCCTTACTGCGTTTGGCATGTTGAACGTTCAGGCCAAACGCGGAAGTGTAATAAGAGTAGCCTGTAGTGTACTGGTGTCCGGTGGCTTCTTTTTCACTCTGACTGTAGGACGAACTCAGCGTACCCCAGCGGCCGATGGTAAAATCGGCTCCCGCACCGAGCAGATAGAGACCCTGTACGGCTTCGCCATGCGCTGACACGGTCAGCTTATTGGTCAACCCATAGCGATAGATGCCGCTGACAGCGGGATCGTCAGTGTAAGCATTATTCTTTATGCCATAGTCCTGACGTAATACGCCAACGGACAGATCGAAATCGCTTAATCCCTCTCTTAACAATGCGTTGGAGACATAAAACGGGATCGTGGTAGAAATCTGCCGCCCCTGAGCGTCTGTGGTAATGACGGTGGCTTCCCCCGCGCCGTTCAGGTAAGGCGTATTCGTAAGGGTGAAGGGGCCAGCATTCAGGCTGGTGCTGTTCGCTTTATACCCGTTGATAAACAGATCCAGCGTGCTGGGTACGGCGGCCGTACCGGTGTATTGCAGCATCGGATACGTGACGATATCCGGGCGAAGGCCGAAATTGCGGGCGACACGCAGGCCGCCCATACGCACCGAGTTGCTCCACGTCAGAGAATTGCTAATCAGGTCACCAACCTGATAGGTGATTATGCGGTCGTTATCGTTATAGCGCCAATAGGTATCGAAACGCTGATAGCCATCTTGCTGCGCGGTATTGCTGCCCGAGGTGAAATAGTAGATCCCTGTATTGGATAAGGTTCCGTAAGGGCTAAAAAAACGCTGTTCCATCCAACTGCTGAGCGAGTCTGAATTGGCTCGGGGCGAGGTGTAATAAAGGTTATAGTTGAACAATAAGCCGGGACTGCTGCGGGCGGGGAAACGCGTCATGTCCTGCCCGCCGCCTTCAACCGATTGCTCGGGTAGCCAGAGTGTGGGCACGGTGATTTTTAGCTGCTGTATGGCCTGATCGTAATCGGTGGTGACCTCTGGCAGGGCATTGACATTCACCAGCCCCACGCTTTGGTCCGGCAGACGGACGTGATTCGAACGCAGTGTTGCTGCATCCACATAATAATTCCCCGCACGATACGTGACGGGCACGACCAGATTATCGCTCAGCCCGTTGACGGAGATCGTTAAGTAATAAACGGATTCGCTGAGTGAGGGCATGGCGCTGGGGGGGGCGGGAAGATCGGTATAGTCTTCCGCGAAAATCGTCGCAGAATAAAACAGCGCAAATGGAGCACAGATGAGCAGGGGAAGCACGCCTGTTTTGCTCTTCATGCCTGACCTCACCATGGCCGCGCGGTCAATAAACACGCTTCTGCGGCTAACCGAGCCATCATTCGCGTTTAATCAAGATAGGATCGTGGATATCGATCAGGTGAGTGAAGAGCTGCATGCCTGCACCCGGTGTGGATACGCCCGCGGGCAGCGGCCAACGCATCTCTTGTCCCGGTAGTACATAGCCTAAAAAGCCGTCGGTGATCGTTGTTCGGCGGCTCCCTTTTCCATTTTGGTCGGCTGACCAGTAGATGTTACTCAGGCGGGCATGCACCATGCCACGATTGCGGACATAAAGATAGTTTTTCCCCCCAACCGCGCTGACTCGCCAACTGAGCACAGGCAGCGTAGGCTCGGCGTTGGCGCGTCGTTTTTCCGGGCGCATATGCGTCCAGATGCCGGCACCATCAAGGAACAGCGGTAGCAGATAGCGCATCTGGAATTGCAGCCCCATCTGCGGGGCATCTTGTTGATAGGGCGCGGCAATTTCATCAACGATGATGCGGTAAGCCATCTCAGTATTGGCGGGTGTTGGGTTGACGCGAATCAGACGCACCATATTGCGCTTACCCGGCTCCAGCGTCATGAACGGGGGGGTAGCAATCACGTTGCTTTGTTCGGCATAACGATCCTGAAAATCGATTTGCTTCCAGGACATGATACGGATTTGCAAACCGACGGGCGCGGTGCCTTTATTTTCCAGCCATAACGCAGAGCTGTTCTCATCGGACTCAATAACCTGATAAATCGGCCAAACGAGAATAGAACTGGCAGCAAAGCAATATGAGCCAAAACCACTTAATAAAAAGACCATTGCCCGAATAAAAAACGTTATTTTCCTTTTCATTCTGTATTCACCCTGTTTTGTTTTTAATAAGTCAGGCTGACGGTTACGTTATCGGTATAAACCCCTGCGGGAGGCAGCGGTGTGCCGCCAAAATAGCGGGCGTAAACGGTGTAGGTCTGGGATGTGGCGGGAAAGGAGGCGATATTGAGTGCCAGACCTCCCGTTCCCCATACCTGTGTGCGTGCCGCATCGCGGTAAAGCTGGTAAGCCAACAGGCGCGTTCCTGCTGCATTTTTCAGATAACGCTGTGTGCTGTTACCACCATTAGTGCCATAGCTCAGTTCAATAACGGCGCTAATGCCTGGCGTACAGGTCGCGACAATCGACCCTCCGCCGCTGGTGCTGGCGATATCCACGTTGGTTGCCGTGGCGCTGCGCGTCCCAAAATTCAGCGTGCCCATGTTGGGCTGGCTGCTTGCCGTGTTGGTGCCAAAAACACAGCCTTTTTGTATCGTTGCCGTGACATCGAATGTGCTACTGACGGTGAGCGCCATCCCCACCGTGGGGACGATGGAGCCAGACAGCAGAAGTGACAAAATCAATGCCGATGGAAAACGCATCGCAATACCCGCGGCTATCGAGCCTGAATGGCGATGCGGAAAACGCCCAAAGCCAGAGGGGAAGGCAGGGCGTAGGTAATCAATGCGGAATCGCGTATGAGATGTGGTGACATAACGGCTCCTCTTCTTGTGGATCAATGTCTTGTGGATCAATATCCCTAAAAAGGCTGGCATGCGAACATGCCAGCCTGTAAAAAATTACCATTCGATCGTAGCAGTGACGGTGTCGGTATAAGCCCCAGCGGTGGGCGATAGCACGGTCTGATCTGACGGCAGGATACGGGCATACACTGGAACCAGCTGTGGGTTACCCGTTGCAACAATGGCAATGCCAGTTGCACTGCTGAGTGGGATTTCGGTCGTGCGGGTTGAATCGCTGTATAAACGGTAAGGGACGTTGTAGGTTCCCGTGCCTGGCGCTAACCGGCGTAGCGAGGCGGTGGCATTTGCACCTGCACCGATATACAACGCCGCCGGTGTGCCAACAGAGCAACTGACGGTAATCCCGTTGCCCCCGATGCTGGTAACCTGGGCATCAATACTCTGTGTTAGGTCATTGTGGGGGCCAAAGTTGATTGTTCCCCATGTGGTGCCTGCACCTCCTCCGTTGTTGACCGTACAGGCCGCATTAATGGTCAGAGAAACGGGGATTTGACCATTAATCGTCACGCTGTTGGCGGTGGGGGATAGGCCGAATGTGGTGAATAGTGTGGCCAGAATAGGTAATGTTAGACGTTTAGAATTCATAACGATTCCTTTATATACCTCTTACTTATTTTCATCGAAAATGTCTTCACGAAAGTACATAGGTTTTCGTGAAAACAGCTCGTCAAGAATGACTATTACAAAAGTAATCATAACGAGTCGTTTTAATCAGTACGGATATTTATATGGCATAGATTAACCGACCGGGAAAATACAGAGGGTTTATTCTCTTTCCTGATTGGCAGAACCATTGACACTAAAATGTCGCATTACTGAAATATATCGCTACTACTTTCAGTACGTTCCGTATGGTGAAGATGACGCTATAAAGAAAACGTATAACTAATTTTATCTTCCGTGGTGTGAATAATGGCGGGCATATAAATAACAGAGACGTTCTTCGGGATTTATCCTGAATTGCATATTCGTCCATAAATAGAAGAGCAATCTATTTTTATTATATGACGTTATATTCTGTGTAATTACCTTGTTTATAAAACATGAATAGTAAAGAAAAGTGCTATTTAAGATAAAGATAGAACCAGAGTGCTTGTTTAACAATGTCGCAAAAATTGATATGCGTTAAAAAAGTGCAAGAAATCGACATTTTTGATTTTATCAGTGTTTTATGCTGATTTTTTGTTAATTTTTGAATTCTGTCTCTTATTTTTTGATTTTACTGTAAGCGATTATAATGACCATTATAAAGATATGGTTATGTGTTTCGAGTGGGTAGATTCTGTCGTGTATCTATAAAATTTTTATTTATCATAGGATTAACAATGAAAAATAAGAGCGGACGAGCCTGGTGACGTTGCTAATACATTACGATTATTGACTCGTTGGTGACGGAACGCTAAAAACGCGTTTTGAGAATGGTTAATGTTATAACAGTATTGGGTCACCTTCGCGGCAGATCTCAGTGGGTAGTCTGTGGCTGGGAAGCCGGCATGATAACTTTTTCTACCTAAACCTGACCTCAGGTGAGTTTACATAGCGAGAAACTCAGGTAACCTACAGCAATTCAGGTAACCTACAATAACAAAGCGGTTATACCCGTCATCCTTGAAGGATTTAGGGTATCTACCTTTATATATGGCTACATTGCAGGTATGCCAAAGCGGCAGCAAAGCCAATGCTCATACAGCATTAAGTATGAGGATATATCATATATTTCATTAACATAGCGGTGTAATATGCAAGTGTTGATAATGCGTCATGGTGATGCAGTACTTGATGCAGCGAGTGATGCTGTTCGGCCATTGAGCGACGCTGGTCGTGATGAATCCCGTCAGATGGCGTGTTGGTTGAATGAGCAAAATATCGATATTGAGCGCGTTCTGGTGAGCCCTTATTTGCGCGCCCAGCAAACGCTCGAGGTGGTGAAAAAAGCGTTGCCGCTGCCGGAAGAAGCGGATTGCCTGAATGAGCTGACGCCCGGCGGGGATGCCCAGCTTGTTAGCTATTATCTGCAAACGCTGGCAAGAGAAGGCGTGGGTGCGGTTCTGGTTGTGTCGCATCTGCCACTGGTGGGCTATCTGGTTGCCGAATTATGCCAGAATGAAACCGCGCCGATGTTTGCCACATCCGCTATTGCCTGCGTGCAGGTGGAAGCGGAGTCTGGTCATGGCGCTCTGCACTGGCAAGTCAGCCCGGCCCAGTTGAACGCGAAATCCTGATACGACTCATCAAACTCCTGAATTCATACGCGATGAGGCATGTAATGAACTTACATGCCTCATCGTTTTTGAAGAAGAGCGAGCTTATTCAAGCGAAGGCGCCTCTAGCGCCACCAACACCAGCAGCGCGGCATTCCCACCAAATTCTTTCGGAGCCTGATGAAAAGCCAGCACGTCAGGGTGCTGTGCCAGCCAGAGCGGCGTTTGTTGCTTAAGGATATGTTTGCCGTGTCCGTGCATTACGCAGGCGCAATAAACGTGCTCCCGCCGACAGGCCGCTAGCAGCGCGCCCAGTTCCTGCTTCGCCTGAAGCTGCGTCAGGCCATGCAAATCCAGAAACAGCTCCGGTGAATAATCTCCCCGTCGAAGTTTCTTCAATTCATAGTGGCTGGCACCTGGGCGGACATAGCGTGTTGGGCCTTCTGCATCCAGCTGTGGCTGAAATTCATCCGAAAAATAGAAACTGGCATCAACCTGCTCCTGCAATGCCCGTTTGGCGGGTAATTCACCCGGTTTTTTGCGCAGCGGTTTGTGGGTATAGGTATCCTGACGCAACTTTTTTGTGCCAGTGATTGACGTGCGAAAAAGCTGTAATTCGTCGTCATTCAGCGAATATTTATTACTCATGTTTCATTCATCTTGCGTCAACATTCGATCAGTTTACCTTGTCTCCCCGCTGTCGCTAAATAAAAGTCTGTATCGAGGCGCGTTCAGTCGGTTATATCTGCTGATTTGTCGCGGGCTTCATGGCAAACTAAGCGCCAATTTCCCATTCAGAACAGTCTGCGGAGGACACCCTTGGACAAAATTTTCGTCGATGAGGCCGTCAGTGAACTTCATACCATTCAGGATATGTTGCGCTGGGCTGTCAGCCGGTTTAACGCAGCTAACGTCTATTACGGTCACGGGACGGATAATCCCTGGGATGAAGCCATACAGCTGGTATTGCCTAGCCTGTATCTGCCGCTCGATATTCCTGAAGATATGTATACGTCGCGCCTGATCACCAGCGAACGGCAGCGCATTGTTGAACGCGTGATTCGCCGCGTCAATGAGCGTATCCCCGTCGCCTATCTGACCAACAAGGCCTGGTTCTGCGGCCTGGAATTCTACGTGGACGAACGCGTGCTGGTGCCGCGCTCTCCCATCGGTGAGCTGATCAATAACTATTTTGATGAGCAACTGCCAAAAACGCCAAACCATATTCTGGATCTGTGCACGGGCAGCGGCTGTATTGCTATTGCCTGCGCTCAGGCGTTCCCGGAAGCGGAAGTCGATGCGGTCGATATCTCCAGCGAGGCGCTGGCGGTAACCGAGCAAAATATTCAGCAGCACGGTCTGGAATACCGCGTGACGCCGATTCGCTCTGATCTGTTCCGCGATTTACCGGCGATTCGCTATGATTTGATCGTGACTAATCCACCGTATGTGGATGAAGAAGATATGTCCGATCTGCCACAGGAATTCCGTTTCGAGCCTGAACTGGGGCTGGCGGCGGGTAACGACGGTCTGGATCTGGTGCGTCGTATTCTGGCCTGTGCGCCAGACTATTTGAGCGACGACGGCGTGCTGATTTGCGAAGTGGGCAACAGCATGGTGCACCTGATCGATCAATACCCAGACATCCCGTTCACCTGGCTGGAGTTTGATAACGGCGGTGACGGCGTGTTTATGCTAACGCAATCACAGCTGGTCGATTGCAAAGCGCATTTCAGCGCTTACCGTGATTCGGATAGCTGATAAACCTATTTGCGAAGTGAGGGCGGGAGTAACGGAATAGAAGAGTAAAGCGTTTGCGCCAGGGATGGCGCAATCCGAGCTTACAGGGATGTACTTGCAGCGTCTTTACGATCTATCCGTTACTACCGCTCAACGACCTTTGTCAGCAGCCGTGATTAAACGGTCATACGATATTTATTCGCCTTACCGTGTAGACGGTAAGGCAGAAACAGAACACATGCGAAGGAGTTGTGATGGCAGGCAACAGTATTGGGCAATTTTTCCGCGTCACTACATTTGGTGAATCCCACGGTATTGCCCTGGGATGTATTGTTGACGGCGTACCGCCGGGGATCCCGCTAACGGAAGCGGATCTGCAACACGATTTGGATCGCCGCCGTCCGGGGACCTCCCGCTATACGACGCAGCGCCGTGAACCCGATCAGGTCAAGATTCTGTCCGGCGTTTTTGAAGGCGTAACAACAGGAACCAGCATTGGCCTGTTGATTGAAAACACCGATCAGCGTTCTCAGGATTACGGTGCGATTAAAGACGTCTTTCGCCCGGGCCACGCCGATTACACCTATGAGCAAAAATATGGCCTGCGCGATTACCGTGGCGGTGGCCGCTCTTCCGCGCGCGAAACCGCAATGCGCGTTGCCGCGGGTGCGATTGCGAAGAAATACCTGCAACAGCAACATGGTGTGAAGGTACGTGGCTATCTGTCGCAGATTGGCGATGTCACCTGCGAGCTGAAAGATTGGGAACAGGTTGAGCAAAACCCGTTCTTCTGCCCGGATATCGACAAGCTGGAAGCCCTGGATGAACTGATGCGGGCGCTGAAAAAAGAAGGCGACTCGATTGGCGCGAAGGTCAGCGTCGTGGCGGAATCAGTACCTGTCGGATTAGGCGAGCCGGTCTTTGATCGTCTGGATGCCGATTTGGCTCACGCACTGATGAGCATCAACGCTGTAAAAGGCGTCGAAATTGGCGATGGCTTTGCGGTTGTCACCAAACGCGGCAGTGAAAACCGAGACGAAATCACGCCGGACGGTTTCCAAAGCAATCACGCTGGCGGCATTTTGGGCGGGATCAGCAGCGGTCAGAACATCGTTGCACATCTGGCGTTGAAGCCGACCTCCAGCATTATGGTGCCGGGGAAAACGATCAACCGTCAGGGCGAAGCGACGGAAATGGTGACGCGCGGGCGTCACGACCCGTGTGTGGGCATCCGTGCGGTGCCGATTGCCGAAGCTATGATGGCGATTGTGTTAATGGATCACCTGCTGCGCCAACGCGCACAGTGTGGGGATGTGAACAGTCAGGTTCCTCGCTGGTAAAAAATAATGAAACAAGGGTTAATCGGGGTTCTCGCGCTGGCACTGAGCGCGCCGCTGTTATCGAACGCCGCGTGGGCGAAAACGCCCTGGCAGGAGATTGCGCATCCGGTTGCGGGTACGCCGCAGTCAATTGGTAGTTTTTCCAATGGCTGTATCATCGGTGCCCAGCCGCTGCCACTGCAGTCGCTGGATTATCAGGTGATGCGCATCGATCAGCGCCGCTATTTCGGTCACCCCGATCTTCTGGCGTTTATTCACCGCCTGAGCAACGAGGTTAAGCGTACGACCTCCGGTAATGTGCTGGTGGGGGATATGGGCATGCCTGTTGGGGGACGATTCAGCAGCGGCCACGCCAGTCACCAATCCGGGCTGGATGTCGACATCTGGCTGCAACTGCCCAGACAGCGCTGGAGCGAGCAGCAATTGCTGAAACCGCAGCCTATCGATTTGGTTAACGCCAGTGGACTGAACGTTAACCCACGCGTTTGGCGACCGGAAATCACCACCCTGATCAAAACCGCTGCGTTGGATAGCGACGTAACGCGCATCTTCGTTAATCCGGCGATTAAAAAACAGCTGTGTGCTGAAGCAGGCCACGATCGTGACTGGCTGCGCAAAGTTCGCCCTTGGTTTGCACACCGCGCGCATATGCATGTGCGCCTGCGCTGCCCGGCGGACAGTCTTGAGTGTCAGGATCAGGATGAACCCCCTGTCGGTGACGGATGCGGTGCCGAGTTAACCAGCTGGTTCCAGCCAAAACAGCCGAGTACCGAAGCCCCGGAAAAAACCACGCCGCCGCCGTTGCCTCCGTCTTGTCAGGCACTGCTCGACAGACATTTTGCCGCGAGATAACGAATAACTATGTCGCGAGATAAAAAATAATTATGGACTGGTTAGTTCTTGGGCCAGATATGCTGGCTGTGCTGTTTTTTGTCGGGGCGTTGGCAGGGTTTATTGATTCGATTGCGGGCGGGGGCGGTTTATTAACGATCCCCGCCTTGCTGGCGGCGGGATTATCCCCGGCGCAGGCGCTGGCAACGAATAAACTTCAGGCCGTCGGCGGATCCTTTTCCGCCAGCTTGTATTTCATCCGCCGCCGCGCGGTGAATCTGGGCGAGCAGAAGCTGGCGATTGCGCTGACCTTTGTCGGTTCGACCTTTGGTGCCTGGCTGATCCAGCAAATTCACGCCGATTTTCTACGTCAACTGCTGCCGGTGCTGATCATTGGCATTGGCCTCTACTTTTTATTAACGCCCAAAATCGGTGATGAAGATCGGCAGCGTCGCCTGTCGCCACTTCCGTTTGCGATTGTGGCAGGCTGTTGTGTCGGTTTTTATGACGGCTTCTTCGGCCCCGGTGCCGGATCGTTTTACGCGCTGGCCTTTGTCACTCTGTATGGTTTCAATCTGGCAAAAGCGACAGCGCATGCCAAAATCCTGAACTTTACCTCCAACTTCGGCGGGCTACTGTTTTTCATTCTGGGCGGTCAGGTTGTCTGGGTGGTCGGCGGCGTCATGCTGATCGGGCAGATCCTCGGTGCGCGGCTGGGAGCCAAAATGGTGATGACGAAAGGGCAAAAGCTGATTCGCCCTATGCTGGTGTTGGTTTCCGCCATCATGAGCGGCAAGCTGATTTATGACAGCCACGGGCATGAGATTGCCGTTTGGCTGGGACAGTTTTTATGACAACACATTATGATAACAACAGATAACATGACTACGACGCACCACTATCAACAGCTGATTGATATTTTTAATGATTGCTTTGGCGATGAATACAATACCCGTCTGGTAAAAGGCGATGATGAGCCGATTTATCTGCCAGCGGATGATGACATTCCGTATCACCGGATTGTGTTTGCCCATGGTTTTTATGCCAGCGCGCTACACGAGATTTCTCACTGGTGCATTGCCGGTGCCCAGCGGCGCTTGCAGGTCGATTTTGGCTACTGGTACTGCCCGGATGGCCGCGATGCCTCGACGCAAAGTCAGTTTGAGGTGGTGGAAATCAAACCGCAGGCCTTCGACTGGCTGTTCTGTGTCGCCGCGGGCTTTCCGTTTAACGTCAGCTGCGACAACCTGAACGGCGACTGCGAACCGGACCGCATTGATTTCCAACGACGCGTGCATGCGCAGGTGATGCAATATCTGGAAGAGGGGATTCCCGCGCGTCCTGCCAGCTTTATTCGTGCATTACAATCGTTTTACAATACGCCACCGCTGACGGCGGCGAGCTTCCCGTATCCAGCCGATCTGTGATGCACGGGAACCGCAAAAATTTGAGGATAAGAAATGATCGCAGAATTTGAAACGCGCATTCTGGCGCTGATTGATGACATGGTAGAGCATGCCAGCGACGATGAACTGTTTGCCGGCGGCTATTTGCGTGGTCATCTGACGGTGTCGGTGGCAGAAGCGGAAGAGCATGGGGAACACACGCTTGAAGCACTGCATTTGCGCGTTAGCGACAGCATTAATAACGCCATCAAAAACGGTGAACTGTCACCGCCGGATCAGGTACTGGTTAACGGGATGTGGGAACGTCTGTTCCAGCAGGCGCAGAATAGCACCCACTGATTTCCCTGTGGGCTAATCGCCACTCTGTCAGTGCTGGCTCAGTCAAGCCAGCACGTTTTCTTCCCGATTAATCCTTCGCTATTCTCAGTTAATCCTGAGCTACAGGTTTGCCTTTCAGCAGTTTTCTTATCCAGAAACGATTTGGGTTGAGCGCGGCGAGTGTCTCGCGGTCCAGCGGTAGCGGTTCACCATACATCTGTGAGGCCAGAATTTCTGCTGCGAGTGGGGCGGAGCAGAGCCCGCGTGAGCCCAATGCACCGATAATAAACAGATCCTGCCAATAGGGGGCGTTTGGCACCGCGTCGGCGCGGTGTTGAGGGTGCAACCGATCTTCATACTCGTCCAGCGTTTGCTCATAGTCCGGCACTGCTCCTAATAGCGGCAGATGATCGCGCAGCGCACAGCGGACGCCCTGACGTGCCTGTGCATCGCTGACATCGATCGTTTTCGCCCAGTCTGCGTCAGGCAAACAATTCAGCAGCCGTTGGCGGTTGTCTTGCTGCTCATCTTCCCGATAATCACAGTGCGTTTCGCCCCGTAAATAGCTTGCTCCGATGCAGTGCGTTTGATGCTGCGGACTCACCGGCGTCAGATAGCCGTCGTAGCACAACACCTGCTTGAGCTGGCCTAGCACCGGGTTGGTCGGAATATGGCTAACCTGCCCGCGCACGGCGTAAGCGGGTAAATGGGATGTCTGTGGCCAGTCGGTAATGTGATGACCATTTGCCAGCACCACGACGGCATGATTTACCCGCTGGCCGGTGCTCAGGGTGAGCGCCCAGCCGCCGTCCGTTTTCTCCAGTGCGGAAACGGCGGTACTCATCTGTACCGACAGACCGTTTTGCTGTGCCAGCTTCAGCGCAGAAGCCGTCAGTTCTGCCGGGCACAGCCAGCCGCCGTCGGGGTAGGTGATGCCGTTTACTCCGGGATTCAGGCCGCTTTGCGTTTCCAGTTGCTGCGCATCCACGCTTATGACCAGCTCTTCCGGCCATTCGCCTTGCAGAATCTGTTCGATTTTACGCGCACTTTTTTCATCCCAGGCAAGCTGGCTGACGCCACACCATTGGTGCTCAAACTCCAGACCCTGCTGCGCCAGCGCGGTATAACTGCGGTGGGCAAAGTCAAAGGCGAGCGAGAAAAAGCGGGATACCGCATCGTGCCGGTTATTCAACAGAGGATACAGCGCCCCCTGACGATTGCCGGATGCGCCCGTGGCAGGCTGTGCCTCTGCGCAGTAGAGCGTGACCTTTGCACCGCGCCGTTGCAGCGCAAGGGCAGTAAGCACGCTGGCGATGCCGCCTCCGATAATCGCAATATCGTCAGTCGTGCTGGCGGCAGGGCGTGCATACCACGGCGTTGGTGAGGTGACGGGAAGCGCATCAGGAAGCATGCCGCTCAGCATTTCCCGTTTCTGGCCGAATCCTTTAATTTTGCTGACCTGAAACCCCGCCTGTTGCAGGCCGCGACGCACAAAGCCTGCGGCCGTAAAGGTGGCGAATGTCCCTTCCTTTCGGCACAGACGAGCCATTGCCTGAAACAGATTATCCGTCCACATATCTGGGTTTTTGGCAGGCGCGAAGCCGTCCAGAAACCAGGCGTCGACCTGATGATTCTGAGTATCATCCAGCTCAGGCAGTAAGACGTTAACGTCACCGAACCACAGATCGAGCGTAATAGTGCCTTGCGCCAGAATCAGACGATGGCAGCCCGGCAGCGGTAGCGGCCATTGCTCTCGCAGTTCATCCGCGAAGGCGGCCAGCTCCGGCCACTGGGCGTGTGCCGCAGCCAAATCATGCCGACGCAGGGGAAATTTCTCGAAGCTGATGAAATGCAGGTGTCGCAATGTCGCCTGTGGCTGCTGTTGACGAAAGTCGGCAAACGCCTGCCACAGCGTCAGAAAATTCAGGCCCGTACCAAAGCCGGTTTCTGCTATCACGCAGGCTGCGCGCGGGTGCGTGGCGAAACGCTCGGGAAACTGATTGCCCTTTAAAAACACATAACGGGTTTCTGCCAACCCATCCTGATTCGAAAAATAGACGTCATCAAACTGTTGCGATACAGGTGTACCCTGAGCGTTCCAACTTAACGACGCGTGTTGGATGGGGAGGTTGGTCACGACAAAAAGCTCATTATTCAAGTGATGATGAGATTCTATCGGGCTGAATATTGTGGCGCAAATTTAGCAATGATTTCGCGATAGTTTGGCTGATCGGACTTGTTCAGCTTACAACTGTACGCTAAAGTGCGAAGCGAAATCCCAAACTCTATAAGTGGAAGAAGAGGTATTAAATGAAACGTGCAGTGATTACTGGCCTAGGGATCGTATCAAGCATCGGTAATAACCAGCAGGAAGTTCTGGCATCATTGCGGGAAGGCCGCTCTGGCATTACTTTCTCTCAAGAGCTGAAAGATTCCGGCATGCGTAGTCACGTCTGGGGGAATGTCAAACTGGACACCACTGGCCTCATCGATCGCAAAATTGTGCGTTTTATGAGTGATGCATCGATTTATGCCTACTTATCCATGGAGCAGGCGATTCAAGATTCCGGGCTGTCTGATGAGGTTTATCAGAATAACCCACGCGTTGGTCTGATTGCCGGTTCCGGCGGTTCTGCGCGCTATCAGGTGTTCGGTGCTGATGCGATGCGTAGCCCGCGTGGCCTGAAAGCCGTTGGCCCTTATGTGGTAACCAAATCCATGGGTTCTGCGGTATCCGCGTGTCTGGCAACGCCATTCAAAATTCACGGCGTGAACTACTCCATCAGCTCTGCCTGTGCGACCTCTGCACACTGTATCGGCAACGCGGTTGAGCAAATTCAGATGGGCAAACAGGACATCGTATTCGCTGGCGGCGCGGAAGAGCTGTGCTGGGAACTGGCCTGTGAATTTGACGCGATGGGCGCACTGTCGACCAAATACAATGAGACACCAGAAAAAGCGTCCCGTACCTATGACGCCGGCCGCGATGGTTTCGTCATTGCAGGCGGTGGCGGTATGGTGGTTGTAGAAGAACTGGAACACGCACTGGCGCGTGGCGCGCACATCTACGCGGAAGTGGTCGGCTACGGCGCGACGTCTGACGGCGCGGATATGGTTGCCCCATCGGGTGAAGGTGCCGTTCGTTGTATGAAGATGGCGATGAACGGTGTGGATACGCCGATCGATTACCTGAACTCTCACGGTACTTCTACGCCGGTTGGCGATGTGAAGGAACTGGGTGCGATTCGTGAAGTGTTTGGCGACAACTCGCCAGCTATTTCCGCGACGAAAGCGATGACCGGTCACTCTCTGGGCGCGGCTGGCGTTCAGGAAGCTATTTACTCACTGCTGATGCTGGAACACAGTTTCGTTGCACCGAGCATCAACGTGGAAAATCTGGACGAACAGGCTGCTGGCCTGAACATCGTGACTGAACCGACGGAACGTAAACTGACCACGGTGATGTCTAACAGCTTCGGCTTCGGTGGTACGAATGCGACGCTGGTAATGAGAAAACTCGATAAATAATCGGTTTATCATTCAAACATTAGCATTGAAATAAATAAAACCCCGCTGGCGCAAGCCGCGGGGTTTTTTGTTGGCGCTGGTTTGGCTGATGATGGTCATGAGCGGTATTGACGCTAGATTAATACCCACAGCAGAAATGCCGCCACGCAGGTGCTGACAATCACCAAAAACATTGGCTTATGGAACAGGGATTGCCAACTGAGCGGCAGCGAAGCAATTAGCGGGTTAAACAGCGGGTGCAGCAGCTGTGACGTGGTTGTCCAGTCCGTTTCCTGTGAGCGCTGAATGCGCTGCGTAAACAGGAACGTCAGCAGATCGCTAACCTGCATCGGCGTCAGCGGCGTTTGTAATCCGATATTGAAGCGATTCTGCGTGTAATCCATCAATAAGTGCTGTTCCTGCGCGGTCATGGGCTGTTGTAGCAAAGCCTGTAACGGGGCGAGATTCGGGGAAAGCAGCGCGTTCTGTGTCGGTAGCGGCTGTGATGATAGATTCGCTGCGGATGACGAATTCGCGTTAGTCGTATTGGTGGTGTTGGCTGTCAGCGGTTCTGACGCTGCGCCAGTCGCGCCTGTATTGGTCGGTGTTCCCTGCTGCGCTGGCGGGGTAGCGCGCAGCAGCGTTTGTGTTTGTTGCAGCTCAACCTGTGCTTGCAGGAACTGCGTGATCAGCGGCAGATGTTTTAACGGGATGGCGTCGCCCGGGCTAAGATTCTGCATCATCATCAGATTGTTCAGCACTCTTGCAGGTTGTTCCCCAGTCATGGTCGCCAATCGGGTGACTAACTGATTCAAGCCGCGCTGTTCCGAAGGAGAGAGCGGACGATCGGGCGAGTTGGCGGCCTGAGCGGTTTGCGATGCTGTGGCTGATGCCGTTGACTGCGGGATTTGCCCGTTTTGCAGCAGCGTAACCACCTGCTGTAGCTGCGTTTTAGTCAGCGCGCTTAGTGTGGTGCTACCGAACTGTTGCTGGATGAAATTGCTGACCGCCTGACGGTTATTTCCCTGAGACAGCATATCTGTCAGGCGCTGAAGCAGCTGCTGACGTCCACCGCTATCTTGCGCCTGCGTTAAACGCGTCTGGAGTATCTGCTCGGCAGGCTGATAATGGCGGGACATGAGTTCATTATTTTCTGCCAGCCCTAATCCCTGTTTTACCGTTGTCCAGACTTCCGCTGCCTTTGACGTTGTCAGTGCGGCAACTCTCAGCACCAGATTTTCCAGCGTCGTGCGCTGCGCCAGCGTCAGCGGTCGATCGCCGTTGGCGGAGGAACCCGCAGCGTTAGCGGATGATGTAGAGGTTGACGATGTGGTGGTCGGCGTCACCGAACGTTCGCCGGGCAGCGGGGCACCTGGGCCGCTTACAGGTTGCATATCGGTTATCCTCACTGCCGTCATGATTGAGATGAATCATAGCAATCTCCCGTGACGGCCGATAGTCAGACGTCGCTTAAAACGGCACGAATCTTATGGGGTGGCTTATGAACGACGCCCTAGTGGGATGCGCAAGCGCTGTGCGAGGATCACGCCGAGTAACGTGATGCCCCCGCCAACCAGATGATAATGATGTAACGGCTCGTGCAAAAAGCCAATTGCGATCATCGCCGTAAAGATCGGTGTCAGGTTCATAAAGATGGAGGCTTTGCTGGCTCCGAGGCGCATAACCCCCTGAATCCACAGAAAAGGTGCAAGGATTGAGGCCATGATGCCAGCGAAAATCACCAGCGGCAGATTGTCGGCATTGAGTTGCACATTGTCCGTCAGCAGGAAATTTGGAATCAGCACGACTACGCCAAAGGCAATTTGCACATAGAGCGACACCCAATTGGGCAACGGGATGCTCCAGCGTTTGGTCAGCACGCCATAGAGCGCATAGGACAGCGACGCGCAAAACATCATGAGTTCGCCGGGGCCGATTCCCTGTGCCAGAATCTGTTCGGGATGACCCTCACCGATCAGCCAGACAATCCCGACCAGCGACAGCAGGCTACCAAGCACGACGCCCAGCGTGGGAGCCAGGCGCAGCAGCGGAATGCTGAGCAGGACGGTCAGTAGCGGTACAAGTGACCCCATGATCCCCATCATCACGGCGCTGATCGAGTGCGCCGCGTAATAGGCCAGACTTTGATACAGCACCATGCCAAGCAGACCCAGCACGAGCAGTTTCCAGGCGTGTTGACGAATGGCCGCTGCGTGCTGACGAAGTGTTGGCAGCATGAACGGCGTCATGACGAGGAACGCCAGCAACCAGCGATAAAACGAGATAGCGGCTGGGTCAATAACGCTTGCGGAGAGCTTGTTGACGATGACGTTAATTGACCAAATCAGGACGGCAATGGTGGGAAAGAGGGCGTTCAACGTTGGTTTTCTCATAACAGACCAGACGAAAAACGCACCAATTACCAGTCTGGTCGATAAAAATGGGGCAAGTGCGGCAATGGCAAACAACATAACAGAGCCATGTGACGACGATCAACCTTGTATGGCGTCGGCTTTCTATGACGACCATCTAGTATGATCCTCATCGGTGAGAACCGATAACGGAAAGATATCGCGTCGTAATTGCCTTGGGTTTCTGCACCATTCGGTGGCAAAATATCTCCCCGCTTTTTTTGGCTGGCTACCGATGTCGGAGAAGACAATGAAGATTCTGGTTGATGAGAATATGCCGTATGCCCGCGAGCTATTTAGCCGTCTGGGTGAGGTTCAGGCCGTGCCGGGACGTCCTTTGCCGCGCGAGCTGCTGGCCGACGCGGATGCGTTGATGGTGCGCTCGGTCACGAAGGTGAACGCGGATCTGCTGTCTGGTTCGGCGGTAAAATTTGTCGGCAGCGCGACAGCAGGCACCGACCATGTCGATGACACCTGGCTTAACGCCAACGGGATCGCGTTTTCTGCTGCCCCCGGTTGCAATGCCATTGCGGTAGTGGAGTACGTCTTTTCTTCTTTGCTGATGCTGGCCGAGCGTGATGGCTTCCAACTGCGTGATAAAACCGTCGGGATTGTCGGCGTGGGCAATGTTGGTAGACGCTTAGATGCACGTCTGAAAGCCTGGGGCGTTAATACGTTGCTGTGCGATCCGCCGCGTGCCGATCGCGGTGAAGCAGGCGATTTCCTGCCGCTCGAAACGCTGGTGCGTGATGCTGACATTCTGACGCTGCATACGCCGCTGTATCTCGACGGCCCGTATCGTACTCATCATCTGGTTGATGCCGCCGTACTGAACGCCTTTGCGGACGGACGTATTCTGATTAACGCCTGCCGTGGCCCGGTGGTGGACAATGCTGCACTGCTTGAGGCGCTGCAACAGGGTAAAAAGCTCAGCGTCATTCTTGACGTCTGGGAGCCAGAACCTGCGTTATCGACCGATCTGCTGGCGCGAGTAGACATTGGCACGGCGCATATCGCTGGCTATACGCTGGAAGGGAAAGCGCGCGGTACCACGCAGGTGTTTGAGGCGTGGAGCGAGTTTATCGGAACTCCGCAGCAGGTTGCGCTTTCGTCGCTTTTGCCTGCACCAGAGTATGCCGAAGTCACATTGACCGTGCCGCTGGATGAGGCGTTGCTAAAACGTCTGGTGCATCTGGTGTATGATGTGCGCCGGGACGATGCACTGTTGCGCCACGTTGCGCATCAGGAAGGCGAGTTCGATCGTCTGCGCAAACATTATCAGGAAAGACGCGAATGGTCGTCACTCCATGTTATCTGCGCCGATGCTGACAGCGCAGATTGCCTGAACGCGCTGGGATTCACGGCGTCAGTGCGGGACGCACGCTAACGGCGTTTCGCGCGAGCATCACTTTTTTATTCATGAACTGACAGACGGTGTCGCTATCGTCTGTCGGTTCCATTCATGATTTGTGTTTCATTCAAAATTTGGGAGAGAACCAAATGTCTGACGGCTGGAATATTGCTCTGCTGGGCGCAACGGGCGCAGTAGGCACGGCGTTACTGGAATTATTGCAGGAACGCGAATTCCCGGTGGGTGAATTCTATCCGCTGGCCAGTGAACGTAGCGCGGGTGAAACCATACGTTTTAACGGCAAATCTTGCCTGGTCACCGATGTGGCGGATTTTGACTGGTCACAGGCGCAGCTGGCGTTTTTTGTCGCCGGTCAGGATGTCAGCGCCCGCTATGCGGAAGAGGCGGGGGACGCAGGCTGTCTGGTTATCGACAGCAGCGGTCTGTTTGCGCTGGAGCCGGATGTCCCGCTGGTGGTGCCCGGCGTGAATACGCATACGCTGGCAGATTACCGTAACCGCAATATTGTCGCGGTGGCCGACAGCCTGACCAGCCAACTGCTGACGGCGATTAAGCCGTTGACCGATGCGGCTGGGCTCTCGCGCCTGCATGTCGTCAATATGCTGTCCGTTTCCGCACTCGGTAAAGCGGCGATAGACGATCTGGCGGGGCAAAGTGCCCGTCTGCTGAATGGTGTTCCGCCTGAGGCCGGGCTTTTCCCGAAACAGCTGGCATTCAATCTGTTGCCTTTACTGCCGGATGATGCGGGCAGCGTGCGCGAAGAGCGCGGTTTGGTCGATCAGGTGCGTAAAGTCTTACAGGACGACGGATTGCCGATTTCAGTGACCTGCATTCAGTCCCCTGTGTTCTATGGTCACGCGCAGGTTGTTCATCTTGAATCGCTGCGTCCGCTGTCTGCGGAAGAAGCGCGCGATGAGCTGCTCAATGCGGGAAATATTGAGGTAAGTGACGAGCAGGATTACCCGACGCAGGTGGGTGATGCGTCCGGTAATGGGCAATTGAGCGTCGGTTGTCTGCGTAATGATTACGGCATTCCTGAGCTACTGCAATTCTGGTCGGTCGCCGATAACGCTCGCTTTGGCGGCGCGCTGATGGCGGTGGAAACGGCAGAGTGTCTGGTGCAGGAGTATCTCGGGTAATGTCGGAAACCACTCAGGCGGAGGCTACTCAGGCCGATGCCGCTGCGGAAAACGAACGCGCCCCGCTGAAAATCGCGCTAGGTATTGAGTACGACGGTAGCCTCTATTATGGCTGGCAGCGCCAGTCTGACGTTGCTAGCGTGCAGGCCTGTCTTGAAAAGGCGCTGAGCAAAGTGGCGGATGAGCCGATAGAGGTGTTTTGCGCCGGGCGAACCGATGCTGGCGTTCACGGCACCGGCCAGGTCGTGCATTTCACCACACACGCGATCCGAAAAGACGCCGCCTGGACGATGGGCGTGAATGCAAATTTACCGCCGGATATCGCGGTGCGCTGGGTGAAAACGGTGGATGAGGATTTCCATGCGCGCTTCAGCGCTACGGCACGCCGCTACCGTTATGTCATCTACAATCACCGCTATCGTCCTGCGGTGCTTTCGCGCGGTATGACGCACTTTTATCACCCGTTAGACGTGGAACGCATGGAGCGAGCCGGGCAATGCCTGTTGGGGGAGAATGATTTCACCTCTTTTCGTGCAGTGCAGTGCCAGTCGCGCACACCGTGGCGCTATGTAAATCATTTAAAGGTTACACGTCACGGTGACTATATCGTGGTAGATATTAAGGCCAATGCGTTCGTGCATCATATGGTGCGTAATATCGTTGGCAGCCTGATGGAAGTCGGCTGTGGCAATCGTCCAGAATCGTGGATTGCCGAGCTGCTGGCGGCCAAAGATCGTACGCTGGCTGGCGCAACAGCCCGAGCCGAAGGGCTGTATTTGGTGAAGGTAGATTATCCCGCGCGTTTTGCTTTGCCGCAGCCTACGATGGGGCCGCTCTTTTTAGCAGATTGACGTTTTTGATTATAACGAGTGCGCTTTTTACCTGTTGCACGCTGCCAGATGGTCGTAGGCCAAAAGGCAGGGTGCGATGCGTATTAAGGACGAGGCTATTCAGCGTGCTATACGCAAGGCAACACGGCTAGTGCGGCTGCCTTGCGTATATCGACCGCGTGCGTTCGATAGACATTTTGGGAGAAGAAGTTGTGATGGAATTTATACAGTTTATTATTGATTTTATTCTGCACATTGACGTTCATCTGGCGGAACTGGTGGCGCAATATGGTGTCTGGGTTTATGCCATTTTGTTCCTGATTCTGTTCTGTGAGACCGGGCTGGTGGTGACGCCGTTTCTGCCGGGGGATTCGCTGCTGTTTGTCGCAGGGGCGCTGGCGGCGTTGCCGTCGAACGATCTGAATGTGCACACAATGGTGTTCCTGATGATCGTGGCCGCGATTACGGGCGATGCAGTGAACTACATGATTGGACGACTGTTCGGTGAGAAGCTGTTTAGCAACCCGAACTCAAAGATTTTTCGCCGCAGCTATCTGGATAAAACGCATGCGTTTTACGCGCGTCACGGTGGCAAGACGATAATTCTGGCGCGCTTTGTCCCGATTGTGAGAACATTTGCGCCGTTTGTCGCTGGGATGGGGCACATGAGCTATCGGCATTTTGCGGCCTATAATGTCATTGGTGCGCTGCTGTGGGTGTTGTCATTCACCTATGCGGGCTACCTGTTTGGTGATTTGCCGGTGGTGCAGGAAAATCTGAAATTACTGATTGTTGCGATTATTTTCCTCTCTATCCTGCCGGGCATTATTGAGATTGCCCGTCATCGTAGAGCGGCCTCGCGCGGCAATGTGAAATAAGTGAAGTATTTTAACATCCGGTTTGACCAGTTTTTTATCCACAGTACCGGAACGTTATGGTTTAATGGGCAGCATTTATGGTCTGTTCTTGGGAACACCCTTGGTGCCGATGCCTTTGTACCGCGATTGTCGTGCGTCTCAGGCATTTTTTCATTGGCAATGTTGTCAGGGAATAACATGAACAGCGGACTGGCATTTGCCAGGTTCAAGCAGAAAGGTTATCAATGAGCTGGATTGAACGAATTCTTAACAAAAGCAATATTACACCGACCCGTAAAGCGAACATCCCTGAAGGGGTCTGGACAAAATGTGATAGCTGCGGTCAGGTTCTTTATCGTGCTGAGTTGGAGCGCAATCTGGGTGTCTGCCCGAAGTGCGATCACCATATGCGCCTTTCCGCGCGCGCCCGTCTACAGGCTTTTCTGGATAAAGAAAACACTGTTGAGTTGGGAAGCGAACTGGAACCGAAGGATGTCCTGAAATTCCGGGACTCCAAAAAATATAAAGATCGTCTGGTTTCTGCACAGAAACAGTCCGATGAGAAAGATGCGCTGGTCGTGATGAAAGGCACGCTGTACGGCATGCCGATTGTCGCCGCGTCCTTCGAATTCTCTTTCATGGGCGGTTCAATGGCGTCTGTTGTGGGTGCGCGTTTTGTGCGTGCCGTTGAGCAGTCATTGGAAGACGGTTGTCCGCTGGTGTGCTTCTCTGCCAGTGGCGGTGCGCGTATGCAGGAAGCGCTGATGTCGCTGATGCAAATGGCGAAAACCAGTGCGGCATTGGCAAAAATGCGCGATCGCGGCTTGCCTTACATTTCTGTGCTGACCGACCCAACCATGGGTGGTGTTTCCGCGAGTTTGGCGATGCTGGGCGACCTGAACATTGCCGAGCCGAAAGCGCTGATCGGTTTTGCCGGCCCACGCGTTATCGAACAAACCGTGCGTGAAAAACTGCCGCCGGGCTTCCAGCGCAGTGAATTCCTGATTGAGAAAGGGGCGATCGATATGATCGTTCGTCGTCCGGAAATGCGCTACAAGCTGGCCACTATTCTTGCCAAACTGACGAACCATCCAGGACCGGGCAACGATGACGTGGAAATCCGCAGCGATGCGCCGTCTGAATCATCACAGGATGACGCATAATTGACATGATGGGCAGGGTGTGTGGTACTCGACCACGTCGTTCTCGACCGAGTGCGCAATGCACGCTCTGCCCGCAATGAACCGTAAGCCAGTGAACGGGACTCATGGATACACTTCAAACACCTCAAGCCACGTCACCTTTGGTCACGTGGCTTCATTATCTTGAGCACCTGCACGCTCAGGCCATTGATTTAGGCCTGGAGCGCGTTAAGCAGGTTGCTGAACATCTCCAACTGCTCCAGCCTGCCCCAACGGTTTTCACCGTCGCGGGGACGAACGGCAAGGGAACCACCTGCTGTACGCTGGAATCCATTCTGTTAGCCGCCGGGCTGCGGGTGGGCGTGTACAGTTCTCCCCATCTTGTTCGCTATACCGAGCGAGTGCGTATTCAGGGCAAAGAATTGCCTGAAGCGCTGCATACGCAGGCGTTTGCGGATATCGAGGCAGGGAGAGGGGCGGTATCGCTCACCTATTTTGAATTCGGTACGCTGTCGGCGCTGCAACTCTTTAAACAGGCGAATCTGGATGTCGTCATTCTTGAAGTAGGACTAGGCGGGCGTCTGGATGCCACCAATATTGTGGATGCGGATGTATCCGTGGTAACCAGTATTGCTATCGACCATACTGATTGGTTAGGTAACGATCGGGAAAGCATTGGCCGCGAGAAAGCCGGGATATTCCGACAGGGTAGGCCTGCCGTTGTTGGTGAACCGGATATGCCGGGAACGATTGCCGACGTTGCCGCTGAGAAAGGCGCGCAGCTGCACCGTCGTGGTCGCGACTGGGAGTATTCAATACAGCGTGAGACGTGGAGCTGGCAGGATAAACAGCGCGAGCTGTCACGGCTGCCGTTACCCAACGTCCCGTTAGCCAATGCTGCTACGGCACTGGCTGCATTGCACTATTCTTCACTCAACGTGAGTGAAGAGGCGATTCGACAAGGTTTGCAGCACGCCGCATTACCCGGCCGTTTTCAGACCGTGCAGGCGTCACCGCGTTTGATTCTTGATGTTGCACACAATCCTCACGCGGCGGCATATCTGGCAAACCGTTTGGCCGAGTTGCCGAAAACCGGAAAAGTGCGGGCCGTCGTCGGCATGCTGTCGGATAAAGACATTGCCGGTACGTTGGCTCACTTAACGCCGTTGGTGGATGCGTGGTATTGCGCTCCGCTGGAAGGGCCGCGTGGTGCCACGGCGCAGCAAATTGCCGAGCACCTGACGCGCAGCCAATCGTTCCCCGATGTCGTGACTGCCTGGCAGCAAGCAATGTCCGAGGCGACGGAGCAGGATATCGTCATTGTGTGTGGATCTTTTCATACGGTAGCGCATGTGATGGAAGCGCTGGATGAGGAGAAGGCGAATGGCGAGTAAATTTCAGAATCGACTGGTCGGTACGGTTATTCTGGTCGCGCTGGGCGTGATCGTCTTACCCGGTCTACTCGACGGCAAGAAAAAGCACTACGAAGACGAGTTTGCGTCGATTCCGCTGATCCCTAAACCTGGTGACAGCAATGAGATGGAAGCGCTGCCTGCGCTGAACCCGTCGCTGCCGAGTCAACCGCCGGAAGGGGCGGAGGCGGCGATGCAAAACAGCGCGGAAGCCGAAGCCGCTGAAGCGAGATCGTCTGCATCATCTACAGCACCTGAAATCATGACGCAGACGCCGCCATCGTCCCATTCTGGCACGAATACGCCAGCCATGACGGCACCGCCAGTGGTGGTTGAGCGCCCGCCGGTTCAGACGCCAGCGCCAGTGACGCCGAAACCTCAGCCAAAGCCTGAGGTGAAGCCAGAAGTGAAACCGAAGCCAGAGCCTAAACCGGAACCCAAACCGGAAGTGAAGCCTGAAACGCAGCCGACGCAGCAAGCGCCTGTCGGGCAGGCCTACATTGTGCAGCTTGGTGCGCTGAAAAACGCGGATAAGGTGAACGAGATTGTCGCCAAGCTTCGTCTTTCTGGTTACCGCGCGTATACCGTGCCATCAACGCCGGTTTCAGGCGAAATCACCCGCATTTACGTGGGGCCGGATGCGTCGAAGCAGAAGCTAGAGTCTTCACTGGGCGAGCTGAAACAGCTCAGCGGGCTAAGCGGGCAGGTGCGAGCACATTCCGTTCGTTAAGGTCGTCGAGCGTGATGATGACGTGATGGCTGGCTCGCAGTTGGTCACGTAAATAAGCAAAAGCAGGCAGCGGGGATGAAGTTCACATCAGTGATACTCCGCCCCGCATCTGTTTTAAGATGCCTGCTGTGAGTTTTGAGATGCCGAGAGTTAATAGAACCAGGCATGACGTATTGTCGGTTTTTTCGCCTGATTATCTATCGATGAAATCGGCGGAAATACGCTACGCAAACGTTTTCTTTTTCTGTTAGAATGCGCCGCGAACAGGATGACGTAGCGGCTTATCGGTAGCATCGTTCATTATTAGGATAGTTCATGGTTTGGGTTGATTACGTCATTATTGGCATCATCGGATTTTCGGCTTTGGTTAGCCTGATCCGGGGGTTTGTTCGCGAAGCGCTGTCGTTAGTAACCTGGGGATGTGCTTTTTTTGTTGCCAGCCATTACTACGCTTACCTCGCGGTCTACTTCACCCGTTTTGATGATGAGCTGGTGCGTAACGGCATTGCGATTGCCATTCTGTTTATTGCAACGTTGATTGTGGGAGCTATCGTCAACTATGTGATTAGTTCACTGGTTGAACGTACCGGATTATCCGGCACCGATCGCGTTCTGGGCATCTGTTTTGGTGCGCTGCGCGGGGTGCTGATCGTTTCCGCACTGCTATTCTTTCTGGATACGTTCACCGGTTTTTCACAAAGTGATGACTGGAAGCAGTCCCAGTTAATCCCGCAGTTCAGTTATATTATCAGGTGGTTTTTTGACTACCTGCAAAGCACGTCAAGTTTCTTGCCGCAGCATTTACCGCTGCGGTAGCGCTGATGAGGAAAAGACACCATGTGCGGTATTGTCGGTATCGCCGGTTTTACACCGGTCAACCAGTCGATTTATGACGCGTTAACGGTGTTGCAACACCGTGGGCAGGATGCTGCGGGTATTGTGACCATCGATGCCTTTAATTGTTTTCGCCTGCGTAAGGCTAATGGCCTGGTGAAAGATGTGTTTGAAGCGCGGCACATGCAGCGCTTACAGGGCAACATGGGGCTTGGTCATGTGCGTTATCCTACCGCGGGCAGTTCCAGCGCCTCGGAAGCACAGCCTTTCTATGTGAACTCTCCGTTCGGTATCACGCTGGCTCACAACGGTAACCTGACTAACGCCCACGAACTGCGTAAAAAGCTGTTCGAGCAGGAACGTCGTCACGTTAACACCACGTCTGATTCTGAAATTCTGCTGAATATTTTCGCCAGAGAGCTGGACCGTTTCCAACACTATCCGCTGGAAGCCGATAATATTTTTGCGGCCGTTGCCGCAACGCACCAGCAAATTCGCGGTGCCTATGCCTGTGTTGGCATGATTATCGGTCACGGTATGGTCGCTTTCCGCGATCCTAATGGGATTCGTCCTCTGGTGATTGGTAAGCGCGATCTGGAAGATGGCCGCAGCGAGTATATGGTGGCGTCAGAAAGTGTCGCACTGGATACGCTGGGCTTTGAATTTTTACGCGATGTGGCGCCGGGAGAAGCGATCTACATTACGGAAAAAGGGCAGCTGTTTACCCGCCAGTGTGCAGAGAATCCAAAGAGCAATCCGTGCCTGTTCGAATATGTCTATTTCGCTCGCCCGGATTCCTTCATTGATAAAATCTCGGTCTACAGCGCACGCGTTCGCATGGGCCAGAAGCTCGGTGAGAAAATTGCGCGCCAGTGGGAAGATCTCGATATTGATGTCGTGATCCCGATTCCTGAAACCTCTTGTGATATCGCGCTGGAAATCGCGCGCATCATCAACAAGCCGTATCGTCAGGGATTTGTGAAAAACCGCTATGTTGGCCGCACGTTTATCATGCCGGGGCAGCAAGCACGTAAGAAATCGGTACGTCGTAAGCTGAACGCCAACCGTGCTGAGTTCCGTGACAAGAACGTGCTGCTGGTGGATGACTCCATCGTGCGTGGTACAACGTCAGAGCAGATTGTAGAGATGGCGCGTGAAGCAGGAGCCAAGCGTGTTTATCTGGCCTCAGCGGCACCGGAAATCCGCTTCCCTAACGTGTACGGCATCGATATGCCAAGCGTCAATGAGCTGATTGCCCACGGTCGTGAAGTGGATGAAATCTGTAAGATTATTGGTGCCGATGAGCTGATATTCCAGGATCTCGACGATCTGATTGAAGCTGCACGTGAAGATAACCCGGATATCGCTCAGTTTGAATGCTCGGTGTTCAACGGGATTTACGTGACGAAGGACGTCGATCAAGGTTATCTGGATTATCTGGAAGTCTTGCGCAATGACGATGCCAAAGCGCTGCGTAGCCAGAATGAAGTTGAAGATCTGGAATTGCACAACGAAGGTTAACAGCTAGTCGCATATTAAGGCTGTGTTGAAGGGGGAGGACGCGAAAGTGTCTTCCCCCTTATTGTATGTAGAGAAAAATTTTGTATATAGAGAAAAATTGCATAGAGAAAACAGGGTTTCGGTGCTTATCCTTGCTTATCGCTAATCAATGCGGCAAAGTTTGCGCAGATGATTTTTCCGCGTTTCTGCTTACGCGGCCAGCCAGAGGCAGTATGAATGAAGCGACTCATTGTAGGAATTTCCGGTGCCAGCGGCGTCATTTACGGCATCCGGCTGCTACAGGTTTTACAGACGCTGGAAGGTATCGAAACGCATCTGATCATGAGTCAGGCCGCCCGGCAGACGCTGGCGTTAGAAACGGATTTTAGCCTGCGTGACGTGCAGGCGCTGGCCGATGTGGTACATGACACGCGTGATATTGCTGCCAGCGTCTCTTCGGGGTCGTTTAAAACGGCGGGGATGGTGATTTTACCCTGTTCGATAAAAACCCTTTCCGGCATTGTGCACAGCTACAGCGACAATCTATTGACCCGCGCGGCTGATGTGGTGTTGAAGGAGCGTCGTCCTCTGGTGCTGGGAGTGCGTGAAACGCCGCTGCATTTAGGGCATTTACGGCTGATGACCACCGCCGTTGAGCTGGGGGCGATAATCATGCCGCCGGTGCCTGCGTTTTATCATCGCCCAGAAAGTGTGCAGGATATTGTCGATCAGACGGTGAATCGTATTCTGGACCAGTTTGACATCGACCTGCCAAAAGATCTCTTTATCCGCTGGCAAGGTGCGTCGTAGCAGGATAGAGACCCAGACACGCTATTTTTTTCTCTCGGGGCGGTAAACTTTTACTGCCCTTTTTTTGTGCCTTTTTATCACATTGCACCAATTTTGTGCGCAAAAGCACCGAAATGGTGCGATTGAGTTTTTGTATTCATGCCAATGTTATCTATCCTTATTGTTACGCGCCAAAAAATTCCCTTTGAAAATATTGCAGAATCAAATGGTTAACCCTTATTTTCTGCGCATTTCGATCATGGGGTTTTTACGACATCCCTACGTTCATTGTGGCATGAAAACTGCTACAAAAACGGTAATAGTCGGCGCAGAAAACAAATAGCACTCACATCGTTCATTTTTAAAGCGATTCACTCTAAATAATTCCGACATTGACGACACATGACATCAATCACTCATGATAAGGGTAGCAATATGAAGAAACTGATCAAAGTCTTGCCATTGGCACTCATTCTGGCTGCGGGTAGCGCGATGGCGGAGATTCCTAAGAATATTAAAATTGGTACCGATCCTACCTATGCTCCCTTTGAATCCAAAAACGCCAGCGGCGAACTGGTTGGGTTTGATATCGATCTGGCGAAAGAGCTGTGCAAGCGTATTCAGACTAACTGCACGTTTGTAGAAAGTGACTTTGATGCGTTAATTCCGTCCCTGAAAGCGAAAAAAATCGATGCCATCATCTCTTCTCTGTCTATCACCGAAAAACGCCAGCAGGAAATTGCTTTCACCGAGAAGCTGTATGCGGCCAATTCACGCCTGATTGCGAAGAAAGGGACGAGCATTGAACCTACGTTGGCTTCTCTGGGCGGCAAACGTGTTGGCGTATTGCAGGCATCAACACAGGAGGCCTTTGCTAATGCTAACTGGCAGCCTAAAGGCGTTGACGTTGTCGCTTACCAAAATCAGGATCTGATTTATGCCGATCTGGCCGCAGGTCGTATTGATGCAGCCTTTCAGGATGAAGTTGCAGCAAGTGAAGGTTTCCTGAAGTTGGACGCAGGTAAAGACTATGAGTTTGCCGGCCCGGCGGTAAAAGATGACAAATTCTTCGGTGTGGGTACGGGTATGGGCTTGCGCAAAGCGGATACCGAGCTGAAAGCCGCGCTGGATAAAGCTTTTGAAGAAATGCGTAAAGACGGTACTTACGATACCTTCGCGAAAAAATACTTCGATTTTGACGTCTACGGCGGCTAATGTCGCCAAGGTGACGCTCATTTCTTTATCACATGTGTAGCGGGATCGTAGGGCATGCGGCACGGGATCGTTCCTCCCGTGTCGTGTTCCTGACTGATGACGCAGCGTGCCATTAACCGCTATTTCAACGGATATCATTGATGCTCTATGGCTATTCCCAGCTAATTCTGGATGGTGCCATCATGACGCTGGAGCTGGCAGCAAGTTCGTTACTGCTGGCGCTGGCTATTGGCCTGATTGGCGCATCGGCGAAGTTGTCTTCCAACCGTCTGCTGGCGGGGTGTTTTTCCTGCTATACCACGCTGATTCGCGGCATTCCCGATCTGGTGCTGATGCTGCTGATTTTCTATGGTCTGCAAATAGTCTTAAACGGCGTGACGGAATCGATCGGTCTGGATCAGATTGACATCGATCCGTTGACTGCCGGGATTATTACACTGGGCTTTATTTACGGCGCGTATTTCACGGAAACCTTTCGTGGAGCCTATCTTGCCGTGCCGCGCGGGCAAATCGAAGCTGCCGTCGCGTTCGGCTTCTCTCCGATGAAGGTGTTCCGCCGTATTCTGTTTCCTTCCATGATGCGTTTCGCGCTGCCGGGCATCGGCAACAACTGGCAGGTGATCCTGAAAGCGACGGCGCTGGTGTCACTGCTTGGCCTGAACGATGTCATTAAGGCGACGCAACTGGCCGGTAAGGGCACACACGAACCGTTTTATTTTGCGCTGGTTGCTGGGGCGATGTACCTGATTTTTACCACCGTTTCTAACGGCGTGTTGTGGTGGCTGGAAAGGCACTATTCGCAGGGAGTCAAAAAAGTAAACTATGAGTGAGATCCTGCAACAATATTGGCAGCCGCTATTGTGGAGCGATGGTTACCGTCTGACCGGGCTGGCGATGACGCTCTGGCTGCTCATTTCCTCGGTGGTTATCGGTGGGCTGATGGCGCTGCCGCTGGCGATTGCTCGCGTGTCACCGCGACGCCGGTTCAGCCTTCCGGTTTGGCTATTCACCTATGTGTTCCGCGGCACACCGCTCTACGTGCAGCTTCTGGTGTTCTATTCTGGCGTTTATAGCCTGGAGATTGTGCGCGGCACCGACATGCTGAATGCCTTTTTTCGCAGCGGGCTAAATTGCGCCATTTTGGCGCTGGCGCTGAATACCTGCGCATACACGACAGAGATTTTTGCGGGGGCAATCCGCTCAGTACCTCATGGGGAAATTGAAGCGGCCAGAGCCTACGGCTTCTCCCGCTTTAAGCAGTATCGCTGCATTATTTTGCCAAGTGCACTGCGTATTGCGCTGCCTGCTTACAGCAATGAAGTGATTCTGATGCTGCATTCAACGGCGTTGGCCTTTACCGTAACGGTGCCGGATATTCTGAAGATTGCCCGTGATATCAACGCGGCAACCTACCAGCCGTTTTATGCATTTGGCATCGCGGCGGTTATCTATCTGGCGATTTCGTTTGTGTTAATCGGGCTGTTCAGAAGGGCGGAACGGCGCTGGTTACGTCATCTTTATACCCGTTCATCTCATTAAACGCAGGAAAAAGAGCATGTCGAATAACAAACTGATGGTGACGGAACTGCGTAAACGCTATGGCCAGCATGAGGTACTGAAAGGGATCTCATTACAGGCGAAAGCGGGTGACGTTATTTCAATTATTGGATCGTCCGGTTCGGGAAAAAGCACCTTACTGCGCTGTATTAATTTTCTGGAAAAACCCTGTGAAGGGGCGATTTACGTCAGCGATCAGGAAATTCGCATGGTGCGTGATACTGACGGGCAGCTGAAAGTTTTTGATAAAAAGCAGCTTCAGATGCTGCGGACGCGTCTGACGATGGTGTTTCAGCACTTTAACCTGTGGAGCTTCATGACGGCGTTGGAAAACGTGATGGAAGCGCCGGTTCAGGTGTTAGGACTCAGTAAAGCGGAAGCGCGTGAGCGGGCGGTGTTCTACCTGAACAAGGTCGGGATCACGGATGCTGCCCAACAGAAATATCCGTCTGATCTCTCCGGTGGTCAACAGCAGCGTGTTTCCATTGCACGGGCGCTGGCGATGGAGCCGGAAGTCTTGTTGTTTGATGAACCTACGTCAGCGCTCGATCCCGAACTGGTCGGCGAGGTGTTGCGCATCATGCAGCAGCTTGCGGAGGAAGGGAAAACGATGGTGGTGGTGACGCATGAAATGGAGTTTGCCCGTCATGTTTCCAGCCACGTTATCTTCCTGCATCAGGGGGTGATCGAGGAAGAGGGCCCTCCGGATCAACTGTTCGGGAGCCCGAAAAGTGCACGTTTGCAGCAGTTTTTGTCAGGTGCATTGAAGTAGGTTTTGGGGATAGTGATGTGCGTTGAGCGATGATAATGGGTAGATCGTAAAGACGCTGTTAATACATCCCTGTACGCTCGAGCCGCGCCATCCTTGGCGCGGACGCTTTACTCTTCTATCCCATTATCATCGTTCCCGTTCTGCGAAAAGGCTACCAGCAACCTGAAATGGATAGTTATCAGCTCGGTTTCTTGATGACGTCCTGTAAGGCTTCTTCCAGCTCAAGGAAGCGGAAATTAAAGCCTGCGGCCTCTAACCGCTGCGGAATGGCGCGCTGTCCGCCCAGTACCAGTATCGAAGCTTCTCCCATCAGTAGTTTGATCGCAAAAGCAGGAGCGCGTAGAAAGCCGGGACGATCCAATACGTGTGCCAGCGTAGCGGAAAATTGTTCATTGTGAACCGGGTAGGGCGAAACCATATTGAAGGGGCCGCTCAGTATCGGCTGGTTCAGCAGATAAATAATGCCGTTCACCATGTCATCAATATGAATCCACGGCATATATTGCTTGCCGGAACCCATCGGTCCGCCAAGCCCGAGGCGGAAAATTGGCAGCATTTTTGCCAGCGCACCCCCTTGTGCTGAAAGAACAACGCCAGTGCGCAGCAGGCAGACGCGGGTTTTATCGCTTTCGGCGGACTGTGCCAGCGCTTCCCAGCGGGCGCACAGATGATGGGTGAATTCATCGACCGGGGATTCATCTTCCGTGACCAGCGCTTCCCCCTGATCGCCATAATATCCGACAGCGGAACCCGAGATAAAAACCGCTGGCGGTTCACTGCTGGCTTTTATCAGCGTGGCAAGCTGCTCGGTGATATTCCAGCGGCTCTTTGCCAGACGCTGCTTTTGCTGTGGCGTCCACCGTTTGTCGGCGATAGGTTCACCCGCCAGATTGATAACGCCGTCAAAGCCGTTCAGTGAGGTGATATTACTCAACGTGGACCAATATTCCACCTGATTGCCGAGAACGCCTCGAGCGCGCTCCGGATCGCGTGTCAGTACCGTAATGTGATGGGAAAGCAGCTGTAATTGTTGGATAAGATGGCGACCAATAAGGCCGGTTCCGCCGGTTATAAGTAGTTGCATCTCCCCCCTCCCTTTATACTCGTCATACTTCAAGTTTCATGTGCGTTGGCTTCGCTCACTCACCCGAATCACTTACTTGAGTAAGCTCATCGGGACTCCTTCCCTTGCCGCCTTCCTGAAACTCGAATTATTTAGAGTATATTATTTATGCCTTGTGATAACGCAGGGTCATGGAAACCGAATCGGCGTATCGCAGGGCAAACGGTTTATCGACTTCTACTTCAGCATAGGTGATCCATTCGTGATCGCTGGCGATGTTGAGCACATCCTGCGTTAATTTTTCCAGCAAAGCGAAGCGGTTATCTTCCACGTGGCGAATAATGCTTTTGGTGATGGTGCGGTAGTTCAGCGCATCAGCGATATTCTCGCTGTTGCGTGCCTGTTCTGCTGGGTAGTGAATCACAACGTTGATGATCACATCCTGCTTATTCGTGATTTCTTCATCTTTGATACCGATGAAGGTGCGCAGCCGCAGATTTTTTATACGAATAATGGCGTCAGAATAGTGATGTGGCATTGCTCGGCCCTCGGTTGCTTCTGTTACTGCGACTAAACCGCAGTGTCAGGGGGTATCGTTAACGACAATATGTTGATTACCATAGCAGAAGATACCCAAAGGCCGAATGAGATGATGCCAGAATTTTATTGCTCGGCGAGCTGGTAAGCCCGTTGCGTTGCCGGACGCTCACTGATACGCGTATACCATGCCTTCACCGCTGGGTAGTCATCAAGGTCGACGCGCTGGCGAGCATAAGAAACCACCCACGGGTAGGTCGCGATATCGGCGATGCTGTAATGTTCTCCCGCTAGCCAAGGGCTGTCTTGCAGATGTTTATCCAGCACGCGGTACAGGCGCTGCGTCTCCTGTTGATAGCGTTCAATGGCGTAAGGCACTGGCTGAGGCGCATAGTGGTTAAAATGATGGTTCTGCCCCAGCATCGGTCCGAAACCAGCAACCTGCCAGAACAGCCATTGCAGTGTGGCTGTACGCTCACGTAATGAGGTGTTCAGCAACACGCTGTGTTTTTCCGCCAGATAGAGCAGGATAGCGCCGGACTCAAACAGGCTAATCGGCGTGTCACCTTCCGCGGGTTGCGTATCGACAATTGCGGGAATTTTATTATTAGGCGAGATAGCCAGAAACTCCGGCCGGAACTGCTCGCCTTTGCTGATATTCACGCGGTGGAGCTGGTAGGGGAGATTAGCTTCTTCCAGAAACAGGGTGATCTTGTGCCCGTTAGGGGTTGGTGCGTAATACAGGTCAATCATGAATCAAGTCTCCGTTTTAATTCAGAAAAACATCATGGACTGTATGGCAGTTGATCGCTTCAGAGAGCGACGCGCTGTCAGAATAGCGAATTGAGGAACGGGCTCTTACCCTACCACTTCTGCGCGTGAAAAATAAGCGATGACGCACGCCGTTGAGCGATCTTTACCGGAAGCACGGTGCCAACTTTGGTAGACTACGTCCGATAAAGGATGCGGGTGTTGTAGGTGTAGCATGGTTGATATAAACGCTGTGGAGATAACGATGAAGTTGATGTTTGCGTCCGATATACACGGTTCTCTCAGCGCGACGGATCGCGTGCTGGAGATCTTTGAGCAGAGTCATGCCGACTGGCTTATCTTGCTGGGCGATTTTCTCAATCATGGCCCGCGCAATCCGCTGCCGGAAAAATATCAGCCTGCGGAAGTGGCTGCCCGATTGAACGCCTATGCATCACGCATCATTGCCGTGCGAGGGAACTGCGACAGCGAGGTGGATCAGATGCTGTTGACCTTTCCGATAACGGCACCCTGGCAACATGTGCTATTGCCGCAGAATCGCCTTTTCCTGACGCACGGTCATCTTTATCATCCAGAGAATATGCCGCCGCTACACGCGGGGGATGTATTGGTATATGGTCACACCCATATCCCGGTTGCTGAGCAACGCGGTGAATATTATTTTTTCAATCCCGGTTCAGTGAGCTTGCCGAAAGGGGGATACCCCGCGAGCTACGGTTTACTTGAACAAGGCGAGCTGCGGGTTCTGCCGTTACACGGCGGCGAACCTATTGCACAGGTCGCGATTAGGCACTAATTTAGCGTATACCCTGTTTTTGACCTTGAATAACGGCAAGGCAGCAGGGAAGATTCACAGCAAAGTTCGATCATTTAAAACAGACGCGCGTAGCAACGTGCCAATACTAAAGGGTTTCAGAGGATGGCGGAACAAAGTCAGGCAGCAGGCACAGAGTGGGTTGATATCGTCAATGAAAACAACGAGGTAATTGCTCAGTCAAGTCGTCAGCAGATGCGTGCGCAGAGTCTTCGTCATCGTGCTACTTACATTGTTGTGCATGATGGAATGGGTAAAATTCTGGTGCAGCGCCGGACGAAAATCAAAGATTTCTATCCAGGCTGGCTGGATGCGACCGCTGGCGGCGTAGTGCAAAGCGGTGAGCAAATGCTGGAATCCGCACGTCGTGAAGCGGAAGAGGAGCTTGGCATTGCGGGCGTGCCGTTTGCAGAACACGGCTTGTTCTATTACGAAGGCGAGAATTGCCGGGTGTGGGGCGGGCTGTTTAGCTGCGTCACCCACGGGCCGTTTGCGCTACAGGAAGAAGAGGTCGATGAGGTCAGTTGGCTGACGCCGCAAGAGATCACCGCACGCTGCGATGAGTTTACGCCAGATTCGCTGAAAGCCCTGTCGCTGTGGCTGACGCGCCATAGCGATCAGGAATATGGCAAGCCGATTTCACGTAAGCTGAACGAGGCAGTCGAAGCCGCTGCAACACCTGCTGTTAATGATAAAAACGTTCATGATGAAAATGCTCATGATGAAAACGACAGCAACGTTGTCACTTCATCAGACGCTGATTCACAGAAATAATACCGCTCCTATCTCGCCGCTGCTTTTCCCCGCAGCGGCGTCTATTTTTTCCGAGTGATGAACTGCGGGTCATCACTCGGGAACATGAATACTCTTCTTGATGTCCTTCAGGTAAATCACGATGGTGAACGTCATGATTACCAGCAAAGCCCACGAACTCCATTTCCCTACGTGAACCATCGACCAGGCTCCGAGCTGTTCTGGGTAGCTCCAGATACTGAAAAACGTACTGATGTTTTCAGCCAGCCAGATGAAAAAGCCGATCAGAATAAAGGCCAATGACAGCGGCATTCGTCGTTCTCGATCGTAAGGCGTGAAAATGACGGTGGTGCGCGCATAGAGCCCAACGGCCAGTGCAGCAATGTACCAGCGGTAGTCGCCGATGTAGTGGTGGGTGAAGAAATTGGCATAAATGAGCAGCGCGACCAGCGTTGCCAGCCAGTAGGGCGGGTGATGGCGAATTTTAAGATCGAATAGACGCCAGGACTGAATGATATAGCTACCGACAGAGGCGTACATGAATCCGGCAAACAGCGGCACACCCAGTACCTTGGTGTAGGCGAAATCAGGGTAGGACCAGGAACGAATACCCGATGAGGTTTTAAACACCTCAAGCGCGAAACCCACGAGGTGAAACAGCGTAATGGCTTTTAACTCATCCCAGGTTTCTAATTTGCTGGCAACCATCCATCCCTGAATCACAATGGCGAATATCAGCAACAAATCATAGCGCGGGATAGAAAACCAGCCAGCTTTCGGCACGCTAAACACGGCAAGAAAGAACAGACCAACGAAGAGACAGGCGCGGGCTTCTTTGACACCGAAATAGAAAAATTCAATCAAAAAACGGGTTAACCCTTTTGGCGATGAAGGCGTAATCCCTTTTTCCAACTGCTGCTGAAAGTGTTGATCTAATCGTCGTATTACAGTCATCCATCGACCCTGTTTTATGGTTATTCTTGAGCCTGCCCGGTGTGGTTTTTTGTGCGGAGAGCAATAAAAAATGCCAGCGCTGAGGCTGGCATAGAAGATAACAGAATTAATCTGAATATATCCGTCATACTTCAAGCTGATTGTGCGTTGGCTGCCTTTACTCACCCCAGTCACTTACTTGAGTAAGCTCCTGGGGATTCGCGCAGTTGCCGCCTTCAAGCAACTCGAATTATTTAGGATATAGATTAGAGCTGTGTAGCCTGAATGGCGGTCAGGGCAACGGTGTAAACGATGTCGTCTACCAGTGCGCCACGAGACAGGTCGTTAACCGGTTTGCGCATGCCTTGCAGCATTGGCCCGATGGAGATCAGGTCGGCAGAACGCTGTACCGCTTTGTACGTGGTGTTACCGGTGTTCAGGTCAGGGAAGATGAACACGGTGGCTTTACCCGCAACTGGCGAGTTCGGCGCTTTGGACTGTGCCACGTCAGCCATGATTGCGGCGTCGTATTGCAGCGGACCATCGATAACCAGGTCAGGGCGTTTTTCCTGTGCCAGACGGGTCGCTTCACGCACTTTCTCAACATCGCTACCCGCACCGGAGTTACCGGTAGAGTAAGAGATCATCGCAACGCGTGGGTCGATACCGAAGGCGGTAGCGGAATCAGCAGACTGGATAGCGATTTCAGCCAATTGCTCTGCCGTTGGATCTGGGTTGATGGCGCAGTCGCCGTAAACCAGAACCTGCTCAGGCAGCAGCATGAAGAACACGGAAGACACCAGCGAGCTGCCCGGCGCGGTTTTGATCAGCTGCAACGGCGGACGGATGGTGTTAGCGGTGGTATGAACGGCACCAGAAACCAGACCGTCAACTTCACCCTGTTCCAGCATCAGTGTACCCAGCACCACGTTGTCTTCGAGCTGTTCGCGCGCAACCACTTCGGTCATGCCCTTGCTCTTACGCAGCTCAACCAGACGCGCAACATAGCGCTCACGAACGACAATCGGATCGACGATTTCGATGCCTTTGCCCAGTTCTACGCCCTGAGCCGCAGCAACACGCTGAATTTCTTCTGGGTTACCGATCAGCACACAGTGAGCAATACCGCGTTCAGCACAGATAGACGCGGCTTTAACGGTACGTGGTTCATCACCTTCTGGCAGAACGATGCGTTTGCCTGCTTTACGCGCCAGCTCGGTAAGCTGATAGCGGAATGCTGGTGGAGACAGACGACGTGAACGCTCAGACTCTGCGCTCAGGGAATCGATCCACTGGGTATCGATGTGGCGTGCAACGTATTCCTGCACTTTCTCAACACGTTGACGGTCATCAGCCGGTACTTCAAGGTTGAAGCTTTGCAGGCTGAGTGAGGTCTGCCAGGTGTTGGTGTTGACCATAAATACAGGCAGGCCAGTCTGGAAGGCGCGCTCGCACAGCTTGGCAATGCTCGGATCCATTTCGTAGCCGCCAGTCAGCAGCAGGGCACCGATTTCCACGCCATTCATGGCAGCCAGACAGGCGGCAACCAGAACATCAGGACGGTCAGCGGAGGTCACCAACAGTGAACCTGGACGGAAATGCTCCAGCATATGAGGAATGCTGCGTGCGCAGAAGGTCACAGACTTAACGCGACGCGTCTGAATGTCACCTTCGTTGACGATACGCGCATTCAGGTGCTTCGCCATATCGATGGCGCGCGTAGCGATCAGGTCAAAGCTCCATGGGATGCAGCCCAATACCGGCAGCGGGCTGTTAGCAAACAGCTGCTTCGGATCGATGTTGGCAACGCTGGCTTTCGTGGAGTCATCAAAGATTTCAGACAGGTCAGGGCGAGTACGTCCCTGTTCGTCTACCGGCGCATTCAGTTTGTTGATGATCACGCCAGTGATGTTTTTGTTTTTGCTGCCGCCGAAGCTGGAACGCGCCAGTTCGATACGGTCTTTCAGCTGTGCCGGGGAATCGTTACCCAGCGCCAGTACGAAGACGATTTCTGCGTTCAGCGTTTTGGCGATTTCGTAGTTCAATGCGTTAGCAAACTGGTGCTTACGGGTAGGAACCAGACCTTCAACCAGAACGACTTCAGCGTCTTTGGTATTTTCGTGGTAGCGCGCGATGATTTCTTCCATCAGCACGTCTTGCTGGTTGGAGCTCAGCAGAGCTTCAACGCGGCTCATCGCCAGCGGCTCGGCGGCGCTGATGGCGGAATTAGCACGAATAATGGTGGTCGTTTGATCTGGCGTATTGTCGCCACTGCGCGGCTGGGCGATAGGTTTGAACACGCTCAGGCGAACGCCTTTCTGTTCCATGGAGCGGATGACACCCAGGCTGACGCTTGTCAGACCAACGCTGGTGCCAGTTGGGATCAACATGATTATACGGGACACGGCCGAACCTCTTTACGGTTGCTCGTTAGTCAAAAACAACACCGTCAGCCTTGGCTGACGGTGTTGGGAGTTACGTGTTTTACGCGGTCAGACGGTAAGCGTCTTCGGCGATGACCAACTCTTCATTGGTCGGGATAACCAGCGCAGGGCGGGTGCCATCTTTAGCGATGTTGCCTGCTTTACCGAAGCGCGCAGCCAGGTTGCGTTCGTGATCGACGTCAAAGCCCAGCAGGCCCAGTTTTTTCAGCGACAGTTCACGAACCATTGCGGCGTTTTCACCGATACCACCGGTGAAGATGACGGCATCCAGACGGCCTTCCATCAGTGCAGCGTAAGAACCGATGTATTTAGCCAGACGGTGGCAGTAAACGTCCATTGCACGTTTAGCATCTGCTTTCGTCTCGTAGTTATCTTCAACGTAGCGGCAGTCGCTGGTCACTTCAGTCAGACCCAGCAGACCAGATTCTTTGGTCATCAGAGTGTTGATGCGATCGATGTCCATGCCCAGTGCGTCGTGCAGGTGGAAAATCACAGCCGGGTCGATATCGCCGCAGCGCGTACCCATCACCAGACCTTCCAGCGGCGTCAGACCCATAGAGGTGTCAACGCATTCGCCATTACGGATTGCAGTAACGGAACCACCGTTGCCCAGATGGCAAGTGATAACGTTCAGCTCTTCTACTGGTTTGTTCAGCACTTTAGCGGCTTCACGAGAAACAAAGTAGTGGCTGGTGCCGTGGAAGCCGTAGCGACGGATGTGGTTTTCTTTATACAGTTTGTACGGCAGTGCATAAAGGTAGGATTCTTCCGGCATGGTCTGGTGGAACGCGGTGTCGAAAACAGCGACGTTCTTATCAGCCAGGTGCGGGAAAGATTTCAGTGCTTCGTCGATGCCGATCAGGTGCGCCGGGTTGTGCAGAGGTGCAAAAGGTACGGAATCTTTGATACCCTGAAGAACATCATCAGTGATGATCGCGGATTGGGTGAACTTCTCACCGCCGTGAACGATACGGTGACCAATAGCAACCAGTTGAGCTGACAGCTCTGGTTTCCGAGACAGAATGGTATTGACGATGAAGTTCAGCGCTTCGCTGTGAGCTGCACCGGCACCCAGTTCGGCGTCGTGTTTACCGCCGTCCATTTTCCATTTGATGCGGGCTTCAGGCAGGTTGAAACATTCGGCTAAACCAGACAGGTACTCTTCTCCGTTAATCGCATCGATGATCGCGAATTTCAGGGATGAACTACCGCAGTTAAGAACCAGTACTAACTTACTCGACATGGAAGTACCTACTTGTTATACATGGTTAAAAAAATGTCATACAGGGCATAGCGTATCGCATGCCGCCGCTGGCATTTATGATTAACATCATACCTTGGTGTGATACACCAGACACAATGGTGAAATAGGGTCGATACTATGACGTAGGTTATATCGGATAATCGATACAACTAATCTCTACAACAACGTGACATCGACCTGATGTAAACCGCAGCTTTTAAAGCGATGGATAACCGCGTTATGGCCGTTGGCTCCGCTTATGTCGCGAAGGGAATTATACTCCTTGCGTGTAGTCATACTACTTTATACAGCGGCCAAAAGGCCGATCTAGGATACCGATAGCGTAGGCTAAACACAAAATATATTTTAACCTTATCAACTTGAGTTGTTGATTTGTGCAAAAGTTTTATTTTTTATCTGTAAAGTTGAGGTGTGGCTATGGCGACGAAACCAGACAGTAGAATCAGTTGGCTACAGCTACTCCAACGTGGGCAGCATTACATGAAAACGTGGCCAGCAGAAAAACGGCTGGCACCCGTGTTTCCTGAAAACCGCGTGGCGCAAGCGACGCGGTTCGGTATCCGCATCATGCCACCGCTGGCGGTGTTTACCTTAACGTGGCAGATTGCGCTCGGTGGTCAGCTCGGTCCGGCCATCGCCACCGCGCTGTTTGCCTGTAGCCTGCCGTTGCAGGGGCTCTGGTGGCTTGGTCGCCGTTCTGTGACGCCTTTACCGCCGACGCTGGCACAGTGGTTCCATGAGATTCGCCATAAGCTATTGGAGTCAGGACATGCATTAGCCCCCCTGGAAGAAGCGCCAACTTACCAAACGTTGGCGGATGTGCTGAAGCGCGCGTTTAACCAGCTTGATAAAACCTTCCTGGATGATTTGTGATCGGCATCAGGCTGTGTGCGGGTTGATGGCTATTTTGTTCTTTCCCCTGTTTCAAATCAAAGAAGCGGTGGCTACCGCTACCGTGACACGATTCAGTATGCGATTCTGAGGCCAATACCTATTTAGCGATATTGGCTTACCCCAAAAAGGGTTCAGGAGAGCAACATGGAAATGACAAATGCCCAGAGATTGATCCTTTCAAATCAATATAAAATGATGACGATGCTCGATCCCGACAACGCCGAGCGCTATCGCCGGTTACAAACGATTATCGAGCGTGGTTATGGTTTGCAGATGCGCGAACTGGACCGTGAGTTTGGTGAGCTGACCGAAGAGGTTTGCCGCGCGATTATTAACATCATGGAAATGCATCATGCCTTGCAGGTGTCGTGGACCAATCTGAAAGATAAGCAGGATTTGGATGAACGCCGTCTGACCTTTTTGGGCTTTGATGCCGCAACGGAAGCGCGCTACCTCGGCTTTGTTCGCTTTATGGTACATGTCGAAGGTCGCTACCCCCATTTTGATGCGGGCACGCATGGGTTTAACGCTCAGACAAAAATGTGGGACAAATACAACAGAATGCTGGCTGTCTGGCAATCCTGCCCACGCCAGTATCACTTGAGTGCGGTTGAGATCGCACAGATCATCAACGCCTGATTAATGAAAAAGGGGCTTTCTGTGGAGTGTAAAGGTTTTCTGTTCGACCTCGATGGTACGCTGGTTGATTCACTGCCTGCTGTAGAACGTGCGTGGATTAACTGGGCAAAGGATCACGATATTGAACCACAGGAAGTGCTGGATTTTATTCATGGCAAGCAGGCAATCACATCCCTGCGTCACTTTCTTCAAGGGCAAAGCGAAGAAACGATTCAACAAGAGTTTGATGCGCTGGAGAAAACTGAAGCGTCTGATACGCAGGGCATTGTTGCCATGCCAGGGGCGAAGGCGCTGTTGGAACGTTTGGATGCACTGGATATCCCCTGGGCGATTGTGACATCCGGTACGGTGCCGATTGCCAGCGCACGTCATCATCGTGGAGAACTGCCTGCTCCTCGTGCCTTTATTACCGCGGAGCAGGTTGCCAAAGGCAAACCTGCTCCTGATGCTTATCTCCTTGGCGCACAGCAGCTAGGGTTAAAGCCGGAAGAGTGTGTCGTCGTGGAAGATGCGCCCGCGGGCGTACTATCGGGTCTGGCGGCCGGCTGCAAGGTGATTGCGGTGAAGGCTCCTGTGGATACGCCGAAACTGGATCAGGTCGATCTGATTCTTGATTCGCTGGAGCAGATAGAAATAGAAAAATTACCGAACGGCGCTAAGGTGCTTCTGCGTCAGTAGGTCGTCTGTAACATAATGACAAAACTGTGACTAAATATGATCAAACCTCGCATCCGCGAGGTTTTTTTATGGCATGCTGAATCTCCACCTCTCAATATGCATTTTTCCGTCAGGGGAACCGTTTTGAATAGCGAACTTCTCTGGGTTTTATCCCTGTTGCTGATCGCCATTGTGTTGTTTACCACCAATAAATTACGCATGGACGTCGTAGCGCTGTTGGTCATTATCGCGTTTGTACTGAGCGGCACGCTGACGCTATCTGAAGCGTTGGTGGGGTTCAGCGATCCTAACGTGATATTGATTGCTGCCCTGTTTGTGATTGGTGAGGGGTTGGTTCGTACCGGCGTGGCTTATCAGGTCGGTGATTGGCTGGTTCGCGTGGCGGGCAGCAGTGAGATGAAGATGTTGATCTTACTGATGGTCACTGTTGCTCTGCTGGGGGCTTTCATGAGCTCCACTGGCGTTGTCGCGATTTTTATTCCCGTGGTGCTGAGTGTCTCTGCACGGATGAAAATTTCCCCCGGAAGGCTGATGATGCCGCTGAGTTTTGCCGGATTGATTAGCGGCATGATGACGCTGGTAGCAACGCCGCCGAATATGGTGGTGAGCAGTGAGCTGATGCGCGAAGGTGTCGCGGGCTTTGGGTTTTTCAGCGTAACGCCGATAGGGATGGTGGTCTTGCTGCTGGGCGTGGCGTATATGATGGTCGCGCGTTACTGGCTTGGCGATGCCGAGACGGCAACAGCAAAAGAGATGTGGAAGAGAAGAACGTTTCGCGATCTGATTCGTGATTACCGGCTGACGGGTAGGGCGCGTCGGTTGGCGATTCGCCCAGGATCGCCTTTTATCGGTCACCGTCTTGATGATTTACGCCTGCGTCAGCGCTTTGGGGCGAACGTGGTTGGGATTGAGCGCTGGCGTAAGTTTCGCCGTGTGATGATCAGCGTGGCGGGCAATACCGAACTTCGCCTGAATGATGTTTTACTGATCGACATGTCGGCCTCTGAGGTGGATTTACGCGAATTTTGCACCGCGCAGCGGCTTGAACCGATGGTGCTGCGCGGTGAGTATTTCTCCGAGCAGGCGCGTGATGTGGGAATGGCGGAAGTCTCGTTGATTCCCGATTCCGAGCTGCTGGGGAAAACGCTGTACGATGTCGGATTTCGTAGCCGCTATGGCCTGAGTGTTGTGGGGATTCGCCGGTCAGGCGAAGCGATGGAAGGTATCCTCGCCGATGAACCGCTCCAGCTCGGTGATATTCTGCTGGTGATGGGTGACTGGCGCATGATTCGACAGCTACACACGCAGAAAAACGACTTCCTTTTACTTAATCTCCCTGCTGAAGTGGATGACGTTGCGCCCGCGGTAAGTCAGGCACCTCACGCGCTGTTTTGTCTGGCGCTGATGGTGGCGATGATGCTGACGGATGAAATACCGAATGCGGTCGCTGCGCTGATCGCCTGTTTGCTGATGGGTAAATTCCGCTGTATCGACATGGAGAGTGCTTATCGAGCTATTCACTGGCCGAGCATTATTCTTATCGTCGGAATGATGCCGTTTGCGCTAGCGCTGCAGCAAACCGGCGGTGTGGCGCTGATCGTTAAGGGGCTGATGGATGTTGCCGGGAACGCCGGGCCGCATGTGATGCTGGTGTGCTTGTTCGTACTGTGTGCCGTGATCGGTCTGTTTATTTCCAACACGGCGACGGCGGTGCTGATGGCACCCATTGCGATTGCCGCGGCGAAGCAGATGGGCGTGTCGCCTTATCCTTTTGCGATGATCATCGCGATTGCAGCCTCTGCGGCCTTTATGACCCCGGTGTCGTCACCGGTGAATACGTTAGTACTAGGACCGGGTGGTTATAAATTCGGGGACTTTGTGCGCATTGGCGTCCCCTTTACCGTGCTGGTGATGTTGGTCAGCGTAGTGATGGTACCGTGGCTGTATCCGTTCTGACGGTGACTTTCCGTTATAGCGGACGCCGTTATAACGGAGAATCCTGACTGATTTCGTCAAGTGACAGGCTAAAGCTGGGCACGAAGACCGTCATGAAATAGTCCATTTCTGGGCTGTGGCGCAGCTGTAATGTTTTTTCCAGTCGCGCTTTGGCAAGTGTGAATTCCGCATTGCCGGCGGATAATTCTTCCAGACATTTCAGGTAGGCGCACAGCGCGTCTGCCTGTTTAACGATGGAGCGTTCTTCTTCGCTGGTGTAGTTATCATCCAGCAGCATTCGATAATCCTGCTGGAGTTCTTCCGGCAACATCTCAACCAGTTTCTGCTGTGCAATCTTCTCTATCTTCTTGTACTCATGTGCGATCTGCGCGTTGTAGTACTTGATCGGCGTTGGCATGTCACCGGTTAGCACTTCGCTGGCATCATGGTACATCGCCAGCAGCGCGATGCGTTCTGCGTTCAGGTTACCGTCGAATTTACGGTTTTTGATGACTGCCAGCGCGTGGGCGACAAAGGCGACCTGAAGGCTGTGTTCGGAGACGTTTTCCGTGCGCACGTTGCGCATGAGCGGCCAACGGCTGATGAGTTTTAGACGAGATAAATGGGCGAAAAAGTGGCTCTGATTCATGGCGATCTCTCAGACAACAGCGCGGTGAAATAGCAATATCGTGGGCATCTATTGTGGGCACATGCCGGAGATTATGCAAACGGAGGTGAGGTATTCGCCGAGCGGTGATTGCCCGGCGAGGATAGGCTCGATGACTGCTGGGTTATTGGTGATAGTGCCCCAGGAAACGCCCTAATTTGTGGATTGCCATGTCCAGCTCATCAATACGCGGCAGCGTGACGATGCGTACGTGGTCCGGGTAAGGCCAGTTAAATGCGGTTCCCTGAACCAGCAACACTTTTTCCTGCAACAGGAGATCCAATACCAGTTTTTGGTCATCGTGGATATTAAAGCGCTTGGCATCAATGCGTGGGAACATATAGAGCGCGCCGCGTGGTTTTACGCACGATACGCCGGGGATCTGATTGATCAGTTCCCATGAGCGGTTGCGCTGCTCGTACAGGCGTCCGCCGGGCTGAATAAATTCGCTGATACTCTGATAGCCGCCCAGCGCGGTCTGAATCGCATGCTGCATCGGCACGTTGGCACACAAACGCATAGAGGCCAGCATTTCCAGCCCTTCAATGTACCCTTTGGCGTGTTTTTTCGGGCCATTGAGTACCATCCAGCCTTGACGGAAACCCGCCACGCGGTAGGTCTTGGAAAGTCCGTTGAACGTGACTGTCAGCAGATCCGGCGCGAGTGCGGCAATCGAGTGATGCTGCGCATCGTCATACAGAATTTTGTCGTAAATTTCGTCGGCAAAAATGATCAGGTTATGTTCGCGCGCAATCGCCACGATATCCAACAGCAACTCTTTGCTGTAGACCGCACCCGTTGGGTTATTCGGGTTAATGATGACAATACCGCGAGTATTGGACGTGATCTTTTTGCGGATATCATCCAGATCGGGGAACCAATCGGAGGATTCATCGCAGAGATAGTGAACGGCGTTGCCGTTAGACAGGGAAACCGCGGCGGTCCAAAGCGGGTAGTCCGGCGCAGGAACCAGCATTTCATCGCCCGGGTTAAGCAGCGCCTGCATGGATTGCACGATGAGTTCGGAAACACCGTTACCAATATAGACGTCTTCAACTGTAATATCGCGCATATCCCGCGCCTGATAGTGCTGAACGATGGCTTTACGTGCGGAATAGAGGCCTTTGGAATCACAGTAGCCCTGTGCGGTCGGCAGGTTACGGATGACATCAACCAGAATTTCGTCCGGTGCCTCGAAGCCGAAAGGGGCAGGGTTGCCGATGTTCAGTTTAAGGACTTTATTACCTTCTTCTTCAAGCCGCTTGGCTTCCTTTAAGACTGGGCCACGGATGTCATAGCATACGTTCTCCAGTTTCTTGGATTTTTCAATCGGAGACATAAATAGTACGAGCCTTCTGCAGAGAGCGCATATTCCCAGACGGAATAGCATAACCTGCTTAATGTACTCTTCCTGCAGTACCTTTTGAAGAATGATTATCGCTTTTGCTGCAAATGGTTGCGCATCTGCACTATATGGTTGTGTACTCGTTGGATGGTGCGATATGGTAGGGGGCGGACAACTGTTCATGCCGCACTTTTTTAGCGCCAGAATAGGGTGACAGGGAGATCTCGTTTATTAAGTGTGGAGCGTATTTATTTCGCAAGTTGAAATAAAGGGAAGGTGCCGTTGTTATTGAATTAAGGATTAAGGCTGGTGAGTCATTTAATTACATGATGTCTTACCAATGGAAAGGCGATAGTGGTAACGAAATATAAGTATTTTTTTGCCCTTATCGTGCGTCTGCGATAGTGTCTTTAAATGTATCGGTCATTACCTGTACATGTAATAAAACACCAGGAATATTTTGTTAAAATTAAAATAGATAAGTGAAAAATCGTATGACCAGTGCAAATCGACCAGTACTTAATCTCGATCTTGATTTACTGAGGACGTTTGTTGCCGTTGCAGATTTAAATACATTTGCAGCAGCGGCGACCGCAGTCAATCGAACCCAATCGGCTGTCAGCCAGCAGATGCAGCGGCTGGAGCAACTCATCGGAAAGGAGCTTTTTGCCCGGCACGGGCGTAATAAATTGCTGACCGAACATGGTATCCAGTTTCTGGGTTATGCCAGAAAAATATTACAATTCAATGATGAAGCTTGTATTTCATTAATGTACAGCGATATTCAGGGTACGCTGACCATCGGGGCGTCTGACGATACTGCAGACACCATCCTTCCTTATATTTTGCATCGGGTGACATCCGTATTTCCTAAACTCTCCGTCAATGTCAGCGTAAAACGCAGCGCTGAAATGATGGAAATGTTGAATCAGGGGAAAATAGATCTGGTTATTACCACAATGAACGGTGTGGTGTTTCCTCATGTGTTATTACGCAGTTCTCCAACGTTATGGTATTGCGCGGCGGATTATCAGTTCCGATCGCAAGAACCTGTCCCTCTGGTTGTTCTGGATGAGCCGAGTCCTTTCCGGACGCTGGCTACACAACAACTGACGGCCGCAGGGATCCCCTGGAGAATTGCGTATGTGGCTTCAACACTTTCTGCTGTGCGCGCTGCGGTGAAGGCTGGCATGGGGATTACCGTGCGGTCAGTGGAAATGATGAGCCCGGAATTGCGGGTGTTGGGCGAAGAGGAAGGGTTGCCGAGATTGCCTGAAACACGTTATTTCCTCTGCCAGAATCCTAATCAGGAGAATGAGCTGGCAACGGCAATTTTCAATGTGATTGAATCAGGGAAGCCCTCTCACATTACGCCTGTCAGCATGTTAGCAAACAGCACGAATGAAACATTGTCTTCCGACCCATCGCTTAAGGATGCGATCTAATCGTAATGGGTAGTTAACTATCATTCGGGGAGGGTAGGGACGCACCCCGAATGATGATGATTTATGACTAAGGTGTTAAACCCACATCGGCAGCGCCTTCCTGGCCTGATTTCCTCTTGCCGATCCCACTTTGCGTTTTCCATTTCACATCAATAGGCTAGGCGTGGCGAGATTAATGATTTCTTCCATTTTATAAAACGCCGGTTCTGTTTTTTTAAAATAATGTTATGGAAAATGGCATCAAATCTTATCCAGCATCATCTTGATTTTTTTACTAACTAAATTGGTAAAAATGTGTGCTGGATCAAAAAATACCCCTAATAACCACATGGGGGAACAGGCATTTTCTGTGAAAATGGTATAGTGACGCGGTGAACTTGCTTCCTGTGCTGCTGCAACCTGGTTAACTGATAAAAGTACTGACTCGATTTAGCTGCGGGTGAGAACACAAAATGTTAACAAAACAGCGTGCATGTAAAGTAATGTACTGTTATTTTTAGTAAGGTTGAAAAAAAGGTTACAAATTTAGGGGCTCAACCATACCAAGCAAGGCTTACCTGATACGTTTCCATGCTTTTTTGTGGTTATTAATCCTTCCTTTTAATCGATGTGGCGCATTAACTGCCGATAATAGAGCAGGGATGTTACCCGCCACTTTTGATGAGTAAGCAAAGAGAATGTCAACAACTACTGAAATCCTCGCCCATCATTGGGCATTTGGGCTATTCCTTATCATTGCCGTAGGCCTTTGCGTCTTCATGCTGACCGGTGGATTCTTGCTGGGGGGGAGAGCAAAAGGCAGGGCCAAAAACGTACCTTATGAATCCGGTATCGACTCCGTAGGTTCAGCGCGGTTACGCCTGTCTGCTAAATTTTATCTTGTCGCTATGTTCTTCGTAATCTTCGACGTTGAAGCCCTCTATCTCTACGCTTGGGCTGTGTCTATCAAAGAAAGCGGCTGGATTGGCTTCATTGAAGCAACCATTTTCATTTTGGTGCTGTTGGCTGGTTTGATTTATCTGGTACGCGTTGGGGCACTTGACTGGACCCCGGTACGTTCCAAGAGACAAGTCGTTAAATCAGACATCATCAACACTACCAACAATCATCCGCAGTAACAGCGAGGCATTTTAAGATGGACTATACGCTCACCCGCATAGAGCCGGACGGTGAGAATGACCGTTATCCCCTGCAACGTCAGGAGATCGTTTCCGACCCTCTGGAGCAACATGTTCACCGCAGTGTCTATATGGGCAAACTGGAACATGCATTACACGATACGGTGAACTGGGGGCGTCAGAACTCCCTGTGGCCGTACAACTTCGGCCTGTCTTGTTGCTATGTAGAAATGGTGACGTCATTTACCGCCGTTCATGACGTGGCGCGTTTTGGTGCTGAGGTTCTGCGTGCGTCGCCACGTCAGGCCGACTTCATGGTAGTAGCGGGAACCTGTTTTACCAAAATGGCCCCCGTTATTCAGCGCCTGTACGAGCAAATGCTGGAGCCTAAATGGGTTATCTCCATGGGTGCATGTGCTAACTCCGGCGGTATGTACGATATCTATTCCGTTGTTCAGGGCGTAGATAAATTCCTGCCTGTTGATGTGTACATTCCGGGCTGCCCGCCGCGTCCTGAAGCCTACATGCAAGCGCTGTTGCTGCTGAAAGAATCCATCGGTAAAGAACGCCGCCCTCTGTCATGGGTGGTGGGTGAACAGGGCGTTTACCGCGCCAACATGCAATCTGAGCGTGAGCGCAAACGCGGTGAACGAATCGCTGTGACTAACCTGCGTTCGCCTGATGAGATTTGACCTGTAGATGATAAACCCGGTGACCGTGTAATACCTCGATAATAGTGTGCGGTCATTATCAGCTACAGAAATAGCACATTTAATGTGGTGACATATTTATGACAGATTTAACGACACACGATCTCGCTCAGCCAGGCTGGCAAACCCGCGATCACCTTAACGATCCGGTCGTTGGCGAACTGTGTAACCGTTTTGGACCAGATGCATTTACTGTACAGGCAACCCGCACAGGTATCCCTGTTGTGTGGGTCAAGCGTGAGCAATTACTGGATGTTGTCGCATTCCTGAAAAAACAGCCGAAGCCTTATGTGATGCTGTTTGACCTGCACGGTATGGATGAGCGCCTGCGCACCCATCGTGAAGGTCTACCTGCTGCCGACTACTCCGTCTTTTATCACATCATTTCCATCGAGCGTAACCGCGACATCATGCTGAAAGTCGCGTTAGCCGAGAGCGATCTGCATGTACCGACCGTGACCAAACTGTTCCCGAACGCCAACTGGTATGAGCGTGAAACGTGGGAAATGTTTGGTATTACGTTCAATGGTCACCCGCACCTGACGCGCATCATGATGCCGCAGACGTGGGAAGGGCATCCGTTGCGTAAAGATTATCCGGCGCGTGCGACCGAATTCGATCCTTTCGAGCTGACCAAGCAGAAAGAAGATCTGGAAATGGAATCGCTGACGTTCAAACCGGAAGAGTGGGGAATGAAGCGCGGTACTGAAAATGAGGACTTCATGTTCCTCAACCTCGGTCCGAACCACCCATCTTCACACGGTGCCTTCCGTATTATCCTGCAATTGGACGGCGAAGAAATCGTCGACTGCGTGCCAGATGTGGGTTACCACCATCGCGGTGCGGAGAAAATGGGCGAGCGCCAATCCTGGCACAGCTATATTCCTTATACTGACCGTATTGAATACCTCGGCGGCTGCGTTAACGAAATGCCGTACGTACTGGCCGTTGAAAAACTGGCAGGTATTGAGGTGCCGGATCGCGTCAAGACGATTCGTGTAATGCTGTCTGAGCTGTTCCGTATAAATAGCCATCTGCTGTATATCAGTACTTATATTCAGGACGTCGGTGCGATGACACCGGTGTTCTTTGCGTTTACTGACCGCCAGAAAATTTACGATTTAGTTGAAGCAATCACCGGCTTCCGTATGCACCCGGCGTGGTTCCGTATTGGCGGTGTGGCGCACGATCTGCCACGCGGCTGGGAACGTCTGCTGCGTGAATTCCTTGATTGGATGCCGAGCCGTCTGGATACCTACGTCAAGGCTGCGCTGCAGAACACCATTCTGAAAGGCCGTACTCAGGGCGTCGCCGCCTACAATGCGAAAGAAGCGTTGGATTGGGGCGTAACAGGTGCGGGTCTGCGTGCCACTGGTATTGGTTTTGACGTGCGTAAATGGCGTCCGTATTCCGGTTATGAAAACTTTGACTTTGAAGTGCCAGTCGGTGACGGCATCAGCGATTGCTATAGCCGCGTTATGCTGAAAGTTGAAGAACTACGTCAAAGCTTACGTATTCTGGATCAGTGCCTCAAGAACATGCCGGAAGGCCCGTTCAAAGCAGATCACCCGCTGACGACGCCGCCGCCAAAAGAGCGCACGTTGCAGCATATCGATACGCTGATCAACCACTTCCTTCAGGTTTCCTGGGGACCGGTGATGCCTGCCAATGAATCATTCCAGATGGTTGAGGCAACGAAAGGTATCAACAGCTATTACCTGACCAGCGACGGCGGCACGATGAGCTACCGTACCCGTATTCGCACGCCGAGCTATGCGCACCTGCAACAGATTCCTTCTGTCATTCGCGGGTGTTTGGTATCCGACCTGATCGTTTACCTCGGCAGTATTGATTTCGTAATGTCAGATGTGGACCGCTAATTATGCATGATCATAACAATCACGATCATATTGACGCTCAGGGACAACCTGCTGCCGATTCACTGACAAAAGACAATGCTTTTGTATTGAGTGACGCCGAACGTGACGCCATTGAGCACGAAAAACATCACTACGAAGATGCACGCGCTGCGTCAATCGAAGCACTGAAAATTGTGCAGAAAGCACGCGGCTGGGTACCGGATGGGGCTATCCACGCGATTGCCGAGCTGCTGGGTATCCCTGCCAGTGACGTGGAAGGCGTAGCAACGTTCTACAGCCAGATTTTCCGTCAGCCTGTCGGGCGTCATGTTATTCGCTATTGCGACAGCGTCGTATGCCACATCAATGGCTATCAGGGCGTTCAGGCCGCGCTTGAGCGTAAGCTCAGCATCAAACCGGGACAGACAACGTTCGATGGACGTTTCACGCTGTTGCCGACCTGCTGCCTGGGGAACTGTGACAAGGGGCCGTCAATGATGATTGACGAAGATACCCATACCCATGTGACGCCGGAAGGAATTGAATCGTTATTGGAGCAGTATCAATGAGTAAAGACATTGTTCTGACTGCTGAGCAGCATCCTCTGACCTGGCGTTTACGTGCAGACAAACAGCCGGTGTGGCTGGATGAATATCGCAGCAAAAACGGCTATGCCGCCGCGCAAAAAGCGTTAACCGGCATGGCGCAGGATGAAGTGGTCTCACTGGTTAAAGACGCCGGCCTGAAAGGGCGTGGCGGCGCGGGCTTTTCGACGGGCTTGAAGTGGAGCCTGATGCCGAAAGACGAAAGTATGAATATCCGCTACCTGCTGTGTAACGCGGATGAGATGGAGCCCGGTACTTATAAAGACCGCCTGCTGATGGAGCAAGAGCCTCATCTGCTGGTTGAAGGCATGCTGATCAGTGCCTTTGCGCTGAAAGCCTACCGTGGCTACATCTTCCTGCGCGGTGAATACATCGAAGCTGCTGTTCACCTGCGTCGCGCAATCGAAGAAGCGAAAGCGGCTGGTCTGCTGGGCAAAAATATTCTGGGCAGCGGATTTGATTTCGAGCTGTTCGTGCATACGGGCGCTGGGCGTTATATCTGCGGTGAAGAAACTGCACTGATTAACTCACTGGAAGGCCGTCGTGCTAACCCTCGCTCTAAGCCGCCGTTCCCGGCGTCTGCGGGTGTGTGGGGCAAACCGACCTGCGTTAACAACGTGGAAACGCTGTGTAACGTACCGGCGATTATCGAGCACGGTGCGGCGTGGTATCAGGGCCTGTCTGCGGGTAAAAGTAAAGATGCAGGCACGAAACTGATGGGCTTCTCCGGCCGCGTCAAGAATCCGGGCCTGTGGGAACTGCCGTTCGGTACGACTGCGCGTGAAATTCTGGAAGACTATGCGGGCGGTATGCGCGATGGTCTGAAGCTGAAAGCCTGGCAACCGGGTGGTGCTGGTACGGATTTCCTGACGGAAAGCCATCTCGATCTACCGATGGATTTTGAGCACATTGCGAAAGCGGGTAGCCGTATGGGAACCGCGCTGGCGATGGCCGTCGATCACGAAATCAATATGGTTTCGCTGACGCGCAATCTCGAAGAATTCTTCTCTCGTGAATCCTGTGGCTGGTGTACGCCGTGCCGCGATGGTCTGCCGTGGAGCGTGAAGATTCTGCGTGCGCTGGAGAAGGGCGAAGGCCAGCCAGGCGATATCGAAACGCTGGAGCAACTTTGCCGTTTCCTCGGACCGGGTAACACCTTCTGTGCGCATGCGCCGGGTGCGGTCGAGCCGCTGCAAAGTGCCATCAAGTATTTCCGGGAAGAATTCGAAGCGGGTATCTCTAAACAGTATTTAGGCAATGTCAAAGCGATTGGCGGTATTCAGCCTAACCTGTTGAAAGAGCGCTGGTAAGCTATCGCTCAATACGTGCGAGATGCAGTGAATGTATCCGCAGGGTGGCGCAAATAAGCCACCCTCATAAACCCAATAGATTTCAAGGCGCAGGTAGCCAACGCATTTGCGATTTGAAAGTGAGGGTATACAGAATTTTTGATTAGCGCTCGTGGTAACACGGGCCATTATGGAAGCATGCTGACTATGGCTACTATTCATGTAGACGGCAAAGAGTATGAAGTAAACGGAGCAGACAACCTTCTTGAAGCTTGCCTGACTCTGGGACTTGATATTCCTTACTTTTGCTGGCACCCCGCGCTCGGGAGCGTCGGATCCTGCCGCCTCTGTGCGGTAAAACAGTACCAAAACGCGGAAGACACCCGCGGTCGTCTGGTGATGTCTTGTATGACACCGGCAACCGAAGGAACGTTCATCGCGATTGAAGATGAAGAAGCGAAGCTATTCCGTAAGACGATAGTTGAGTTTCTGATGACCAACCACCCGCACGATTGTCCGGTGTGTGAGGAAGGCGGTAACTGTCATTTGCAGGATATGACGGTGATGACGGGGCAGAACTTCCGTCGCTATCGCTTCACCAAACGTACCCACCGCAATCAGGATCTCGGGCCATTCATTTCTCATGAGATGAACCGCTGTATCGCGTGCTATCGCTGCGTGCGTTACTACAAAGACTACGCGGATGGCAAAGATCTCGGTGTTTACGGCGCTCACGACAACGTCTACTTCGGTCGCCCGGAAGATGGCACGCTGGAAAGCGAGTTCTCCGGTAACCTGGTTGAAGTGTGTCCTACCGGTGTATTCACCGATAAAACGCACTCTGAGCGCTATAACCGTAAATGGGATATGCAGTTTGCACCGAGCGTCTGCCAACAGTGCAGCATCGGCTGTAATACCAGCCCCGGTGAACGCTATGGCGAACTGCGTCGTATCGAAAACCGTTTCAACGGTAGTGTAAACCACTATTTCCTGTGTGACCGCGGCCGTTTTGGTTACGGCTATGTCAACCAGAAAGACCGTCCGAACCAGCCGCTGCAACGTCGTGGTGATGACTGGATCGCGCTGAATGCCGATCAGGCATTGCAAGGTGCGGCGGATGTGCTGCGTCAGGCGAAGAAAACGATCGGTATCGGTTCACCGCGCGCCAGCATTGAGAGCAACTTCGCGTTGCGTGAGCTGGTGGGTGCAGAAAACTTCTATACGGGTATCGCACAGGAAGAACAAAATCGTCTGCAACTGATCCTGAAAGTGCTGCGCGAAAGCGGTGTGAGAACACCGGCGCTGCGTGAGATCGAAGGCTACGATGCAGTTCTGATTCTGGGTGAAGATTTGACGCAGACGGGTGCGCGTATCGCACTGGCTGTTCGTCAGGCCGTTAAAGGTAAAGCTCGCGAAATGGCAGCCGCACAGAAAGTGGCTGACTGGCAGATTGCGGCAATCATGAACATCGGTCAGCATGCCAAGCATCCGCTGTTTGTCACTAACGTCGACAACACCCGTCTGGACGACATTGCCGCATGGAACTACCGTGCGCCGGTTGCCGATCAGGCTCGTCTTGGTTTTGCCATTGCACATGGTCTGGATAGCAGCGCACCAGCAGTTACCGATCTGGCTGCCGGCCTCGACCAGAAAGTCGATATCATCGTACAGGCGCTGGCCGGTGCGAAAAAACCACTCATCATCTCCGGTACCAATTCAGGTAGCGAGGAAGTGATCTCTGCGGCAGCAAACGTTGCCAAGGCGCTGAAAAACCGCGGTTCTGACGTCGGCATCACCTTTGTTGCTCCTGCTGCTAACAGCATCGGGTTGTCAATCATGGGTGGCGGTTCGCTGGATGACGCGCTGGCGCAGTTGGAAAACGGCGACGCTGATAGCGTGGTGGTTCTAGAGAACGATCTCTACCGTCATGCTCCAATCGCTCGCGTTGACGCGGCGCTGGAAAAAGCGGAAAACCTGATTGTGGTTGACCATCAGCGTACTCGCATCATGGATAAGGCCAGCATCATTCTGTCTGCCGCCAGCTTTGCTGAAAGTGACGGTACGTTGGTGAATCAGGAAGGCCGCGCTCAGCGTTTCTTCCAGGTTTATGACCCAACGTACTACAACGACAAGATTGTGATGCTGGAAAGCTGGCGCTGGCTGCACTCGCTGTATATCACCTATAACAGCCGTCAGGTTGACTGGACGCAGTTGGATAACGTGATTGATGCGTGTGTTGCTGAATTGCCGCAGCTTGCTGCAATTAAAGATGCCGCGCCTGACGCCTCGTTCCGTATTCGTGGTCAGAAACTGTCGCGTTCACCGATTCGCTCCAGCGGCCGTACTGCGATGCGTGCCAATATCAGCGTGCATGAACCACGTCAGCCGGTTGATAAAGACACCATGTTTGCCTTCTCAATGGAAGGGAACAACAGCCCGACAGCCAATCGTCAGCAGATTCCGTTTGCCTGGGCACCTGGCTGGAACTCACCGCAAGCCTGGAACAAATTCCAGGACGAAGTGGGCGGACATTTGCGTCATGGCGATCCGGGTGTGCGTATGATCGAAGCCGGAGAAGGTTCGCTGGCGTATTTCGATAACATTCCTGCGGCTTTCGTCCCACAAGCGGGTCAATGGCGCGTTGCGCCGTATTATCACCTGTTTGGTAGTGATGAAATGTCACAGCGTTCTGACGTGATTCAACAGCGTATGCCAGAGCCTTACGTGATGGTGAACCCGGCTGATGCGGCAACACTGGGCGTTAACGCCGGTGCGTTGCTGGAGTTGACCTGTGCAGGACAAACGTTACGTCTGCCACTGCGCCTAAGTGCGGCATTGAGTCAGGGACAGGTTGGTTTACCGCTGGGCTTGCCGGGTATTGCACCGGTGCTGGCGGGTGCAACCGTTGAAAATCTGCGGGAGGCCGCACAATGAGTTGGTTAACGCCGGAATTAATCGAGATTCTGATCTCCGTCGGAAAAGCGATCGTGATTCTGCTGGTTGTGGTGACCTGTGGCGCATTCATGAGTATGGGTGAACGTCGACTGCTCGGCCTCTTCCAGGGACGCTATGGACCGAACCGGGTAGGCTGGGGCGGTTCATTGCAGCTTGTCGCTGACATGATCAAAATGTTCTTCAAAGAAGACTGGGTGCCGAATTTCACCGATAAGGTGATCTTCACACTGGCACCGATGATCGCGTTTACGTCAATGCTGATTGCCTTTGCGATTGTGCCGATCACGCCAACCTGGGGTGTCGCCGATCTGAACATCGGTATCCTGTTCTTCCTGATGATGGCAGGTTTGGCCGTTTACGCGGTGCTGTTTGCTGGCTGGGCAAGTAACAACAAATACTCGCTGCTGGGTGCGGTACGTGCTTCTGCTCAGACCGTAAGCTACGAAGTGTTCATCGGCCTGTCGTTGATGGGGGTTGTCGCGCAAGCGGGCTCGTTCAACATGCGTGACATCGTCGATTCTCAGGAACACCTGTGGAACGTGATCCCGCAGTTCTTCGGTTTTATTACGTTTGCCATCGCAGGCGTGGCGGTGTGTCACCGTCACCCGTTTGACCAGCCTGAAGCTGAACAGGAACTGGCAGATGGTTACCACATTGAATACTCCGGTATGAAATTCGGTCTGTTCTTTGTCGGGGAATATATCGGGATCGTGACTGTTTCCGCGCTGATGGTGACCTTATTCTTCGGTGGCTGGCATGGTCCAATCCTGCCTCCGTTTGTCTGGTTTGCGCTGAAAACAGGCTTTTTCATGATGATGTTCATCCTGATTCGTGCTTCGTTACCCCGTCCGCGTTATGACCAGGTGATGTCTTTCGGTTGGAAAGTCTGTCTGCCGATAACGCTTTTGAATCTGCTGGCGACAGCGGCCGTCATTTTGTACAACGCTTAAGAAGGGGTGAATAAACCATGACATTGAAAGAGTTAGTGGTTGGTTTCGGCACCCAGATACGCAGTATCTGTATGGTGGGATCGAATGCTTTTAAGAAGCGCGAAACCAGAATGTATCCAGAAGAGCCTGTGAATCCACCGCCGCGCTACCGTGGTCGTATCGTGCTGACGCGCGATCCTGATGGTGAAGAGCGTTGCGTTGCCTGCAACCTGTGTGCGGTGGCCTGTCCGGTCGGCTGTATCTCATTGCAGAAAGCGGAAACCAAAGATGGTCGCTGGTATCCGGAGTTCTTCCGCGTCAACTTCTCACGCTGCATTTTCTGTGGCTTCTGTGAAGAAGCCTGCCCGACAACCGCTATCCAGCTGACGCCGGATTTCGAGATGGGCGACTACAAACGTCAGGATCTGGTGTACGAGAAAGAAGATTTGCTGATATCGGGGCCGGGTAAATATCCGGAATACAATTTCTACCGGATGGCTGGTATGGCAATCGATGGGAAAGACAAAGGCGAAGCTGAAAACGAAGCCAAACCCATTGATGTCAAAGGCCTGTTGCCCTAAGGAGCTAGCATGGAATTCGCTTTTTATACCACAGGCTTGATTGCGATACTGGCGACATTGCGCGTCATTACGCATACCAATCCTGTGCATGCATTGTTGTATATGGTCACCTCGCTTATGGCGATTGCGGGCGTATTTTTCTCGCTGGGGGCTAATTTTGCCGGCGCGCTGAGCATCATCGTGTATGCCGGTGCCATCATGGTGCTGTTCGTATTCGTCGTCATGATGCTCAACCTCGGCAACTCCGTTGAAGAACAAGAACGCAATTGGATGAAACCCAGCGTCTGGATCGGTCCGAGTATCCTTTCACTGGCATTACTGGTCATTGTCGTCAATGCCATCCTTAGCCTGAAAGAGCAGGGCATCACGGGTACGCCAGTTGAGGCGAAAGCCGTGGGTATCAGCCTGTTTGGTCCTTATGTTCTGGCCGTTGAATTGGCATCAATGCTGCTGCTGGCGGGATTGGTTGTCGCTTTCCACATTGGTCGTGAAGATAAACGTGGTGACGTTGTCAGTAAAGAAGGCGCGAACCAGGACGTTGAGAAGAAAATAACGGGGGAACGCGCATGATTCCGTTACAACATGGGTTAATTTTAGCCGCTATCCTGTTTGTGCTGGGGCTGACTGGTCTGTTAATTCGCCGTAACCTGCTGTTTATGTTGATCAGTCTCGAAATTATGATCAATGCTGCCGCGCTGGCTTTTGTCGTCGCTGGCAGTTACTGGCAGCAGCCGGATGGTCAGGTGATGTACATTCTGGCGATTACGCTGGCAGCGGCTGAGGCCAGTATTGGTCTGGCACTGTTGCTACAAATGTATCGTCGTCGTCAGACCCTGAATATTGATACAGTCAGTGAGATGCGCGGATGAACTTACTCTATTTAACAATACTCTTCCCGCTGCTCGGCTTTCTGTTGCTGGCATTTTCTCGCGGTCGCTGGTCGGAAAATACGTCCGCGACTGTCGGTGTTGGCTCGATTGGTCTGGCAGCGTTGGTTACCGCTTGGGTTGTGGTCGATTTCATGGGCCAACAGCACGGTGGCGTGACCTTCTTTAATCAGCATTTGTGGACATGGATGGCCGTTGGCAACTTCGACATCAGCGTAACGCTGACGCTCGATGGCCTTTCGGTGACGATGCTGTCCGTTGTAACGGGCGTTGGTTTCTTTATCCACCTGTTTGCTTCCTGGTACATGCGTGGGGAAGAGGGATATTCCCGCTTCTTCGCCTACACCAACCTGTTCATCGCGAGTATGGTCATTCTGGTACTGGCGGATAACCTGTTGTTGATGTACCTCGGTTGGGAAGGGGTGGGGCTGTGCAGTTACCTGCTGATCGGTTTCTACTACACCAATCCGAAGAACGGCGCGGCGGCGATGAAAGCTTTCATCGTTACGCGTGTGGGTGACGTCTTCCTCGCCTTTGCCCTGTTCATCCTTTACAAAGAACTGGGTACGCTTAACTTCCGCGAGCTGATGGTATTGGCACCGCAGAAACTGGCTGAAGGTTCACCGGAAATCACCTGGGCTACGCTGATGTTGCTGGGTGGTGCGGTCGGTAAATCGGCACAGCTGCCGCTGCAAACCTGGCTGGCGGATGCAATGGCCGGTCCAACTCCGGTATCTGCACTGATCCACGCCGCGACGATGGTTACCGCGGGCGTTTACCTGATTGCGCGTACAAACGGCCTCTTCCTGATGGCACCGGATGTTCTGCATCTGGTAGGGATTGTGGGTGCAGTAACACTGGTACTGGCGGGTTTTGCCGCTCTGGTTCAAACCGACATCAAGCGCGTCTTGGCTTACTCTACCATGAGCCAGATTGGTTACATGTTCCTGGCGCTGGGCGTTCAGGCATGGGATGCCGCGATTTTCCACCTGATGACGCACGCGTTCTTTAAAGCGCTGCTGTTCCTCTCGTCTGGTTCGGTGATTCTGGCCTGCCACCACGAGCAGAACATCTTCAAGATGGGCGGCCTGCGTAAAACGATTCCGCTGGTTTATGTTTGCTTCCTGGTCGGGGGCGCGGCGTTGGCTGCACTGCCGTTGGTTACCGCAGGCTTCTTCAGTAAAGACGAGATTCTGGCTGGCGCATGGGCAAATGGTCACGTCAATCTGATGGTGGCTGGATTGGCCGGTGCCTTCATGACCTCGCTGTATACGTTCCGTATGATTTTCATCGTGTTCCACGGTGAAGAGAAAACCAAAGCGCATGCAGGAAAAGGCATTTCTCACCACTTACCGCTGGTTGTGCTGATGATTCTGTCCACCTTTATTGGTGCGATGATTGTTCCGCCGTTGCACGGTGTATTGCCAGCGACGACAGAGCTTGAACATGGCCAGTTGATGACGTTGGAAATTACCTCTGGCGTGGTGGCGATTGCCGGTATTCTGCTTGCTGCTGTGCTGTGGCTGGGTAAACGTCAGGCGGTGAGCAGCATCGCGAAGAGTGCTCCAGGTCGTTTCTTCTCGACCTGGTGGTTCCACGCGTGGGGCTTCGACTGGTTGTACGACCATGTCTTTGTGAAACCGTATCTGGCTATCGCGAAGCTGTTGCAGCGTGATCCGTTAAATGCATTGATGACGCTTCCGGCTACGATTACCCGTTGGGGTAACCGTGGGCTGGCGCTCAGTGCGAATGGTCAGTTGCGCTGGTACGTTGCTTCTATGGGCTTTGGTGCCGTGCTGGTGCTGGCCTTGTTACTGCTGGTCTAAGGCAGTATCCGGTAACGTATAAAAGGTAGGGCATTCTGCAGATAGGGATGCCCGCCACGGCAAGTTTTCAGATTTCTTTAATTTAGGGACACAAAACGCCATGCTACTACCTTGGCTAATTCTTCTCCCCTTTATCGGCGGTCTGCTGTGCTGGCAGTTAGAGCGTTTTGGTACGAAAGTACCGCGCTGGATAGCGTTGATTGCAATGGGGCTGACACTCGCACTGTCTCTGCAACTGTGGTTGCAAGGCGGTTACTCTCTGACGGCGCCGACAGGCGTGCCACAATGGCAATCCGAGTTTTATGTGCCATGGATTCCACGCTTCGGCATCGGTATCCATCTTGCGCTGGATGGCCTGTCGCTGCTGATGGTCGTGCTGACGGGGCTGCTGGGCGTGTTGGCAATCCTCTGTTCCTGGAATGAAATTCAGCGCTATCAGGGCTTCTTCCACCTGAACCTGCTGTGGATTCTGGGCGGCGTTATCGGTGTGTTCCTTGCCATCGACATGTTCCTGTTCTTCTTCTTCTGGGAAATGATGCTGGTACCGATGTACTTCCTGATTGCACTGTGGGGGCATAAAGGCTCCGACGGTAAAACCAGAATTACGGCGGCAACCAAGTTCTTCATTTATACCCAGGCAAGCGGCCTGATCATGTTGATCGCGATTCTGGCGCTGGTCTTTGTGCATCACAATGCCACTGGTGTTTGGACGTTCAACTATGAAGACCTGCTGAAGACGCCGATGTCATACGGTGTTGAATATCTGCTGATGCTGGGCTTCTTCATCGCGTTTGCTGTAAAAATGCCTGTTGTGCCGTTGCACGGTTGGTTGCCAGATGCACACAGTCAGGCACCAACGGCGGGTTCTGTTGACCTGGCAGGGATCCTGTTGAAAACAGCGGCCTATGGTCTGTTGCGTTTCAGCCTGCCGCTGTTCCCGAACGCTTCCCACGCCTTTGCTCCGATTGCGATGTGGCTGGGTGTGATTGGTATCTTCTACGGTGCCTGGCTGGCGTTTAAACAGACGGATATCAAGCGCCTGATTGCTTACACCTCGGTGTCTCACATGGGCTTCGTGATGATTGCCATCTATTCCGGTAATCAACTGGCTTATCAGGGCGCGGTGATTCAGATGATTGCGCACGGCTTGTCCGCTGCCGGTCTGTTCATTCTGTGTGGTCAGCTGTATGAGCGTCTGCATACCCGTGACATGCGTGAAATGGGTGGCCTGTGGTCGCGTCTGAAGTTCCTGCCTGCGCTGTCTCTGTTCTTTGCTGTGGCAACCTTGGGTATGCCAGGTACGGGTAACTTTGTCGGCGAATTCATGATTCTGTTCGGCAGCTATCAGGTTGTGCCGGTGATTACGGTGATCTCAACCTTCGGTCTGGTATTCGCGTCAGTCTACTCACTGATCATGATGCAGCGTGCTTACTACGGCGCGCCTAAATCTGATGAGCCATTGAAGAGTATGTCGCTCCGCGAATTGTCTATCGTGATGCTGTTGGTGGTATTACTGGTGTTGTTAGGGGTTTACCCGCAACCGATTCTGGATACCTCCAGTGCCGCGATGTCAAATATCCAGCAGTGGTTTATGTCGTCTGCTCCAGATTCAATTATTTCAACAACAAGGCCGTAATTCGCCATGACAATAACTCTTCAACAACTAATTGCGCTATCGCCGCTGTTGATCGTCGGATTGACGGTAGTGGTTGTGATGCTGTGCATTGCGTGGCGACGCAACCATTTTGTCAACGCAACCATGACGGTTATCGGCCTGAATATTGCGTTGCTGTCACTGTACTTTGTCGGTCAGGTTGGCCCAACGGACGTGACACCGCTGCTGCGTGTTGATGGCTTCTCGATGTTCTATACCGGACTGGTTCTGCTTGCCAGTCTGGCAACCAGCACGTTTGCCTATCCGTGGCTGCAAGGCTACCCAGACAACCGTGATGAGTTCTACCTGCTGGTTCTGATTGCTGCGTTAGGTGGGATCCTGCTGGCGAGCGCTAACCATCTGGCCTCGTTGTTCATCGGGATTGAACTGCTTTCTCTCCCGCTGTTTGGTCTGGTCGGCTATGCCTTCCGCCTGAAACGTTCGCTGGAAGCCAGTATTAAATACATGCTGCTGTCGGCGGCGGCGTCTTCCTTCCTGCTGTTTGGTATGGCGCTGATTTATGCTGAATCAGGCGATATGAGCTTTGCCAGCCTCGGTAAGAGCCTGAGCGATCACCAAATCCATGAGCCGCTGTTGCTGGCAGGCTTGGGGATGATGATTGTCGGTCTGGGCTTCAAACTGTCTCTGGTTCCGTTCCAACTGTGGACGCCTGATGTGTATCAGGGCGCACCTGCGCCAGTGTCTACGTTTCTGGCGACGGCCGGTAAAATTGCCGTTTTCGGTGCAGTCATGCGTTTGTTCCTATATGCGCCGATGGCTGACAGTGAGTCTGTCAGAATCGTGCTGGGTGTCATCGCATTCGCATCGATCCTGTTCGGTAACGTGATGGCGGTATCGCAAACCAATATCAAACGTCTGCTCGGCTACTCTTCCATCGCGCATTTGGGCTATCTGCTGGTTGCCCTGATTGCGGTTCAGAGCCATCAACTGGCGCTGGAAACTGTAGGCGTGTATCTGGTGGGTTACCTGTTCAGCAGCCTGGGCGCGTTTGGTGTGGTTAGCCTGATGTCCAGCCCGTACCGTGGTCCGGATGCTGATTCATTGTTCTCTTACCGTGGTTTGTTCTGGCATAAACCGATCCTGTCTGCGGTGATGACGGTGATGATGCTGTCTCTGGCGGGTATTCCGATGACGCTGGGCTTCTTCGGTAAATTCTACGTGCTGGCTGTCGGTGTTAACGCTGAGCTGTGGTGGCTGACTGGTGCGGTCGTGCTAGGTAGCGCCATTGGCCTGTACTACTATCTGCGCGTGATGGTCAGCTTGTTCCTGAATGCGCCGCAGGTGTTGCAGCGTGATACGCCAAACAACTGGGCTTTAACCGCTGGTGGTGTAGTCGTATTGATCTCCTCCATCGCAGTACTGTTCTTTGGTTTGTATCCGCAGCCGCTTATCTCTCTGGTGCAATTGGCGCAGCCAATGATGTAACCACTGACGAGAGTCTGCTTGAGTCATGAAGCGCCGTTGATGAGAATCAACGGCGTTTTTTTATGGCGAGCTTCCTGCTCGCCACCCTTCGGGCCGTCGCAAGCGACGTGCGTTTTTTTATGGAAGCAAAATACGTTTTAGGAATGATCTGGTCTGTTGAAGCCGTAGGAACGACGCAAAATTGTCTATAGTTAATCAGGCAACGATTTATAACTAATGACTTTTCATAACAGAAGGGAGCACTTTATGGCAGCGACCAAAAAACAGCCTGAAGAAATTCGTGTCGATGATGATTTAAAACTTCTGTCTGAAACGCTGGATGAGGTATTGCGCTATACGGGCGATCAGGCAGACCAAGCCTACCTTGATTTGAAGAAGGGCGCTGAAAAAGCGCTGCTGGAAGTCAAAGCCCGTATTGGCGTAACTGACAGCTATTATGCACGCGCCAAGCAGGTGGCCGACAAAGCCGACGTCTATGTGCATGACAAACCTTGGCACGGTATCGGTATCGGTGCCACAGTGGGGCTGGTGTTAGGATTACTGCTGGCTAAGCGCTAGTTTCTGTCAATCTAATTTCTGGTAATGTAGTTTCTGGGAATAATGTAGCGGGGTTACCCGCTACATCTCTCGATATCCTCTAGTCCTGAATCTTATCCTCTTTCTCCGGCATTCCTTGTACCCAATAGATGGCTTCAAACGGGCGTAGCTCCAGGATTGCGGGCTGAGGCTGGGCGTCAGGGTAATTGCTGAGTAATAGTCGCCAGCGGCGGTCATGAGTATCAATGGGAGGTTGCCAGAGCAGGGGCTGCTTGCTGAGGTTTGCCAGAACCAGAAGCTGCTGTCCTTCCCAGATACGCTGATAGCACCAGACGGTAGGATGGTCTGGCAACAGATCCTGATAGTCTCCGTGCGTCAGCAGCGGAAGCGCTTTACGCATAGCGATAAGCTGTTGGTAGGTGTAGAAGACGGACTCTTTATCCGCCAGCGCCTGTTCCGCGTTAATGTGAGTGAAATTCTGGCATGATGTTATCCACGGTGTACCACTCGTAAATCCAGCATGTTTGCTGGTATCCCATTGCATCGGCGTACGGCCGTTATCGCGCGACTTGCTGGCGAGGATGGCTAAGGTTTGTGCCTCTGGCTGGCCGCGATCGCGCTGTTCAGCAAATTGATTTAGGCTTTCAATGTCGCGGTATTGTTCAATCTGCGTATAGCCGGGATTGGTCATACCCAATTCCTCGCCCTGATAGATATAGGGCGTGCCTTGCATACCGTGAAGTACCATTGCCAGCATCTTGGCGGATTGCACACGGAATTCGCCTTCGTCACCAAAACGCGACACGATGCGCGGCTGATCGTGATTACACCAGAACAGCGCATTCCAGGCGTGGTTGTGCATTCCCTGCTGCCAGTGATTAAAAATCTGCTTGAGCTGGATGAAGTCAGGGGCCGCCAGCGTCCATTTTTCCCCATTGGGATAATCGACTTTCAGATGATGGAAATTGAACGTCATGGAGAGTTCGCTACCGTCCAGCGCGGCATAGCGGCGGCAGTGCTCCAGCGAGGTAGATGACATTTCACCGACGGTCATCAAGCCGCGGGGCTGAAAAACATCCTGACTGAATTCCTGCAAGTAATCATGAATCAGGGGGCCATCGGTATAGAAACGACGTCCATCGCCCTGAGTATCAGACGGGAAATCCTGCTGTTTGGAGACCAGATTGATGACGTCCAGCCGCAGCCCGTCTACGCCTTTATCCGCCCAAAATTCACAAACCTGTTTTAATTCATCCCGTACGCGTGGGTGTTCCCAATTCAGATCGGCCTGTTCGGTGGCAAAAAGGTGCAGATAATACTGTTTGCTTTCCGCGTGCCACTGCCAGGCTGGCCCACCAAATTTTGACCGCCAGTTATTGGGTAGAGCACCGTCATTACCATCACGCCAGATATAAAAATGACGGTACGGGCTGCGGCGATCCTGCGCATTCAGGAACCAGTGATGCTGCGTCGAGGTGTGGTTGAACACCATGTCCATGACGACACGGATACGGCGCTGATGCGCTTTCGCGATCAACGTTTCCATATCGGCCATCGTGCCATAGGTTGGATCGATGGCGCAGTAGTCGGTGACGTCATAGCCGTTATCAACCTGAGGAGAAAGATAAACTGGCGTCAGCCAGATCGCATCGACACCCAGCTGTTGCAGGTAATCGAGTCGGGCGGTGACGCCAGCGATGTCGCCAATGCCATTTCCGGTACTGTCCTGAAAGCTCTTCGGATAGATTTGATAAATTACGCCGTTTTGCCACCAGGGAAGCGAGGCGTTCATCGTCATGAGGTCGCTCCTTTATTATAGTGGGCCGTGCTTGCACGGCCTGAGTTGAGACAATAATTATATGTCACTGCTATGCAGGGTCGAGTGCGCCATTGCGGCTTTTGCGTTTGTAGACCAGCGATGTCAGCACAATCGGAATGACGGTGGCAACCAGCGTGGCAATAGCGAAGATGCCCCAAAACTGTGGCTTGATGGAGAGGATGCCCGGCAATCCGCCTACGCCGATGCCATTTGCCGTTACGCCGTACAGGCCGCAAATGAGTGCGGCAGCGGCGGAACCGATCATGGCGCACAGCATCGGGAAGCGATATTTCAGGTTGATACCGTACATGGCCGGTTCGGTCACGCCAAGAAAGGCGGAAATCGCGGCGGGAACAGAAATTTCACGTTCGTTGGCTTTTCTGCTGACGAGAATCACCCCGACAACGGCAGCCGCCTGAGCGATATTAGACAGCGCGATCAGCGGCCAAACCGGTGTGCCGCCCATACTTTGAATCATCTGCATATCAATCGCTAACGTCGTTTGGTGCACGCCGGTGATGACCAGTGGTGCATACAGGAATCCAAACAGCGCTGCGCCAACAGGGGCGAAGCTGCCAGTCATCACCGCCTTAACGGCCCAGGCGACACCGTCACCAATCATACGGCCAAACGGGCCAATTAAGGTATGTGTCAGGAACACGGCTAGGATGAGCGAGGTTACGGGCACGACCACCAGATAGAGGTAATCCGGCACGATTTTTTTCAACCGCGTCTCGATTATTGCCAGCGCCATCCCAGCCAGGACAGACGGAATGACCTGTGCCTGATAGCCGATCTTCTCAATCGTGAACCAGCCGAAATTCCACACTTCAGGCGTTTGTTGGCCGATGAGGTAGGCGTTCATGAGCTGCGGCGATACCAGCGTGATGCCCAGCACGATGCCGAGGATGGGCGTGCCACCCATTTTGCGTACGGTTGACCAGCAGACCGCAACGGGAAGATAGAAGAAGATGGCTTCACCCAACAGCCAGAGGAAATCGTAGATGGTTTGCCAGGTTGGATAGAGTTGTACCAGCGTTTGCCCGTCGCGCATCGGGATATCACCAATGACATTACGTGCACCGAGAATCAAGCCCCCGCTGATGAGCGCGGGAAGCAGCGGAAAAAAGATCTCGGCAAAATGTGAAATGCTGCGTTCAAACCAGCTCATGTTCTGGCGAGCGGCGACTTTGGCTTCTTCCTTATTCATCTCGCCTTTTCCCGTGGTGGCGAGCAGCGCCTTGTAATACTCATCCACGTTGGTGCCGATCACGACCTGAAATTGTCCGGCGTTGGTAAAACACCCTTTAACAATACGCAGCTCTTCGATGTTCTTGGGATGGGCTTTGGACGAGTCGTGCAAGACGAAGCGGAGACGAGTGATGCAGTGTGTGACTGCCGCGATGTTCTCACGCCCGCCGACCAGTTCGATCAGACGGTCAATATCCTGTTGTTTAACTTTACTCATAGTCATGTCCTTTTTATCTTTTAGCGCAGACGTCGGGGACGCGAAGCAAGTACAGCTAGAGAAAAGCATAGTCTGTTAACGATGGTTTTGCCGTGAAAGGAAAATGCATTGAGCTGTTTTTAAAAGAGAATGTTCAGGCATGCGGCGTGCTGCACAAATCTGCGACGTGTGGGTAGACAAAAAGGAAAGGGGGATGAGCAGGGGGGCAGAGAGGCTGAAAAAACAAAAGCCGCCTGTAGGAGGCGGCTTTAGAGATTGTTTATATCACAATCAGAACGGGCTGATGATTGACCCAATACGTTCACAGTAACTGACATAAACATCTCCCATTCTTTTAAAGAATTTGCTGATTTTACGAAAAGTTTTCATTATCAGACTCCTCTAACGGGTTAGTTAAGTGTGATGTTCATCACGTTTTTAATGGTAGCGAAGATGAGATCGGATTTCAACATTTTTGTGATGTTAGTCACAAAAATATAACGACACGATAAGTGAAACACGTTGTGGAGCGAAAGAACCTGATACGCAGCCGGAAGGTCAGCACATCAGGTGGTGGAAAGCATGCGAGGTCATATCAGGCGGGATAGTGATAAATATTGTGATCGAACCACTGCTCGCCAATCTGCTCGGCGTCTTTCTCCGTGTGGTGAAAGCGGAAGCCAAGCCGTTGAGCGACAGCGTTGCTACGCGTGTTGGCGGTTGAGGCTCTGATGACGCAGCGCTCAACGAGGTTCGCATCGGTATAGGCGGCTATCAGTGTACTGACAGCCTGAGAAACGATGCCTTTGCCTTCAAAGGCTTCGGCGATCCAATAGCCGATGACGCCTTCTTTATCCTGAATCGTGTTGAAGGAGACGATGCCAGCCGGCGCGTCGTCCCAGCGAATAATGTACACGGCGGCCGTTTTATCGAAGAAGGCCTTTCGGTTGGCGCGAATGGTTTCACGCGTGTCATCGACGCTTTTGACGGAATCCGGCCAGGGTAAAGTACGCCGTAAGCGCGCCTTTTCCTGCTGAATCAGGGTAAAAAGCGTATCTGCATCGCGTTCTTCCTGGATCGCTAGGCGCAGGTGGGGCTGATGGCGCAATTCATACAGTGCATCTGTAAATGACGTATCGACAAATGGCGCTTCCATAAAATCGCTCCCTTTACCGCTGTAACGTACCGTCAACGATCGTGACGCTGTGCCCGCCGATCCACGGTTCATCGTTCAGGTAAGTGACAGTAATGCGGCCATCGCGTTGCAGCATGGTGCCCTGTCGCGCAAGGTAGCTGAGTGGCGCGGTGACGTTATTGATAGAATGCTGTTGGCGAAGCAGCGCGGCCAGACAGGCGTTGGCACTGCCGGTAACCGGATCTTCTTTGAGATGGCCACGTTCAATGTAGAACGCACGAACTTCATAATCGGCTGGCGTCGCATTATCGTGCGGGCCATAGATGGCGATGCCGTTGGTCTGGCTGAGGTTTTGCACGGCTGAGAGTGCTTCAGCATCCGGTGTTATGTTCAGGCAAGTGCCGGCGCTGTCGACGCGAATCACAAGCCAGCGAATGCCCATGTGTACCGCGGTGGGCGGGTAGCGGTTATCGATAGCAGCACTACCCAAACCAGTAATGCCCAGCGTTTTTTCCAGCAGTGGCGCATGCTCATCACCAAACGGAACCATGGTGGCCTGCGGCGCGTGAAAAGCCAGACTGCCGTCATCATTAATATTAATTGGCACTAAGCCAACGCCGCACTGTTGCACTAACTGACCTGGGGATTTAGGGCGCAATCCTTCTTCCAGCATGGCGTGTGCAGTGCCTAGCGTAGGGTGTCCGGCAAACGGCATTTCCGATTCTGGCGTAAAAATACGAACATGGTAATCCGCTAAAGGGTCGGTGGCTGGCAGGACAAACGTGGTTTCTGACAGGTTTGTCCAGCGAGCGATCTCCTGCATTTGCGCATCGGTTAATCCCTGCGCCTCCATAATGATGGCAAGCGGATTGCCCTTGAAAGACTGCTGGGTGAAAACGTCGACCTGTTTGAAACGACGTACTATCGGCATCGCATTTCTCTCCTGTATGCGCTATCGCTTAAATATTACTCAAAACTAACCGCGATCCTATCGCGCGCTTGTGGCATAATGCGCGCCAAATCACATTCCGACTCGAGTATAAGTGCTGTGTTAAGTACCAACAATATCACCATGCAGTTCGGCAGCAAGCCGTTGTTTGAAAACATTTCCGTTAAATTTGGCGGCGGCAACCGTTACGGTTTGATTGGCGCAAATGGCTGCGGCAAATCTACATTCATGAAGATTCTCGGCGGCGATCTGGTGCCGAGCGGCGGTAACGTCTTCCTCGATCCTAATGAACGCCTGGGTAAACTGCGTCAGGATCAGTTCGCTTTTGAAAAATACAGCGTGCTGGATACCGTTATCATGGGCCACGGTGAGCTATGGGCGGTCAAAGAAGAGCGCGACCGTATCTATTCATTGGCTGAAATGAGCGAAGCTGACGGCTACAAAGTTGCCGACCTGGAAGTGCAGTATGGTGAGATGGATGGCTACAGCGCAGAATCTCGTGCCGGTGAACTGTTGCTGGGCGTGGGAATTCCCGTTGAGCAGCACTATGGCTTGATGAGTGAGATTGCTCCCGGCTGGAAACTGCGTGTCCTGTTGGCGCAGGCGCTGTTTGCCGATCCCGATATCCTGCTGCTCGACGAACCGACCAACAACCTGGATATCGATACGATCCGTTGGTTGGAGCAGGTGCTGAACGAGCGTAACAGCACCATGATCATCATTTCGCATGACCGCCACTTCCTGAATATGGTCTGTACGCACATGGCGGATCTGGACTACGGCGAACTGCGTATTTATCCCGGTAACTACGACGAATACATGACGGCCGCGACACAGGCTCGCGAGCGTTTGCTGGCCGATAACGCCAAGAAGAAAGCGCAAATTTCCGAACTGCAATCGTTCGTCAGCCGCTTTAGTGCCAACGCCTCTAAATCCAAGCAGGCGACATCGCGCGCACGCCAGATCGATAAAATCCAGTTGGATGAAGTGAAAGCGTCCAGCCGTCAAAACCCGTTTATTCGTTTTGATCAGGATAAGAAACTGTTCCGTAATGCGCTGGAAGTCGAAGCGCTGAGCAAAGGCTTTGATAACGGCCCGCTGTTTAGCAAACTGGGACTGATGGTCGAAGTGGGTGAGAAAGTCGCTATTCTGGGTGCCAACGGTATCGGTAAATCGACATTGCTGAAAACGCTGGTCGGTGATCTGGACCCGGATAGCGGTACGGTGAAATGGTCTGAAAACTCAAAAATTGGCTACTACGCGCAGGATCACGAATACGAATTCGATGAGACGCTGACCGTTTTTGACTGGATGAGCCAGTGGAAACAGGAAAAAGACGACGAACAAGCCGTGCGCAGCATACTCGGCCGTTTACTGTTCAGCCAGGATGATATCAAGAAGAAAGTGAAGGTGTTATCCGGTGGTGAAAAAGGCCGCATGCTGTTCGGTAAGCTGATGATGCAGCGTCCGAATATTCTGGTGATGGATGAACCAACCAACCACCTTGATATGGAATCCATTGAATCGCTGAATATGGCGCTGGAAATGTATGAAGGGACGCTGCTGTTCGTCTCTCATGACCGTGAATTTGTCAGCTCGTTGGCGACCCGGATTCTGGAAATTACGCCAAATAAAGTGATCGATTTCACCGGCAACTATGAAGATTACCTGCGCAGTCAGGGTATTCAGTAAGCGTGTGATACGGCCTCATTATTGAGGCCGTATTATTTTGGGGGATATATTCGTTTAGTCAGGATAGAAGCCGCGGTTCAGCGCTTCAACCGCTTCGGCGACGCGCGGCCCCATTCCCAGTAAAATCGCCTGATCGAGCGCGATAATACGCTGGTTTTTCCAGGCTGCGGTTTGCGTTAAACCGGGTACTGCTGCCAGCGCCTCCACGCCGTTTTCCACACTTTGCGTCGTCACCACAACCACCTCAGGATTCGCCGCAATCATCGCCTCGCCGCCATAAATACGATACTGGCTATGCGTGGCAATATTCTTTCCGCCTGCCAGCGCGATCAGGCTATCCACCACGGTGTTTTTCCCCGCGACCTGCGCCGCACTGCTGCCGACACTCAGCAGAAACACGACGCTGACGCGATCTTTTCGCGTTGCCAGCCGTTCTGATACCGCACTCAACTGCTGAGAGAGACGAGTCGCCAGCAGCTCGGCAGCCTCCGTGCGATTGAGCAACGCCCCAGCCTGACGAATATTGCTAAGCAACTGTGCTGGCGTGCTGGGCGTGCGGGTGAAACGCGCCACTGTTACACCTGCTTGCTCAAGCTGATGAAGTACCTGTGGTGGGTTGGCATCTTGCCAGGTCATCAACAGCGTTGGGTGCAGTGACAAAATGCCTTCGCTCGTCAACTGTTGCCAGTTGCTGACCTTTGGCAGCGTTGCTGTTTGTGGCGGATAGGTAGTGGTTTGATCCACACCGACCACCGTATCGCCTGCGCCGAGCGCATAAACGATTTCCACCAGCGAGCCACCGGCAATCACCACGCGCGGCTCAGCCGCGCAGGTGAAGGAAGACAGCCCGAAGAGCATTAACGCGATTATCGCCTTCATCATCATGATGCTTAGAATGAGAACGCCGCGCCAATCGCGGTGCTGAAGCCGGATGCGGGAATACTTTCATGCGCGGTGGTATAGCGCTTATCCAGCAGGTTATTCAGCGCCAGCGTGACCTGGTATTGATTCTCGCTACCGAAGGTGCTGGTAAATTCCAGATTAGCCGTTGCCCAACCGCTGTGCTGGACGGCGGTATCTGCCGTTTCATCCTTCGCACGTGAGGCTGCCCGGAGGTAGAGATCAGACTCCAGCTCCATACGTTCGAACAGCATGATGTTTTTGACCCCGACGCGGCCAGTAAAGGTGGGTTCACCGGTGCGATAGGTGCTGCGAGTTGGCAATTCCAGCTCACGGCGGATGATGTTGCCGTTAACGTAAGGAGACAGCGTCCAGCCGAGGTATTCCGCATACATCTCCATCCCGTACGTGGTCGCACGGTTGGCGTTGGCGTAGTAGCGGCTGCTGCTGTCCGTACTGCCGGAACAGACGGCGTTACCGGCGCAGTTCAGCGTGGTGATGTAGTCTTTGGCGCGTGAATGGTAGATCGCGCTGTCCAGCAGCCAGCTATCGTCTTTATAGCGCATGCCGACTTCATGGTTATCCGACTTTTCCGCTTTCAGATTGGCGTTGCCGTAAGTGGTGCTCCCGCCGGCCGCCGTGTCGTAAAACTTATGCGTCAGGGTAGGGTAGACATAACCTTGCGCAAAGGAGGCGCGCAGCTGGATATTGTCAAAGCCGGAATAGCGCAGGCTGCTGGCGGTGACGAGTGTACTGTCACTTTCCTTCGCGGCGGCGGACGTACTGTTGTTCGGCATTACCATACCGTTCATTCTCACGGTGCCTGTCTTCTGGCCACCGTAGGAGAGTGATTCAACCCAGTATTGACGCGCACCCAGCGTCCACGTCCAGTCCGGTGTTATTTTCCATTCATCCTGCGCGAACAGCGCCCAGCTATTTTGCCGCCAGTGGTTATTGGATATTGAGCTTGGATTAACCGACAGAGAAGGCATTCCCATGGGCGATAACGATCCCGTTACCCGGACATCGGAGAAGGCATTTTGCTTCACGACATCGGAGAGCCATTGTCCCCCTGCGATCAGCGTGTGTCCGGCTAATGGCGTGATATCCGCTTGTAAGGTCAACCCCCGGCTGGTCTGCTTGTCGTCGGTGCCTGTACTCATCGCCATTTTGCCTTGATAAAGCGCCATGCCGTTATAGCGCAGCGGATTACCGCTCTGCGACAGATCGTTACGGAATTCGCGTTTGATATTTTGCTGATAGGCATCCAGATGCAGGTTTTTCAGCACATCACCGCCGATCTGCCAGTCATAAAACAGGCCGACCTTCTTTCTTTCCAGTTCAGGAATGCGCACGCTGAAGCTGTCGTATTCATCCGAATCGGTGTAGGTCTGCGTGCTGAGTTTGAAGCTGTCCAGCGACAGGCCGAGTTTATGATCGCCAAGGCGATAGCCGAGCCAGGCGGACTGCCCGCTGTTGCGGAAATGAGTATCCGGCAGGCGGCCATCCGGCGTGCTGCGGTTGCCCTGATCGCTATAGCTGCCGCTGAGGCGATAGTCAAAATTACCGATGGAGCCGTAGGCTAAACCCGATTCCTGCCAGCCTGCGGTCGCGCTGTCATAAACGGCTTTGATTTTGCCGCTCAGCGGTTTGTCTCCGCCTTTGCGGGTAATAAAGTTGATCACGCCGCCGATAGCCTGCGAGCCATATAATACTGAATGCGGGCCTTTCACGACTTCAATGCGTTCAATATAAGAAGGATCGATTAATAATCCGAGGCTGTAATTGGGGCCGGCGCGTTGATAGGTGACTTCCTGTCCGTCAATTAACACTAATACACGTGAGGCTTCTTCGCCGCGAATACGTATTTGTTTCCGACCGGCTAATGCGGTATCGGTAATATCGACGCCGGGAATATCACGCAGCGCTTCGGCAATAGAATCACCCGTATATTTATTCAGCTTTTCATTATCGATGACCTGCATTGTGACCGGACTTTCCCATAAATTCTGTTTCGTTCTCCCTGCACTAATAACGGTTATTTCATCGCTGTTTGTGGTCGAATGATTTGTAGATGAATCGTTTGGAGCTGCATTAATTGCGCCGCTATAAATAGCAGGCAGCATAAAGAGAGCCCAGTGTGTGGCCTTTTTATTCATGGCTTTTTCTCTGAAAAGTTAATGATTATCATTAACGTTATCATTTGGGCGAGAGCGGCGATAATTAAATTTGAATGAATATTAAAAAATGTGACTGCAATCTCATTTATTATTAAGTAAGGACTTGCAATATTTTATTGGTTGTTAAGTTAACGAATTTTAATGTAGTGATTTTTGTTTTCATTTATTTAACATTTAAAACAGGCTCAGTGGATTAATACTATGAAAATCATAAGAAATAACCGTATTTATTTATATCTGCAATTTTAACCAAAATAAGCAAATCGGTTAATTTAAAGAGAAAATGACGCGAAAAGAATAATCCTCCTCCTTTCTGCCAGTTGGGCTGGTTGCCAAATAAAAATAATTATCATTTAATTTATTTTATTGATTATTTGGGGGCCGTTAATGAACATCGATTTGACGCCGTATTATGCCGAGCCCGGTGAGCAGCCTTTTGGCGCCCGACGTATGGCAATGCCTTGGCGCAACCATATGCCGCTTTCACCAGAACAGATTCCTGCCGGTTGGCAGGCGCTGAAGCAGCAGACAGTGCCTGCGCGTAAGCGCCTGCTCTATCTGCACATTCCTTTCTGCGCCACGCACTGTACGTTCTGCGGTTTTTATCAAAATAAGCTGCGTGATGACAGCACGGCGACCTATACCCGTTATCTGTTGCAGGAATTGGCGATGGAAGCGGACAGCCCGCTGCATCAGTCTGCGCCGATTCATGCGGTGTACTTTGGTGGGGGGACGCCAACGGCGCTGGCGGCCGATGAGCTGTCGCAGATCATTCGCGCGATCCGTACTTCTCTGCCGCTGGCACCGGACTGTGAAATCACAGTAGAAGGGCGGGCGATGGATTTTGACGATGAGCGAATTGATGCCTGTCTGGATGCCGGAGCGAACCGCTTCTCCATCGGGATTCAGACGTTCGATACCCGTATTCGTCAGCGTATGGCGCGTACGTCGGATAAGCAGCAGTCAATTCGTTTCCTTGAGCGTCTGTGCGAGCGAGACCGAGCCGCTGTAGTGTGCGATCTGATGTTTGGTCTACCGGAGCAAACGCCGGAAATCTGGCGCGAAGATTTGGCTATCGTCAGCGATTTACCGTTAGACGGCGTCGATCTGTATGCGCTGAATCTGTTACCAACCACGCCGCTGGCGAAAGCGGCCGAAAACCAGCGTGTGGCACTGCCTGATGTGGTTGCCCGCCGTGATTTTTACCGGACTGGCGCGGCGTTTTTGGCCGATGCTGGCTGGCACCAGCTTAGCAACAGCCATTGGGCGCGCACTACGCGTGAACGTAACCTGTATAACCTGCTGATTAAACAAGGCGCGGACTGTCTGGCAATGGGCAGCGGCGCGGGCGGCAATATAAACGGGCAAGCCTACATGATGGAACGCAGCCTGGAGCGCTATTACCAGCAGATCGATCAGGGGCAAAAACCGATCATGATGATGACGCCAGCCAGTCCTACCGGGCCGTGGCAGCATCAGCTTCAGGCGGGTATTGAGGTCGGTCGTATCAAGCTGCCTCAACTGACCCGACATGCCCGTGAACTTCAGCCGTTGCTTAGCCAATGGCATCAGGCCGGGTTGACCTGTGACGATTCCACCTGCCTGCGCCTGACCAACGATGGCCGCTTCTGGGCGAATAACCTGATGCAGGCATTACAACAAATTATCCCCCAGCTTAATGCCGAAGAGCATGCGCACTAACCGGAGACGCAACCATGACTATGACACTGAATGAATTACTGGCAACCAACCCTGATGGAACACTGGAAGAGATTGCCGGAAAATATAATACCTCGCTGTTTGCTGTCGTAGAGGCCTTGCCTGCGGCGCAGCGTACGCTGGCGGCAGGCGATCGTTTCGATCACGTCTGGGACACGATTGCGACCTGGGGTGAAGTGACGCTAATCAGCCACACGGCGGACGCGATTCTGGAATTCAAGAGCGAGCTGCCAACCGGTACGCATCGCCACGGTTACTTTAACCTGCGTGGCAAAAATGGCCTGAGCGGGCATATCCGCGCAACGAGCTGTCAGCACATTGCGTTTATTGAACGTAAATTCATGGGGATGGACACGGCGTCCGTGGTGTTCTTTAATGCCAGCGGTGCAGCGATGTTTAAAATTTTCCTTGGACGAGACAGCCACCGCCAGCTGTTGAGCGCTCAGGTTGAGGCGTTCCGTGCGCTGGCGAGTGAATTACAACCGGAGCAGGTATGACGTGGTTACTTTTCGGCGCAGGCAATGGAGTCGGCGCCTGCTTATTACAGCGCGCTATTGAGTGCGAGCAGGCGGTCGTACTCGTATTACGTAATCCTGAACAGGCCAAACACTGGCGTGAGCAGGGAATGACGGTAGTAGCAGGCGATGCCTGCGACCCGGAAACGGTCGCGGAAGCCTGTCGTGTGGCGGGGCCTTCTGCCATTGTGGTATCGACAATGGGCGGCGGTACGGTAAATTATCAGGGTCATCGCACGGTGATCGATGGTGCTGAACAGGCAGGTCTTAAACGTATGTTGCTGGTGACGTCACTGGGCTGCGGCGATAGCTGGCCGCTGTTGTCGCCACGCGCCAGAGCCGCGTTTGGCTTCGCGGTGCGTGAGAAATCGCTGGCAGAAAGCTGGTTGCAAAGCAGTACGTTGGATCACTGTATTGTTCGTCCCGGCGGTCTGCTGGACGTGGTCGCGACGCACAATGCAAAACTGACGCAGGGTACTGCTACGTTGGGATTGGTGTCACGCTGGGATGTCGCGCTGGCGGTTGATCAACTGTTACAGCAACCCGTGTTTGGCAATCACATCTACAATCTGATCGATCCCGATCTCACGATGCCCGCCATTCCGTAATCTCCGCCATTCTGTCACCGAGGTTGCCGGGGTAATCCATCCCGGCATCCGGCAAACTGTTATAGTTAATCTGTCGAAAACTGTATCTGTTATCTCTCATGGGGCTATGTTCTAATCGATGCCAGCAGTGTTGTATTCCTCAAGCACGATGGTGATGATGATGGATGAAGTAAAACGCCTTCTGACCGAAGAGATCGAACGTATTAATCGGGAAGAGAAACGCGACAATAAAATACGTTTTAGCCGCAAATTCATGCAGTCACACCCCTATCTGTTTGCCGCGATGCTGGTGAGCTACGTGCCGGTCGCGATCATCCTCTTTTATGCCCCTTATTTTGGTTTACCGTATCTGATCGGCTTCACGGTTTTCCTGCTGGTGATGACGCTGGCGCTCTCGGTAGATATCAACCCGACCTATCGCTTTGAAGACATTGATACGCTGGATCTCCGTGTTTGTTATAACGGCGAGTGGTTTACGGTCCGCCACGTATCACAGGACACGCAGGATAAGCTGCTACGCAACGAGCAGGTGCCATCAGCCGTGAAAGCAGGGATAGAGCAAATTCGACGTACGAAAGGTGACGTTGATTTCTACGATGTTTTCTCGCTAGCCTACCGCAAGCAACCTTCTGCCTGAACGATATAAAACAGCCTGCCTTTATATAAAAGAACGATTATATAAAATAACGGCTGTTTATATTCCCTCTATTTATCATCACAATAAGAAACTTTTATTATTCGATTTTCCTTGCGGATATCTCATCCGATCAAGGTAAATCCTTATTAAATCAAATGTTATAGAAATTTTATTTTCTTATTAAGAAAATGCAATATGATTGTGACCCTTTAAAAAACATCTACGCTATGTAAGTGGGGCGGAAACGATATATCCAGCATATTTATGCGGTTCTCGATCCTCGTTCTCGCTTTTCTAAAACACTAACGTAATGCATTCCTTTCTTCATCATTGTGTTAGATGTGGGGCAAATGAAATGATGTGAAGACAAGGTTTGCTCATATTGATGGAATTTTCTATGGCAAAACCACTTGTGTCCAGGTTGCAGGGTATCTGGCTGCTAATCTTGGGGTTAATCGTAACGGCGATAGGTGCTTTTTTTGCCTATTATGGTGCCAAACTGATTGGTTTGGGGGGGAGCCCTTATTTTCTGGTATCCGGTGTGGTACTGCTGATTTCCGGCGTACTGCTCTGGCGTAAAAATGTCTTCGGCGCTTATTTGTACGGTGCCGTTTTGTTGGGAACCGTTATTTGGGCATTGTGGGACGTGGGGCTGGATTTCTGGCCGTTGGTATCGCGTTTGCTCACGCTGACAGGGATTGCCATTCTGGTTGCGCTGTCATTACCTCTCTTGCGTAACTCCGCGGGTAAGCAACCTGCTTGGCGTGTTGCTGGACTTTCTGCTGGCGTACTGGCGCTGGCCTTTGTTGCCACCGTCGCCGGGATGTTCGTTCCCCATGCGCCGGTGCCTTCTTCCGGTGCTCAACTGCCGCTCGTCCCTGTTAAGCCCGGTGAAGAACAGCAAAACTGGAGCAATTACGGTAACACTTCTGGTGCGTCGCGTTTTGTCGCGTTGGATCAGGTCACGCGTGATAACGTGAAAGATCTCCAGGTCGCGTGGACGTACCGCACGGGTGATGTGCCGCAAAGTCCGGGCGGCGGCGGTGCTGAAGATCAGCAGACTCCGTTGCAAGTGGGTAACCGTTTATTCCTGTGTACTCCGCATAACAACATTATCGCGGTGGATGCCACAAGCGGTAAACAGTTGTGGAAAACGGAAATCGGCGCGCACCAGAAAAAGTGGATGCGCTGTCGTGGCCTGGCCTATTTTGATGCTACACAGCCGCTAGCGCAGCCTGTCGTTCCGGGATCTACGCCAGTGGCGCAGGTTTCTGTGCCTGCTGGTGCAGTCTGTCAGCGTCGTATTCTGATGAATAGCGTAACGCCAGAGCTGATCGCCGTGGATGCAGATACCGGGGCATTTTGTCCGGATTTTGGCACCAATGGCCGGGTTGATCTCAGCGATCACATGGGTAAGGGCAGCGATAAGGGGCAATATTATCCGACGTCAGCGCCCACATTGGCAGGGACGACTATCGTTATTGGCGGCAGGGTCGCGGATAACGTCAGTATTGATATGCCCGGCGGCGTCGTTCGCGGGTTTGATGTCATTACTGGCAAACTGAGTTGGGCATTTGATCCCGGTAACCCGCAAGAGACGACAGAACCAGCACAAGGTCAGGATTATACGCGTTCGACACCGAATGTGTGGGCACCGATGTCCTACGATCCGCAGTCCAATACGGTATTCATGCCGACAGGGAGTGCCGCGATCGACCTGTGGGGCGTCAAGCGTAGCGATCTGGATCGTAAATTTGGCGCGTCAATGGTGGCTGTTGATGCTTCCACGGGACAGGTCAAGTGGGTCTATCAGACTGTCCATGATGATTTGTGGGACTTTGATGTGCCGATGCAGCCTTCCTTCGTCGATTTCCCTGGCGAAAATGGCAAAAGCGTACCCGCACTGGTGTTTGGCACCAAAGCAGGCCAGCTCTTCGTTCTTGACCGGATGACGGGAAAACCGTTGACGAAAGTCGAAGAGAGGAACGTCGAGCAGGGTGACATTCCGAGTGAAGTGTATTCGCCGACTCAGCCTGTTTCCGTCGGTATGCCGCAGATTGGCGCGGATGTTCTCAAAGAGTCCGATATGTGGGGAGCTACGCCGTTCGACCAGTTGCTCTGCCGCGTCCACTTCAAATCTAAACGTTACAATGGGCTGTTTACCCCGCCGGGACACGATCCGTCACTCAACCTGCCGGGCTCTTTAGGTGGCATGAACTGGGGCGGGCTCTCTACGGATCCGGTGAATAACTACCTGTTTGTCAACGATATGAGAGTGGGGCTTGAGGTTCAGCTTGTGCCGACGTCGGCAGAGGATAAAGGTAAGAAAAGTGATGGTAACGAAGCGGCCAGCATTGATCGTCCGGTACCGCTGGATGGCACGCCGTATTCGGTTAATGCGAAAGTGCGTTTCATGTCGCCTATTGAGATTCCTTGCCAGAAACCGCCATTTGGCACGCTGACTGCGGTGGATTTAAAAACGCAGAAAATTGCCTGGCAGATTCCGGTGGGAACGGTAGAAGATACGGGACCGTTCGGTATTAAGATGGGACTGCCAATTCCGATTGGTATGCCAACGATTGGCGGCACGCTGGCCACTCAGGGCGGTCTGGTATTTATCGCCTCCACGCAAGATTACTATCTGCGTGCCTTTGATAGCTCGACGGGTAAAGAGGTATGGAAAGCGCGACTGCCAGTGGGAAGCCAGAGTACGCCAATCAGCTACAAGTCTCCGGTTGATGGTAAGCAGTATGTCGTTATCTCGGCAGGCGGCGCGCGTAACTCACCGGATCGCGGGGATTATGTTGTTGCCTATCGGCTTCCGTGATCGAGGCATGATGTGTTGCTTCTGAAGCGATAAGCGTTGATAAAAGGCCGCCTGTTGTTAAGGTGGCCTTTTACTATCCAGTGCATACACATATTCAGCATATGTACATATCCAGCGCATGACATGGGTAGGAATCGTATTACGTTAGTGCTACGTTCATTGAAGACACAGGACGTTACACGCTTGTAGTTTTTCAACCGAATGGCTTTTCAAGATGAAGCGTTTTTCAAGACGAATGGCTTTTCAAATTTGTGATTTTCAAATATGGGCAGAACAGGACGATGAGCGAAAAGGTATTGCTGGTGATTCAGTTGGGCCAACCGCCGGAAGGCATTGCGTCTCAGGTTGGGCAACAGGGGAAGTGGTTTACCGATGCGGTGCAGGGGAACACGCAGCCGGTGCAGGTGGTCCGTCCCGATCTCGGGGAGCGACTGCCGTCGTTTGATACGCTGGCGGCGGTGGTAATCTCCGGTTCGTGGTCGATGGTTACCGATCGACTGGACTGGAGCGAATATACCGCAGGCTGGCTGCGTGAAGCGTATTACGCGGATGTTCCGCTGCTGGGCGTGTGCTATGGGCACCAACTGCTCGCCGATGCGCTGGGCGGTAAAGTAGGAGATAACCCGAACGGCAAGGAAGTGGGCGTTCAGGTTGTGACAACCCATGAAGCTGCTGCGCAAGACATCTTACTGCGTGATTATCCGCCGCAGTTTGGTGCTTATCTGACCCATCAGCAATCCGTGCTGGAACCGCCTGAAGGTGCACAAGTGCTGGCAAGTTCAGAGATGGATGGCTGCCAGATTATCCGCTACAGCGATAAAGTCCTGACCGTGCAATTTCACCCGGAATTCAGTGCGGACATCATGCTGACGTGCCTGCGTCATAATGAAGCGGCGCTACGACAGGGCGGCTGGGATGTCGATCGGATGATGGATATTCCGCAGGAACCCGTCTGGGCGCGCAAGATTCTGCTGGATTTTGTACAACGCTACGCGGCGAAATAGTCCTCGCACAACGCATTGTTCTTGATAAAGCATCCTTCTCGATCATGACCTGTCGGTGGTGATCGAGCTAAAAATAATGACAGACTCACCCAGCGAAACCGTAGCGCTATGGCAAAGTTTGAACAGCTCGCTCACCAGATCCGTGAGCAGCTTCAGGAAGGGATCTGGCAGCCGGGCGACAAACTGCCCTCGCTGCGGGAAAAATCACTGCATTCGGGTATGAGCCTGATGACCGTGCTGCACGCCTATCAGCTGCTGGAAAGTCAGGGGCTGATTGTGTCGCGTCCACAGTCGGGCTATTACGCGGCACCAAAGCTGTCCACGCTACCAGCAGACAGCCTGCATTCGCCCGTGGGGCAGGAGCGCGTTCAACTGACCGAAGACGTGGACGTCAACGCGTTCATTTTTGATGTGCTTCAGGCCAGCAAAGATCCGGCGGTCATGCCGTTCGGATCGGCGTTTCCCGATCCACAGCTCTTCCCACAGCGTCAGTTGACGCGCTCGCTGGCCTCGGTGGCGCGTCATATGCAGCCACACAGCGCGCTGGATAACTTGCCGCCGGGTAATGAAAGCCTGAGGAAGAACATCGCTCAGCGCTACGCGTTGCAGGGGATTGCCGTCTCGCCCGATGAGATTGTGATTACGGCGGGCGCGATGGAGTCCCTTAATCTCAGCCTTCAGGCTCTGACGGAACCGGGCGATTATGTGGTGATCGAATCTCCCGCTTTTTATGGCGCGTTACAGGCGATCGAACGCCTTAAACTCAAAGCGATTGCAATTGTGACCGATCCGCAGCAGGGCATCGATCTTGATGCATTGCAGCAGGCGCTGAACGACTATCCGATCAAAGCCTGCTGGCTGATGACCAATTTTCATAACCCGCTCGGTTGCACGCTGTCCTGGGAGAAGAAACAGCGGCTGGTGGCGATGCTGGAAAAGCACGGCGTCGGGCTGGTAGAGGATGATGTCTACAGCGAGCTTTATACGGGCCTGCAACGTCCGTTGCCCGCAAAAGCGTTGGATAAAAAAGGCACGATTCTGCACTGCTCCTCGTTTTCTAAAAATCTGGTGGCGGGGTTCCGCATCGGCTGGGTGGCGGCCGGAAGCTATGCGGGCAGCATTCAGCGTTTACAGCTGATGAGTACCTTATCAACCAGTGCACCCATGCAGTTGGCGATTGCGGATTATCTGGCGACCAGCAGCTATGACAGCCACCTGCGCCGCCTGCGCCGAGCGCTGGAACAGCGTAAACACGCGGCATTACAGTCGCTACGCCGGCATTTCCCGGGCGACGTCCTCATTAATCATTCGCAAGGTGGTTATTTTCTCTGGCTGGAGTTGCCTGAAGGCGTCAGCAGCACGGAGCTATACCGCCGCGCGCTGGAGCGGGGCGTCAGTATTGCGCCGGGGAAAATGTTCACGACCGGCGACAAATACGATCGTTATTTCCGCTTCAACGCCTCCTATGAATGGGATGAGCGCTGCGAACAAAGCGTGATCGTATTGGCAGCGCTGATTCGATCGCAGATAAGCGAGCGTCTGGCGTGATCTCCCCTTTAGAGGTGTGGAGATGTTTGCCGCTTTTCTGCTACTGTTTCCGTCATGGCGGAAGGTGACTGAATGGATGACGAAAAACAGCCATAACCTTGCCGGAAATCAGAAAGTCGCTAGTCACGATGCGTATAATGCCGACTAAAGGTGAGCTATACCCGCTATCTTTCGGACCGCGCTGGCGGCCTTCCTGCACCCCGAAATCTATCGGATAGACAACGTAAACAACAGGAAAAATCCCCCTGATGAGTATTCGCATTGTTCCTCAGGAACAGTTAGAACAGAACGAAAAATCGATGCCGGAAGGGAATATTCCTCCGTTGCTTTTTGCCAATCTGAAAAGCCTGTACAGCAGCCGCGCGGAGCGTCTGCGTCAGTTAGCTGAAGATCACCCGCTGGGGGACTATCTCACTTTCGCCGCAGGCGTGGTGGAAGCCCAGCAGAAGGTATTGCATGATCATCCGTTGAAGCTTGACCTGAGTGACGTGCTGAAACAGTCTGGTGAACGTCCGCCGCTTGATATCGCGGTGTTCCCGCGTGATGCGCACTGGCACACGCTGCTGCGTGCGCTGATCGAAGAATTAAAACCGGATGCCAGCGGACAGGTGTTATCTACGCTGGAGAATCTGGAAAAAGCCTCAGAGCAGGAGCTGGAAGAACAGGCAACGGCGCTGCTGCAACACGAATTTCGTGCCGAGAGCAATGATAAAGCCCCGTTCATCTGGGCGGCGCTGTCGCTGTTTTGGGCGCAGATGGCAAGCCAACTGCCCGGTAAAGCGCGTGCCGTACCCGGTGAACATCGCCAGTTCTGCCCCGTGTGCGGCAGTATTCCGGTATCGGGCGTGGTGCAGCTAGGTACGTCCAGCGGGCTGCGTTATCTGCACTGTAATCTGTGCGAAAGCGAGTGGCACATGGTGCGGGTGAAATGCAGCAACTGTGAAGAATCGAGCGAACTGAATTACTGGTCGCTGGATAGCGAAAACTCCGCCATTAAAGCGGAAAGCTGTGGCCACTGTGGCACGTATCTGAAGCTGCTATATCAGGAAAAAGATCACCGTGTAGAAGCCGTCGCCGACGATCTGGCGTCGCTGGTGCTGGATGTGAAAATGGAGGAAGAAGGTTTTTCTCGCAGTAGCATCAACCCGTTCCTGTTCCCGGAAAGTTCGATCGAATAATCCGTTTAATCGGTGAAGCACGTTTGGGCTTCACCGCCTTTCTTTTCAGAAAACCTTTTCTTTCAGAAAAAATGACAGAAAATCGGGGCCTACCACACGCCGCTGAAATGCAGCAGCAAGGCCAGAGCGGTGATGACAATCGATGAGGACGTGAGCACGATCAGCCCGTGGCTGGCGCGTGATAGCACCGGTTGGCAATAGGCGTTAAAGCGGTAGCGCAGAATCGCCAGCACCGACATCAACGCAGAAACGCACAAGAGCAGAATGGCGCAGGCAAACACTACTCGGCTGTCATTTACCATGCTCAGACGAAAACACAGCAGGCTGTTGATCAGCATCACAAACAGCGTACGTGACCAGGCCATGCCGGTTCGCTGTGGCTGTAACCCCGGATCGCGAGTCGTGTCCATGCGCTACCCGAACAGAATCATAGCGGCAAGCGCGATGGCAATGAGGGTGATGAACAGCGTCACGATCAGCAGCATTGGCGTATACGGCATGTCGCTTTCCTGACGCATCGCTTTCTCATTACTAACCCAGCGACGATACGCCAACGCACCGAGCAGTGCCGCGCTAACGACCAGCAACAGCGATAGCCCCTGACGCAACAGCGGATCGATGTGCACGGTAAATTGGTCGATACCCACCGCGCCGGCAAGAAACGCTAGCGCGGTGCGGATCCATGCCAGAAAGGTGCGCTCATTCGCCAATGAAAAACGGTAGTCCGGGGTTTTCCCCTGACTCCACCACGGTGTTTTGTCCTGTCTGGGTGTTGTCATGTTGTCGTCTGATTTCAGGTTGAATGTTGTTTAATGCGCTCTTTAATCAACAGCGCTTTGATTGAGATGCTCTGGCTGGAAAAATCTTTAAAGTTCTGTTTAGTGAGCTCGGTGCAGAGAAACTCGATCATGAAAAGCTGCGAAACACGGGTGCCGATAGAATCCCCCTGATAGCGTTCACTTTCGCCACAGGTTAACAGCACATAATTTCCTAAACTCGTGAGCGGCGAGTGTGTGCTGTGGGTTATTGCAAGCCGTGTGGCGCCTGCTTTTTCCGCGAGTTTAAAGGCATTCACCACTTCCGGGGTTTCGCCAGAGTGTGAAAACGCGACAACAAGATCGTCAGGCTTCAAATTCGCCAGTTTTAACGTCATTGAGAATCGGTCGGTAAAGGCATCGGAATCAATGCCGATACGGTTCATCTTGTCACGCGCTTCCAGTGCCGCAAGGCCAGATGCGCCGAAGCCGATAAACATCACGCGACGCGCCGAGATAAACAGACTGACTATCTGATTGATCGTCTGCATATCAATCAGATCGATGGTTTCCTTGACGGCTCTGTCTACCGTGAGGGCAATTTTCTGTGCGACATCGTGACGCGTATCATTCATCAGGATATCGGGAGTGGCGGGCAATGACAGATCGCTGTCATCAAACAGCTCACGATTCAGCGCACTTTTCAGTTCCAGCAGACCGGCATAGCCGATGTGTTTGCAGAACCGGACGATGGTCGCTTCACTCACGCCAATCTCCACTGCCAATTTCTTGACCGGCAATTGGGCAACCATGCTGGGGTTTTGCAGCACGTAATTGGCGATAGTCTGGTTCGTGTCGCTGAGGCCATGCAAGATATTCGCGATATACGTTCGAACTTTTTCTTTATTGATGCTCATGGGGGATTCCTGCGTCGCCATCGTACACAGAGCGTGCTGATTCTGAATCAGGCCTGTCGTACCGCTGCTGAATATTCCCCGCATTTTACCTTGCTCTTCCTTTTTCGTCTGCGTTGACGGTGAAGTTAAAGCCACATTCAAAGCGTTCTCCCGATTGTAGCGCCACAATACCCCGCTTGTGTCGCAATTCTCCTGTGAAATCGGGCGCGTCTGTCGTCCCAAAAAGCGGCTCAATACAGAGTAAATCGGCACCCGGCTCTGACCAGAGTGCGAGCCAAGGGTGCATATCGGTACAGAGTTGGATCAGGCTAGTCCCTGAGGGAGAAATAACGTCGATGGTCTGCTGCTCCGCATGGCTGAAATAGAGCGCGCCGTTGGCAAATGTCTCGGACGTTAACGGCAGCACGTCAGCAATGGGAGCGGGGGCCGCGTCGTTCACGATCAGTGTTCTCTGGTGGGTAGGCCACGGACCGCGGCAGCGCGCAGATGAAAAGCGGACGTGCCAACCGGGCTCCTGGCCAATTGGAATAGCAAATCCGGGATGTGAACCCAGCGAAAACCACAGCGTATTGTCATCGGTATTGACCAGCCGATAGCGAACCACCACACGCCTGTCGTGCAGTGCATAATGGACATCAAGCTGCCAGCGAAATGGCCACATCGCGAGCGTTTCTGGCGTGTCATAGCAGCGGAGGTGTAGCGCTTCCTGACGCTGTTCTACCACCGTAAACCGCTGGTGCCGCAAAAAACCATGTGCAGGTAACGGCCAGTGTTTACCGTAATGATAAACCCCCTGATGAACGAGTTGCCCGACAATAGGAAAAAGCAGCGGGGCGGTACTCTGCCAGCCCGTATCGCCGGGCTGCCAGAGCCATTCCCGCTGAGCATCCGTCAGGCTACGCATTTCCGCGCCGTTGGGATGCACTTGCAGCGTCAGCTGCGTATTACTCAGCGTTAATGTGTTCATCGTTTCCCTGTCAATCAATCCGCAAGAGCAGGCGCGCCTGATACACCAATTCCGGCTGTGCTGCCGGAGAAAATGCCGCCGCAATCATCAGGAAAATATCGCTTTCGCGCAGCATGGATGTTTGAGGAATCGATTGCAGCATCGCGGTGAGCGAGAGGTTGGCCGCTTTTCCTGCATTAATCAGCAGACGCAATGCTTCATAAACGCCGCGGTGTTCGCAACTGACATCCAGCCCAGCCAGTTCAGGATAGTGCTCATAGCGTGCCCGATCCTGCTGTTCCCGATCGGCACTTAGCGCATCGAGGCTGAAACGGGAATAGAGTTCAGGCGGGGCGTCATTTTCCCTGAATAGTGCGGCAATCTTCTGGGCATAGGCCATCGCCCGCTGTGGATCCTGCAACGCTTCTTTCTGCCGAGGATCATCAGCGACATTGAATAACTTGTCGCCATAGCGATAGGCGTTGAGGTAGCCAAAGGTAGCTGGGATCTTCATGACCTGCGCACCTTGGGTGAAATCAAATCCAGGGTGTAGTGTCATATGCCTAAAATCACCTAGCGCAAACGGGCTGTCGATGCGCGTGGGCATCAAAGTGTATTCAAACAGGTCCGTCTTGTCGTTTTGTCGCGGACCGCGCATGTAGACGTACTCACCGTCGGTGATATTCACGTGCCCGCCAAAGTACCCGTACAGCGCGCTGTCACGGATGGGCGTATCGTTTTCAATCGCCGGACGTAGCGGCCTGCCGTGCATGGTGGGCGGCAGCGGTACGTTGAAATAATCGAGCAGCGTGGCAGGAATATCGATGGTTTGTGCCAATGCCTGCCGCCGTTCTCCCTGAATCCCGTTACGAGGATCGCGTATGAAGAAGGGCGTGTTGGCGATTTCGTTATACACCGGCATGATATTTTTGCCCCACCACTGGTGCTCGCCCAGCAAAAATCCATGGTCGGTACACACGATAAACAGGGTGTCGTCCCACAGCCCGTTTGCCTTGAGGTTGTCCATTACCTTACCAAGATAATCGTCACACATCGTGACCAGCGCCTGATAAAACGTCTTCACCTTCTCGGCATGCTCAGGGCTTTCCGTCGCGCAGTAGTAGGGTGTCCAGCCATTGAAGTCTTCTGCCTTGCAACCGTACATGTCCAGATACTTTTGAGGCACAAAGAAGGGTTCATGGGGATCGAAGCATTCAATCTGCAAGAACCAGTTATCGTCGTCTTTGTTGTTATTGATGAAGTCCAGCCCGGCTTGAATCGTGCGCTCGGTATAGTGTTCTTTTTGGGTCGGCATCGCGGCGCGGTTGATGAAATCCTGCGTAATGCGCTTGGTTCGCCGCTGGCGCGTGTTTTCATCCTCCATGCCCTGATAGTGGATGGCGGGTTTGGCGACTTTGCCTTGCCAGCAGTCGCCTTCTTGCCCACGAATAAATTCAAAGGTGGAGTAGCGGGTATGGTAGGTTGCCCCACCATCACGCCAGTAGTGTTTGTGGTCGGTCACCATATGAGTGTGGATGCCGTGCTTGTCCAGCGCCTGCGGCATGGAGAAATCAAACGGTTCCAGCGGCCCCCAGCTGCGATGCAGGAAGTTATATCGACCGGTATGAAGCTCGCGCCGTGCCGGCATGCAGGGCATGCTGCCGACATAAAAGTTATCGAACTGCACCGACTCCTGCGCCAAACGGGCAAAGTTCGGTGTAATCGCCCCGCCGCCATAGGGCGAGAGGTGGTTACGGGTCAGCGTATCGAACATCAACATGACAGCTTTCATTTTCTTATCCTTGCTAACCGTTAAACGGCCATTAATTCTTCAACTTCGTTCTTAATCAGCGTGACATGTGGGCCATATACCACCTGAACGCCTTGCCCGCGAATAAACGTCCCACGGCTGCCTAACGCTTTAAAATCATCGGTTTTCACCTTTGCGGGATCGCTAACGGTAATGCGCAGTCGGGTGGCGCAGCAGTCCACGTCAATGATGTTGTCTTTCCCGCCCAGCGCGGCAATGATGCCCTGAGCGCGCTCGGTTCCGGCGAGCGTCGGTGTTTCGCTGTCGGTGGTAGACTCATCTTCACGACCAGGCGTTTTCAACTGGCGTAACTGAATCAGGAAGCGGAATGAGCAGTAGTACAGGGTAAACATCACGGCACCCAGCGGCAGCATCAACACCCAGTTGGTTTTGGCATTGCCCTGCAAGACGCCGAACAGCAGGAAATCGATCAGTCCGCCGGAGAAGGTTTGTCCGACAGTAATTTCGAGGACGTGCGCCAGCATGAACGCTACGCCGGTCAAGACGATATGCACCAGGTACAGCAGCGGTGCACAGAACATAAAGGCGAATTCCAGCGGTTCGGTAATACCGGTCACGAATGCGGTCAGCGCGGCGGAAAGCAACAGTCCGGCGACTTTGCCTCGGTTCTCCGGTTTGGCGCAGTGGTAGATCGCCAGTGCGGCACCGGGTAAACCAAACATAAAGTCAGCGAAGCGGCCTGCCATGAAACGGGAAACGCCGATGTAATATTGCGTCACGTTGGGATCGGCCAGTTGTGCAAAGAAGATTTTTTGTGTTCCCTGCACCAGCGTACCGTTCACCATTTGTTCTCCACCGATACTGGTCATCCAGAACGGTAAATAGAAAATATGGTGCAGGCCGAATGGGATAAGGCATTTAAGAATCATGCCGTAGAACATCGTGCCGATATATCCGGTCTTTTCTACCAGCCCACCCAGGTGGGAAATACCGCTCTGAATCGGCGGCCAAACGTAAAAGAGCAACACGCCAAGAAACAGTGCAGCAAATGACGCCACGATCGGAACAAAGCGAGAACCGCTGAAGAATGCCAGCAGTTCGGGTAGCGCGATCTTGTTATAGCGCCCGTGTAACCATGCGGTGAGCAGGCCGCTAAGAATGCCACCAAGGACGCCAGTCTGAAGCGTCGTAATACCAAGAATAACGGCTTGTCCATGCACGGCCAGATTATCTGTTGCCAGCGTGTTTGTGATCACCAACATGGCATTAATGGCCTTGTTCATGACCAGAAAAGACAACACAGAAGCGAGCCCTGCGGTTCCTCTATCGGTGTTGGTCATACCCACTGCAATCCCGACGGCAAACAGCAGTGGCAGGTTATCAAACACAGCGCTGCCACACAGTTTCATCAATGTGAAAATGGCCTGCAAAACCGCGTTATCGAGGAACGCGTAAGTTCCGATAGTGATTGGGTTGGAAAACACACCGCCTATACCCAACAGCAAACCTGCAGCAGGTAAGACGGCGATAGGTAACATAAACGATTTACCCAACTTTTGTGCGCCGGAGAAGAAACTGTTCATGAGAGAACCCCTGGTGTTGTGCATTATTTTAAGAAATAATAATTTCATTGATTTATTGTGTTTATGAAATTATTATTTCCATTGTTTTCTCACACTGTCAATATCAAATATCCAGAGAGTGATCATGGTCACTTTTCAAGTGCGTGGATAACCGACGATCGTTAACATCCGGCAAATCCCGGTGGGAGGTAAGATGAAACGACCTTTTCACCTGATGGCAAAACCCACCAGCTATCAGTGTAATCTTGCCTGCGACTATTGCTTCTATCTTGAGAAAGAGCAGGGAACGCTTAAAGCGGCGAAATCGAAGCGGCATATGGATGACGACATCCTGCGTCAGTACGTGCGGCAGTACATTGAGGCAAACCCCGCAGGCGAAATTGAATTTACCTGGCAGGGCGGCGAGCCCACGATGGCGGGCATCGATTTCTACCGCCGCGCGTTGGCCTACCAGCGACAATATGCTCAGGGAAAGGTCATTCGCAACAGCATGCAAACCAACGGTGTATTGCTTGATGAGGAGTGGGCGGCGTTTCTGGCGGAGAATCAGTTTTTGATTGGTTTGTCGATAGACGGGCCAAAATGGTTGCACGACCGCTACCGCGTTACCCACAGCGGGAAATCGGTTTTTGATCGGGTAATCAATGCGGTGGCGGTGCTAAAACAGCACAAGGTTGATTTCAATTTGTTAACCGTCGTGAATAATGAAACGGCGCGGGCTCCGTTGGAGATCTATCAATTCCTGACTCAGGAACTGGGAGCACAGCATGTCCAATTCATCCCTGCCGTTGAACAGCGTTCGGTTGATAGCCGCTATGGTGAATTAATTCATCCACAGACGTTAGGGAACACGCAGGTGACGCCGTGGTCGGTCAGCGGCGAGGCGTATGGCCATTTTATGAACACCATTTTTGATTACTGGGTGCGCCACGACGTTGGACGGGTATTTGTGCAACTGTTCGATAATGCACTGGCCGCATGGGCGGGAGACAAGCCCAGCCTCTGCGTCATGCAGGCGACCTGTGGCACGGGGTTGGTGGTTGAGATGAACGGTGATATTTACAGCTGCGATCATTTTGTTTACCCAGCACATCGGCTGGGTAACCTGACCACCGATCGTTTGGATAAGTTGGTCAATAGCAAACAGCAACGCCAGTTTGGTATGCAGAAAGCTAATCTATCACCAGAATGCGTGCGCTGTGAATACCGTTTCGCCTGCCACGGCGGGTGCCCGAAACATCGTATTCACCGTGTTGATAAGCATTGGCATAACCATCTTTGCGCGGGCTATAAGGCCATTTTTTCCCATATCGATCCCTATATGCGTTATATGACGCAGCAGTTGCTGCGACACCAGCCGCCAGCCAATGTGATGAACGTGGCAGCATTTATTGCGGCGGAGCAGGTGTAGCCTGGGGGTGAGCGATGACAGGCCATGTCCGTCACGGGATCAATGGCCTGCCAGAAACGAAGGTTTATCAGCACGATGTGTTGTTAAAACGAAAGCTACGAAGCGTCTTTGCCTGCTTCATGGTTCTCTACTGCCAGCGCGGTGACCAGCGCGAACGCGCAGGCCAGCAGCGTGCCGAGTATCCAGGCGAAATACCACATCTTCTTTCTCCTCAAGTCGTCAGTAAACGGAATGCTTATTGGCTTCGATGTAGCGGGCATCGATCCGGCCAAACATTTTGTAATAACACCAGCTGGTATAAAGCAGGATGGTGGGAACAAAAATACAGGCCAGAATGGTCATCACCTGAAGCGTAAGCTGGCTGGACGTGGCATCCCAGATGGTCAGGCTGACGTTGGGATCGAGGCTGGAAGGCATCACGAATGGGAACAGCGTAATGCCTGCCGTCAGAATCACGCAGACAATCGTCAGTGATGAAGTCAGGAAACCCCAGCCGCAGCGGTCTACGCGCGAGAAGAGGCAGGTGAACCACGGAAGAGCCACACCTAATGCAGGGATCGCCCACAGCGCAGGGTGCGCCGTAAAGTTGGTTAACCACGCCCCGGCCTGTTGGACCACCTCTTTGTGCAGTGGATTAGACGGAGCCGCTTTATCTATTGCGGAGGTAATCACGTAGCCATCGATGCCGAACAGTACCCAAAAGCCAGCCAGTAAGAAGGTGAGGCTCATCAGCGCGCTGGCGATCAGAACGGTTTTTTGCGCGCGGCGCTGAAGTGCCTCTGTGGTGCGCATTTGCAGGTAAATTGCACCGTGTGCGACGATCATAGCGACACTCACGACGCCTGCCAGCAGCCCGAACGGGTTCAACAGGCCAAAGAACCCGCCGTGGTAGGTGAGGCGCAAATACATATCGACGCTCAGCGGCACGCCCTGCAACAGGTTGCCTAATGCGATGCCGAACACCAGCGTGGGGACGAAACTGCCGATGAAAATGCCCCAGTCCCACATATTGCGCCAGCGCTGGTTTTCCAGCTTGGAGCGATAATCAAAGCCAACCGGGCGGAAAAACAGAGCGGCGAGCACCAGAATCATGGCGAAGTAGAAACCGGAAAACGCGGCGGCATAAACCATCGGCCAGGCAGCGAACAGTGCGCCCGCCGCGGTGATCAGCCAGACCTGATTGCCGTCCCAGTGCGGGGCTATCACGTTAATCATCACTCGCCGTTCAGTATCGTTCTTGCCCAGCAGACGCAGCAGAATGCCCACGCCCATGTCAAAGCCGTCGGTGATGGCAAAGCCGATAAACAACAGGCCAATCAATCCCCACCAAATCAGGCGTAATGTTTCATAATCCAGCATTATTATGGCTCCCGTTATGGTTTTGCAGGTGTCGCAAGGGGTTGTGTCGTCGGTTGTTCAAAGTGGTAGCGGCCGGTTTTCAGACTGCTTGGCCCCAGTCGGGCAAACTTGAACATCAGATACATTTCTGCGACCAGAAACAGCGTGTACAGTCCGCAAATCAGCCCCATCGACAGCAGGATGTCGTGTGCTTCCAGAGACGAATTGGCGATCGCGGTAGGCAGGACCTCGCCGACTGCCCACGGCTGACGACCGTACTCGGCGACGAACCAGCCGGATTCAATCGCGATCCAGGGCAGGGGAATCCCGTACAGCGCTGCGCGGTGTAGCCATTTACGCTGCCCCATGCGGCCACGTATCACGCTCCAGAACGACAGCGCAAAAATGCCGAGCATCAGCACGCCGCAGCCCACCATCAGACGGAAAGCGACATACAGCGGCGCGACGCGCGGGATGGAGTCTTTGGTTGCCTGCTGAATCTGGTTTTCGCTGGCGTTGGCGACGTCATCGGTATAGCGCTTAAGCAGAAGACCGTAGCCAAGATCGCGCTTGGCAGCCTCAAATTGGGCGCGAACGGCGGGGTCGGTATTACCTGAGCGCAGTTCCTCCAGCAGACCATAGGCAGTCATGCCGTTACGAATGCGTATCTCATGTTGCGCCATCAGGTCTTTAATGCCGACGACGGGTTTGTCGAGCGAACGCGTGGCGATGAGCCCCAGCAGGTAGGGAACGTGGATCGCATAATCGTTCTGCATCGTTTCCTGATTGGGGATGGCGAACAGCGTGAAAGACGCGGGGGCGGGCTGCGTTTCCCATTCGGCTTCGATCGCTGCCAGCTTGGTTTTCTGCACATCGCCCATTACATAGCCGGATTCATCACCCAGTACGATCACTGACAGCACCGAGGCCAGACCGAAACTGGCGGCAATCGCGAATGAGCGCTTGGCAAAGGCGATGTCGCGGCCTCTCAGCAGATAGTAAGAACTGATCCCGAGGACGAACATCGCGCCAGCGGTGTAGCCCGCTGCCACGGTGTGGACGAACTTCACCTGTGCGACCGGGTTCAGCACCAGTTCGGCGAAGCTCAGCATTTCCATGCGCATGGTTTCGTAATTGAACTCAGCGGCAATCGGGTTTTGCATCCAGCCGTTGGCGACCAGAATCCACAGGGCGGAAAAGTTGGAGCCCAGTGCGACAAACCAAGTCACCAGCATATGCTGGACTTTGGTCAGGCGATCCCAGCCGAAAAAGAACAGGCCGATGAGTGTCGATTCGAGGAAGAACGCCATGAGTCCTTCCATCGCCAGCGGCGCGCCAAAAATATCGCCCACGTAGTGAGAATAGTAAGACCAGTTGGTGCCGAACTGGAATTCCAGCGTCAGACCGGTTGCCACGCCCAGCGCAAAGTTGATGGCGAACAGCTTGCCCCAGAATTTGGTCATATCCTTATAAATTTGCTTGCCGGTTAACACATACGTGGTGTTCATAATGGCGAGCAGGAAAGATAATCCGAGCGTCAGTGGGACAAAAAGAAAGTGATACATGGCAGTCAGGGCAAATTGCAGCCGCGACAGCTCAACGACATCAAACATGTTAGGCTCCTAGCTTCAGGCAGGAAAATGCACGCCATATTGTTATTCCGATGCTTGCCGGAATAAATCATGACGAATAAAACAAAAATAAATTACCGTCGACGGTATTTGCATCCGTCAGAAATTAACTTCACTGATTGAAGTGAGATAAGAATGAGTAGTGGGTAAAACGTGCAGGGATTATAGCGTGCAAAAATGGAAGGATAAATAGTACAGTTTGTTGATTTGGTTTTTTTAGCTCTAATGCCATTATTTTGTTTTTATATTTTAATTTAACTTTATTTTTTGGTTTTTAATTTCATTAAAAATAAATTATCAGTTTTTTATTCTTTGTTTATTTAGGTGCTGAAAATTGAAATTAATTAAAATAGTACAGATTTGAGATGCATAAATATAACAGTTTCATTTTTTATTTAATTTTACATTTGGCGATAAAAATAATTAAGAATTATCAGAATATCCTGATCAAAGAGAGGGAGATGAGATGTGTGTGCCGTACGCTAAAATACGGCACACCATTATTGATGTAATGGGATGCGGGTTACACCGATTACATGGAAGGCGCTACTGGCCACACGACGGGTGCAGCGGTGAGATCAATGCGGTTCAACGTCACCAGATAAATTTTCCATTGGGTTAGCCGTTCTTGCTCTTCGTCCGTGGCAATAGCCAAGTCCACTGCATAGTTCAGCTCGGCAATTTGGGTATTTGCTGTCGCGCGCCGTGCCGCCAGCTCCTGCTGTAGGCTTTTGGTTACGGCAAGTTGTTGCGCCTCCTGATTTGTCACCCAGGCCGCACCATCCCATTGATCAAACTCGGTTGCTGGAGCCAGAAAGGTCATATTTTCAGGTAGATCGCCGAACTGCATCACCGTCTGTGGCTGGCGGGTTTCTGTGCTGTAAACCGTCTGACCGCGATAGTCTGGCACCTGTTCCCAGGCCTTTCCATCTGCACTACGGCGCAAGGCCTGGCCGACAGGCGGCAATTGCGGTTCGTCGGCATAGCTGTCGGCGGGCAGACCAACACCTTGCATCACATATTCATAGCTGGCGCTCTGATATTCCCGCGTAGCCGGGTTCACGTGATAAACCGTAATCCACCCCGTGTTGATGGCTAAGCCGTGTTCGTTCAGTTCTGCGTTTTTAATTTGTGTTGAATAGTTGCTCATTATGCTGCTCTCACGATGTAGTTAAAGGCGATATTGCGGGGGCGGTTTTCGTTAGCTGTTGGGACGACTTTTGACGCATCAAATGTGATGAGACCTGAATCACTTGCGGCGCCGCTGTTCGATGCTTGCCAGTACGGACCTGATGTAAATAATTTTTGGTCAGCACCGACACCATTCCCGCCGGGATTAAAATTCCCAGTGATGTTTCTGATAGCATCACCCTGTGCGGACAGCAGCGCACGTCCCGCATCAGCGCCGCGCCCGTCATCCCAGCCGCGCACGAATTCGCCGCGTAAATCGGGTAGGAAACCGGACGGATAGCGGGACGCTAAAACAGGAAATTGTGCTGTGTCGAACTGCTGGCCATTGCATTTCAGCCAACCAGCAGGGGCAACAGCGCCGGGGAATAGCTGCGGCATGCCTGCTAGTTCAGATGCGGGCATCGCGCCGATTGTCGACGGAGTTAGGTTTGCTGAATGGTATAAGCGCATTCGTGGCAACCACGTACCGTTGTTTTGTTTATAAATATAAAATTCACTACCGTTTGAGACCATATTTTCATCAATAATAGCCCATCCGTATAACGTGTTGTTGCTATCTCCGTTTTCAGTAACACCACCTAAATGCCTGACAGACAAATGAGATTTCCAGTCGCCGTTAGAAAAACAGCGGCTGCCCGCGCTTTGTTGTTGTGCCAGTTGATTCAAATATTCATCAGTGGTTGCTGGGAGTTGATCAGTCATTCCCTTATCGTTTACGACAAAACCTTTCCCTGTACTATGCGGTATCGGCAGAGTGATGTGATCCCAAATCCATCTGACAGTTTTAAGTTGCCCCGAATCATCACCGCCATACACTGTTATTCTGTGATTAACTTGGTCTGCAATTGGAAAAAATATAGCGCCATACGTATCGCTAGATTTAAATGATGCACCCGTACTGTACGGTGGCATTGATGCTGCCGATCCAGAAACGGGCGCATTCTGACGCCATATCTGACTGACGTTATCTTTCAGATATGAATTCCATGTCTCATTATCCCATAGCGACTGTATGTTTTTTGATACGCCTCCCCACCCGAAATCCCCCGTCATCATGACGTTGCTTAACCCCACATTCTGGCGAAATTGGGATTTATCAGGAATATCCGCGCCGTTCTGATCTTTTGCCAGCTTCCCTGCCAGTGCATTCAGCACTGTTGTGCTGAAGTTGGGATCATTACCTAACGCGTTAGCCAGCTCCTGCAGCGTATCGAGCGCCGCAGGAGAGCCATTAACCAATGCGGCTACGGCGGCTTTCACAAAGGCGGTTGTCGCCAATCGTGTGTCATTAGAACCGGATTCTGCGGTCGGCGCGGTTGGTGTTCCTGTGAAGGCAGGGCTGGCTTTAGGGGCATACCGAGGGTGTGCATCTATGATAGAAGCATGGGCATTCAGCTTATTAGTCGCGTCAGTTTTTGCATCAGCAATCGCATTCAATACGGTTGTGCTGAAGTTAGGGTCATTACCTAACGCATTCGCCAGTTCTTGCAGCGTATCCAGTGCTGCCGGAGAACCATTAACCAATGCGGCTACGGCGGCTTTCACAAAGGCCGTTGTCGCCAATTGTGTGTCATTAGAGCCGGATGCAGCCGTTGGCGCTGTGGGCGTTCCTGTCAGCGCCGGACTATTTTTGGGGGCATATTGCGAATGCGGATCGCTGGCTGCGAGATGTTTTTGCAAACTATCGCCAGTGGTTTCCTGCATTTTTTTCAGGTAAGCCGTGCGGCTGGCTAATTGCTCCGCTTGGCGGTTGGAGATTCCCCCTGGGCCTGCGGCAACGCGATCCGATACTTCAAGTTGATAAATCCCATCAATCCAGTTTTCTTGTTCAGATAAATTCGCCACGCTCATGCGCTCCTGAGGCTATAAAACAGTGTTAGTGACGATGCAGAGCGTACCTTCTGAGATGGCGATGGTTTAGCAACGGAGTTTAAAAATTGAGGTGAAACGTGTGCGGAAGTGGCAGTCACCGTGCGGATGCGATGTCCTTGCTTCCTGATAACTGTGAGCTGATGCAAATGGCGCGCTAATTGCATAGTCCTGATTGTGGTTTTTTCAGGAGAGAGTGCAATGGTGGCGGAGCCTTCAACGACAATTCGATTTTTACTTGCCTCGCGCCAGTGTGAGCTGAACAGCCTGCGCTACCTGCTGCAAAGCGGTGAGCTGGTGGGCAAAATTAGCCAGCTCGTCCATCTATTGCAGCGCGAACGGGGAACCGCCAACCTGTTTATTTGCTCCGACGGCCGACTGTTCGCCGACGAGCTGGTTCTGCGTGAGAAAGATGTGCAGGTGGCGCAGACGCATTTGATGACGCATCTGGCCGAGTTGGAAAAAATGACGGCGGAATTGCCGCAGGCGAGCCGTTTATTCAGCCGCGTTGCCAGCGTGGTTTATGCGCTAAGTCTGTTGCCCGCGTTGCGTCAGCAGATTCGCCAGCGTTTGCTGCCTCAACCGCAGGCGATGACGTTTTTCAACGACATTATCCGTAATCTGTTGGCGCTGGTTTTTGAGGTCTCCGACACGGCGGCCGATCCGGGAATTTCCCGCGCGCTGATTGCCATGTTCAGCTTTATGCAGGGGAAAGAGCTGGCGGGGCAGGAGCGGGCTATCGGCGCAGCGGCCTATGCGGCGGGTTGCGTCGATGAGGAAACCCGGCAAAAGCTGCTGGATTTGATCGAGCGGCAGGAGCGTTGTTTCGATACCTTTCTGAATTTTAGCGATGAAGAAAACCAGCGGCGCTGGCGTGCTATTGCACTAGACAGCGAGTTTGAGCGCCTGCGCCGCATTGTGTGTACCCGCAGCCCGATAGAAAAGCTGTCGGAAGCGGATAGTCTGCACTGGTTTTCGATTGCCACGCGGCGCATCGACGAAATGAAGCAGATGGAAGATGAGCTGGAGCAGACGCTGATGCAGCGCTGCCGTACCCGTATTGCGGCAGCGGAGAAGGCGTGCAGCGATCAGCGCGCGGATCTCGACGCGCTGATGGTGCAGCAGGAGCATGACGATCCCGGTTATTCGATATTTATCGCTGGTCATGATGTGGAAGGGCAGAACGTCCCTCCCGGCTGGCTGAATAGCGATGGCGTCAGTCCACAGCTGGGACGATCGCTGTTATCGCTGGTGCAGCAACAATCGCGGCGCTTACAGGCGCAGGATCATGAACTGGCTGCGCTGCGAGCCACGTTGAATGAAAGAAAGCAGATCGATCGCGCGAAGGGTTTGCTGATGCAGCACCGTGGATTGAGCGAAGAAGAGGCCTACAAAACCCTACGTCGCATGGCGATGAGTCAGAATAAAAAGCTGATTGACATCGCAACGGCGATGCTCGCGGTGGCAGATGTATTCGGAGATACCCCTTAAGAGGTATATGCACATGAACTGTGCGTGTTCTGCTTGCTCGCGGTGCAAGACGCCGTCTTGTGAAGAGGGAATCGTGGAGTCAATAGCAGTGGGGGAGGTGGTTTCGTGCGTAAAAAGATCGCTATTTCTATGCTACGTCGTAGCACACGCACGACACGGGGCGCTCAGTCGCCTGACGGACCGTGGCTGACGCGAATACTCGTCCCATAAACGGGACTCGCCCTACGGGCCAGCACTTGTGCTGTTCAAAAACGTCTTTGACGTTTTTGTCCGGCGCGGCAGCCACTTTCGCAGCGTCCATGCTGCTCATCCTGGAGACTGATTTGTCCTCAGCGTAATTTACGCGACAGAAAAGACAAACCACTATTACCTCCTTTCTGCTGTGGTCATAAATCATAAAATTTCACTATTTATTAATATTTTACTTTCGCATGGCGTAAAAATTATGCAGCGGTGGGCATGACCGCCGAGTGAGCGGCATGGATGCCGCGAAAGTCAGTGCCGCGTAGGGAACGCGTCACTGGCGGCTCGATTAGCGGTCATGTTCACCGATGGCACCGCGTAGCGGCATAATTTAGCCAGAAAGCCAGGGTTCGCAGGGCTGCGGCGCGTGAGCGCCCTGCGTCGGGCGCGTGTACGGTATTGCATAAAAGGGTGGCGGTATGGCGCACGAAACGGTCTCTGAGTCTGTATAGAAATGTGATCAAGAGATCGCCCCTGCGAAGGGAAACTAGTAAAAGTGTGATAACTGGCACAAACCTTGCTTTAACTCATTAGCAACAACCAAACATTCATAATGCGTTTCGGGCCAACGGCGGTGCGGAAGGTGTTAATCGGACAACGGCGTCCATAAGCGTGCAGATTCTGCATGGGCTTGTGGACGCCGTTTTTGTTTTTACCGCCTGAAAAGGTGTTTTGCGCAAGGGTGTCGTTGATGAGTGATTCCAAAACCAAAAGCATGACCGTCTCTCGCCGCCAGTTTCTGTTGGGGAGTGCTGCACTGGGCGGCAGCCTGATACTGCCGGGGTTGATGAATAGCGCCTGGGCCGCGGGTTCCGACGCGCCGGAGAAAAAGGAAATTCGGGTCGGGTTTATTCCGTTGACGGACTGCGCCTCGGTCGTGATGGCCGCAGTGAAAGGCTTCGATAAGAAATACGGCATCACCATCGTTCCCAGCAAAGAAGCCAGTTGGGCTGCGGTACGCGACAAGCTGGTGTCGGGCGAGCTGGATGCGGCCCACATTCTGTACGGCCAACTGTACGGTTTGCAAATGGGGCTGTCCGGGGCGCAGAGCAACATGGCAGCGCTGATGACGCTCAACCAGAACGGACAAGGGATCACGCTGGCAAACCAGCTGCGTGAAGCCAACGTCACGGATCTCGCCGCGCTGCAAAAATATATCGCTGCCAGTCCGGCGGGCACTTATACCTTCGCGCAAACCTTCCCAACCGGTACGCACGCCATGTGGCTCTATTACTGGCTGGCTTCCGCCGGAATTCATCCACTGAACGATGTGCGCACCGTGGTGGTGCCGCCGCCGCAGATGGTGATGAACATGAAGATTGGCAACATGGTCGGCTACTGCGTCGGTGAGCCGTGGAACCAGCGTGCCATCAGCGAAAAAATCGGTTTTACCGCCGCTACCTCGCAAGACATTTGGCCGGATCACCCGGAAAAAGTGCTGGGTACCCGCGCTGACTGGGTTAACGCCAACCCGCATAGCGCCCGCGCGCTGACCGCCGCGATTCTCGATGCCTCGCGCTGGATCGATGCCTCGGACGACAACCGCCGCGAAACGGCAGGCGTCGTTGCCGGACGCGCGTACATCAATGCTAAAGAAGAAACCATCGTCGGACGCATGCTGGGCCAGTACGAAAACGGACTGGGGAAAAGCTGGAAAGACGAACACGCGATGCGTTTCTACCACGATGGCTCCGTGAACTACCCGTACCTGTCCGACGGCATGTGGTTCCTTACCCAGCATAAACGCTGGGGCTTGCTCACCGAAGAGCCGGACTATCTGGCCGTCGCGAAGCAGGTTAACCGCGTTGATATCTACAAGCAGGCGGCCGATGCCGTGGGGAACGTGCCATTGCCCGGTAGCGACATGCGCAGCAGCGTGCTCATCGATGGCCGTCGCTGGGATGGTAGCGATCCAGCGGGTTATGCCAACAGTTTTAGCGTGAAGAAATAAGTGAGGTTGATGATGAAAAACCAGGCCCAGGTCATTCCAATTACCGCGGATAACGCCCCGGAAACCGTACGCAGCGCTGATATTACGCCGCTGCCAACTAAACCCGTAACGCCCGCAAAAGCGCCAGCAGCTCCTGCTTTTGCCTACCGCTTGCTGCTGCGTAAGCTGTTTCAGCAACTCTTCCCTGCGGTTCTCGGACTGGGGCTGCTGGTTGCGGTCTGGCAGATTGCCGCGCTCAACAGCGAAAACTTCCCGACGCCGTGGACGACCTGGCTTGCGGCGCTCAGCCTCTTTGCCGACCCGTTTTACATCGCGGGGCCGAACGATCAGGGCATCGGCTGGAATGTATTGGCCTCGCTGCAACGCGTGGGTATCGGCTTCGGGCTGGCAGCACTGGTCGGCATTCCCGCTGGCTTCCTGATTGGTCGTTTTACCTTTCTGGCTAACATGCTTAATCCGATCATTTCGCTGCTGCGCCCGGTCAGCCCGCTGGCGTGGCTGCCCATCGGCCTGCTGCTGTTCCAGCGTGCCGAACCGGCATCCAGTTGGACCATTTTTATCTGCTCCATCTGGCCGATGATCCTCAATACCGCCGAAGGCGTGCGCCGTATTCCGCAGGATTACCTGAACGTGGCGCGCGTCCTGAAACTCTCCGAATTCACCATCATGCGCAAGATTCTGCTGCCTGCGGTGCTACCTAACGTGTTGACCGGCGTGCGCCTGTCGATTGGCGTCGCCTGGCTGGTGATTGTGGCGGCGGAGATGCTGACCGGCGGCGTCGGTATCGGCTTCTGGATTTGGAATGAGTGGAACAACCTGAATGTGGAAAACATCATCATCGCCATCGTGGTGATTGGCGTTATCGGTCTGCTGCTTGAGCAGGGACTGGTATGGATTGCTAACCGTTTCAGCTATGACAACCGCTAAGGAGCCGACGATGCGTACAACACCGATTATTCAAGTGCAGCAGGTGAGCCAGCGTTTCAATACTGCCAGCGGGGAGTTTCTGGCGCTGGATCAGGTGAGTTTTGATATTCACACGGGTGAGACGATCAGCCTGATCGGCCATTCCGGCTGCGGCAAGTCCACGTTATTGAACCTGATTGCCGGTCTGACGCTGCCGAGCAGCGGCGGCCTGCTGTGTGACAACCGTGAAATCGACGGCCCGGGGCCGGAGCGCGGCGTGGTCTTTCAGAACCACTCGCTGCTGCCGTGGCTGACCACTTACGAAAACGTCGCGCTGGCGGTACGCCAGGTGTTTCGCGGTCAGATGAGCAAACGTGAAATGCACGAATGGATTACCCACAATCTTGAACTGGTGCATATGGAGCACGCGCTGAACAAACGGCCGAATGAGATCTCCGGCGGGATGAAGCAGCGTGTAGGGATTGCCCGCGCGCTGGCCATGAAGCCGAAAGTACTGCTGATGGATGAACCGTTCGGCGCGCTGGATGCGCTGACCCGCGCACATCTTCAGGATGCGGTGATGGAGATTCAGCAGCGGTTGCAAACCACGATTGTGCTGATTACGCACGACGTTGACGAAGCGGTGCTGCTGTCAGATCGCGTGCTGATGATGACCAACGGTCCCGCGGCGACGGTCGGTGAAATCATGAAAGTCGAGCTGGAACGTCCACGTTCGCGCGTCACGCTGGCTGATGATCCACGCTACCACCACTACCGTCAGCAGGTGCTGCATTTCTTATATGAAAAACAGCCTAAAGCAGCCTGACAGCGAGGCCGGAACGATGATGAAACCGCATCTGATTGTGATTGGTAACGGGATGGCGAGTGCGCGATTCGTCGATGTGCTACGCCAACTGGCGGCAACGCGCTACCGCATTACCGTGATTGGTGATGAACCGCGCGCCAGCTATAACCGCATCCTGTTGTCGCCAGTATTGAGTGGCGAGAAAGCGTTTACGGATACGCTGCTGACGCCTGCGGCTATCGACGACGGTGCGGCGCTGCCGGTGAATTATCTCCTGGGTGAGCGGGTCACGCACATCGATCGCCAGCAGCGTGAGGTGACAACGACGCAACGGCAGCTGCACTACGATCATCTGGTGTTGGCGACCGGTTCCACGCCGTTTATGCCGCCGATGCCCGGTATCGATCTGGCAGGCGTGTGCGGCTTCCGCACGCTGGATGATGTCGAGCTGATGTTGGCGACGATTAGTCGGTCCGTTCCTGCGGTGGTGATTGGTGGCGGTTTGCTCGGCATTGAAGCCGCCGCGGCGCTGCAACTGCGCGGGGCTGACGTCACCTTGCTGCATCGCGTTCCGGTTCTGATGGAGCGTCAGTTGGACGCCACGGCGAGTGACCTGCTGTGCGACAGCCTGCGTGCTCGCGGTATTGCCTGTGAGACGGATGTGCAGGTAGTTGCGCTGCATGGCGATGAAAAAGGCGTCACGGCTGTTGCGTTGGCAGATGGCCGTACGATTCCGGCTGGGCTGGTGGTGGTGACCGCGGGGGTGATTCCCGCGAGCCAACTGGCGCGCGACTGCGGCTTACCCTGTAACCGCGGCGTGCTGGTGGACGGACAGTTGCAAACTGCCGACCCGTATATCAGCGCAATCGGCGAATGTTGTGAACTCAATGGCGAAACCTTCGGGCTGGTTGCCCCGTGTTTCACCCATGCCGCGCTGGTGGCACAGCGCCTTGCCGGGCACACACCGAAAGACTATCAGCGTGAACAGGCGGCAACGCGGCTGAAAGTCACAGGAATTGGCGTGGTCAGCGGCGGCGATATTAACGTGGCACCCGATGATGAGGTGTACACCCTTTTTGATCCGCAGACGCAGCACTACCGCCGTCTGCTACTGCGCGACGGGCGGCTGAGCGGTGTCCTGCTGTATGGCGACACCGACGACAGCCAGCGCCTGCTGGCCGCGATGGAGAGCACGACAGCGGGCGAGATGATTCCGCCAGCCTCGCTGCTTTTCGGCCTTTCTTCCCCTGATTCTGACCCACAGCCTGAAGCTGTAAGGATTCCTGTCATGAGCAAACCTATTTTGGTGGTCGTCGGCCACGGTATGGTCGGCCACTATTTTCTTGAACAGATGGTTGAACGCGACCTGCATCAGCACTACCACATTGTCGTATTTGGTGAAGAACGTCATGAAGCTTATGACCGCGTTCACCTTTCCGAGTATTTTTCCGGCCGCAGCGCCGCCTCTTTGTCGCTGGTAAAAGACGGCTTTTTTGCCGAGAGCGGCATTGAGCTGCGCAGCGCCAGTGAGATAGTGGCTATCGACCGTGAACGTCAATGCGTGTGCGACGCGCAGGGCAGGGAAACCGCCTACGACAAGCTGGTGCTGGCGACCGGCTCTTATGCCTTTGTTCCGCCGATTCCCGGCAATACGCGCCCCGGCTGTCTGGTTTATCGCACGCTGGACGATCTGGACGCGATTGCCGCGCAGGCGAAAAAGGCCAAGTCTGGCGTGGTGATTGGCGGTGGCCTGCTGGGGCTGGAAGCGGCAAACGCCCTGCGTCAGTTGGGGCTGGACACCCATGTGGTGGAGTTTGCGCCGCGTCTGATGGCTGTGCAGCTGGATGACGGCGGGGCTGCGATGCTGCGGCGCAAAATTGAAGCGCTGGGCGTACAGATTCATCTCAGTAAAGAAACGCGCGAGATCACAGACGGCGAGCAGGCGTTGCATCGCCTCTGCTTTGCTGACGGCAGCGTATTGGAAACCGACTTAGTGTTATTTTCCGCCGGGATTCGCCCGCGTGACAAGCTGGCAGATAGCTGCGATTTAGAGAAAGGGCCGCGCGGTGGCATCGTGATTGACGACCGCTGCCAGACCTCCGATGACGCAATTTTTGCTATCGGCGAGTGTGCGCTGTGGAAAGGCCAAATTTTCGGATTGGTGGCACCGGGCTACCAAATGGCACGCAGCGTGGCGGATACGCTGGCGCAGCGCGATACGCCATTTACCGGTGCGGACATGAGCACCAAGTTGAAGCTGTTGGGCGTTGAAGTCGCCTCGATTGGCGATGCACATGGGCGCACGGCGGGGAGCCAAAGTTACCAGTGGACGGACGGCCCGAACGAGGTCTACAAGAAAATTGTCGTCTCTGCCGACGGCAAGCGTTTACTGGGGGCGGTACTGATCGGCGACAGCAGCGATTACAGCACGCTGCTGCAAATGATGCTCAACGATATGCCGTTGCCTAAACAACCGGAAGGATTGATTTTGCCTGCGCGCTCTGGCGATGCGCCGAAAGGATTGGGGGTGGCGGCATTACCGGCTAGCGCACAGATTTGCTCCTGTCATAACGTCAGCAAAAGCGATATCTCGGCGGCGGTGGCAGGCGGCTGCGGCGAACTAGGCGCGTTGAAAACCTGCACCAAAGCGGGAACGGGTTGCGGCGGCTGTGTACCGCTGCTGAAACAGGTGATGGAGTATGAACTGACGCAACTGGGCGTCGAAGTGAAAAAGGACATTTGTGAGCACTTCGCCTATTCGCGTCAGGAGCTGTACCACCTGATTCGTGTGCATGAGATCCGCTCGTTCGACAGCCTCCTTGAGCGTTACGGCCACGGTTTAGGCTGCGAAGTGTGTAAGCCGCTGGTGGGGTCGATGCTGGCGTCCTGCTGGAATGACTATCTGCTGCAACCGCAGCACCTGCCGCTGCAGGATACCAACGATCGTTTCTTTGCCAACATCCAAAAAGACGGTACGTATTCTGTCGTGCCGCGCGTGCCGGCGGGGGAGATCACGCCGGAGGGGTTGATCGCGATCGGTCAGGTGGCGCAGCGCTATAACCTGTACACCAAGATCACCGGCGGTCAGCGCGTGGATTTATTCGGTGCGCGCCTGGAGCAGCTTCCAGAGATCTGGCGTGAGCTGATCGAGGCCGGATTTGAAACCGGCCATGCCTACGGTAAATCGCTGCGTACCGTGAAATCCTGCGTGGGATCGACCTGGTGCCGCTATGGCGTGCAGGATTCCACCGGGCTGGCGATCCAACTGGAGCACCGTTACAAGGGGCTGCGTTCGCCGCATAAAGTCAAAATGGCGGTGTCTGGCTGTACTCGCGAATGTGCGGAGGCGCAAAGCAAAGATATCGGTGTGATTGCCACGGATAAAGGCTGGAATCTGTATGTGTGCGGCAACGGCGGCATGAAACCGCGCCATGCCGATCTCTTCGCCAGCGATCTGGATACGGAAACTCTGCTGCGCACCATCGATCGGGTTTTGATGTTCTATATCCGCACCGGCGATCGCCTCCAGCGTACCAGCACCTGGATGGATAATCTGGAAGGCGGTATCGACTATCTGCGTCAGGTGATTCTGGAAGACAGCCTGAATATCGGTGAAGAGTTAGATAAAGAGATGCAGCGTGTGGTAGATGCCTACCAGTGCGAATGGCAAACCACGCTGGAAAGCCCGGAACGTCTGGCGCTATTCCGCGGCTTCCTGAACAGCGATAGCCCGGATGAAGCGGTGGTGATGGTGCCGGAGCGCGGACAGATCCGTCCGGCGCAGGATCATGAAAAAGCGGTCTCGCCAGAACCGGTTGCTCTGAAGCCCGCCGCGCATGAGGCGGAGTGGGTACAGGTGGCGACGCTGGGCGATATTCCGCGCCATGCCGGTATGGCGGCGCGCCTCGGACAGCAGCAGATCGCGCTGTTCCACCTGCCGGGTAGTGAGCAGCAGGTGTACGCGTTGGAAAACCACGAGCCGGGCAGTGGAGCGAATGTGCTGTCGCGTGGGTTGATCGGTGACGTGGCGGGTGAACCGGTGGTGATTTCACCGCTGTACAAGAAACGCTTCAAGCTGCGGGATGGTGTGAGCCCGGATGACAGCGCGCTGTACGTACGTGCCTGGCCGGTACGCGTGGAAGACGACGAGATTTGGGTATGCCGTCAACCGTTAGCCGTGCCTGAAGGCGTCGTGCTGGCAGACACTGCCATGGCGAAAGCATCATGAACGCGCGCGTCTGTCGGACAACCTGCCCCTATTGTGGCGTCGGCTGTGGCGTGCTGGCAGAACACGATGGGCAAGGTGCGGTAAAGATCAGCGGGGATCCTGCCCATCCGGCGAATTTGGGTCGGCTGTGCGTCAAAGGCTCCGCGCTGGGAGAGACGCTGGATTTGAAAGGCCGGTTATTGTGGCCGCTCGTGGAAGGGCGTCGCGTTAGCTGGGATCAGGCGCTCGATACGGTGGCTGAACGGCTGCTGGCGACGATGCAGCAGCACGGCCCGCAGTCGGTGGCGTTTTATGGTTCAGGTCAGCTGTTGACGGAAGATTACTACGTCGCCAACAAGCTGATGAAGGGCTTTATTGGCGTCGCCAATATGGATACCAATTCGCGGCTGTGCATGGCGTCTGCGGTGATCGGTTACAAGCGCGGGCTGGGAGCAGACGCTGTTCCCTGCAACTATGAAGATATCGAACTGGCGGATGTGGTGGTGCTGGTCGGCTCTAACACGGCCTGGGCGCACCCGGTGGTGTATCAGCGGCTGGTGCAGGCGAAACAGCAGCGGCCACAGATGCAGGTGGTGGTGATCGATCCTCGACGTACCGCAACCTGTGACATTGCCGATCTGCATTTACCGCTGCAACCCGGTAGCGATGCCGGGCTGTTCAACGGCCTGCTGCAGTGGATTGCACAAGATCCACGCATCGATCGCGCCGAATTGGCCGAGCGTTTTTCCGGTGTAGAAGAGACATTACAGTCGGCGCAGACGTGGTCGGTGGCGCAGGTGGCGGAGTTCTGTCAGTTAGATGAAGCCGATATCGAGTGTTTCTACCACCTGTTCAGCACCAGCGATAAGGTGGTCACGCTCTATTCGCAGGGCGTTAATCAATCGTCCTCGGGCAGTGATAAATGTAACGCGATCATCAATGCTCACCTGCTGAGCGGAAAAATCGGCGTGTCGGGTTCCGGCCCCTTTTCGATAACCGGACAGCCAAATGCGATGGGTGGGCGGGAAGTTGGCGGGCTGGCCAATCAGCTTGCCAGCCATATGGGCTTTACGCCGCAGGATATCGAGCGCGTGGGGCGCTTCTGGCAGAGCGATAATGTGGCGACGCAGCCCGGTCTGAATGCGGTGGAACTGTTTCGCGCGGTTGAGCGCGGCGATATTAAAGCGGTGTGGATTATGGGCACCAATCCGGTTGTGTCGATGCCGGATGCTGACCGGGTGAAACAGGCGCTGGAACGCTGCCCGCTGGTGATCGTCTCCGAAGTGATGCGCCACACCGATACCGCAGAAACCGCTGATATCTTACTGCCTGCGTTGGGCTGGGGAGAAAAAGACGGCACGGTAACCAATTCCGAACGTCGGGTGTCTCGTCAGCGAGCCTTTCTGCCTGCGCCGGGGGAAGCCAAAGCCGACTGGTGGATGTTGAGTCAGGTGGCGCAGCGTATGGGGTTTGCCGAGGCGTTTGCCTATCAGCATCCGGCGGAGATCTTTCGTGAACATGCGGCGCTGTCTGGATTTGAGAATAACGGTAGCCGCGCGTTTGATATCAGCGGACTGGCGACGCTCAGCAATGAGCTGTGGCAGCAGCTGGAGCCGATACAGTGGCCGGTGAATGCGACATACCCACACGGGCGCGCCCGACTGGGTGACGATGGCCGATTCTGGCATGCCGATGGCAAAGCGCGTCTGGTGGCGGTCACGCCGTCGCTGCCGCAAAGCCCGTGGAGCGCGGCGTATCCGCTGGTACTGAACACCGGGCGTATTCGCGATCAGTGGCACACCATGACGCGTACGGGCAAAGCGGCTCGGCTGATGCGTCATATCAGCGAACCTTACTGCGAGCTGCATCCACAGGATGCGCAGACGCATGACATTCAGGCGGGCGATTTGGTGCGTCTGTCGTCGGTGCACGGCTGGATGCTGGCGCGGGCGCGACTCGACGCCGGACAGGTGCGCGGTAGCGTGTTTGTGCCGATGCATTGGAATCAGCAGTTCAGCGCTCAGGCGCGGGCTGACAGTTTAGTGGCGCCGATTACCGATCCGTATTCCGGCCAGCCGGAAAGTAAGCACAGCCGAGTGCGTATCCAACCCTGGCATACCGCCTGGCAGGCAACGCTGTTTTTTGCTGACGAGCCACCTACCGCGCCATTAACGTTGCCCGCAGAGCATGACGTTCTGCCGCCGCCCGCCACCTACTGGAGCAAAGTGCCTCATGAGGGCGTGACGCAGTACCTGTTTGCTGACCGCGTGCCGGTAGACGATTGGCAGGCATGGCTGACCGAGCATTATGGGTTGGAAAACATGCAGTGTCAGGTTGCACAGGGTAACGGCGTATTTCACCTGATTGGCTGGCGTGATGGGCGTGTGGTACTGGCCTGCTATGTCAGTGCACAGGCGCTGCGTATCGACAGCGATGCGGTGTGTCAGGCGTTTGTCACTCCACCGCAGCTCCCGCACGAGCGCCACGCGTTACTGGCGGGTCGGGCACCGCAGGGACAGGTGACGCAAGGGGCCACGATTTGCAGTTGCTATAGCGTCGGTGAAGCGATCATCGTCGGCGCGATTCGTAAAGGCTGTCACAGCGTAGCAGCGTTAGGGGGCTCGCTGAAATGTGGGACCAACTGCGGTTCCTGTATCCCCGAACTGAAAGCGTTATTGAGCCAGCATGTGCCGATAACGGTCAATGAATTGAAAAAAGCAGGTTGAGCGCCACGGAGTAATGAGGTGTGACATGATGACAACACAATCAATATTGGCGCAGGGCCAACGGCGTCAGCCTGTACTCGGCGGTGAAATCTGGCTGGTAGGTGCAGGGCCGGGCGATGCGGAACTGCTGACGCTGAAGGCGCTGCGGGCAATCCAGCAGGCGGATGTGGTGGTCTACGATCGGCTGGTGTCGGCGGAGATTATGGATTTGGTGCCGGAGCAGGCGCTGTGCATCGACGTCGGGAAAACGCGCGGCTGTCACCGTCTGTCTCAGGAAAAAATCAATCAGCTGTTGGTCGAACTGGCGCAGGCTGGGCAGCGGGTGATTCGTCTGAAAGGCGGTGACCCGTTTATTTTTGGTCGCGGTGGTGAAGAGATGGATTATGCCCAACAGGCTGGAATTGTCTGCCACGTCGTGCCCGGTATTACCGCCGCGACAGGCTGTGCGGCAGCAGTGGGGCTACCGCTGACGCACCGGGCTTGTGCGCAGTCGGTGCGCTTCGTGACCGGTCATTCGCGCGATGGCGAGCCGCAATTGGACTGGCCGACGCTGGCGGACAGCCAGCAAACGCTGGTGTTCTATATGGGGCTGAGCCACAGCAGTCGGCTGTGTCAGCGCTTGATCGAGCACGGGCTGTCCGCGCAGACGCCCGTCGCGATTATCGAACGCGGTACCCAGCCGGATCAGCGGTTATTAACTGCAACGCTGGCGACTTTACCAGCACTGCTGGCGCGCTATCAGCCACAGTCGCCCAGCCTGCTGGTGGTCGGCGATGTCGTCCGCTTCTGCCGTCATCCGGCGCTGCACGTCGACGCGGCTCCTGCACGCTTGATGATGGAAAAGCATGAAGCCGCCTGACGGCAACGGCTCTCTGCTCACAGCCAGCGCCTCGACATAAACCGGTTTTTCTTCGAGGCGCTTTCCACTTTCTACGCGGTTTTCTGCTTTATTGTCGTGTCCCCGTTACCCTCCCTACTGAATTTTCAGTCATGGTCTACAGGGAAGGGGACGAGATGCCATCGCATGATGCGATCTTCAAACAGTTTTTAAGCGATATCGCGGTCGCACGGGATTTTCTGATGATTCATCTGCCGGATGAAATCCGCAAACGCTGTGATTTCAGCACGCTGCAATTGGAATCCGCGTCGTTTATTGATGAAAAGCTGCGCGCGCGGATATCGGACGTGCTGTACTCACTGCATACCACCGCAGGCAAGGGGTATATTTACTGTGTGATTGAACACCAAAGTCGGCCGGAAAAGCAGATGGCTTTCCGGCTGCTACGCTATTGTCTGGCTGCTATGCAGCAACATCTGGATCAGGGACACGATCGCTTACCGTTGGTGGTGCCGCTGTTGTTTTACCATGGCAGAGTGCGTCCTTATCCTTACAGCCTCCGCTGGTTGGACAGCTTCGCCGATCCCTTACTGGCACAAGCGCTGTATGAACAGCCTTTCCCACTGGTGGATTTAACTGCTATTTCGGATGATGAGATTCGCACGCATCGACGTATGGCGTTACTGGAACTGGTACAGAAGCATATTCGTACCCGTGATATGCTAGAGCTGGCGCGTGAGATTGGGTTACTATTTGAACGCTGGTCGGTGCCGCTGACGCAGCGTCGTGCGCTGTTATTTTATATTGCACAAGCGGGAAACACATCCAAACCCGCAGATTTCATTGACGCACTGGCGGCACCGCTATCAACCGGTCAGGAGGACATTATGACGATTGCAGAACAATTGAAAAAAATGGGATTCGAGGAAGGAATCCAACGCGGTATTCAGCAAGGATTGGAACAGGGCATTGAACAAGGGATGAAAAGCAGTGCCAGACAAATTGCCCGTAATTTATTGCTAACGGGAATGGATAAGAACAGCGTGCAGCAGGTCACTCAGCTTGAGGAAGAAGAGCTGGAGCAGCTGGTCACCGCTATCCTGCATGACACACAGCATTGATACTGTATTAAACAATACCGTATTAAAAGAGACCGTACTAAAAACCGAGCGCTGCTGATGCCTTTATAAGAAAAGGTCAGTCAGGCAACGCTCACTCTTTCGTTAACGGCGCTTTTAGCCTTTGCGTACTCGCGCCGTCAGCCCTTTCAGGAAGTAGCGGATCACCTGATCGCCGCAGGTGCGATAGTTTTTATGATCGGGCGCGCGCATCATCGCGGTGACTTCCGGTACTGAAATGCGGAAATTCTGTTCCAGCAGGATCGCCTGAATATCATCCGTTTTTAATGAAAACGCGACACGCAGCTTTTTCAGAATAATATTGTTGGTCATCTTGCGCTCAAACTGCGGCGCAGGCTGGTTTTCATCTTGTCCACGTTTTTGCAGAATCAGCCCGTTCAGGAAATAACTCATCACGATGTCTGGGCAAGGTTGATAACCTTCTTCCCCTTCCTTTTTGACGTAGCTCGCCAACTGCTGGGGAGGGACGGTCATCTCCACCAGCGCCAGGATCTTCAGCAGGTGGTCATTATTCAAATTCAGCATATAGCGCACGCTGCGCAGGACATCGTTATTCATCATTACGGAAGGGGTCTCGCCGTTCGTCTTGGTACAAAACGCACAGTATAAAGGGAACGGCGGAGAAATGCAGAAACGATCGTGGAATTAGTGAAACGTCTCCCGTCCGGTAAAGTGCCCAACCCAGCCTTCTGGATTGGTAAAAATGCGGATCGCGACAAAATCAGGGAATTCGCCACAGTCAAACCAGTGCGGCGTGTTGGCGGGAACGCGTAAGAGATCGCCTGCCTCACAGGTAAGCTGGAAAACCTGCTCGCCAATCGGCACAAAAAAGCTTCCGCTGCCACGTACGAAGAAGCGCACTTCATCTTCACTATGGGTATGTTCCTGAAGAAATTTTTCCCGTAGCGCCAGTCTCTCAGCATGATCCGGCGTCAGGCTGATCACGTCGGCAGAGGTGTAGCCCTCCTGCTGTTTGAGACGTTCAATGTCGGCATGGTACTGAGCCAAAATGGTTTCGTTGCTGGCGTCTAACGGTGGTGCATCGGTCTGCCAGTGCTCTAGCTGGATCCCGGCGCTGGCGAGCAGGGAAGCGATGTCAGTAAACGTGGTGAGCTGCTGGACGGGTTGCGTGATCTGTGGACGGTGGTAAATCGATAGCATTGTCATGTCTGCTTTTCCCTTGGGTATAGAAGAACCTTAACCATTCCCTTTATAGGGACAAAAAACAAGATGCATTTTTTATAACTTATTCCTGTAAATTCAATAAGTAAAAATCGCTACATCTGTTTATCAATGCTATTTCTATTTAATCACTAGCCATTATCATTTTTGTTATTTCGATTTAACTTTTCCCGTTGCTAATCTCTTTCCCTGCTAATAATTTTATAAAAATCGGGATAAAAATGATAAAGACTCGCTTTTCTCGTCTCGCTGCGTGCGTGCTGGCTACAGGGGTAATGACCTCGGTTCAGGCAGCGGATGAGACACTGTCATTGAAGGGAAAAACCATTGGCGTTGCCGTAGTGGGAACACAGCACTTTTGGGACCGTGAGGCCTACAAAGGGGCGACCGAAGAAATTGAGAAACTTGGTGGGCAGGTTGTGGGCGTGGATGGGGGGCGTGATAATCAGGTTCATGCCAATAATCACGATATCCTGCTGGCGCGCAAGGTTGATGCCGTGATCAGTATTCTCGGCGACAGCGCGGTAGAGCCGAAGTTTAAAGCGCTGCGTGAGGCAAAGATTCCGGTTTTTACCGTCGATCATGTTTCATCGTATTCCATCAATAACACGACGTCAGATAACTACGCGATCGGCTCGACGATCGGGCGCTATACGGCGGATGCGCTGGGCGGAAAAGGAAACATCGCGGTTTTCAACGCTTTCTCCAACGCGCTGCGCATCTGCGGTATTCGCTATGACTTGTGGAAATACGTTCTGCAAGATTATCCGGGGATCAAAATCATTCAGCCTGAGCTGGCCGAACAATATTCCAACTCGCCGGAAGATGCGCGTAAGAAAACCCTTGAGCTGCTGAGCCAGTACCCGAAAGGCACGTTGGATGCAATCCACGTTGCCTGCTGGGATCAGCCAGCCATCGGCGTGGTGCAGGCATTGGAAGAAACCGGGCGCGATAAGGACGTGAAGGTCACGGCGATTGATGCCGGGCCAGAAACGCTGGAAATTATGGCGGAGAAAGGCAGTCCGTTTGTTGCCAACGTAGCGCAGCAGCCGCGTCTGATTGGCACCACATCGGCGAAAAACGTCGCGCGTTATTTCGCGGGTGCCACGCTGCTGCCGCAGACGTTTGTACCCGTCTTGCCCGTCAAAGGGGAGGCGGAAGCCAAGACGGTCTATAAACAGCTTGGCTATGGCGAACTGAAATAAGGCTATGGTTGGATATCACTCAGCCCCGCTGCCGTCCGGCGGCGGTCTGGCAATGACGCACATCAGCAAGCAGTTCGCGGGAGTTCCTGCGCTGGACAACGTCTCGCTAACGGTTCGGCCGGGAGAAATTCTCGGCCTGATCGGGGAAAACGGCGCGGGGAAATCGACCTTAATCAAGGTGCTGGCTGGCGTTTATGCCGCAGACGGCGGCGAGATCGCTGTCGATGGGCAGCGGTTGAGCGCTGTGACGCCCGCGGTGATCCACGCGCACGGCATTCGTTTTATCCATCAGGAACTGCATCTGATTCCCCATTTTACCGTGGCGGAGTCGGTGTTTCTCGGTCAGGAACGAGTGAACCGCTGGCGAGGCGTCGATCGTCGGGCGATGCGGCGTGAAACGGAACAGTTTTTTCAGCACACATTCAATTTATCGATAGACGCCAGTCGCCTCATCCGGGAGTTAAGTCTGGCGGAACGCAAACTGGTGCAGGTCGCACGAGCGCTGATCGACGGCAAGGCGCGGCTGGTGGTGTTTGATGAACTGACGGCACCGCTGGAAGCACGGGAAGCTACGCAGCTACTGCATACGCTCCAGACGCTGAAACAGCGCGGTATTGCGATTATCTATGTCTCCCACTATCTCAATGAAATTGCGGATATTTGCGATCGCGTCACCGTGTTACGTAATGGTAAGGGGGTGACGACACTGGACGATCCTGAGACGAAGGATATCGATGGAATGATTCGTCTGATGGTGGGGCGAGAGATTGCCAGCCTGTTTGACGGGAAACGCAAGACAGAGAAAAGTGGTACGCCGCTGCTACAGGTTGAACAGCTCACGGATCGACAGCATTTTCAGCCAATTCGTTTTCAGGTGGCGGCGGGAGAAATTGTTGGCATTGCGGGGCTGTTAGGTTCGGGACGTGAGGCGCTGATTGATGCGATCTATGGCATCACGCCCGCCCGTGAAGGACATATTACGATCGAGGGTCAGACGCTGCGCCCGCGTTCTCCGGTGCAGGCCATCGCGCAGCGTATGGCGCTGGTGCCGCGCGATCGTCGTCACGATGGGCTGATTTTACCGCTATCCGTGGCGGACAATATCAATCTGGCTTCCTTGCCCGCTGTCGCCTGGCGCGGTTGGCTGCGGCGTAAGCAAGCTGTAGCACAGGCGAACCATCTGGCGCAGACGCTGGATATCCGGCCGCGCGATGTCAGCGTGCCCGTGCGCAATTTAAGCGGCGGTAATCAGCAGAAGGTGATACTGGCGCGCTGGCTAAAGACCGATACCCGGCTGCTTATTCTTGATGAACCGACGCTGGGGGTTGATATTGGCGCGAAAGCAGAAATCTATCAGCTTACCCGGCAGCTCGCGGCAGAAGGGCGGGCCGTTATCGTTTCTTCCAGCGATGATGGTGAACTTCTGGGGCTGTGCGATCGCATTCTGGTGATGTGGCGCGGTGAACTCATCGCTGATGTGCCGACGGAACAGCTCTCGCTGGATAGCCTGCTGGCGTTGACCAGCAGCGGTCGCATGCAGGAGGCAGTATGACTCGTGCCTTACAATCCCTCCGAGCGACGCCGCGTTTAGCCGGTTTTTTCAATCACATTCCCTTAGTATTGTTTGCGGCGCTGCTGCTGTTCCTCTGCCTGAGCGCCCCTTATTTTCTCAGCTGGCAAAATATCACCATTATTTTACGCCAGAGTGCGCCGCTAGCGATCCTGTGCTTCGGGCTGGTCTGCGTTATTACGGGCGGCGGTGATGATGTTGTCTCCGGCGGTATCGATCTCTCGCTGCCTGCGATTGCGGTACTTGCCGTGGCGATAATCAGCGATGGTTTGACGAACGCAGGGTTCAGCTATCCATGGTTGATTGCATTGGTTGTGGGGGCTGCGCTACTGGCGGGTATGGTGAATGCCGCGCTGGTGGTGGCGATTCGGCTACCGCCGCTATTGGCGACATTAGCCTGTTCCGTGGCGGTTATCGGGCTCACCAATTTGCTGACTCAGCAGCGACGCATCAGCGTGAGCGATCCGGTGATTGTGGCGTTTCGTGATAGCAGCCTGCTCGGGTTGCCGTTGGCGGTCTGGTTCATGCTGCTGGTCTTCCTCTTGTTTCAATTTCTCGTTCACCATAGCCGCTGGGGCCAGCATTTGCAGGCCGCGGGCGGAAACCGCGAAGCGGCGCAACTGTCGGGCATTTCCCACACGCCGCTGATTATCGGCTCGTATCTGTTAGGGGCGTTGGCGGCGGCGCTGGCCTCGCTGACGCTGGTGGCGCAAGGATCGGGCAGTTCTCCCGGCACGGCAGAGCCGCTGTTGCTGGAGATGGTATTGGCGACGTTTCTCGGTGCGGCGTTTTCACGCCGTCGGGTGGTCACCATCTGGGGGGCATTGCTGGGTACGCTACTGGTTAACGCCCTCTCGAACGGTCTGGCGCTGCTGCGAGTTGATATCTTCTGGGTCGGCGCGATTAAGGGCGTACTGATTCTGGTGGTGCTCGCCGCCGCCTCGCTACGCAGGCAAAGGAGTCATGCGTGAAACCTTCTTCTTTGGCGGTGCAGCCTACGCTGCCGGGCGGCAGACCGGGGCTGTCGTTCTTTATTCGTTATGGTTTTCTGGTCATTCTGCTGGCTTTTCTGGTGTTTTTCTCGCTGCAAAACCCAATATTTTTGACGTTAGGTAACTGGGGGAATCTGCTGCAGGGCAGTGCGGTGCTGCTGATTGTGGCGCTGGCAATGACGCTGGTGGTGACAGCAGGCGGAATCGATCTGTCCGTGGGCGTTGCGCTGGATTTTGGTGCCGCCTTCGCGCTGGTGGCACTCAAAGTCTATGGCCTGCCGTGGCAGGCAGCGGTGTTGGCGGCATTAGCGGGAGGTGCACTGATTGGTTTGCTTAACGCGGTGCTGATTATTCACTGCCGCATTAAGCCGTTTTTGGCGACGCTCGGGACGTGGTTTATCGGTAGCAGCATCGAGAGAATCTACACCGAGGGCGGCGGACCAATTGCCTATCGCCGGATGGCACCGCAGTACCATGATTTGGCCGTTGGCGATCTGTGGGGTATTCCGGTGCCGATCGTGATTGTGGCGGTGCTGTGGCTTGCCTATTACCTGTTTTTTGAACGGACGATTGCCGGTAAACGTATTCATGCGATGGGCTTGAATGCGCCAGCGGCGCTGATTGCCGGCGTTAACGTGCGGCGCACGATGTTCTGGCTGCTGATTGTCACGTCGGTGACATGCGCTATCGGCGGCGTGGTGTTATCCGCCAATCTGCGTCAGTTTACGCCGCTGGCCGGACAGGCTTACCTGATGGACGCGATTGCCGCGGTGTTCATCGGCACCGCGTTCCACGCGCAGGGGCGACCCAACGTGGCGGGCACGCTAATTGGCGTGCTGTTTCTCGGTATGATCGCCAACGGTTTGAACCTGATGGGGCTGAATTTCATCGTCAAAGATGCGCTGAGCGGCGTGATTTTAGTGCTGGCGCTGGCGCTATCTTTCCTGCAAGGGCGACTGCGTCAGCGGCAATAATGAATCGGCCACGAATAAAAAAACAGAATGTGAAGAAGCGGAATTTGAAGAAGCAGAATGTGAAGAAGGAGCGAGCGTGAGCCAATTTGATGCGGTTTTTGTTGGATTAACCATTCTGGATGTTGCCGGTCGGCCGGTGACCGGCTTGCCTGAAGGCGGTGGTGTACACTTTATCGACGAAATTCGCCTTAATCCCGCCGGTACAGCCAGCGGTGCGGCAATGAATGCCGCCAAACTCGGCATCCGCACCGCGACGGCAGCTTGCCTCGGTGAGGATGAGAAAGCCGATTTTATTCTGGCGGCCTATCGCAAGCTGGGCATTGATTGCTCGCTGGTGCAGCGAACGACAGCGGCATCGACCTCCGCGACCATTCTGACCATTCGGCCAGACGGCGAGCGTCCTGCGCTGCACTATCGCGGGGCGTCAGATCACCTGTTCATTGATGAGCAGGACTTTGACGCCGTATGCAATGCGCGCTTTTTACACCACGGCGGCACGGGATTGTTGGCGAAAATGGATCAGGGACAGAGCGCGCGTCTGCTTCGACATGCTAAAGCGAAAGGGCTGACGACCAGCTTCGATCTGATTGCGCCAAATGCGGAGACGCTGTCGCTGCTGACACCGCTGCTGCAGGATGTCGACTACTTTATGCCGTCGCTGGACGAGGCCGCGTTTATCTCCGGCCTGACTAAACCAGCGGAGATTGCGGCTTTCTTTCTCGATCGCGGCGTCGGCACCTGCATTTTCAAGGCCGGTGCGGGCGGGTCTTACGTGTTCGGTCAGGATGTCACGCTGCGCATTCCTGCCTATCGCGTGGCGGTATCGGACACGACCGGTTGCGGCGACAGCTACTGCGGTGGCTTTATTGCCGGCCTGGCAAAAGGCTGGGATCTGGAGCAGGCCTGCCAGCTCGGTTCGGCAGTTTCAGGGCTGGTTGCCACCGGTCTGGGATCCGATGCGGGCGTGATTGACTGGGAACAGACGCTGAAGTTTATGGCAGAAGCGCCTACCTATTATACTCGTCATACTTCAAGCTGCATGTGCGTTGGCTGCGTTCAGTCACCCGAATCACTTACTTGAGTAAGCTCATCGGGACTCCTTCTCTTGCCGCATTACGAGGCGCATAAATGAGCCTCGCCCTGTGGGCCAACGCTTTGCGTTGTTCAAAACGCTAACGTTTTGTCCTGCAACTCGAATTATTTAGAGTAAAGATCAGTGCCGCGCCTATTTCCATTCGTAAAGCAGCGGTTCGCCGCGAATAAATCGCTGCAGATCGGCGGCGATCATCGCGGTGTGTTTCGCCAGCGTTTCCCGCGTCGCGCCTGCAATGTGCGGCGTGAGTACCACGTTATCAAATTCGGTAATGAACGGGTGATGACGCCAGAGCGGCTCGCTGTCGTAAACGTCAAGTGCGGCACCCGCCAGCCACTTTTCGCGTAGCGCCGCGATCAGATCGGCTTCGACAATAACGGCAGCGCGCGAGGTGTTGATCAGATAGGCTGTAGGACGCATGGTTCTGAGTCTGTCGAGGTTGACCAGCCCTTTGGTCTGCGGCGTGCTGTTCAGATGCAGGCTGACGAAATCGGACTGCGAAAACAGCGCGTCCAGCGTGGTTTTTCGAATGCCCGGTTCGTCGATCTCTTCGGCGGCGACATACGGATCCGCAATCAGCAATTGCATACCGAAGGCACGCGCCAGTTTCCCGACCCGATGACCAATGCTGCCATAGCCGATGATGCCGAGCGTCTTATTACGCAGTTCACCGCCTTTAAAAACCTCATACGGGCTGTGTTTGTCTACGTCCCACACCACATCCTGTCGTAGCCCGTCCTGCGTTTGTAACGCGGTGTCGGTTTCACGCGTGAATTCGCCGCGCTTCAGGGCGCTATGGGCCTGAGGGATGTGGCGGGTGGCATTCAGCATCAGCGCCAGCGTTAATTCTGCGGCGGCATCGGCATTGCGTCCGGGCGTGTAAAGCACCGGAATACCCCGGCGGCGTGCGGCCTCGATATCGATGTTGACCGGGTTGGCGCGGGTACAGGCGATAAGCCGCAGGTGCGGGCACGCCTCAATGACGCGGGCGGTAATATCGTCATAGCTGGTGACGATGACGTCGGCGTTCTCCGCCAGTCGAATCAGCGCCGCTTCGCTCAGTTTGGGCTGGCCGATGGCCCAGCCGTCCACAACCAGTTCTCCTAACGCCTGAAAGGCATCAAGGCTGCCGCCGTATTCGGCGGTAAATACGATCTTCATGAGGCAAGACTTTCCTGTGAGCTAGGAGCCATGTGCGAACGCGCCGCGTTGTGATTGTCGAGTGCATTAAGCGCCAGAGCCCGTGCCTGCCAGAGCGGCTGTAGCTGGTCGCGCAGTTGGCGAAAAACCGGAAACAGTGTCTGATACTGCCGATGGGCGTCGGCATCAGGGAGAAACGTTGACGCCTGTGCGTTGACGGCGGGAACGATGTTGGCACTTTCTCCGATGGACAAGGCGGCAAGGCGCGCGGCACCGCATGCGCTCAGCTCTTTGACCGAACTGGCGATCACCCGCCGTCCGGTGCAGTCCGCGATGATTTGCAGCCAAATCGCTGAGGCGGCCCCGCCACCGGCGATGTAGAGATCGCCGCGGGCAGGGTAGCCGCTGAGCGAATCGGTAATCGCGTAGGCGAGCCCCTCAAAGACCGCACGCAGCAAATGCGCGTTAGTGGTGGACTGCTCGATACCAAAAAATCCCGCTCGTGCCGAGGTGCTGTAAAACGGTGCGCGCTCGCCATTGAGGTAAGGCTGATAGAAGACGCCGCCGCTGCCAGGCGGCACGCGGGCAATACGTGCGTTGATGGTCTGAAAATCGGCATCGTCAGCCAGCGTGCTCAATGCCCAGTCAATATTCGGCGTACCGGACTGCATCGCGAACAGATTGAGATAATGGCCCGGCCAGGCGTGTGCGACAAACCGGGTTTGCAGGCTCACCTGCGTTAAACCACGGCACACAATGCCAGTGCAGCAGGTGGTGCCGAGAATGGTGAAAATGTCGCCGTCGTGAATAGCGCCTATACCCAGCGCGGCGGCAGACACATCTAGTGCGCCTGCACAGACGGGGATGCCTGCTGGCAGACCCGTTTGTGCGGCGACGGTATCGCTGAGCGTGCCGGCGATATCATCGGGATAAAGCAGCGGCGGAAAAAGCGGCCTAATCGCCTGTAAGTCAAGCTTATCCAGCACGGTTTTTGACAGCGTCTCGCTATGCAGATCCAGCAGCGACGTACCGGCATCCGTCAGTTCCAGATTCGCCTGTCCCGTCAGTCGAAAGCGAACCCAGTCTTTGGCAAAAAAGAAGTAATCGGCATCGTTCAGCGCATCTGGCTGATGTTGTGTCAGCCAGCGTAACTGCTGCGCGCTGTTACAAGGGAGCAGGGGAGAACCGGTTTCGGGAAAGAGCGTCGCTTCCAGATTCGGGCGCTGTTTAAGCCGATGAACCTGTTCCGCTGTTCGGGTATCGCTCCAGAGAATGGCCTGTCGTACCGGTTGCCCGTGGCGATCGCTTAGCCAGACGCCTTCACCCTGTCCGGCTAGCCCGATGGCGCGTACGCAACCCTGCTGTAGCTGTGGCGAGGTAGCCAGCGTTTTCAGCGTAGACAGCACGGCGTCCCACACCTGAGACATCTCTTGCTCGGCGTAGCCGGGCTGCGGCGAGTAGGTCACGGTGTTGGCTGACGCAATCAACACTTCGTTGAAATCGGCATCGAATAGCACCGATTTGACCTTTGAGGTCCCGATATCTATGCCAATGTAGTAATCCATGCGGTTCTGACCCTGCCTCGTAAAACCCGTATCAGCATCAGAGTAATGGAAAAATGGTGGCCGCTATATTCATAGAAATGCAAAGCAAAGCAGCAATGTTGGAATAGCGGGAAAGGGGCAATGAACGGGCGTGTGCAATGGCGGAAAGACCGCCATTAATGCTAAAAATTTACTCGGCGGATTGGGCCAGAATAGCGTCGAGCAGGCCGGGGAAACGCTGTTGCATATCACTGCGGCGCAGTCGGTTGATGTGCGTAGTGCCGATGTTGGTGGTATGCAGCAGGCCCGAGTCGCGCAACACGCGAAAATGGTGGGATACGCTGGATTTTGGCCGACCGCCGTCAAGCTCGCTACACGTTGCTTCTTCTTGTACGGATAAACAACGCACAATCGATAAGCGTACCGGATCGCTCAAGGCATACAGGACGCGCTCAAGGGTAAATTCTTCGGGGGTAGGGTGCTTAAAAGGTCTCATGAGCGAATTATAGCGTCAGGGTTGTCTAAAATCTATTATTCGAATAATATCGAAATATCGAAGTAACCAGACAAGGCAGAAAATATTATGTCCGCACTGTTTCAACCCTTCAAACTGAAAGATATTACGTTACGCAACCGTATTGCCGTTCCACCGATGTGTACCTATTCCGCGAATGATGGCCTGATCAATGACTGGCATCAGGTGCATTACGCTTCTCTGGCGCGCGGTGGTGCCGGGTTGGTTATCGTAGAAGCAACAGCGGTTTCCCCCGAGGGCCGCATTTCTCCGCACTGTACCGGAATCTGGAATGATGAGCAGGCGCAGGCGTTTGCCAAGGTTGCCAAATCCATTAAAGATGCAGGCTCCGTGCCGGGTATTCAGATTGCACACGCCGGACGTAAAGCCAGCGCCAATATCCCCTGGGAAGGCGACGACCATATTCCAGAAGGGGATGCACGCGGCTGGCAGACTATTGCGCCTTCCGCAGAAGCTTTCGGTGCGAATTTGCCCAAGCAGCCACAGGAAATGACGCTGGAAGATATCGCCCGCGTGCGCGACGACTTTGTTGCTGCCGCTCGTCGTGCTTTGGACGCTGGGTTTGAATGGCTGGAGCTGCACTTTGCTCACGGCTATCTGGCACAGAGTTTCTTCTCCGTTCACTCCAACAAACGCAACGATCAGTACGGTGGTAGCTTCGACAACCGTAGCCGTTTTCTGCTCGAAACGCTGGCTGCCGTTCGCGATGTGTGGCCACAGCATCTGCCGCTGACCGCCCGTTTCGGCGTGATTGAATTTGATGGTCGCGATGAGGAAACGTTGCAGGAATCGATTGAGCTTACGCGTCGCTTCAAAGCTGCTGGGTTGGATATGCTGAGTGTTAGCATTGGTTTCTCTACGCCGACGGCGAACATTCCGTGGGCACCTGCCTTTATGGGACCGATTGCGCAGCAGGTACGCGAGCAGGCCGATCTTCCTGTCTCTTCTGCCTGGGGCTTCGGCACGCCGGAGCTGGCCGAGCAGGCTGTGGCATCGGGTCAGTTGGATCTGGTGATGGTAGGAAAAGCGCATTTGGCGAACCCGCACTGGAGCTATCAGGCTGCACGCGAACTGGGCATCGATCGCGCCTCGTGGACGCTGCCAACGCCTTACGCCCACTGGCTGGAACGTTATTAATTACGACTCACGATTGCAGGCGGCCTTTGCCGCCTGTAGCAACGCCATGTCTCCTTTCGCTTAACCGGCTTCATCCTTCTTTATTTGCCCAACGTTGTGCCAGAAACGAACGTGCTTATGTCGCGGTCTATTGATGTAGGGAATGAGCTCTTCCACACGGACTGCACTCTTCGTTTTTTGAAAAATGTTTTCAGGCTAACGCTTGACTAGGTAGAACGATCGTTCTACCATTTATTCATGAACAAAAAACTAAACGACACCCGAGAAAAAATCCTGGCGACCGCTGAGCAACTTATCTATCAGAACGGTATTCATGCCACCGGCATGGACCTTCTGGTCAAGACCTCTGGCGTAGCAAGGAAAAGTATTTATCGCTATTTCGCGACCAAGGATGACGTGGCCGCCGCCGCGTTGAATGCACGTGATGAACGCTGGATGCACTGGTTCAGAACGGAATGTGATAAAGGCAATACCCCTCAGGAGCGCATCCTGAATATGTTCACTGTACTCAAAGGCTGGTTTGAGTCAGAGGGCTTTCGTGGTTGTGCCTTTATTAACACGGCTGGAGAAGTCGGAGACCCTGCCGATCCCGTTCGCCAAATCGCAAAGCAGCATAAACAAAAATTGCTGGATTACACGCTGGAACTCACCGGGCAATTAAACATCGAGCAACCGTCAGCCCTGGCCAGACAGCTGCTGATTCTGATGGAGGGCGCTATCACCATGTCACACGTGATGGGTGATTACAGCGCCGCCGATAGCGCAAGAGAAGTGGCGCAACTGTTGTTGAAACAGGCCTCTCACTAAGGCCTGAGTTTCAAAAAATCCCGTTCTACTGATATATCCAAATGTTGGAGGCTCTACCATGTCCGATAAACAGATTCGTCCGCCACTTCCTCCTTTCACTCGCGAAACGGCGATTGAGAAGGTGAGACTCGCTGAAGATGGCTGGAACAGCCGGGATGCCGAAAAGGTATCGCTGGCCTACACGCTGGACACCAAATGGCGTAATCGCGCCGAGTTTGCAACCAATCGTGAAGAAGCCAAAGGTTTCCTCACGCGGAAGTGGAAAAAAGAACTTGAGTATCGTCTGATTAAAGAGTTGTGGGCGTTTACTGACAATCGCATCGCCGTGCGGTACGCCTATGAATGGCATGATGACTCGGGTAACTGGTTCCGCTCTTATGGCAACGAAAACTGGGAATTTGAAGCAGATGGCCTGATGCACCGCCGCTTCGCCTGTATCAACGACATGCCGATTAAAGAGAGTGAACGCAAGTTCCACTGGCCATTGGGGCGTCGTCCGGATGATCATCCCGGTCTGTCGGAGCTGGGCCTGTAACGTTCTACATTTTCTTCCGCTAAGCCCCCCGATGACTGTCTCAGCCGGGGGCTTTTTCTCAACTTAAAAATGACGGCATCTATTTATCGCACTAATGATGTCATTTGGATGAGGTTATTTTCGCTACGCTTTTGACCTACAGTAGCATGATTCCAGTTTGTCGAGGAACGTGAATAAAACCCTGTTCATTTCACTGTAATCATGAGCCCGCAGTTCTTCTGGGGTGTTGATGAAACGATATTTTGCGGCCTGACTTAAATCCTTATCTGAGTGTGCAATTAATAATTCGACGACATCCAGCGTGAGTTCCATGTGGCATTGAAACCCGTAAACCAATTCGGAATAAGCAATTATCTGGCGTGGGCATCCTTCGCTGTAGGCGATGATTTTAGCCTCAGGCGTCAGGCCAGGCATGTCGTTATGCCAGTGACCTACGTTGAGCCGACTTCCGAAGTGAGAGAACAGCTCGCTTTGGGTGCCAGTATCCGTCAGAAAAATGGGGAACACGCCTATCTCTTTTTCCGGGCTGTGAGCAAACGGAGCCCCCAGCGCTTCGCCAATCAGTTGAGAGCCCAGACAGACACCAATGATGGCTTTACCGAAACTCACTGCAGAGGCAATCAGCGCTTGCTCAGCTTTTGAATCGAAATGGGCGCATTGATCTACGGTGAAGGCAGGATCCTGTGGACCGCCCATCACGATCAACAAATCGATGTCCCGGGCATCTTGCGGCAGTTTCTCGCCCGCATAAACACGGGAAAACGTTATTTCATGACCGCGACTCATGGCCCAGGTTTCATAAGCGCCGGGCGCTTCGAAACTTTCATGCACAATAAAATGTACTCGCATTGGCGTATGCTCCTGTAATGCTTGTTACAACCTTAATTCAGTACGCGTTACCCTGCCAAAATGATCAGCCGGGCAGTGTTAGCTGAACCATGGTAAACAAAGGGGATCAATCTGAGATGTCAGTTTGCATAGATAAAGCGCCAAGACACGATGAGGCGACGGGGTGGTCAGGGACTGCCATATCTTATCAACGTGGAGAGGTCGATCCCCCGCATTACCATCTTGAAGGGCAACTCTTGTTTGCCACTAAAGGGGTTATGCTTGTTGAAACGGCAGACAGGCGATGGGTTATCCCTCCTCAGCGTGCGCTGTGGATCCCACCGTTGATGACTCACTCTTACAGCATTCTGTCCCATACAGAATTACGTGCTATCTATGTCAGTCGCAGCCTTATTGCGGAGTGCACAAATTTTACGAAGAACAGTCAGGTTCATGTCATTAACGCGACAGTGCTGTTGAAGGCGTTAATCGCGGGTCTGTTTACTGATGAATACAACGCTGCGGCTAAGCGAAAAATGGCGCTCTTATTACTGGAAATTCTTAGTGAAGCGCCGTCCGTAACTGCGGAACTCCCTATGCCGCGTGATGAACGTTTATTTCGTGCCGCAAGAGAACTGATGCTCAGCCATCGGTGGGAGGCGACCTTAATGGACATGGCTGATATTGCGAATATGTCGGAACGTACTTTTTCCCGCCGTTTTTTACATGACACAGGTTTCAGCTTCAGAATGTGGAAGCAGAGAGCCAGAATATATGCATCGTTAGACCTTCTATCTAATGGTGTATCCGTTAAACAGATCGCCTACCAGCTCGGCTTTTCCTGTCCTGCCGCGTTTTCTGCTGCATTTCGTTCAGTGATAGGAACAACCCCAAGCGAGTTCTAATCTGGCTTTGACGGTTTCGACTTAATAAATTTACTCGCTGGGGACGCAAGTTTTCGCTCTTGCTCATAGGAGACCTGCTCTCTTTTTGGCATGGCAGCTAAGTGCCAGGAGCGGACGTTGCTCATACCCATCAATGCAATGAAAATCCGTACTCATGGGGAAGACCAGAATGTCCCTGCGTTTTTCAAAGAAAGCAGCTAAGAGCGCGTATCACCCCAAAATCTCTGCAAGTGTGACCTTATGAACTGAGCATATCTAAATCTTGCTCTCCAGATACTCGTTTCCAATGGACTTAGGCTTTGTTGATGAAATCAGATTTTGAGCGAACATCTCTGTAGCTGGTTGTGTTTTCAGGCAATACATACTCTTTCAGGCATACCTGCCTTTTTCATTTTGTTCAGCGCATGCACCATGGCCATTGCCTCCCCAAACTAGCTATCGTAATCACTCAGCGTCAGTAAACCACTGAGCAGTTGTTTTACCTTGTATATCAATAATGCCAAATAACACACCAAAAAAACGATAGAAATTACACCGACAGGAAGCAGACAATGAGAATAATCTTAAATATCTTGACTGCCAGTGAGGTTTGGTTTTATAAATGGATTTACGAATTTAAAAGGATAAGTTGAAATGAGCGAAAGGAAAAAAATCGAAGAGCAGGTTCTTCTCTATCATTTAACATGTATGGATAATCTGCCTAATATTTTAGACACAGGATTAAGATCTCGTGCGTCATTAAAAGGCGAGTTTGTTGATGTGGCCGACGGTGAAATAATAACAGGTCGCGAATCTTTAAATTTGCAAACAATGGTTCCTTTTCATTTCTTTACTAAAAATCCATTTGATGGAAGAGTCCTGAGAGATAATAAAGAAAAATCATTTTGCATTATTTCGGTTAGACGAACATTTGCCAATGAAAATGGTTGGAAAGTTATTCCTAAACATCCATTATCCTCCAGTTCTGTTGTAAGCCTTTTAGATTATGACCAAGGAATTGCCCAAATTAACTGGGAGCTTATGAATACAAGGGATTATAAAAATGCAGAATGCAAATCTGTATGTATGGCTGAGTGTTTATCAAGTGTAACGGTCGAGCCGAAAAATTTTTGCTGCATCTATGTCAAAAATGACGACGAAAAAAAATATGTTGAAGGCTTGATAAAAAAACAAGGGTTAAGTATATTTGTAACAGTCAACTCTTATATGTTCTAATTCTATGATTAAGTATGCAAGCGGAAATCTTCTAACTTCTACATCGCAGGCTCTTGTGAATGCTGTAAACTGCCAAGGAGTCATGGGAAAGGGTATTGCTTTGGCTTTCAAAGAAAGTTTTCCCAATAATTTTGAAGTTTATAAAAGAGCTTGTGGCACTGGTACAATGAAAATTGGACAGGTTTTACTTGTTGAGGAAAAGGGAAAGATAATCGTAAACTTTCCCACTAAGGATAGTTGGAGAAAAAAATCAACATATGATTTTATCTCGCAAGGTCTTGAATCTTTAGCAAAACTCATAGTCGAAAAAAAAATCACATCAATATCAATACCACCTTTAGGATGTGGTAATGGGGGCCTCGATTGGAATAAAGTTGAGGCTCTTATTTTAAAAACTTTTCAAAATTTAGATGATATTGAGGTGGTGATTTACCCGCCTGCAACTAATAATCAACTTTCAAAAAATAAAAAAATTATTAATGCTAAACATCTTTTGGTTCACTACGCCTATGGAAAATTAAAAGTTAAGCAAAAATTCTCCCTTTATACAGTTTTTTATATTTGCGAATGTATTGAGAAAGCAAATCTTTTCTTATTCGATTTTAAACATGGCCGGCCATATTCTTCTGAGTTAGAAAGTGTTATGAAGGATATAGCAAGCCTTAAAGTCGAGTTGCAGGGCGATTTTGATTCTTTTATTGAGGATTATATTAATACTCATCAATCCAAAGAGTTACAAATCGAGTTTGGTAAGCTAATCTCAACTTTAAATCCAAGTATCAATTTTCTCAATGATCTTAAAAATAAGATTGATTATACAGATAGCGTACATGTGATCACGAGAATTGCCAAAGAAAAAGATCATGGCTTGCATATTGATGATTTCAAAGAACATAAAAACATTGTGCAACATTTAATTAAAAATGGATTGGTAATCGAAGATATCTTTAACGAACTAAAAATAAAGGGAAGTTAGTAGTGCTATTTTATATTTTTTTGCTAAAATTGCGCAGTACTCCCTCTCACGCATTATAGATGCGACGTAAATCCCGTCAAGGGAGTGTTGTTTAATAAATCGAACTTTTTCTGCATTGAAGGATCAGATCACGCATTCCCTGACAACGCAGGCACTTTCTTGGCTAAGCAGAGATTCAGAGTAACCAACTGGCACTCTTACAACAATTCTCTTATCAATTGCGGCTCCATGACTTTCTGGCTGGACGACGAAGCAATTAAGGCGTGGTATGAGTCGGTGCGGTTTGTATAAGTGGTATCATGCTGAATAACTGGAATTGACCTGCTCCCCGTTCATTAATACACCGCGATGTTAATAATGTCTTCTTCAATAACGTGAGGACATTCCCATGAAGAAGCATTTTTCCGACGAACAGATCATCAGCATCCTTCGCGAGGCCGAAGCCGGGGTTTCTGCCCAGGAACTCTGCCACAAACACACTATTTCGGACGCTACTTTCTACACTTGGCGCAAGAAGTTTGGCGGCATGGAAGTATCCGAAGTGAAGCGGCCCAAGCTATAAGTATCCCAGAAAATCGCGCCAGTAACATTTGAAGCCCCCCTTGTAATCTAATTAAGTCAACTTCCGCTCCTCGCCCAAAGCAGACCTGACAGCCCCTCGGTCTGGCCACTTCGCGCTGTGAGTTCAATGGGTCGATGCAACGCTATCCTTAATCAAGGGGGACGTTGCCATGAAACG